>NZ_JBKFEH010000015.1:0-335133 GCF_053572355.1 Duganella kummerowiae
GAACAGGACCGTGAAACGACTCTGCGCCGATGATAGTGCTGCAACCAGTGTGAAAGTAGGTTATCGTCAGGCTAGTTATTAGAGAAAACCCCAATCAGCCTGAACGCGCTCAAGATCGCGCTCAGTGCATATTGGGGTTTTTTTGCGTTATCATGGACCGCTCCACAACCCCAAGGGCGTATTCATGGCTGAGCAAAAATTCCGTCTGGTAACGCGTAGCGATTTCGACGGTCTGGTGTGCGCGGTGCTGCTCAAGCACCTGGACCTGATCGAGGACATCCTGTTCGTCCATCCCAAGGACATGCAGGACGGTAAAATCGCTATCAGCGACCGCGACATCACCACCAATCTTCCCTATGTGCCCGGCGTGCATCTGGCTTTCGACCACCACCTGTCCGAAACCATACGCAACACCGGCGAACGTCCCAACCATGTGATCGATCCCGATGCCCCATCGGCCGCGCGCGTGGTGTACGACTACTATGGCGGCCTGGACGCCTTCCCGGCATCCTGGAACGACATGATGGCGGCCGTCGACAAGGGCGACGCGGCGCGCTTCAACGAACAGGAAGTACTCAACCCCGAAGGCTGGGACTTGCTGAACTTCCTGATGGACGCCCGCACCGGCCTGGGGCGCTTCCGCGACTTCCGCATCTCCAACTACAACCTGATGATGGACTTGATCGACTATTGCAAGACCAATACCATAGCTCAAATCATGGAACTGCCCGATGTGAAGGAACGCAAGGACCTGTACTTCGAGCACGCGGAAAAATGCAAGGAGCAGATCCGCCGCTGCGCCACCGTGCACAAGAACCTGGTGGTGCTGGACCTGCGTAAGGAAGACGTGATCTACGCCGGCAACCGCTTCATCATCTACGCCCTGTTCCCAGAGACGAATATCTCCATCCACGTGCTGTGGGGAGTGAAAAACCAGAACACGGTGTTCGCCACCGGAAAATCCATCCTCAATCGCACATCGAAAACCAATATCGGCGCCCTGATGCTGGAATACGGCGGCGGCGGACACGAGAACGCCGGCACCTGCCAGGTCGACAACGAGTTGGCAGAGGAAGTACTGGCAGCCTTGATAGGCCGCATCACCTCGGAGGGCTGATAAAAAAGGCCCGGTGCGTACCGGGCCTTGGTGGGCTTTTCAACATGACCATGGCGTCGTTGCAGCGCCCGCTTGGTCCATCCTGATTAGAATTCTTTTTCAGGCAGGGCTATCTGATTGTCCACGCTGAACTGGTAGTCCTTGAACACATGTTCGGCCGTCAGCAGCTGGTACTCTCCATCGGGCTTGCGGTGGGAAGTGTCCTTGAGCTTGTAGGTATAGTGGCCGCAGGTCCAGCAATTGAAGTTGCGCATGTGGGTGCACAAGCAGGTCTTGTCCATCACCGACACGGTTTTCAGCTCGGGATGGGCCGCCACTTCGCGGTTGTACGAGTTGATGTAGGCGCAGTTGCCGGTCGCATCCAGCAGGTAGCCGTAGGACTCGCAGCCGGGGCGGGTGCCTGCGCCGATGGCGGGCGTGTTCTTCAGCATGCGCATCGGATAGCCGGTGGGCGACACGCCGTTGACGATGATGTCCTTTTCCGAGGCCTTGAAGTATTCCTGCTTGACCTTGTCCGGCAGGCCACACTCCTTGGTGACGGTGAAGCGGGTCGCCACTTGCACGCCAGCAGCGCCCGCCTCCAGGAAGTTGACCGCGTCGCTGCCCGTGAAGATGCCGCCGGCCGCAATCAGCGGAATGTCCAGCTGCTCTTCCTTCAGGTAGGCCAGCAGTTCCTTGGTGATAGTCATCAGGTCATACTCGGCCCAGTCCTCCAGGCCGAAGCCCAGGTGGCCGCCGGCCAGCGGGCCTTCGACGATGATGTAGTCGGGCAAGCGGTTCAGCTTGGCGTTCTTGCGCAGGAAGATCTGCAGCGCGCGCACGGAGGATACGATGATGCCCAGCTTGGCCTCGCGGAAGCGCGGATGGTCAGCCATCAAGGCGAACGAGCCGAAGTGCAGGCCGGCCGACAGGGTGATGCCGTCGATGCCGGCGTCCAGCGCCGCGTTCAAGCGGGTGCGCAGGGTCTCGCGCGGGCCGTTCATGGTCAGCTTTTCCATGCAGTTCACGAAGATCAGGCCCGGCCCCTTCTTCTGCTCCATGGTGCGGCCTATGTGCAGGCGCTGGGCTTCGGCCAGGCGCTCCAGGTCGAACTGCACCACGGACTTGTCCGAGTTGTTGATGTTGTACTTGTAGAGCCGGGTCTTATCCTTGACGAAGGTGGTGTCGAAGCGGCGGTCCGACACGTCTTCCACCATGGCGTCCGAGATATGGCCGATGCCCCCCAGGCGGGCCGCTTCCAGCGCCAGTTCCGAGGTCGAGATATCGACCCCCATTCCGCCTATCATGATGGGCACGTATTCGTTGTTGCCAAATCGCAGACGGAAATCATCAACACGTTTCATTGCTATCCTTAGACTACCGGGGTTGATCGCTGGGCGGAGCGCCCAGGCAAGGGTTGCGGTCGCGTGGCAGTGCCTGGAGCGGGCTGGCCAGCCGATTGTACTCCAGGTCTGCTACAGCATCGTGACGGGCGGACCTCAGTCGCGGAAGTTGTTGAATTCCAGCGGCATGTCGGGCACGTCCTTGCGCAGCAGGGCCATGGCGGCCTGCAGGTCGTCGCGCTTGGCGCCGCTCACGCGCACGGCCTCGCCCTGTATGCTGGCCTGCACCTTCATCTTGCTATCCTTGATGACGCGAACGATCTTCTTGGCGGCGTCGGACTCGATGCCGTTCTTGATCTTGACCGGCTGCTTGAGCTTGTCGCCACCGATCTTCTTGATGTCGCCATCTTCCAGGAAGCGCACGTCGACCTTGCGCTTGGCCAGCTTGTTGGTGAGCACATCGCGTACCTGCTGCAACTGGAATTCGGAATCGGCGTAGATGGTCAGTTCATTGTCCTTCTGCTCGACGCGCGCATCGCTGCCCTTGAAGTCGAAACGGGTGGAGATTTCCTTGTTGGATTGCTCGACAGCGTTTTTCACTTCGATCATATCGGCTTCGGAGACTACATCAAACGACGGCATGGCTATTCCTTTTTCGTGTGGCCTGCAGCGCAAGTTGCTATGGCTGCATCATAAAGACTGACATTTTAACGGACAACGGCCCGTTCGCCCCCATTAAGCGTCTGGTTTTTTACTCGATACCCTCTATAATCGACCAAATTTATCAGTTATTTCCCATGTCCGACGCCATCCTGCACCAGTTCCCGCTCCAGACCCTGAACACCTTCGGCATCGCGGCCCGGGCCCGGGCCTACCTGCGGGTGGAGACGCTGGCACAGCTGCGTGCGGCGCTGGCCGATCCGGCCTTGGCGGCCCTGCCGCGTCTGGTGCTGGGCGGCGGCAGCAACGTGCTGCTGACCGGCGACTATGAGGGCCTGGTGCTGCACATCGCGCTGGCCGGCCGCGAACTGCTGGCCAGCGACGCGACCCACCACTACGTGCGCGCCGCCGCCGGCGAACACTGGGACGGTTTCGTGCAATGGACCCTGGCGCAAGACCGGCCCGGACTGGAAAACCTGTCCCTGATCCCGGGCACGGTGGGCGCCGCGCCCATCCAGAATATCGGCGCCTACGGACTGGAAATCAAGGACGTGTTCCACAGCCTGACGGCGCTGGACCCGTCCACCGGCGAGCTGCTCGCCATGGACCGCGCCGCCTGCCGCTTCGGCTACCGCGACAGCGTGTTCAAGCAGCAAGCCGAGCGCGGCCTGATCATCGTCGACGTCACCTTCGCGCTGCCGCGCGCCTGGCAGCCCAACCTGCGCTACGCCGAGCTGGCCGACGCGCTGGCCGGGCAGCCGGCCCCCAGCCCGCGTGCCATCGCCGACGCCGTGACCGCCATCCGCCGCCGCAAGTTGCCGGACCCGGCCGTGATTGGCAACGCCGGCAGCTTCTTCAAGAATCCGGTGGTCACGCAGGCGCAATGCGCGGCCCTGCTGGAACGCTATCCCGATCTGGTGCACCACCGCCAGCCTGACGGCACGGAAAAGCTGGCGGCCGGATGGTTGATCGACCAGTGTGGCTGGAAGGGGCGCAGCCTGGGGCCGGCCGGCGTGTATGAAAAGCAGGCGCTGGTCCTGGTGAACCGCGGCGGGGCAAGTGGGGCAGATGTGGTGAAGCTGGCGCGGGCGATACAGGCCGATGTGCAGGCCCGCTATGGGGTGGAACTGGAAGCGGAGCCGGTGTTTGTCTGACCCGGCCCCGGGGCGTCAATGCGGGATTAACGCGATATCAGGCGGGGATCAGCCGAAGTGGCAGACGTAGTCCAGCGTTTCCACGGTCTCGATGTCGAAGTGGGTGTTGGCGCCGACCTTGAATTCCTGGCCCGCGCCGTAAGTGTTCCATTCGGTGGCGCCGGCCAGGCGCACCTTGCACACGCCGCCCACGATTTCCATGGTTTCCGGGGCGCCGGTGTTGAAGGTCAGGCTGGACGGGAAGATCACGCCCACGGTTTTCTTGCTGCCGTCGGCCAGGATCACGCTGTGCGAGACGCACTTGCCGTCAAAATAGATATTCGATTTCTTCACCACGCTGACGTGGTCGATCTGTGCACTCATGTTGTCTTTCTCAAGGGGATGCGGAATCGCCCGGCAGGTCGGCCGCGCTGAGGATGCGGTTGCGGCCGGCGCGCTTGGCGGCGTACAAAGCCTGGTCTGCTTGTTCCAGCAGGCGTTCGACGCTGGAAGCGGGCGAGGGCACCACGGTCGCCACGCCTATCGACATGGTAACCACGTTGCCGCTCGGCGCCTGCGGATTGTCTATGCCCAGCTGTTCCAGGTGGCGGCGGCATGACTCGGCCACGATCAGTGCGCCGGCCAGGTCGGTTTCAGGCAGGATGATGGCAAATTCCTCGCCGCCGTAGCGCGCGGCCAGGTCGGCCGGGCGCTTCAAGTGTTCGGTCAGTACGGCGGCCACCTTTTTCAGGCACAAATCGCCCGCCAGGTGGCCGTAGCTGTCGTTATAGGATTTGAAATAGTCCACGTCGCACAGCATCAGCGACAGCGGGGCGCGCTCGCGCTGCGCGCGCTGCCACTCCAGCTGCAGGGTTTCGTCATAGCGGCGGCGGTTGGCAATACCGGTGAGGGCGTCCAGCGCGGCCAGCTTTTGCAGCTCGATATTGGCCACGGCCAGGTTCTTCTGGCTCTCGCGCAGGAAGCGGAAGGCCTGGTCGCGCTGCAGCCGGCTGATGTGGGCGCCCGAGTGGTAGCGCACGCGCGCCAGCAGTTCCAGCTTGTCCGGCAGCTTGACCATGTAGTCGTTGGCGCCGGTGGCGAAGCTGTGCGCCTTGAGCTTGGGGTCTTCCTTGGCCGACAGCACGATCACCGGCACGCTGCGCAGGCTTTCCTCGTCGCGGTATAGCTTGATCAGGCCAAAGCCGTCTATGCTGGGCATGACCAGATCCTGCAGGATCACGGTGGGTTGCAGCTGCTGGGCCGTGGTGACGGCCATGGCGGCGTCTGTCACGTAGTGGAATTCGATGTCGGCCTGGTCGCTCAGCATGCGGCGCACCGCCTCCACGATGATCAGCTGGTCGTCCACCAGCAGCACCCGCACCTTGAAGGCGGTCAGCGTGGTTTCCTGGTCTGGCGGCAGTGCATTTACATCGGACATCGGTATTCTCTTGGTTGTAAGGCCAGGTGCGGCCGGCTAGGCTAGGTGCGCCCGCCCAGCGTGGTGCGTAGCACGGGGCCGATTTTGCTCAATGGTAACACCATCTGGGCGGCATCGAGCTCAGCCGCAGCACGCGGCATGCCGTACACGGCGCTGCTGGCCTGGTCCTGGGCGATGGTGGTGTGGCCGGCGCGGCGCATGGCCAGCAGGCCTTCCGCACCATCACGCCCCATGCCGGTCAGCAGTACGCCGATGGCTTCGCCCCGCCAGTGCTGGGCCACGCAGTGGAAAAACACATCCACCGAGGGCCGGTAGGCATAATCCTTGGGTGAAACATCGTAACCCAAGCGATAATTTTGATCCAGCGTTAAGTGGTCGTTACTCTTGGCAATCAGCACCGCGCCGCCCTGCAATTCGTCGCCGTCGTCGATGGCGCGCACCGGCATGGCCAGCTGTTCTCCCAGCCAGCGCGCGAAATTGTCGGCGAAGTGCTGATCGATGTGCTGCACCACCACGATGGCGCAGCTGGGCGGCGGGGTCCATCCGGCCAGCAGCTTGGAAATGGCTACCGGGCCGCCGGTGGAGGCGCCTATGGCCAGCAGCGAGCGTACCGCCACCTCGGCGGCCGGCTGGGCGGCGCCGTTGCCTTGGGCGCCGGCATTTTTCGGCGCCATGGCCTGGTTGCCGCCGCTGTGGCGTATCAGCTTGTCCATGGTGCGTATCTTGGCCAGCAGCTCGGCATCGCCGCCCGGCTGGCCCTGCAGCACCGGGGTCGCGGTCACGTCCAGCGCGCCGGCGCCCAGGGCGCGGAATACCTGGTTGACATTGTCCTGCGGCCGGCCGGTCACCACCAGGATGGCGCACGGGCTTTGCTCCATGATCTGGCGGGTGGCCTCGACCCCATCGAGTTCGGGCATGTTGAGGTCCATCAGGATCAGGTCGGGCCGGTGCTCGGCGCACATGCGCACGGCTTCCAGCCCGGTGCGGGCTATCCACAGCACCTGGTGCTCGGCGGTGCTGGCCACCACGCGCCGCAGCGCCTCGGCTGCCATGGCGACATCGTTGGCGATGGCGATTTTCATCTGCGGGCGTCTCCTATCAGGTCGGCCACGGCGTCCAGCAGGGTCTCGTCGTGGAAACTGCCTTTGGTCAAATAATAGTCCGCACCGGCCGACAGGCCGCGGGCGCGGTCCTCGGGGCGGTCTTTATAGGAGACTATCATGACCGGCAGTTTGTGCAGGTGAATATCTTTCTTGATGAGGCTGACCAGCTCGATGCCGTCCAGGCGCGGCATGTCGACGTCGGTGATGACCAGGTCGTAATCGCCGCTGCGCACCACGTTCCAGCCATCCATGCCGTCGATGGCGATGTCGACCTGGAAGCCTCGTCCCTGCAGCAGCTTGCGCTCCATCTCGCGCACGGTGAGCGAATCGTCCACCACCAGGATGCGCTTCATCTTGCGGCGCTCGGCCAGGTCGGCCTGGGCCAGCTGCTGCAGGCCGCCCTCGTGCAGCAGCTTGTCGATCGACAGCAGCAGGTCGGGCACGTCCAGGATCAGCACCGGCTCACCATCGTCCAGCAGGGCGGCGGCCAGGATGTCGCGCATCTTGCCGAACACCGGGTCGATGGCCTGCACCGCCAGGCTTTGTTCGCCGCGGATGGCGTCCACCACCAGCGCGTAGCGGCGCGCGCCATTGCCGATCACCAGCACCGGCAGCTCGGCGGCGCGCGATTCGCGCTGGCCCAGCTCCAGCACCTGGGCCGCGGAAACCAACCCCAGGTGCTCGCCGCCATGCTCGAAGAACTGCTTGTTTTCCAGCGTGTGGATGGCCTCGCGCGCCACCTCCAGCACCCGCTCGACCTTGACGATGGGCAGGGCGTAGGCCTCGCCCTGGATCTCGCACACCAGGCAGCGCATGATGGACTGGGTCAGCGGCAGGGTGATCGACGTATGGAAGCCGCGCCCGAACTCCGACTCCAGCCTGACGCTGCCGTTCAGGGCGCGGATGGTGTCCTGCACGATGTCCAGGCCGACCCCGCGCCCGGAGATGTCGGTGATGCCATCCTTCAGGCTGAAGGAGGGCAGGAACAGGAATTCCAGCAGCTCGGCCTGCGACATGGCGGCCGCCATGGCCTCGCTGGTCATCTTGCGCTCGACCACGCGGCGGCGGATCTTGTCCAGGTCCACGCCACGACCGTCGTCGTGGATCTCGATGCTCAGCATGCCGGCCCGGTGGCGCGCCTCCAGCACCACGGTGCCGCCGGCCGGTTTGCCGGCCGCCAGCCGCTCGGCGGCCGTTTCCATGCCGTGGTCGACGGCGTTGCGCAGCATGTGGTTGAGCGGGCTTTCCATGCGCGCCAGGATGTCGCGGTCGACCAGGGTGTCCTCGCCCAGGATCTGCAGCTGCACATCCTTGCCCAGGCTGCGGGCCAGGTCGCGCACCATGCGCGGGAAGGCTTGCACGCCGTCGCGGAACGGCCGCATGCGCAGCGCCAGCACCTCGTCCACCATGTTCTGCGACCCGCTCAGCACGCGCCGTTCATAGCCTTCCATGCCGGCGATGTGCTCCAGCACGAACTGCTTGAGCGGATGGGTCTTTTGCAGCGCCAGCAGGGATTTTTCCTTGAGCGCGTTGTCGCTGCCGTTGGAGATCGCTTCATGCAGCTCCTCCACCAGGGCGAACAGGGCGCCCTGGCTGCGCTTGAAGCGCTGCAGGTCCTGGATCACGGCATGCAGCTGGTGGGCATGGATGCGCGCTTCGCTGGCCAGCGCCAGCAGGCGGTCGAAGTTCTGTGCACCCTTGGCCGGCGCGGCGCGCACCGCCGGTGGCGCCGGCGGCGGTGGCGGCGGCTCGGGCGCGGCCAGCGGCAGTTCGCCGGGCGGGAATACGGACGGTAATACGGGCGCAGCCGGCTGCGGCGCCGGAGCGGGGGGCGGTGGCGGGGCCAGCCCGGCCTCGGCCTGCAGGTCGACCGGTTCGGGCAGGAAGGCGATGGTGGCGATGGATTCCATGGCGGCGCGCACCTGGCCGGCGTGGGCGGCCTGCCAGGCAGCCGCGCCGGCGTCGTCCAGGCGCGACATCTGCAGGATCAGGTCGACCCCGGCCAGCAGCACGTCGACCCGGTTGGGCGTGAGCTTCAGCTTGCCGTGCTGGGCCGCGATGAAGGCGTCCTCCATGCCGTGCGCCAGCTGCACCACGGTGTCCAGGCCGACGATGGCGGCCGCGCCCTTGATCGAGTGGGCGGCCCGCATCATGGCTTCCACCGCCCTGGCGTCGCCCTGGTGGCGCTCCATGGCCAGCAGGCCCTCGGTCAGGACCTGGGTCTGGCTGTCGGCCTCCATGCGGAACAGGTCGCGCATGGAGAATTGGCTCAAGTCGCCGTTCTGCTGGCTCATCGTAGGATTCTCTCCAGTTGGTAGCCGACCAGCGCTGCGTCCAGCAGGCCGATGCGCATGTCGCCGTCGCTGATCACGCCGGTCAGGAAGCGTGACAAGCCCTTGTTCATGGTGGCGGCCGGCGCCTTCACCTCGCTGGCGGCGTAGCGCACGATGCCGTGCAGGTCCTGCACCGGCAGGGCGTAGGCCTGCCCTTCCCACTGCATCAGCAGCAGGCGCGGGAAAATGTGGCGGCCGTTGGCCGCCACCGCATCGCCGGCCTCGATGTCCAGTAGCGCCGCCAGCGACATGCAGGGGTACAGGGTGCCGCCCACGTTGACGATGCCGGCCAGGCCGCGCGCATTGCGGTGCGGCAGGCGATGTGGCCTGGCCTCGGGCGCCACCGAGACGAAGATGCTAGTCGGTAGCGACAGCCATTCGCGCCCCACCCGGAACACCAGCCCCGAATGGGGGCGCAGCTCGCCGGCGCCGGCCGGTGCGCGGAAGTGGGCCGCCCAGTCCTTGCGGTAGCTCTCGTCGACGGGCCGCTGCATGAAGGTTTGCGCGGCCGCCGCGTACACTTCGCAGTTGCGGCAGTGGATGACGCGCTGCAGTTGTTCGCAGCTCTGGTCGCCCATCACGCCGATACGGTTCCAGCAGTCGATGGCGGTGTGGTCGGGGTGGCTCATGATGTGCGGATTCCGTTAGCCTGGCGGCGTTGATAGATGCGGGCCGCGCGCGCCTTGAGGGTGGCGGCGCTGGCGCTGTCGCCGCCGGCTTCGGCCAGCAGCGCCAGGTGGCACAAGGCGTCATAGTGGTCCGGCTGCAGGTAGATGCAGCGCCGCAGGTGCTCGCCGGACTCGGCGCTCTTGCCGCCCAGTTCGCTTACCAGGCCGAGGATGAAATAGGCCTCGGCCGTATCCGGCGCCTGCTCCAGCTGGGCGCGGCACAGGGCCTCGGCCTCGCTGAGCCGTCCGCTGTCGGCCAGGCGGCGCGCCTCGGCGATGCGGTCCTGGCCGGCGGCGCCGCCGGGTGGCGGGATAACGGCGCTGGACGGGGCTGCGGCGGATGGCGCCGGACCGCGCGCCAGCTGCACGCGGGCGGCGCCCGGCGCCGGCGGCGCCACGGACGAGGCGTAGGTGGGGGCGGCCGGGCCACGAACGGCCGACGTTGCGCCCGGCCCGGCCATACGCGCCCCGGTCATACGCGGCCCGGATTGGCGCGGGGTGAACGATCCTGGCTCAGCCAGGCCCGGCCCGCCTACGTGCGGCGCGGCGGCTGCAGGGCTGATGGACGGCGAGGCCAAGCCCTGGCGGCGCACGCGCGGCGCCGCCAGGGAAGGCAGCGCGCGCACCTCCGTCGCCTGGCCGGCCGCGTCGTCCTTCCGCAGCCCGAAGGCCTGGGCATACGGCAGCGGCGAGAAGCCGTTCTGGCAGAACGCGTGCACTTCCGCGTACCCGGAGAACAGCACGCCGTCGTCGGCCAGCAGGATGCGCAGCCTGGCGATGGCGGCGGCGGTGGTCGGCTTGTCGAAGTAGATCAGCAGGTTGCGGCAAAAGATCACGTCGTAGCTACCTTCGCGCCCCGCTGTGTCCAGCTCCAGCAGGTTGGCCCGCTGGAAGCGCACCTGCTGGCGGATGGCGTCCTTGATGCGGTAATCGCCGCCGCCGGCAGGCTCGAAGTAGTGCTCGCGGAAGCGCAGGTCGCGGCTGCGGAAGGCGTTGCGGCCGTAGACCCCGGCCTGCGCCCGCGCCAGGCAGCCGGGGCTGATGTCATAGGCATCCACCACGAAGGATGCGGGTGCGAAGCCGGCGTCGTCCAGGGCCATGGCGATGGTGTACGGTTCCTCGCCGCCGGCGCAGGGCACGGACAGGATGCGTGCCGGACGCAGGCCGCCGCCGCGGGCGCGCAGGATGTCGGCCATGGCGGTGAAAGCCAGCGGATCGCGGAAGAACCAGGATTCCGGCACCACCACCAGTTCCACCAGGGCCGTCATCTCATCCGGCGTCATGCGCGCCAGGTAGGCGTCCTGGCTGGGGGCCCCGGTACGCTCCATGCGGCTCCGGACGGCCCGCTCGGCGGCCTGGCGCGACAGGTTCAAGCCGGTGGCCGCACGCAGCAGCTGCTGGGCGGCGCTCATCCCGCGTCTCCCTCCAGAGGTGGCGGCGCCTGGAACAGCAGGGCGCGCAGCCCGGCTGGCAGCAACTGCTCCAGCCCGACCAGCTGCACCATGCCAGCGTCGTCGCTGGCCACCGGGCCCAGGAAGGGCGCGGCCAGAACGCCGGCATCGGCCAGCTTGTCGTCGCGTACTTCGCGTACCCCGGCCACCCGCTCGGCCAGCAGGCCGAGGGGATGGGAACGGCCGTCCGGCGCGCGGTAGGCTACCAACACGATGCGGGTGTCGAAGTGCGGCGCGCTGGGCGGCAGGCCGGACAGGCGCGCCAGGTCGATCACCGGCACCGGGGCGCCGTGCAGGTCCATCAGCCCGGCCACCTCGGGGGGCGCCAGCGGCAGCTGCTTCAATTCCACCAGCGGCAGCACGCGCAGCACGTCATGCAGTCGCAAGCCGTAGCGGTCCTGGCCGATGTGGAAAATCAACTGCTTCATGCCCTACACCGCCACCGCGAAGCTGGCCACGCTGGCTTGCAGGTCGCCGGCCGCGTACTGCAACTGGTGCACCGCCTCGCTGGTGGCCTTGAGCGAGTCCACGGTCTGCTGGGTGGCGTCGTTCAGCTGCATCATGGTGGCCGTGATCTGCTCGGCGCCCACGGCCTGCGACTGCATGCCCTGCAGCACGGCGTCGAACTGCGGCGCCAGCTTCTGCACCTGGTCCATGACGCCGCTCAGCTGGTCGGTGACCTGGCGCACCTCGGTCACGCTGCGCCGTATCTCCTCGGAGAACTTGTCCATGCCCATCACGCTGGCCGACACCGCCGACTGCATTTCCTTGAGCATCTGCTCGATGTCCCAGGTCGAGACCGAGGTCTGGTCGGCCAGGCGGCGGATCTCGGTGGCCACCACCGAGAAGCCGCGCCCGGCCTCGCCTGCCTTCTCGGCCTCGATGGCGGCATTCAGCGACAGGATGTTGGTCTGGTCGGCCACCTTGGTGATGGTGGTCAGCACGCTGTTGATATTGCTGGCTTTTTCCGACAGCGCGGCCAGCTTGGCGTTGATGGCGTCGGTGGCCGACACCATGCGCTGCATGGTGTCGTCCATGCGGTGCAGGTTGGCCTGGGCGTCGGCCGTGGCGCTGGTGGTGTAGTCGGCCACCGACGTGGCATCTTCCATGGTTTTCAGCAGTTGCTGGGTGTTGGCCGAGATTTCCTTGGTGGTGCTGAGGATTTCCACGCTGGTCTGGGCCGTCTCCACCCCGGTGGCCTCCTGCTGCTTGGCGGAGGCGGCGATCTCGGTGGCCGAGGTGGTGACCTGGATGCCGGCCTTCTGCACGTTGTTGATCAGGGTGCGCAGGTTGCCGAACATGGTGCCCAGGCCGGCCGCCAGGCGGCCGATGGCGTCCTCGCCGGACACGGTGATCTTGCCGGTCAGGTCGCCTGAGGCGGCCTGGCTGACCACGCCCAGCAGCGAGTCGACCTTGGACTTGAGCAGGTTGCTGGCGGCCAGCTCGCGCTCCTGGCTGTCCTGGATCGCTTGCGCCATGCGGTTGAATTCCCGGGTGACCTGGCCCAGCTCGTCGCCGGACAGTACCGCCACCCGCGTACCTTGTTCGCCGGCCGCCAGGCGGCTCACGCCCTCGGTCAGGCTGGTCAACGGCGCCATCAGCGCGCGCCCCAGCAGGTAGGACACGCCCAGCGACAGCGCCACGCACAGGCCGCCGCCCACGGTCAGCACCAGGGTCATGTTGCGGTGCAGGTCGGAGGACAGGCTGGCGCGCTGCAGCTGCAGCCGGTTTTCCTCGTCGCTGGCCTCCTGCAGGGTCTTGTACACGGCCTTGATGGCCGGACTGCCGGCGGTGAACTGCGGGGTGCGGCCGATGGTGTCGGCGGCGCCGGGCTGGTTGCCCAGCTGCTCGCGGTAGGCCATCTGCTTTTCGATGACTTCGCTGGTCCAGCTGGCGATCAGGGCGCCCAGCTTTTGCAGGCGCTCCACCTGGGCCGGATTGTCGCGGGTCAGGTCCTGCAGCTGCTTGACCGAGGTCGGAAGGTCCTTGAGCTCGTCCAGGGCGCGCGCCTTGCGGTCCTCGGTGCCGGTCAGGTAATAGCCGCGCGCCTCGGTCTGCACCTGCAGCAGGTCGTTGCGCAGCGCATCGATGGCCAGCTGCACTTCCATGGTGTGCTTGTCCAGCGCATTGGCCTCCGACAGGCGCGAAAAATTATTCGACGCCACCGCCAGCAGGATCAGGATCAGGATGGCGATCGCGCCCGAGCCCAGGTACAGCTTCTTCTTGATGCTCAAATCTTTCAACATGATTTCTCCAGGTTGCCGTCAAGCATGACGGCGCAGGCTGCATTGTGGCACGCGGCGCGCCACAAGCGAAGTCCCGCAAGCGTCAGGCGGCGTTGACGGCGAAGGTGGCCACGCTCGATTGCAGGCCGCCGGCCGCATACTGCAGCTGCATCACCGCCTCGCTGGTGGACTTGAGCGATTCCACGGTCTGCTGGTTGGTGTCGTTCAGCTGCATCATGGTGGAGGTGATCTGCTCGGCGCCCACGGCCTGCGACTGCATGCCCTGCAGGACGGCCTCGAACTGCGGCGCCAGTTTCTGTACCTGCTCCATCACGGCGGACAGCTGCGCCGTCACTTCGCGCACCTCGCTCACGCTGCGCCGTATCTCCTCGGAGAACTTGTCCATGCCCATCACGCTGGCCGATACCGCCGACTGCATTTCCTTGAGCATCTGCTCGATGTCCCAGGTCGAGACCGAGGTCTGGTCGGCCAGGCGCCGGATCTCTGTGGCCACCACCGAGAAGCCGCGTCCGGCCTCGCCTGCCTTCTCGGCCTCGATGGCGGCGTTCAGCGACAGGATGTTGGTCTGGTCGGCCACCTTGGTGATGGTGGTCAGCACGCTGTTGATGTTGCTGGCCTTGTCCGACAGGGCGGCCAGCTTGGCGTTGATGGTGTCGGTGGCCGCCACCATGGCTTGCATGGTGTCGTCCATGCGGTGCAGGTTGGCCTGGGCGTCGGCGGTGGCGCGGGTGGTGTAGTCGGCCACGCTGGTGGCTTCTTCCATGGATTTGAGCAGCTGCTGGGTGTTGGCCGAGATTTCCTTGGTGGTGCTGAGGATTTCCACGCTGGTCTGGGCCGTTTCCACCCCGGTGGCCTCCTGCTGCTTGGCCGAGGCGGCGATTTCGGTGGCCGAGGTGGTGACCTGGATGCCGGCCTTCTGCACGTTGTTGATCAGGGTGCGCAGGTTGTCCAGCATGGCGCGCAGGCCCAGCGCCAGCTGGCCGATGGCGTCCTCGCCGCTGACGGTGACCTTGCCGGTCAGGTCGCCGGAGGCGGCCTTGCTGACCACGCCCAGCAGCGCGTCGACCTTGGCGCGCAGCTGTTCGGTCAGGGCTCTTTCCTTTTGCGCGCTGTCCTGGATGGTCTGGGCCATGGTGTTGAAGGCGCCCGCCATGCGCCCCAGTTCATCGTCGGAACGGACGGTGGCGCGCGCCCCCGCATCGCCGCCGGTAATGCGGGCGGCAACGGCGGCCAGGTTGCGGATGGGCGTCAGCAGCGCGGCCGACATGGTGTAGCCGATCACGCTGGCGGCCAGCACCGCCAGGCAGCCGCCCACGATCAGCATCAAATTCATTGCCTGCTGCAGCTCGGTGCTGGTCTTGCTGCGCACTGCCAGCAGGCGCTGTTCCTCGGCCGAGATCTGATCCAGCAGGACGCGGATCTGGCCCATGGTGCGCGAGCTGTTGAGGATGTCGGCCGGGGTGGCGGCCTGCTGGGGCGAGCCGGGCTGCCGGTTGAGCGCGCGCCGCTTGGCCAGCTCCGGATGGATCACATTGGCCAGCCATTGCCGTATCAGGGGATCGAGACGCTGCAGGCGTTCCTGCTGGCCGGGATTGTCCCGGGTCAGGCTGCGCAGGTGCTCCAGGTAGGCGAAGGCGGCCTGCTCCTCCTCGGCGATGGGCTTGGTCAGGGTTTCGTCGCCGGTGAACACGAACCCGCGCGTCGAGCTTTGCACCTGCAGCAGCGAGGTTTCTATCTTGTTCGTTTCGAGTAGCACTTCCAGCGTGTGGCGGTCCCACCCGTTGGCGTCCGAGAGCTTGCTGAAGTTGGTGTAGGCCAGCACCAGGAGGATGAGCAGGATGGCCACGATGGCGCCGAGGCCACCCGCCAGTTTCGTCTTGATACCCAGGTCTTTGAGCATGTTCTCCCCGCGGATGACGTGTACTGAACGCAATGTATCATTTTGCGCCAGCGGAGGGGAGGACGACACGGAACGGGCCGCTCTGGAGCGGCCCGTGATGCGCCCGGCGCGGGCCGGACGTTGTATTTACGACGCGCCGGCCTTATTGGCCGCGCTTGAGGCGGGCGTTGGCGGCGATGCGCATGCGCAGCGCGTTCAGCTTGATGAAGCCGCCGGCGTCGGCCTGGTTGTAGGCGCCGCCGTCTTCGTCGAAGGTGGCGATGTTCATGTCGAACAGCGAATCGGTCTTGGAGTCGCGCGACACCACGATCACATTGCCCTTGTACAGCTTGACGCGCACCCAGCCGTTCACGGTCTGCTGGGTATGGTCGATCAGGGTTTGCAGCGCAACGCGTTCCGGCGCCCACCAGTAGCCGTTGTAGATCAGCGAGGCGTAGCGCGGCATCAGGTCATCCTTCAGGTGCGCCACTTCGCGGTCCAGGGTGATCGATTCGATGGCGCGGTGGCCCTTGAGCATGATGGTGCCGCCCGGGGTTTCGTAGCAGCCGCGCGACTTCATGCCGACGTAGCGGTTCTCCACCAGGTCCAGGCGGCCGATGCCGTGCTTGCCGCCCAGGCGGTTCAGTTCCGTCAGCACGGCGGCCGGCGACAGGCGCACGCCGTTGATGGCCACGATGTCGCCCTTTTCGTATTCCAGGTCCACGTACTCGGCCTGGTCGGGCGCTTTCTCGGGGCTGACGGTCCAGCGCCACATCGATTCCTCGGCTTCGGCGCTGGGGTTTTCCAGGTGGCGGCCTTCGAAGGAGATGTGCAGCAGGTTGGCGTCCATCGAGTACGGCGCGCCGCCGTTCTTGTGTTTCATGTCGATGGCGATGCCGGCGTCTTCCGCGTACTTCAGCAGTTTTTCGCGCGACAGCAGGTCCCACTCGCGCCACGGGGCGATCACTTTCACACCCGGTTTCAGCGCGTAGGCGCCCAGTTCGAAGCGCACCTGGTCGTTGCCCTTGCCGGTGGCGCCGTGCGAGATGGCGTCGGCGCCGGTCTCGTTGGCGATCTCGATCAGGCGCTTGGCGATCAGCGGACGGGCGATCGAGGTGCCCAGCAGGTATTCACCCTCGTACACGGTATTGGCGCGGAACATGGGGAACACGAAGTCGCGCACGAATTCTTCGCGCACGTCGTCGATGTAGATGTTTTCCGGCTTGATGCCGAACTTGAGCGCCTTGGCACGTGCCGGTTCCAGTTCCTCGCCCTGGCCCAGGTCGGCCGTGAAAGTGACGATTTCGCACTGGTAGTTATCCTGCAGCCATTTCAGGATCACGGAGGTGTCCAGGCCGCCAGAGTAGGCGAGGACTACTTTTTTGATGTCGCTCATGCTAGTTCCAATGTGTGTTGAGGTGTTTATTCTTTATCGAGGCGGCCGAGCAGCAGGTACTCGATCAGCGCCTTCTGCACGTGCAGGCGGTTCTCGGCCTCGTCCCAGACCACCGACTGCGGGCCATCGATGACCTCGGCCGAGACTTCCTCGCCGCGGTGGGCCGGCAGGCAGTGCATGAACAGGGCGTCGGGTGCGGCGCGCGCCATCTTGGCGCTGTCCACGATCCAGCCGTCGAAGGCTTTCAGGCGCGCCGCGTTTTCTTCTTCGTAGCCCATGCTGGTCCAGACGTCGGTGTTGACCAGGTGCGCGCCGGCGCAGGCGTCGGACGGGTTGGCGAAGAAGGTGTAGCGGTCGGTCGAGACCAGCGACATGTCCATGTCGTAGCCCTTGGGGGTGGACACGTTCAGATGGAAGCCGAACACCTCGGCCGCCTGCAGCCAGGAGTACAGCATGTTGTTGGCGTCGCCCACCCAGGCCACGGTCTTGCCGGTGATGGGACCGCGGTGCTCGTAGTAGGTGAAGATGTCGGCCAGCACCTGGCAGGGATGGTGCTCGTTGGTCAGGCCGTTGATCACCGGCACCCGCGAATAGGCGGCGAAGCGCTCGATGATCTCCTGGCCGAAGGTGCGCACCATGATGATGTCGCACATGCGGCTCATGACCTGACCGGCGTCCTCGATCGGTTCGCCGCGTCCCAGCTGCGAGTCGCGCGTGTTCAGGTAGATGGCGGCGCCGCCCAGCTGGTGCATGCCGGCCTCGAAGGAGAGGCGGGTACGGGTGGAGTTTTTCTCGAACACCATGACCAGGGTGCGGTCCACCAGCGGGTGGTAGATCTCGTAATTCTTGAATTTTCGCTTGATCAGGTGCGCGCGCTCAATTACGTACTCGTATTCGTCCAGCGTGAAGTCGGAAAACTGCAAATAGTGTTTGATCGGTTTTTGGGTAGACATAATTGCAACTGATGAAAGCGCAGGGCTGAGCCGATCAATTATAAATGGAATTCGGCTTGACAGGCCAATAACGGCAGATTCTGCCGCCTGGGCGCTTCAGTGATAGATCTGGCTGGCCGGGACCTCGTGGCGCGGCGCCGACAGCGGCAGCTCCAGGGTGAAGCGGGTGCCCTGCGGGCCGCTGTCGACGCTGATCTGCCCGCCCAGCAGGGCAGTCACGATGTTGTAGCTGATCGACAGTCCCAGTCCGCTGCCGCCCTGGCCCAGCTTGGTGGTGAAGAAGGGATCGAAGATGCGCGACAGGTGTTCGGGCGCGATGCCGCGGCCGTTGTCGGTGAACACTACGCGGATGCGCTCCGGTCCGGCCGGCTCCGCCGTCAGCCGCATGCGGCCGGCGCTATCGCGGTCGAAGGCGTGCAGCAGGGCGTTGTTGATGAAGTTGGCCAGCACCTGGCCGAAGGGGCCGGGGTAGCCGTCCAGCAGCAGGCTGTCGGGCAGTTCGGCATCGATCTGGTGGCCGCCGGCGCGCACCCGGTTCATCATGGTGGCGATCACTTCGTGCGCCACCTGGCGCAGGTTGTACACGCGGCGCTGCTCGGTGGTGCGGTCCATGGCAACCTGCTTGAAGCTGTTGACCAGTTCGGCTGCGCTGTGCAGGCCGCGCATCACCAGCCCCGAGGCGGTGGCGGCGTCCTCCACATAGGCTGCCAGCTCCGAGCGGCGCAGGCCGGGGCCGTTCAGGCGCGCCTGCAGGGCCTCGGTCTTTTCCAGCAGGGTGCTGGCGATCAGCAGGCTGTTGCCGATCGGGGTGTTCAGTTCGTGCGCCACGCCCGCCATCAGCGCGCCCAGTGCGGCCAGCTTTTCCTGCGCCACCAGCTGGGTTTGGGCATCCTTGAGCTGGCGGTAGGCGTCGGCGTTGTCGAGCGCAATGGCGCCGTAGGCGCACAGGGTGCGGAAGATCAGCCGTTCGCGCTCGCCATAGGCCTGCAGGCGCATGGATTGCACCGTCATCACGCCCAGCGCGCGCTCGCCGGCCAGCAGCGGCACGAACAGGGCGCTCATGCTGGGCAGCGATTGCGGCGTGATGGGGCGCACCGTGTCGCCGGGCGCATGTTCGACCACGATCTCGCGCCGCTGGCTCAGGCAGCGCGCCGCATGCGCGTGCGGATGGTCGAGTGCGATGGTGTTGGCCGCCAGCGGCTTGCCGTCCTCCACGCCGAAGGCGCGCACCAGCGGGCCGCCCCGGTTGTCGCACAGGTAGATGGCAAAGGTGTCGGCCGGCAGCAGCGCATGCACATGGCGGTCCAGCGTGCCGAACACGGCGGCGGCGTCCAGGTGCGCGGTGATTTCCTGGCCGATGGCCGACAGGTGCTGCAAGGTGTCGCTGGTCTGCTGCAGCACGGCGGCGCGGCGCGCCTCGGCGGCCGCCAGTTCGCGGTGGTGCTGGCCCTCGGCGCGCGCCCGTTCGCTGCGATGGTGCACTTGCATGGCGACGGCGCGGCTGGTGGCTTCCTGGCTGTGGGTGGCGGCCCGGGCGGCGGCCGCGCGGCGGGCGGTGGCGTAGGCCAGCGCATGGTCGCCCAGGCGCGCATATTCCTGGGCCAGGGCGTCGAACAGCTCGGGCGGCGCCGTGTAGTCCTTGATGGTGGCGGCCACCGCCAGCGCCTGCTGCAGGTAGTGCAGGGTGGCGCTGTGGGCCGTCATGGCGGGCGGCGGCGGCAGCGGGTGGCGGTCGTGCACCAGGGCCAGCACCCGCAGGGCGGCGACGTGGAGCACGGCGCTGGCCTGGGCGGCCAGGTGCGCCGCCAGGGTGGCGGCCTGCAGCGCCTGGTGCGGCCGGTCCAGCAGGCACAGGGCGTGGGCCCGGCCGCGCTGGGCCACGGCCTGCAGGTCGGACTGGCGCAGGGCGTCGGCGCGCTCCTGCAGGCGCAGGAAGGCGTCCAGCGCGCGCTGGTGAAGGCCGCGGTCGAGCGACAGGTCGCCCAGGCAGTACAGCGCCATGGCGTAGGCGCGCCCGCCCGGCAGCGGCGCCAGGATGGCCAGCGCTTCCTGCAGCAATTCCTCGGCGGCGTCGTGGCGGCCCAGGCGGCGCTGGGCGTCGGCGGTCTGGGTCAGGCTCACGCCGAGCGTTGGCGGCCAGCCGGCGCGGCGCGCCAGCAGCAGGGCCGACTGCATCCATTCCAGTGCGGCGTCGTGCGCGTTGAGCATGGCGAAGCTTTCGCCCATGTTGGTGGCGACGGTGACGGCGGCGCGCAGCTGTCCGGTCTCCAGCGCCGCCTCGTGCGCCGCCAGGTAGTGGCCGGCGGCGCTGCTGATGTCGCCGCCCAGGGAGGCGGCCAGGGCCAGGAAGTCGTTGATCCACACCGTCACGCCGGGATGCCGCCCGGCGCCGGTGCCGAACCGGTTGCCCCACTGCGCGCTGGCCGTCGCCGGATCGCGCAGCACGGCGAAACGCGCCTGCACCGCCTCGGCAATGGTGGCGCGCTGTCCGTCGCCGCCCTCGCGGGCGATGGCGGCCATGGCGCGCAGTTCTCGGTCGCAGCCTTCGTGGTCGCCGCGGTCGATGGCGATCCAGGCCAGCAGCCAGTGGGCGTCGGCGCAGCCGCTATGAACACCCTGGCCGCACAGGACGTCGAACGCGTCGGTGGCCAGCTGTGCGGCGCGTTCCAGCTGGCCGGCCAGCCAGGCCGCCGTGGCGTGCACCAGCTGCAGGCGCGCCGCCATGCGCAGCCGGCGTTCGTCGCTGAAGCCGGCGGCCGTCAGCAGCTGTCCGGCTTCGTCGGCCAGCCGGCAGGCGCGCGCCGTGTCGCGCTGGCGCAGATGCCAGGCCAAAGGCAGGAGCACCGACAGCCGGGCCGGTCCGCGCAGCGGCGCCAGCGCCGCTTCCCATTGTGCTACTTCGGAGTTGACTGCAAATAATTCCATCCTGGTTTCCGGTTCAAGTGCAGCCGCTTGAAGGTCTATGGTTTGTGGCTCAATACAGTGTTTGCGATGACTCGTGCAGCAGCTGGGCGTACAGTTGCTGGCGCATGGGCGCTATCTTGCCTTCCTCGACCGCCTGCAGCACGGCGCACTGCGGCTCGCTCAGATGGCGGCAGTTGTAGAAGCGGCAGTGGCCCAGATAGGGCGCGAATTCCACGAAAGCGCGCTCCAGCATGCCTTCGCTCAGGTGGTACAGGCCGAATTCCTGGAAGCCGGGCGAATCGATGATGCAGGAGCCCGGCCCCATGCCCGGCAGGCGGTACAGCCGGGTGAAGGTGGTGGTGTGCTTGCCGGTGTCCAGCGCGGCGGAGATTTCGCGGGTGGCGATGTCGGCCTCCGGCACCAGCAGGTTGATCAGGGAGGACTTGCCCATGCCGGACTGGCCGATCAGGATGGACGACTTCCCGGCCAGCAGCGGCGCCAGCGTGGCCACGGCCTGCTCCGGCGCGGCCTTGGCCGACACTTCATGCACCGCATAGCCCAGCGCCGCGTAAGGGGCGACGCGGGCCCGGGTCTTGTCCAGCGAGTCGGCCACATCCACCTTGTTGAGGATCAGGTGGGCCTGGATGCCGGCCGCCTCGGCCGCCACCAGGGCGCGCGAGACCAGGTCGTCGGCGAAGCCCGGCTCGGTGGCGACCACGATGAACAGCTGGTCCAGGTTGGCGGCCAGCAGCTTGGACTTGTACTGGTCGGAGCGGTACAGCAGGGTCTTGCGCTCGGCGATGTCGTCGACCACGGCCTGGTCGGGCGAGGTCAGGGTCAGTTGCACGATGTCGCCCACCGCCACATTGGTCTTCTTGCCGCGCGTGACGCATTGCAGCTTGCGGCCGTCGTCGGCCTGGGCCAGGTAGTGGCGGCCGTGGGCGGCAATCACCACGGCGCTCAGTTGTTCCGCGCTGGCGCTGCGGGCCGGGGCAGGGCGGCGGCTCATTGCAGCGCCAGGTTGAGGTGGCGGATGCGCACGCTGGCCGGCGGATGCGTATCGTAAAAGGCCGAGTGCAGCGGGTCCGGCGTCAGGGTGGCGGCGTTATCCTCGTACATCTTGACCAGGGCCGAGACCAGGTCGCGCGCATCGGTGTGGCGGGCGGCGAAGGCGTCGGCCTCGAATTCGTGCTTGCGCGAGCTGAGCGAGGCCAGCGGCCCGAACAGGAAGGTGAACACGGGCAGGACCAGCATGAACAGCAGCAGGGCCATGGCGTCCGGGGCCTGGCCCGGCAGCATGGGGTTGACGCCCAGGCCGGTATAGAACCAGGTCTGGGTCTTGAGGTAGCCCAGCAGCGCCAAAAAGCCCAGCGACAGGGCGAACATGACGGCGATGCGCTTGACGATGTGCTTGAGCTTGAAGTGGCCCAGTTCGTGCGCCAGCACTGCCTCGATCTCGTGCGGCGCCAGGCGCGACAGCAGGGTGTCGAAAAACACGATGCGCTTGTTGGCGCCAAAGCCGGAGAAATAGGCGTTGCCGTGCGCGCTGCGTTTGGAGCCGTCCATGACGAACAATCCCTTGGAGGCGAAGCCCACGCGCGCCATCAGGCCTTCGATGCGGTCCTTGAGCGACATATCCTCCAGTGGCGAGAACTTGTTGAACAGGGGCGCGATCACGGTCGGGTACAGCACCATCATCAGCAGCTGGAAGCCGCTCCACACCAGCCAGGCGTACAGCCACCACAGGGCGCCGGCCTTATCCATCAGGGCCAGCACCACCCATACCAGCGGCAGGCCGATGGCGGCGCCCAGCGCCGTGCCCTTGGCGATGTCGGCAAAGAACAGGCCGCGGCTCATCTTGTTGAAGCCGTAGCGCTGCTCCAGGTGGAATTGTTTATAGTAGTCGAACGGCAGGTCGACCGCGCCGGAAATGACGGCGTAAGCCGCCAGCAGGGCCAGCTGGTAGGCCATGCCGGGGCCGGTCTGGCCGTAGATGGCGACCGACAGCGCGTCCAGTCCGCCCAGCAGGGTGAGGCCGACCAGCAGTCCGGTATTGGCCAGCAGGGCGACCAAGCCCAGCTTGACGCGCGCCACCGTATAGTCAGCCGCCTTCTGGTGGGCGGACAGCGGGATTTTTTCAGCGAATTCGAGCGGGACGGCGTTGCGGTGGCGCAGTACGTGGCGGATCTGGCGCGACGCCAGCCAGAAACGCACGACCAGCGTCATGAGGATGAAAGCAACAAACAAAATCGAAAACGCGTATGAATACATTCTATGCCTGTGAGAAAATGGCGGATTGATTAGGCCAAGAGAGAATTATGTCACAAGCGAACGACTTCCCCACCGATCCCGCCGCAGCGCCCATCACCCCGCGCCAGAACGAGATGAACCTGGTCTGGGTCGATATGGAAATGACCGGCCTGGAGCCGGACACCGACCGTATTATCGAAGTTGCCATGATCGTCACCGACATGCACCTGAACGTGCTGGCTGAAGGCCCGGTGCTGGTCATCCACCAGAGCGATGAAACCCTGGACAAGATGGATGCCTGGAACAAGGGTACCCATGGCCGTTCCGGCCTGATCGACAAGGTCAAGGCCTCGACCGTGACCGAAGCCGAGGCCGAGGAAGCCTTCATCGCCTTCATGAAGCAATGGGTACCGAAAGGCAAGGCGCCCATGTGCGGCAACACCATCGGCCAGGACCGCCGTTTCATGGTGCGCTACATGCCCAAGCTGGAGGCGTATTTCCATTATCGCAACATCGACGTGTCCACGCTGAAGGAACTGTGCAAGCGCTGGAAACCCGAGGTGGTGGGCGGCTTCAAGAAGCACCAGATGCACACGGCGCTGGCCGACATCGTCGAGTCCATCGAGGAGCTGAAGTACTACCGCGAGCACTTCATCAAGCTCTGACAGCCCGCTTCAACACGGCCATGGCGTCGTTGCGGCGCCTTGCCGTGCGTGTGCACTGTCTTCGGCGCCGCGCCTCGCCCTGACCGTGTTGAAACGGGCAGGCAGCCCGCGCCAACACTGGCATGGCGTCGTTGCGGCGCCTGGCCCGGCCCGGGTTGACACGGGCTGGGGGGAACCCAGCCGTGCGGCACGGCGGCTGTAGGTCGATTTACACTTGTCCTGAACAAACGGACTGAATCGACCATGCGAATTTCCCTGATCACCCTGGCGGCCGTGCCGCTGCTGCTGGGCCTGGCGGCGTGCTCGCCGCTGGGCACCCTCAATGCGCTGTCGCCGCGCGGCGATACCGAAGTCTCCGCTGGCCTGTCCTATGGCCCGGCGGCGCGCCACCGGCTCGATGTCTACCGCCCGCCGCAGGCGCAAGGGCAGGCGCCGGTCGTCGTGTTCTTCTACGGCGGCACCTGGCGCAAGGGCGAGCGCGGCGACTACGCCTTTGTCGGCCGCGCGCTGGCCTCGCGCGGCATCGTGGCTGTGATTGCCGATTACCGCCTGTATCCCGAAGTCAGCTATCCCGATTTCCTCGACGATGGCGCCATGGCCGTGGCCTGGACCCGGCGCGAAATCGCCCGCTATGGCGGCGATCCGCAGCGCCTTTATCTGATGGGGCACAGCTCGGGCGCCTACAACGCTGCCATGCTGGCGCTGGATGGCCGCTGGCTGGCGCGCCAGGGCCTGTCGCCGCGCATGCTGAGCGGCTGGATAGGCCTGGCCGGCCCCTACGATTTCCTGCCCATCGAGAACCCGGACGTCAAGCCGGTATTTCACCATCCCGACACGCCGCCCGATTCGCAGCCCATCCACCACGCGCACGTGGGCGCGCCGCCGGCGCTGCTGATCGCCGCCCGCGGCGACAAGCTGGTGGAACCGTCGCGCAACACGGGCCAGCTGGCCAGGCTGCTGCGCGCGCAGCAGGTGCCGGTGCAGGAGCATTACTACGACAGCGTCAGCCACGTGACCCTGGTGGTGTCGCTGGCCGCCCCGGCGCGCTGGCTGGCGCCCACCCTGGATGAAACGGTGCGTTTCATCCAGACCCCGGCCGCCAGCCAGCAGCCGCCAGCCGCTAACCGGTAAACGCCTGCCAGACCAGCCAGATATTGGCGGCCGAGATCACGGCAAACAGGAACCAGCCCGCCAGCGCGGTCCACCAGGCGTTGACGAACACGCCCATGATGGCGCGCTTGCCGGTCAGGCTGACCAGCGGATACATGGCGAAGGGCAGCTGCAGGCTGAGCACCACCTGGCTCAGCACCAGCAGCTTGCCCACCGAGTGCTCGCCCAGCGTCAGCACGCCTATCATGGCCGGCACCAGGGCCAGCGCACGGGTCAGGAAGCGGCGCTGCCAGCACGGTATCTTCAGCTTCAAAAAGCCTTCCATGATGACCTGGCCGGCAATGGTGCCTGTGAAGGTGGAGCTTTGGCCGGAGGCGAACAGGGCCAGTCCGAACAGGATGCCGGCCAGCGCGGTGCCGGCAATCGGGTCGAGCAAATGGTAGGCGTCATCGATGTCCAGCACGCGGGTATTGCCGGGCTGGTGGAAGGCGGCCGCCGCCAGCACCAGGATCGCGCCGTTCACCAGCAGCGCCAGCAGCAGGGAGACGATGGTGTCGATGCGCGACAGGCCTATCGCCTCGCGCTTGTGCTGCTCATCGCGCCGCACCACGCGGGTCTGCACCACGGACGAATGCAGATACAGGTTGTGCGGCATGACGGTGGCGCCCAGGATGCCGATCGCCAGGTACAGCGGCTCGCGGCTGGAGAGGGCGGATACCGAGGGCACCAGGCCGGCCGCCACCGCGTGCCAGTCCGGTTTGATGAAGACCAGCTCGGCAAACAGGCAGACGCCCACCGTGATGATCAGCCCCAGCACGATGGCCTCGATCTGGCGGAAGCCCTTGCCCTTGAGGCCTAGCACGATCAGGGTGTCGAGCGCGGTCAGGGCCACGCCCACCGGCAGCGACACGCCCAGCAGCAGCTTGAAGGCCAGCGCGCATCCCAGCACCTCGGCCAGGTCGCAGGCGATGATGGAGATTTCCGCGAAGCCCCACAACGTCTTTGCGGCGGCCGGCGAATACTGCTCGCGGCAGTGCACGGCCAGGTCCTTGCCGGTGACGATGCCCAGCCGCATGCTCAAGCACTGCAGCACGATGGCCGCCAGGCTGGACAGCACCACCACGAACAGCAGCTGGTAGCCGAACTGCGATCCGCCCTGGATGGCCGTGGCCCAGTTGCCCGGATCCATGTAGCCGACCGAGACCAGCAGGCCAGGGCCGGCAAAACGCAGTATCTTTTTCCACAGCGGCAGGCCGGGTGGAACGGTGACGCTGCCCGCCACTTCGGACGGGCAGAACGGGGCGGTGGCGGTGGTGGGCAGCTTGAAGGGCAGGGCGAACATAGGCATTCCAAAAATTATTGCCTAGATTCTACGTGGGATGCCCGCCTCCTGCATGCCTCCCTCGCCATAGCGCGGCGCTCACGGGTGCGCCGTCGCCAAACGCTGGCTGCCGATTATTCAGCCTTGGGCTCGGCGCCGTGGCATTTCTTGTACTTCTTGCCGCTGCCGCAGGGGCAGTCGTCGTTGCGGCCAACCTTGGGTTCCTCGCGGGTCACAGTGCTGACCGGCGATTTGCGGCGCGGCACCCACCACTTGTAGATGGCGGGCAGGTTGGCTTCCAGCTCCAGGCCCAGCTTGTGTGCCAGCACCGGGTCCTCCACCAGCGGCAGTTCCTCTTGTTCGATCTCGTCGGCGCCCAGCAGGTAGATCGGGCGCATCAGGTCGGCGACTTCGGAATCCCAGATCGCGTCCCAGGAACCGGGACGCAATTCCATGCCTTCCCAGAAGCCCCAGCACCAGGCTTCGGCGTTGATCAGGGTCTGGCCCTCGTGTTCGTGCTCGACGAACAGGGGTTCGAATTCCTTGGGCGCCACCTCGAAGGTCACCAGCACCTCGTTCATGAAGCGCATGATGAGGTTGACGATGCGCTCCTCTTCCTTGGGATTCTTGAACTGCGGCGCCTGCTTGCCGTCCTGGCCCCAGACGCGCGGCAGCCACTCGGCCGGGGTGATGGGCTCGGGGCCGATGGCGATGGCGGTCAGGTACCCGTGCAGGGTATCCATGGTCATGGCGTCTTCCGGGCTGCGCTCGGACAGCAGGAAACTGTCGAGGTCGTCGAATTCTTTGTCGCTCAAGGGCTGGTCGAGTTGCATATCTTGCTCTGTTCTGTCTAAGGTTGAAGGCGACAGTATACGCCGTCCCGTACAATGCAGGCTATGACTACTCCCCATCCCTATTCCGAACTCGGGCCGGACTGCGTGCTGGACGCCCTGGCCAGCATAGGCCTGTACGGCGACGGCCGCCTGCTGGCCCTGAACAGCTACGAGAACCGCGTCTACCAGGTCGGCATCGAAGACGGTGCGCCGCTGGTGGCCAAGTTCTACCGGCCAGGACGCTGGAGCGACGCCGCCATCCTGGAGGAGCACGCCTTCACGGCCGAGCTGGCCGAACAGGAAATCCCGGTGGTGCCGCCGCTGGCGCTGGGCGGCAGCACCCTGCATCACTTCGCCAGTTTCCGCTTTGCCGTGTTCCCGCGCCACGGCGGCCGCGCCCCCGAACTGGGCGATCCGGCCGTGCTGGAATGGACCGGCCGCTTCATCGCCCGCATCCACGAGGTCGGCGCCCGCAAGCCCTTCCTGGAACGGCCCAGCCTGGACATCGCCAGCTTCGGCGCCGAGCCGCGCGCCTATTTGCTGGACAACGGCTTTATCCCGCCTGAATTGCAGGCAGCCTACCGCAGCGTGCTGGACCAGGCGCTGGACGGCGTCCAGCGCTGCTATGAGCGGGCCGGGGAATTGCCCCAGCTGCGCCTGCACGGCGATTGCCACGGCGGCAACGTGCTGTGGACCGACGCCGGACCGCACTTCGTGGACTTCGACGACAGCCGCATGGGCCCGGCCATCCAGGACTTGTGGATGATGCTGTCCGGCGAGCGCGCCGAGCAGGTGCGCCAGCTGGGCGACATCCTGGCCGGCTACGAGGATTTCCGCGAGTTCGAACCGCGCCAGCTGTACCTGGTGGAAGCGCTGCGCACCCTGCGCCTGATCCATTATTCGGCCTGGCTGGCGCGGCGCTGGGATGATCCCGCCTTCCCGGTGGCTTTCCCTTGGTTCAACACGCAGCGCTACTGGCAGGACCGCATCCTGGAACTGCGCGAGCAGATCGCGCTGATGGATGAGCCGCCGCTGTGGCCGGTGTAAAAGCATTATTGGATGCGAACCCTGATCCGTCAGAAGGGAACGTAGTATGACATTCCGATGTCCAAGGAGTAGTGTTATGAAAATCTAATATAAATCTACCTTCGCGGGGAAATTATGTCTGTCGCAATTTATTTCTTTACAGCGGTTCTTGGCTTTGTTCAATTAAGCGACGCTGCTGCAGCGGACTCGCTTGCTGAGCGCAATGGACTGATTGTTAGTCCCCCGGACATGGATATCAAAAACAAGATTTTTGTAGCTAATGATGAGCGCGATCTTGCATCTACTATAAATTTTGCAGTGCCTTCTGTAGTAAATTTCGTTAAAACCATAAGACGAGTCTCGATTAAATCGAAAGATTCCGATGTTGATAAACTCTTTCCGAATTCAATGGAGACCCCGCATTTGCCGCCAGTACGCAATGATGCTCCAGGGCGGTATGTTGTGCATTATATTTATTGCTGGAAACATCCTGATGTGGATCATCTGAGTTTCATGGTTGAATGGGCAGATGTTACTTCTAATCTTCGTTATGTGACATCCTATGTCATGAAGATAAATAATAAAATATGGGTCTACGAGAAAAATGGAGATAAAACTCCATGGTTTTGGAGGGAGTACCCTCCCGCGAAAATACGAAGTTGTCCAAGCTAGTATGATTTATTTTTTTAAAGCCCGTAATAGGCCGTTTTCTAAGGTATATATTTTTCCTCTGGATGCCAGTCTTGTCCAATAGTATAACTCAGACAGGCTAATCTCTTCCCAATTGATGGTGTAATCAATTTCTTTTAGGTAATTGGAAATTAGTAGTATTGCGATTCTTCTGTTCCCATTTAAGAATGGATGAATTGTAAGAAAATCGCAAAAAAATTTTGCGGAGAAGTTGACTGGGTTATTGGCTTTTGCTGCGTTTGTATTTTCTATCACTGAGATGAGTTTACTTAAAGCTGGGAATATATGATTGAAGTCTACAAAATCTGCCTCTCGCTTTAGATTTACTCTTCTAAAAACGCCGTAATGTTTTGGAAGATTTGGACATAGCGCACTATGTGTTAGAAGAAGGTCTTTGACACTAAAGCTTGCAAGGCTTGGTTTGCAGTAGTTTGGAGATGGTAGCGTTTCAAGTTCCCTTCGTATGACGTCTACTTGAGCGGCATCGTAATTTCCAAGATATCCTTTTTCCCACGGGATTAGCCATAATTTCTGATGCTGCTTGTATTGCCTCGGTAAAATTCCGTTACTTCTATATGTTAGTAAACATATGAATTTGTTGTCGCGGTTAATTTCGGTTTCTGTCATAACGATCATCCCATGGTATCCCGGGAGTATCAGTCTGTAGTTGTTGTTTATTTTCTCGCTGATTATAAAGCTGTATGAACTTTTTCTTTGCGCAATCAAGAACGAATGAGGTGTGTTGCGCCATGCGGCTTTATGGAGGTCTGCCAAGCATACTTCGAATCCTAGCTGCCGAGCAATTTTAAACGCTTGCTGTTGAGATGGGCCACCCATTGGAATGGGTGCTTGCGATAGTAAATCTGCCAAGCTAACTCCTCTGCCGCAAAAGCGTAATATGTGGGCCAGGCAGGAAAGCCAGGTCAAGTGCACTCCACGAAATTCAATTTCCACTAGATCGCGGATGCCTTTTGGAAAACCCGGCGTCTGCATCTTCATTTTTATTTCCTTCCTGCTGCGGCAGCTGCTCCAGCTTGCTTTTGCGCATAGGCTTCGGTTCCGAATACTGTTACCCCAGCTTCATAGATTTTTCCCACGGCATTCGCGATACTTGTACTATAGCCTCCAGCTATGAGCGCTGCTGTTACTTCTTGTCCCAACTGTGCATCGGCTAGCTCTTTTGAATACCCGAGTGTTCCCCAGCGAGTATCATGATTGGTACAAGATGGTCTGAGATCGACTTTGCCAAAAAAATCTGGTACGAAAGCATCGGTTTTTTCTCCGCCGCAGCCGCTACCAACAAGTCGACCATCTGGTCGCAGCCCTGTTTCCGGATCAACGCCTGTATCAAAAAAACTACCGGGTGCGCCCGTAAAAAATTTTCCTGCATTGGTGTAGACTTCGCTAACTTCTTTTATGAAATCCTGAGGCGAGCTTAATAGTGCCTCAAATGTAAGCTCAACTGCTGCGTTGATTTCAGTTGTTATTTCTGGTGTCCAGTCTCCAGTAAGGCCGCTGGGGTTCGCCCAGTTCGGATCCCAACCGCTACTTCCAGAAGATATTCCAGAATCTTGTTCTGCATATATTAGATCAACTTGTGCGTCGACGAGTTGTTCGATGCCGATTAACGTAATCAAAGACATGATATACTCATCAATTGGTTAAGCAATTTATTGAAATTTCCGTAATTCTATTTTCATAGTAAAGTTGTGTTTTTTCTGAATTCGAGTTTTTTGAGCTGAAAAAATATATTGTCGCAATTATTTTTTCAGTGTTGGAGAAGATGGTAGTGATTTTTCCTAACCCGGTTCCCTCCTTTAACGAGATGTTGAAGATATCGATGTTGTCTCTCGATATCTCATTTATTTCAATATTGTTTTTATTTTTTTCTTTTATAAAATAAAACTGTGCCTTTATATTAATTTTGTCTTGATGAAATTTTTCAGGATCGGATTGCTCAATCTTTATATCTGCATTTTGGTATTTATTTTCTATATCAAAGTGGATTCGATAACCATCTAATAAACTCACTTTAGTTATCCCATGTTGAGTTTGAACGATTCTAAAAGGCGGGCCGGGCGGAAGTCTCTCGGGAAAGGTGGTATTGCTGTAATTATCTCGGATACAGTTTGTGGTTTCGGCCAGGTTTGCCGCAAGAACAAGCTGCTGCAATATGCATCCAAATAGCCCGATAGCAAAAAGGGATGTTTTCATAATTAAATGTGTCCTGAAAATAATTCTCAAGGTGATTGCGGTGTTATCTCTTCATTAGAAGACTTTATTATTCGACTACTAATTTAAAACGGTTTGATCTATATCAAATCGAATTTATCAAAGTTTTAAAATTTTGAACTGTGAATAGGTATGGCGCCTCGAAAAACCTACTTTTTGATCTTCGATGACCTTGTAAGTCCTTGATTCATCAGAGGGTGCTTTTCAGAAACCGAGGTTTTTCGAGGTTCCCGGTAGTCTTAAAGGGAGCTGTGGCGGCGTTTCCATCGTGAAGGAGGAGAAGTAGGGGGTAATTTCCCTTCTACTCCTCGTTCATGTGGATGATGTGCTGGCTGATAATTTGGATTCCCCAAATTCCCGGATGCTCCAGGCATACGTCCACAGCGAGAACTCCCATGCAAGCAAACCTGGCCCAGCGCGACACCCCCGCCACCCTGACCGTAGCCTACTCGGCCGACGCCGTGCCGCAGCTGGACGTGCCGGAAGACGAAGCCACTGCCGTCCCCGCCAAACCGGAGCGCGCCGCCATGGAGATGAAGGCCATCCAGGAAGCCATCGCCCGCGTGGAAGCCGAGGCCAAGGCGGCTTGCGCGGCCGAGAGCCGGGCCCACGCCGAAGCGCGCGCCCGCGCCCTGGCAGAGGACCGCGCCGCCATGGACGCGGCCGCCGCTGCCGCCGCCCTGCAGCAGGCCCAGGTGGCGGAGCAGGCCATTGCCGCCAACCGTGAACGGCTGGAATCGCTGCGCGCCGCCGCCCAGGCCAGCGTGGCGCGCCTGGACGCCGTCAAGCAGGAAACCGCCGAACTGCGCGCCCGAGTGGAAACCGATACCCAGGTGCGCCTGGCTGCCGAGCAGCGCGCCAGGGCCGAGGAGGAAAATCGCCGGCGCGCCAGCGAGCAGATGGCTGCCGAGTCAGAGCTGGCGGAGCGCGCCGCCCGCGCCGCCGAGGAACTGGAAGCGGAAACCGAACAAGCCCGCATGCAGGCCGCCGAGCGCGTGGCCGCCGTGCAGGCCGCGAAGGAAGAGGTAGTCGGCATCGCCTCGGCCGACGCCCGCATGGCAACCATGGCGCGCGAGCGCGAACGCCAGGCCTATGCCGCGCGCCTGACCGCGCAAAAGCTGGCCGAGGCCGAAGCCGAGGCGCTGGAGCTGACCAAGCAGCGCGAGCGCGCCGACCAGGTGGCGCTGGAAGCGGCCCTGAAGCGCGCCGCCGCCGAGGTACGCGCGCTGGAGGAGGCGCGCGCGCTGGCCCACCTGGAGCAGGAGCGCGAACAGATCGCCCTGGCCCAGGCCGAATCGGAGCGCAGCGCGGCGCAGTCGCTGCACTTGCGCCTGCAGACCGAGAAGGAAATCCGCGACGCTGCCATCCACCGCGAGCGCCAGGAGGCGGTGGCCGCCGCCGCCGCCCAGGCCCGGCGCGAAGCGGACGCCCGCATCCTGGCGGCCACCGAGGCGCGCATCGAAGCCGACCGCCAGCTGCGCGCCGTGGCCCTGGCCCGGGTCCAGGCCGAGGAGGAGGCGGAATTGCAGACCCACGCCAGGACGGAGGCCGAGCACGCGGCGCTGGAACAAGCCAGGCTGCGCCAGGCGGCCGACCTGGCGGCCGCCGAGGCGGCCCGCGCCGACAGCGAGCAGCAGCAGGAAGCAGCCCGCCTGGCCGATGAGCGCGCCGCCCTGGCGCGCGCCTCTGCCGAGCAGGCCGCCAGCCGCAACGCGGCCGAGCAGCAGGAAGTGGCGGCGCTGGCGCGCCAGGCGGAAGTGGAGCGGCAGGCGGCCGACCTGGCGCGGCACAAGGCCGAACAGGCCGAAGCGCTGCTGCGGGCCGAGCAGGCACGCGTGGCCGCCGAACAGCAAGCCATCGCGGCGCTCAAGGAAAAGCTGGAACTGGAGCAGGCCGCCGCCGAAGCGGCCCGCATCCGTACCGCGGCCGAGCAGTCGCAGGCAGCGGCCCTGCGCCAGCAGCAGGAGCAGGAGCAGCGCCTGGCCGCCGCTGCGGCCAGGGAAGCCGAGCTGGCCAGCCAGCTGGCGGCCCAGCTGGCGCACGACGCTGAGCAAAAGGAAATCGCCAACCAGGCGCTGGCCGCGCAAGCCCGCCTGGCGGTCGAACTGGGTGCGGTGCAGGCCGAGCGCGCCCGCGCCGAGCAGGAAAAGGCCGTGGCCGCCGAGGCGCTGCTGCAGGCCGAGCAGGAATTCGTCGCCGCCGAGCGCGAATCGCTGGCGCTGATCGAGCAAAAACGCGAACAGCAGCGCCTGGCCTCGGCGTCCGAAGCGCGGGCGGCCAAGGCCATTGCCGGCCGCCTGGATGCGGAGGCGCACGCCGCCGAGCAGGCCCGTGTCCGCGCGGACGCCGAACAGGCCGCCGCCGACGCCGCCGAACAGCGCGCCCTGGCCGAACAGCAGGCCGCCCAGGCCATGGTGGACAAGGCCGCCGCCCAGCAATCCCTGATGGAAGCAGCCCAGGCCCACGCCGCCATGCAGCGCAAGGTGGCCGCAACCACGGCCGAGATGACGGCAGCCAAGACCCGTCTGCTGGAACTGGAAACCCGGCGCCACGCGGCGGCGCAGAAGGCCCTGGCAGCGCTGCAGGCCAAGGTGCGTGTGGAAGAGGCGGCTTGCGAGAAGGATGATGCCCAGGCCGAGCTGGCCTCGCGCGCGGCCGCCAAGGCGCGTCTGGAGCGCGAACAGTCGGCCTCGATTGCGCGGGACGTGATCGACCGCCTGACCATCAAGGCAGCGGAACCCGTCGCCGGGGCTCCGGCGGCCGGTGTCTGGCGCGCGCGGTAAGGATGGCAGCCGCGTCCCGGCTCAGCTCGGCTCAGCTCAGCATGGGCTGCCGCCTGCGCGGCAGCGACGTGGGCAACGTGAAGGGCAGCATTTCTCGCTGCCACTGGGGCTCCAGCGTCGCAGGCAATCCGGCGCGGCCTGATTCCATCGCAACCGCCTGCGCGGCTGCAGCGACGGCGGTTGCCGCGAAAGCGGTGACGTGCCGCAGCGGCAGGCCGTACCGGGCGTGATCGCCCGGACCTAGAAGGTATAGCCGAGGCCGACCAGCAGCAGGTCGGCGTCGCGGTGGTAATCGCTGACCACCCGGTTCCACATCAATTCCCCCACCACATGCTTGGTGAAGTGGTAGCGCGTGCCTATGGTCACCAGGCCCGCCTTGTGCGAGCGCTGGCCCTCGGCCACCGGCACCGTGGCGTTGAAATACGGTCCCGCCCCCATGCCCAGCTCGACCTTGGTGTTGAGCGAACGGATCAGCCACAGCTGGGCCGCCACGCCATTGCGCTGGGTTTGCGCGGTATTGCCCTCGTTGAGGGCGGTCAGGGTCAGGTCCACGTATTTGCCCACCGCGCGCCGGTATTCCAGCCCGCCGGTACGGAAGCGTTCCGAATAAAAGCTGTTGCTGATGCCCTGGCCGGCCAGCACCGTCAACGCCTCGTCCGTGCTGGGGCCTTGCAGGTGCAGCTTGGCGCCCGGCACGCCGTCGAAGCGGTAGCCGGCGCCCACCATCAGCGAGGTGGTGCTGTCCTTGTTGTCCTTGTGGCCGGGCAGGATGCGGTTCAGCTGGGCCTGGGCGTACCAGCGGTTGTCGAAGTGCCAGGTGGCTTGCAGGCTGTAGATGCCGGCCCAGCCATGGTCGTTGGTGTATTTGTCGCCCGGCAGGGAGGCGGTGTCGAAATAGAAATATTGTCCAACGCCGACGCCCAAGGTCAGGCCGCGCTGCTTGTCGTGCGTGCGCAGCCAGAACTGGGGCGCGAAGCCGTCGCGGTGGTGGTCGTCGGGATGGCCTTCGTTCAGGTAGGTCAGGCTCAGGCCGACATAATCGCCCACCGGGTGGGTGTAGCTCAAGGCTGCGCTGAAGGTTTTTTCCTTGTCAGGATTGCTTACGCTCAGTAAGCCGCCGAGGGCGGAAACGTCTTGGGCCAGGGCGGTGCCGCATGAGAGCATGGCGGCGATAAAGAGTTGGGAGCGACGCATGATGAATTTCCGGAAAATAAATGCCCGTCGCTCTGGGCAAAAATAACGAGTTTACCGGAAACCATGGAAAGCCGCCCCGCGTTAGCGTGTGGGCAATGTTGATGCAGATCAAGGTTGTATGCTGACCTTGCTGACGTAGTACTCGGTTTCGCCGAAGCACTGGCTGGGCACGCCCTTGTGCTGCTCATAGCTGAGGATGACCTTCTTGCCGGTGGCCTCGAACAGTTGCTTGGCGATGACGTCATCGCGCACGCTGAACTCGAACTTTTCGGGGATTGCGCCCGGCATGGAGGTCAGCAGGATTTCGCCCTCCCAGGTCTTGCAGACCCAGCCGCGCTTGGAGAATTTCTGCAGGAAGCCGGCCCGTTCGCCCTCGGAATAGGAAACGTGCAGCACGATCCAGGTATAGGCCACGAACAGGAGCACGGCGGCGATGAGCAGGCCGAACAGGTAGGCAAGGGCGCGGTTGCGGGTCATAAAGGCAAAAGAGGGACAATATTTTCAATCTTATCACGCCGGGCGGCTGCGAACCGACGACCATAGCGACAGCAAAATGAAGGCCAGCCCGGACAGCCCGGTAATCCATTCCGGGATGTGGTAGCGCACGCTGGCCAGCATGATGATGGCCAGCACGCCGATGGCGTAGTGGGCGCCGTGCTCCAGGTAGACGTATTCATCCAGCGTGCCCTTGTGCACCAGGAACACGGTCAGCGAACGCACGAACATGGCGCCGATGGCCAGGCCCAGCATGATGATGACCACATCGCTGGTGATGGCGAAGGCGCCGATCACGCCGTCAAAGCTGAACGAGGCGTCCAGCACCTCCAGGTACAGGAAGCCGCCCAGGCTGCCGCGCGCCACCTTGGCCACGGCGCCGCCCACGCCGGCCTCGGTGAGGTCGTCACCCTCGTCGTCGTCCGGCGGGTCTTCCTCCAGCAGGGTGCTGAGCCAGCCCACCGCCAGGTAGACGATGACGCCCACCACGCCGGCCGCCAGCACTTTATATTGCTCCGCCTGCTCCACCAGGGCCACGCAGGCGAACACCGCGCCCAGCGCCAGCAGGATGGCCAGGCTTTCCGTGCCGTGCTGGTTGACCTTTTTTTCCAGCCAGCCCAGCCAGTGCAAATGCTTGTCGTCGTCGAACAGGAAGTTCAGGAAGACCAGCAGCAGGAAGGCGCCGCCGAATGCCGCCACCTCGGCGTGGGCGCCGGTCAGGTGGCGCGCGTACTCGGCCGGATTGGCAGTGGCCATGTGCCATACGTCCAGCAAGCCCTGGCCGGTGGCCACCGAGACGATCAGCAGCGGAAACAGCAGGCGCATGCCGAACACCGCCACCAGGATGCCGACCGTCAGGAACAGCTTTTGCCAGAAATCGTCCCAGTGGCGCAGCACCGAGGCGTTGACCACCGCGTTGTCGAAGGAGAGCGAGACTTCCATCACGCCCAGCACGGCGGCGATCCACAGTGCCGAGGCCAGGCCGGCGCCGCCGCCGTGGCTATAGCCCCACCAGCCGGCCAGTGCCAGGAGTATGAGCGAGACGAGGAAGGAAACGCGGAAATGCTGCATGCTTGTCTTTGTGTAAAGTTGGTGGCTGCGATTGTAGCCGACCCTACCGCCGCATGGTGCCCATCTGCCATAATTGCGCCACTTTTCATAAGGAAATACCCAAGATGGACATCGCCTATCTCGTCACCCCCTTGCTGACCTGGATCACCGTCGGCCCCATCAAGTTCCTGATCAACAGCGCCAAGGCGCGCAAGTGGGCCTTCAACCTGGTGGGCAACGGCGGCTTCCCCAGCAACCACAGCGCGGTGGTGTCCAGTATGGCCACCCTGATCGCGCTGCGCGAGGGCATAGGCCACCCGGCCTTCGGTGTGGCGGTGGCGCTGTGCTTCATCGTGGTGATCGACGCCAACAGCCTGCGCCAGCACGTGGGCAAGCAGGCCGCCGCCATCAACCGCCTGGCCGAGGGCGACCAGAAGCACCGCTGGCTGCGCGAGCGCATGGGGCATACGGTGGTCGAGATCTGCGGCGGCCTGGCCACCGGCATCGCCATCGGCCACCTGGTGTTCCACCTGTTCGCGCGCGCTTGAACAGGCGTCCGCCGTCCGGCGGCGGACAACTGATTGTCCGCTGCGTCCGTCCGCGATGCAGCGCACCCGGACAGTAGTTCATTCCTGAACTACGCCGTCTATCCGCGATTTCAGCAATTCAGCCACGAAAACCAGCAATCCATTCCACCGCTGATTGACACTCCGTCAAGCGCTGCGGATACTCGCGGCCATAGTAAAACCCAAAAATCCAGCACTACGACCACTACCCGGAGATTCTCTATGTTGCGCAAAACCGTACTTGCCCTCGCCATCGCTACCGCATTGGTCGCTTGCGGCAAGTCAGTGAAAGAGCCTGAAAAAGGGAGCGCCAGCGCCAGCGCCACCGCCCAGGCGGACAAGGACGGCAAGGACGGTAAAAAGCAGGAACCGCTCGTCACCCTGAAAGTGGCTCCCGAAGACACCCTGACGGTGGAAAGCAACGCCCTGGCATCCGGTCCCGTCATCACCGGCTCGATCCAGCCGGAGCGCCGCGCCGACCTGCGCGCCGAGGTGGCCGCCGTGGTCGTGCAGGTGCTGAAAGAGAATGGCGAGCAGGTCAGGAAGGGCGATGTGCTGCTGCGCCTGGACGAAACTTCGATCCGCGACAGCGTCAACTCGGCCGACGAGGCCGCGCGCGCCGCGGCCCAGACCCTGGAGCAGGCCGAGCGCATGTTCGAGCGCCAGAAAACCCTGCGCAGCTCCGGCATGATCTCGACCCAGGCCCTGGAAGACACTGAAATCCGCCGCAACAATGCCCAGAGCGAGCTGGTGGCCGCGCGCGCCCGGGTGGCCTCGGCGCGCCAGCAGCTGGGCCGCACCGTGGTGCGGGCCCCGTTTGACGGCATCGTCAGCGAGCGCAAGGTATCCAATGGCGACACGGCCCAGGTCGGCAAGGAACTGGTCAAGGTGATCGACCCCACCAGCATGCGCTTCGAAGGCACGGTCTCGGCCGACAAGATCGGCGTGGTCAAGGTCGGCCAGCCGGTGCTGTTCCGCGTGAACGGCTATCCTGGCCAGAATTTCAACGGCAAGGTCAAGCGCGTCGATCCGGCCGCCAACGCCATCACGCGCCAGGTCGAGGTGCTGGTGTCGTTTGCCGACCAGAACCAGCCGCGCGTGGCCGGCCTGTACGCCGAAGGCCGGGTCGAGGCGGAAACCAGCAATGCCCTCATGGTGCCGCCCTCGGCCGTGGTCCAGGCCGGCGACAGCGCTTATGTGTGGCGCGTCAAGGGCGGGGTGCTGAGCAAGGCGCCCCTGACCCTGGGCACGCGCGACGAGCGCACCGGCCTGCGCCAGGTGGTCAGCGGCCTGTCCGCCGGCGACATCCTGCTGCGTTCGCCCAGCTCGGCCGTGCGCGACGGCCAGCCGGTCCAGCTGGTCAGCACCAGGACCGTCGCGTCGGCCAGCACCGCGCCCGCCGTCAGCAAAGGAAACTAAGCCATGTTCCTGTCCAATTTCAGTATCAAGCGGCCGGTCGCCACGATCGTGCTGATCATCGCCATGATGGCGCTGGGCCTGATGGCCCTGAAAAAGCTGCGCGTCAACCAGAACCCGGACGTGGAAGTGCCCTTCATCGTGGTGTCCATCCCGTATCCGGGCGCATCGCCGGAAACCGTGGAGCGCGAGATCGTCAACCGGCTGGAAAAATCGCTGCAGTCCATCACTGGCGTGACCGAGCTCAACAGCACGGCTTCCGAAGGTTCGGCGTCCATCTTCATGAAGTTCACCTTCAGCCGCAACCTGATCGAAGCGTCCGACGATATCCGTAACGCCATCGCCTCGGTGCGCTACAAGCTGCCCACCGAGATGCGCGAGCCTATCCTGCAGCGCATCGACCCGGCGGCCCAGCCCATCATGCAGCTGTCGCTGTCGTCCACCAGCCAGAGCCATTCCGCGATTTCGCGCCTGGCCGAGGACAAGCTGGCCGACCGCTTCCGCGCCATCGACGGCGTGGCCACGGTGACGGTGGACGGTTCGCTCAAGCGCGAACTGTCGGTGCTGCTCAAGGCCGAGAAGCTGCGCGAATACAACGTCTCGGTCAACGACGTCACCAACGCCCTGCGCATGCAGAATACCAACGCCCCGGTGGGCAAGCTGCGCGGCGACCTGGATGAGAAAAGCATACGCCTGGTGGGCCGCATCGAGCGTCCCGAGGACTTCCAGCAGGTGGTGGTCAAGCGCAATGGCGACGACCTGATACGGCTGTCGCAGGTGGCCACCATCCAGGACGGCTTTGCCGAGACCAACAGCCTGTCGATGCGCTCCAACCAGCCCAACGTCGGTATTTCCATCACCCGTTCGCGCGATGCGTCCACCGTGACCGTCTCCAAGCGCGTGCACGAAGCCCTGAAGGAAATCAAGGCCGACCTGCCGCCCGGCACCTCGCTGGAAATCACGGACGACGGCGGCGAGGATGCCCAGAACAGCTTGAACAATGTGATCGAGGCCCTGGTGCTGGGCGCCGGCCTGACCATCTTCGTGGTGTACGCCTTCCTCAACTCGTGGCGTTCGACCCTGATCACGGCGCTGTCGCTGCCGACCTCCGTGATCGCCGCCTTCATTGGCGTGTGGCTGTGCGGCTTCACCCTGAACTTCATGACCCTGCTGGGCCTGTCGCTGGCCATCGGCGTGCTGATCGACGACGCCATCGTGGTGCGCGAAAACATCGTGCGCCACATGCAGATGGGCGCCGACCGCCGCACCGCCGCCATCAATGGCACGGCCGAGATCGGCCTGGCCGTGGCCGCCACCACCTTCTCCATCATGGCCGTGTTCATCCCGGTGGCCTTCATGCCCGGCATTACCGGGGAATGGTTCCGTCCGTTCGCGCTGACCGTGACCTGCTCGGTGGCCGTGTCGCTGTTCATCTCGTTCACGCTGGACCCCATGCTGTCGGCCTTCTGGGGCGATCCGCCGGACCACCACACGGCGCCGCGCAAGGGCTTCGAGAAAGTGCTGCAGCGCTTTAACGAATGGTTCGACCGCCAGGCCGACCGCTACGGCAACGTGATTGCCTGGGCCTTGCACCACCGCCGTTCCATGGCCGTGATTGCCGTGCTCAGCTTCGTGGCCGCCATCGCCCTGCAGGCCAAGTTCGGCGGCGCCAGCTTCGTGCCGGCCAGCGACTTCGGCACCATCGCCATCGACGTGCGGGTGCCGGCCTCCAGCAGCCTGGAATACTCGCGCCTGAAGATGTCGCGCGCCGCCGAGGTGGCCCATTCGCTGCCGGAAACCAAGGAAACCAACACCTACGTCAACCTGTCGGGCGGCCGCGTGTACGTCAAGATCGGCAAGAAGACGGAACGCAAGCGCTCCGCCTCGGAAGTGGCCAAGGATTTGCGTGAGCGCCTGAAAACCCTGGTGGGCGCCGAGTACACGGTGTTGGACGACCTCAACAATGGTGGCGGCAAGCCGGTGCAGATACAGTTCACCGGCCCGGATTCGCGCAAGCTGATGGAACTGACCAACCGCTACATGGAAGAGCTGAAGAAAGTGCCGGGCGCGGTGGACGTCACCTTGTCCGAGCAGGACCCCAAGGACGAGCTGCAGATCGAGCTCAACCGTGGCCTGGCCAACTCCATGGGCATAGGCGCGGGCGACGCCGCCACCGCGCTGCGCGTGGCCTTTGCCGGCATCGAGGTGGGCGACTGGGTCGATCCCACCGGCGAGACCCGCGACGTGGCCGTGCGCCTGGCCCCGGAAGACCGCACCAAGGCCGAGAACATCGAGCGCCTGCCGATCGCCGTGTCCGGCACCAGCAAGATGGTGCCGCTGGACCAGATCGCCACCATCACCATGGGCAAGGGTCCGTCCAGCATCAAGCACAAGGATGGCAAACGGGTGATTTCCGTGTCGGCCAACGTACAGGGCCGCTCGCCGGGCGAGGTGACCTCGGACGCCATGAAGCTGGCCAAGAACATCGACTTCCCGCCGGGCTACGGCCTGGCCCTGGGCGGCTCCGGCAAGGACATGCAGGAAGTGTTCAGCGAAATGGGCATCGCCCTGGTGTCGGGCATCGGCCTGATGTATTTGATCCTGGTGATGCAGTTCGGCTCCTTCACGGCGCCGGGCGGGGTGATGCTGTCGCTGCCGCTGTCCCTGATCGGCGTGGTGGTGGCGCTGCTGCTGACCGGCGGCACCATCAACCTGATGAGCCTGATCGGGGTGATCATGCTGATGGGCCTGGTGGCCAAGAACGCCATCCTGCTGCTGGACGCTGCCCGCAAGCGTGAGGAGGAAGGCTACGGCCGCGAGGAAGCGCTGATGTACGCCGGCCGCATGCGCTTGCGTCCCATCCTGATGACCACCTTCGCCCTGATCGCCGGCATGCTGCCGGTGGCCCTGGGCCTGGGCGAGGGCGGCGAGTTCTACCGTCCGATGGCGGTGGCCATCATCGGCGGCACCATCACCTCGACCATGCTGACCCTGCTGATGGTCCCGACCTTCTACGACAGCATCGAGATCGCGGCCGACCGCGCCAAGGCCAAGTACCAGCGCCGCGCCGAGCGCTGGAGCACGGCGCCGGCCCTGATCGTGACCGTCATCGAGGCGCTGCTGACCCTGGTGTTCGTGCGTGCCGTGTTCCGCGCCATCGTGTGGGTGTTGCGCAAGATCACCGGGCGCGGCCAGCCGCAGCCGGCCAAGGAAGCGCTGCAGCCTGAACCGCAGCGATATACCGCATAACATATACCTTTGTGGTAACAAAAAGGGCCTGCTGGCCCTTTTTGTTTTTCCAAACGGCAATCCATAATGCAGAGCATTTGCTCGGTTTCAAGTCCTGAATTAGAATTCACCCTCTACGACGGCCGTTTTACTCCTGGTGTAAGCTGCTGGCCACCCTGTACCTGCCGCCGGACCCCCTGCGCGCAGCTGGAGGACTTATAACAAACCGGACGCACCGCGGCCACTGAATAAAGCGAGACATATCATGAAAAAAGCATATCTTCCCCTGATCATTGCCGCTGCCCTGGGCGCCCTGGCGACCGGCGCTCAGGCGTCCGGCTACCGCTTCGGCTCGCAGAGCGTGTCCGGCCAGGGCACGGCTGACGCCAATGCGGCCGAAGCCAACGACCCGTCGGTGATCTTCTACAACCCGGCCGGCCTGTCGCGCCTGGGCGGCACCCAGGTCAGCGGCGGTGTCACCGTGGTAGTGCCGCACTCGACCTTCACCGACACCGGCTCGACCCGCTTCACCGGCACCGCCGTGGGCGGCACCGCCGCCGACGGCTACGCGCCGGACGCCGTGGCCGCGCCCTCGGTGTACTTCAGCAAGCAGCTGAACGACCAGTGGACCGCCGGCCTCGGCATGTTCGTGCCCTACGGCGCCAAGCTGGACTACGGCAACAGCTGGACCGGCCGCTATGCGCTGTCCAACATCAAGCTGGAAGCCATCACCCTGAACCCTTCGGTGGCGTTCAAGCTGAACCAGCAGCACGCCTTCGGTTTCGGCATCGACTTCGAATACATGAAAGCTGAACTGGGCCAGGCGGTGGATATCCCCGGCACGGTGCGCTACCTGAACTCGGCCGCCGGCGCGGCCACTGGCGCTGCCCTGGTCAAGCAGATCGCGGCACTGGGCGGCAATCCCGCGCTGCTGAGCACGGCGGGCGACGGCCATGGCGAGAACGATGGCAAGGACTGGGGCTACGGCTTCAACCTGGGCTATATGTTCACCCTGGACGAGGCCACCCGCTTCGGCCTGGCCTACCGCTCGTCGATCGCGCACAAGCTGAAGGGCGATACCGTGTGGGACTTCTCCAGCGTGACCAGCGACGCCGTGGTCAACAAGGTGATTGCCGCCGCTTCGCGCCGCGTGAACTCGGCCGCGCTGGTGCGCCTGCGCACGCCGGAAACCCTGTCGGCCAACGTGTTCCACCAGTTCGATGACAAGTGGGCCGGCATGGCCGACGTGACCTGGACCCGCAACTCGCGCCTGGGCGACCTGCACATCGAATTCCCCGGCACCACCGAAGGTGACGAGGTGATACGCCAGCAATGGAAGAACACGGTGCGCGTCTCGCTGGGCGCCAACTACGCGTACAACGAGAAGACCACCCTGCGCGCCGGCCTGGCCTACGACCAGTCGCCGGTGCGCAGCGCCGAGCTGACCCACCCGGCACTGCCGGACAGCGACCGCATGCAGTATTCGATAGGCGCCAACTACAAGCTGTCGCCCAAGTCCTCGATCGACCTGGCCTATAGCTTCCTGGACTTCAAGGACGCGTCCATCAACTACACCAACAACTGCAACCCGGTGGCGACCGGCTGCACCGGCAACGGCGAAACCACGCGCGGCACGTACAAGACCCATCTGCAGCTGCTGGGCATTGCTTACAACTACAAGTTCTAAGCGTTTACCGCATCAACAGGAAAGGGCCGCGAGGCCCTTTTTTGTTGCGGTAAAATATTTAATGACTGTCTGCTATCGCGGTAAAGCTTACAATAGTTCCCTTAGCAAGCGCTTGAGCCTAGGTGCTGAGCAAAACGGGTCGACAGACCCGCACATTGAGAGGGAGCTACACGCATGACGCCGGAAACCAAGGCCCGCCAACAGATCGATGAGAGACTCGAGCACGCTGGCTGGGTGATTCAGGACATGAAACAGATCGATCTGTCCGCCGGGATGGGTGTGGCAATACGCGAATACACCACCGACAGCGGCCCGGCCGATTACGTGCTGTTCGTGGATCGCGTGGCGTGCGGCGTGATCGAGGCCAAGAAAAACAGCGCTGGCGAAAATCTCACCGTCACCGAAAGCCAGACCGAACGCTACGCCGCCGCCAACCTCAAATGGCGCAAGGACAACACGCCACTTCGCTTTTTGTTCGAGGCCACTGGCCAGGTCATTCGTTTCACTGATAATGCGGATCCGGCACCACGTTCGCGCGAACTGTTCCATTTCTTCCAGCCAGCCCAACTCAAGGAGTGGCTGGACCAGCCCGACACCCTGCGGCGGCGCCTTGCAGAGCAGATGCCTGCGCTGCCGGAGCAAAATCTGCGCGATTGCCAGGTCGGCGCCGTCACCGGGTTGGAAAAATCGCTGGCGCAAAACAAGCCCCGCGCCTTGATCCACATGGCAACCGGCGCAGGCAAGACTTTCACCGCCATCACCGCCGTTTATCGCCTGCTGAAGTTCGGCGGCGCCAAGCGCATTCTGTTCCTGGTCGATACGCGCAACCTGGGCAAGCAGGCGCACCAGGAATTCATGGCCTACACGCCGCCGGACGATGCGCGCAAATTCACTGAATTGTACAACGTGCAGCGGCTGGCATCTTCGAGTATCGACCCGTCCGCAGAGGTTTGCATCAGCACCATCCAACGCATGTACTCCATCCTCAGTTGCGAGCCCATGGATGACGCCGCGGAGGACGTGTCGCTCAACGAGGTGCAGCAAACGGCCAAGCAGGAAAAGCTGGTACGCTACAACCGGGCGATTCCTGTCGAGGAATTTGACTTCATCGTGATCGACGAGTGCCATCGCAGCATCTACAACCTGTGGAAGCAGGTGCTCGACTATTTCGATGCCTATCTCATTGGCCTCACCGCGACGCCGGACAAACGCACCTTCGGTTTCTTCAACGAGAACATCGTCGCTGAATACAGCTACGAAGACTCGGTGGCCGATGGCGTCAACGTCGGCTATGACGTGTACGAGATCGTCACCGAAATCAGCCAGAAAGGCGCTGAGCTGAAGGCAAAGGAATGGGTGGACCATCGGGACCGTTCCACCCGCAAGAAGCGCTGGGCCGAGACTGAGGAAGACACCGTCTACTCCGCCAGACAACTTGACAAATCGGTGGTCAATCCGAGCCAGATCCGCCAGGTGATCCGAGCCATGAAAACAGCGGTGGAAACGCAGATCTTCCCCGCGCGTAAGGAGACGCCCAAGACCCTCATCTTCGCCAAGACCGACAGCCATGCCGACGACATCATCAACATCGTGCGCGAGGTCTATGGTCAGGGTAACGCTTTTTGTCGCAAGGTTACCTACAGCGAAAAGGAAGCCGATGGCGTGCTGGCCAGCTTTCGCAATGACTTCCATCCACGCATCGCGGTCACCGTGGACATGATTGCTACCGGCACCGATGTAAAGCCGCTCGAAGTGCTGCTCTTCATGCGCGATGTGCGCAGCAAGGGCTACTACGAACAGATGAAAGGCCGTGGAGTACGCAGCCTGGACTCTGAAAGCCTGCAGCGCGTCAGCGGCAGTGCCGACGGCGCCAAGACCCGCTTTGTACTGATCGACGCGGTGGGCGTGGAAAAATCCTGCAAGACGGAAAGCCGCCCGCTGGAAAGGAATCCCGGCGTGGCGTTGAAAGATCTGCTGCAGGGTGTGGCCTTGGGGCACCGCGACGACGACACTGTGTTGTCGTTGGCCAATCGCCTCGTGCGCCTGAACATGCAGCTTGACGACAAGGCCAAGGCTCGCATCGAAAAGCGTAGTGGCGGGGTTCCGCTGGGCGAACTGGCCAAGTCACTGATCCGCGCGCTGGACCCGGACGCCATCGTGCAAACCGCGCTAGCGACCGCTAAAGCCAAGGGCATCACGCGCAGCGAAGATAGCTTGCTTCCCGAAGAAATCGAGTCTGCCCGGAAGACCCGGGTGATGTCAGCCTGCGCGCCTTTCGACAAACCGGAACTGCGCGACGAAATCGAAAACGCCCGCCGCGAGCGTGAGCAGATCATCGACCACATCAACTTGGATCAGGTGACGTTCAGCGGCTTCTCCGAGCAGGCCGAGGCGCAAGCGCAAAAGAACATCCAGAGCTTTGCTGATTACCTTATAGCGCACAAGGATGAAATCGCGGCGCTCGGCTTTTTCTACGGCCAGCCCTACCAGCGCCGCGCGCTGACCTTCGACATGATCGAAGAGTTGCATGAGCGGCTGAGCCGCCCGCCGCTGATGCTCACCAGCGAGCGGCTGTGGAGCGCCTATGCTACGGTGCAGGCCAGTCAGGTGAAAGGCGCGGAAAGGAAGCGTCAGCTTACCGATCTGGTGTCCCTCGTGCGCTTCGCACTCGGGCTGGACGGTGAACTTCGACCCTTTGCCGACGAAGTGGACCGGCGTTTCCAAGCCTGGATCTGGCGCCACAACGCGCAGCGCGGAACTTCCTTCACCCCCGAGCAGACTGAATGGCTGCGGCTGATGAAGGAGCACATCGCCAGCTCGTGCAGCATCAGCCGCAAGGATTTTGATTTCGCTGAACTGGCCAATAAAGGTGGGCTGCAAAAGGCTTGGGCTCTGTTTAGCCAAGAGTTGGATATGCTGATGAATGAGATGAATGAGGAGTTGGTTGCGTAATGGCCTTTACGATGTCCGTTGCCGAAGTAATCGCGGCAGATACGACCGGATTGTTGGGGAAGCATGATTCATGGGAGCGCGCTCGCTTGGCAGAAGTGGCAGAAATCCTGAACGGCGCCCCATTTGATTCATCACTCTTTAGCTCAACGCTTGGCACTCCGCTTGTTCGCATTCGAGATGTGCTTCCCGGCGAGACCAAGACCTTTTACATGGGCGCATATGAGCAAGCGTATTTGGTTAACCAGGGCGATCTGTTAATTGGCATGGATGGCGATTTCAACTGTGGTTACTGGGGGACACAGCCTGCTGTATTGAACCAGCGAGTGTGCAAGGTCACACCTAACGATTCGTTCTATGACAAGCGATTTCTTGCGTATCTGTTGCCTGGGTATCTGGCAGCAATCAATGCTAACACGCCATCAGTCACTGTAAAGCATTTATCGTCGAAAACCATCGGTGACATACCTCTGCCTCTTCCACCCCGTGCGGAACAAACTCGCATCGTCGCTAAGCTTGAAGAACTGCTGTCAGACCTCGATGCCGGCGTGGTGGAGCTTAAAGTAGCGCGGAAGAAGTTGCAGCAATACCGTCAATCTCTCCTTAAGGCTGCAGTGGACGGAGTGCTCACGGCCTCATGGCGCCAAGCACAGCGGGCTTCGAATCCGCATCTTGGGACCGGCGCGGAACTGTTGGAGCGAATCCTCGGCGAGCGCCGCGCTCGTTGGGAGGAAAAGCAACTTGCCAAGTTCGAGGAAAAAGGCAAAATCCCGCCCAAGGATTGGCAAAAGAAGTATCCTGAACCCTTCGTTCCGGACACTACGGGGCTTCCTTCATTGCCAGAGGGGTGGGTTTGGGCGGCAATCGATCAGCTTACAATTGAGCAGCGGTATGGCTCTTCTGCGAAGGCAAACGAGGATTGCTCGGGAATTGCCGTGCTGCGAATGGGTAACATTAAAGATGGGCGACTTGATCTTAATAATCTGAAGTATCTACCTCAGGACCATGAGGAATTTCCAGGCCTCTTCTTAGAGGCCGGAGATCTACTTTTTAACCGCACGAATAGCCCTGAATTGGTAGGGAAGACTGCTGTCTACCGCTCCGAACTGACCCCCTGTTCATATGCCTCCTATCTGATTGCAGTAAGGTTTGCAAAGGGTTTCATTCCTGAAATCGCCTCTGCGTATATCAATTCAGTGTATGGGCGGCATTGGATTAAGTCGGTAGTGGTGCAGCAAGTAGGTCAGGCCAACGTGAATGGCAGCAAGCTGGCTGCTCTCGCGGTGCCTCTGCCACCCTTAGCCGAACAGATCGAGCTTATGGAGACTTTGGCAGAGCAGACAGAAAGCGCAATCGAACAAGAAAAGAATATCGAAAGATCGCTAAAACAATCCGGCGCCCAGCGCCAAAACATCCTGCGTGCCGCCTTCGCCGGCGAACTCGTGTCGCAAGACCCGAACGATGAACCAGCCAGCGTGCTGCTCGAACGCATCCGCAGTGAACGCGCCGCGCAGGCCGCCACAAAGAAGCCGCGCGGGAGGAAGAAAGATGAGGCAGCAGCATGACTGGCTTGGTTGACGCCCCGTGGAGCGAGGGTGACTTCGCCGGCCTGGCCGAGTCCTGTGACCTCGAGTGCAAGGCTGCACAGGGGCGCGATGGGCGAGGCGAGCTCCCGGAGGATTTCTGGAAGAGCTATAGCGCCATGGCCAATACCGACGGCGGCGTTATCCTGCTCGGCGTGCAGGAAAAGCCGCGCGGGCAGTTCAGTGCGCTGGGTCTGGCTGATGTGGAGCGGGTGCGCAAGGCGTTGTGGGACAACCTGCACAACCGTAAGCAGATCAGTCTCAACCTGCTGAATGAAACTGACGTCCAGCCGATCCAGGTCACCGGCAAGACGCTGCTGTATGTCCGGGTGCCACGCGCTGCCCGTCAGCAGCGGCCTGTGCATTTGGGCAGCAATCCATTCGGCGGCACCTGGCTGCGCCGCTTTGAAGGCGACTATGCCGCCGACGATGAAGCGGTGCGCCGTATGCTGGCTGAGCGTGTCGAAGATACGCGCGACGAACGCGTGCTCAAGGGCTATGACTTTAGCGACTTGGACATGGAGACCGTGGCCGCCTATCGTAATCGCTTTGCGGCGGTGAAGCCGGGGCACGTGTGGACAGATCTGCCCATCCCTGAATTTCTTGAGCGCGTAGGAGCCTGGGGCAAGAACCGCGAAGAAGGCTACAGCGGGCTGCGTCTGGCGGGCCTGCTGATGCTCGGCCGCGCCGAGGTGATACGCGACGCGTTGCCGCATTACATGGTGGACTTTCAAGAAAGGCCCGAAGCCAAAACCGAGCGGCGCTGGATCGACCGCTTGGTGCCGGACGGTAGCTGGTCAGGCAATCTATATGATTTTTTCCGCCGCGTGTACCAGAAGCTGACGGCCGATCTGAAAGTCCCGTTTCAGTTGCAGGATGGGCAGCGGGTGGAAGACACTCCTGTGCATGAGGCGCTGCGCGAAGCGCTGGCCAACACGCTGATCCATGCGGACTACTCGGGGCGCGTGTCGGTGCTGGTGGTCAAGCGTCCGGACATGTACGGCTTTCGCAATCCTGGGCGGATGCGCATTCCGCCGGAAATTGCCATTCATGGCGGCAACAGCGATTGCCGCAACCGCCGCTTGCAGACCATGTTCCAGCTGGTGGGCTACGGTGATCACGCCGGTTCGGGCCTGCCCAAGATTTATTCCAACTGGGCAGGCCAGCACTGGCGTCGGCCTGTGCTATACGAAATGCCAGAGCCTGAGCAGACGCTAATGGAGTTACGCATGAGCAGCTTGGTACCGGCGCAAGCCGTTGCCGAGCTGACAGAGGTGCTGGGAGCGCGTTTTGTCGCGTTGCCGGAGACCGCGCGTCTGGCCCTCATCACGGCCCAGGTAGAGGGGCTGGTCAGCCACGACCGGCTCAAGCAGATAAGTACCGACCATCCCGCCGACCTGACCAAGATGCTGCGCGGCCTTGTGCGTGACGGTTTTCTGGTGCCGGACGGCGCGGGCCGGGGAATGGTTTATTTTCTCCCTTGGCAACGGCGGTCGGCGGCGACGGTCTTTGACTTGGCGGATCGGGCCGATTTGGCGAGTAACGCCGACGTCATATCACCGGAGCTAGCCACCGTACCACCGGAGCTAGCCGCCGTACCACCGGAGCTAGCCGCCGTACCACCGGAGCAGGGGCCGCCTGCCGCTGCGCCCGCTGGGCCTTATCTCGACTGGGCAGCGCTCCCTGAAGCGATGCAGACCCAACTGATCGAGCAGGGGCGCATGGTATCCGGCCAAGCACGAGTAGCTCCCGTTGTTCTTAGGGAAACCATCCTGGCGCTCTGTGCAGACCGCCTGCTGGGGCTGCGTGTGCTGGCACAGGCGCTGCAGCGCGACCCGGACGATCTGCGCAAACGAACACTCACTCCCATGGTCAAGGAAGGCGCTCTGCGCACCGCTTATCCTTCCATGACGGACCCAAGGCAAGCATATACGGCTGCTGCCAATTTTGTGGAATACAAGGAATGAATACCTCTACTCTCATCCAGAAGGTCTGGAATTTTTGTCACACGCTGCGCGATGACGGCGTGGGCTATGGCGACTACCTGGAGCAGCTTACCTACCTGCTGTTCCTGAAGATGGCACATGAATATGCTCAGGAGCCGTACAACCGCGACACGCACATTCCCAAGGGTTATGACTGGGCCGCCCTGCGTGCCAAGACCGGTGAGCCGCTGGAAGCGCACTATCTTGCCACCCTGCACAAGCTCGGTTCCGAGCCGGGAATGCTGGGCGCGATCTTCTTCAAAGCGCAGAACAAGATCCAGGACCCAGCCAAGCTCTCACGCCTGGTGCAGATGATCGACGAACAGAGCTGGGTGGGCATGGATGCAGACACCAAAGGCGATTTGTATGAAGGGCTACTGCAAAAAAACGCGGAGGACACCAAGAGTGGCGCCGGCCAGTACTTCACGCCGCGTGCCGTGATTCAGACCATGGTGGAATGTGTGCGGCCAGAGCCGGGCAAGACCATTGCCGACCCGGCCTGTGGTACGGGCGGCTTCTTCCTCGGCGCCTACAATTGGCTGACCCGGCCAGACACAACGCTGAACAAAACGCAAAAAGCTTTCTTGCGCGATGCGACCTTCCATGGCAACGAAATTGTGCCCAGCACACGCCGCTTATGCCTGATGAACCTGTTTCTGCACAATATAGGCGAACTGGACGGCCAACCTTCAGTGGATCGCTCTGATGCCCTGATCGCGGAACCCAAACGCAAAGTGGATTACGTGCTGGCCAACCCACCGTTTGGTAAGAAGAGCAGTATGACGATCACCAACGAGGAGGGCGTGGAAGACCGTGACACCCTGACCTATGAACGTCAGGACTTCTGGGAAACTACCTCGAACAAGCAGCTCAACTTCCTGCAACACATCGTCAGCATGCTTAAGGTGGACGGTAAAGCCGCCGTGGTGTTGCCAGATAACGTACTGTTTGAGGGTGGCGCTGGCGAGAAGATTCGCCGGAAATTGTTGGAGACCTGCGACGTGCACACTATCTTGCGCCTGCCCACCGGTATTTTCTATGCACAGGGTGTGAAGGCCAACGTGGTGTTCTTCGACAATGCGCCCAAGGATGGCCGTGTGCATACCCAAGGCGTGTGGTTTTATGACCTGCGCACCAACATGCACTTCACGCTGAAGACGCGTACCCTGAAGCCCAGTGATTTGCAAGACTTTATCACCTGCTACCGACCGCAAAACCGGCACGAGCGGCATGAAACCGAACGCTTCAAATACTACCGCTACGAGGACCTGATCGCCCGCGACAAGGCCAGCCTGGACATCTTCTGGTTGAAAGACAAAAGCCTGGATAATCTCGATGACCTGCCTGCACCCGATGTGCTGCAGCAAGAAATCATCGAGCATCTCGAAGCGGCCTTGGCTTCATTTCGAGACGTGGCAATCGGATTGAGGGGAAACTGACTTCCACACAGTGTGAGTATGCATGCCGCTAACGCTGGCCCCTGCGTACATAACGCATCATGCAGACATAATCGGCCAGCGGCATGATGCCGAGCTCGCGCCTGTGCTGGTCCACTTCGCGCACGCTTTGCTCGTCGGGCAGGCCGAAATGATCGGTGGCCCAGGCCTCGGGCGTGAATTGGGTGCCGTAGCGCTGCGGCTTGCCTTGCTTGACCAGGACCCGGTCGACAAAGCGCGACAAGGACATTCCGCTTAGCTCGCCCGCGGCATGGCTGGCCTCCATGGCCGGCAGCAGCGCCGCCTGGAAGCGGGGCTGGCGGTCGGCATGCTGGGCCAGCAGCCAGGCCTGTTCGACGCCGGCTTCACCCACCTGGGCTACAGTCGGAAGGCCCTGGGCGTTGACCAGCTTGAACAGCCAGGCCACGTTGTCGGCATCCACCTGAAGCACCCGCTGGCGCACCAGCGCGTTGGCGGGAGTGGCGAGAAAGGCAACCCGCGCTTCCTGGTCGCGCTGGTAGCGTTCCGCCAGTTCGGCACGCAAGGCCGGATCGCTGAATGAGCGGGCGGCGTCACGCCGGGCCATGGCCGCAGCCGATTCCTCCGGATGCGCCTGGTTCCAGGCAATGGCGCCCGGGCAGGGCATATTCTCCAGCGCTTGCTGCTCCACAGGCTCAGCAACAGCAGCCGAGGCCAAAAGCGCGCGCGACAATGCGGACAATACGGTGCCGCGATATCCACGCACGTAACTCAATTTCCACTCCTTCGCTGATCAATCGCTTCTGCCGGCAGTGTTCATCCCGCCCACGCCGCTTTCCTCCGCGATAGCCGGGCATTCGTCGCATGGGCGAAAACAAGCCGATCGGAGCCGCTAGAATGGCGGGCAAGTTCAACACGAGAAACCCAATGAACTCTCCCGTATTTGTACCATTTAACGCGCCTCCCGTGCCTGAAATCCAGCACGACCGCCGCCTGGTGCGCCGCTACCTGCTGCAGTCGGCGCTGCGCTTCAATGCCGGTTCGCTGCTGTTCCTGTCGCTGGCGATCGCCTTGATACCGCTGTGGCTGAACCCGGTGCCGGCCGCGCCCGGCCACTTCGAATCGCGCAAGAGCCTGGCCATCATGGTCGGCGTCGCGCTGGCGGTGATGGCCTGGCTGGCGCTGGTGTCAAGCAGCATCGCCCGCCACTACCTTGCCCGGCTGAGCGAGGAGGGCAAGGCGCTGTCTGCCGAGTACATGGCGTCCTCGGTGGCGCGCCGCATCGATGCGCCCTTCAATCCCTATACCACCTTCGACTTGTGCACCGAATCCTTGTCGGGACTGGCGCTCGGCACGGCGCTCGGCTATTCCGGCCCGCCGGCCTTCTTCCACGACCCGTTCAGGGGCAGGATCGTGCTGGGCCGCTGGCGTCCGCTGAAGCTGGGACGCCATGTCGAACTGCGGGTATCGACCGACCTGGGGGCCAGCTGCCACATCGAGCTGCGCTGCCGTCCGGGCCTGACCTGGTTCGCGATCCCGCAGGGCGAGGCGCTCAAGACCGCCGAGCTGGTGTGCGCCCAGCTGGGCCAGCATCTCGACCGCCATGCCAACGCCCTCGATGCGGCCAGGCGCGAACGCGAGCTGGAACGCACCTCGCTGCAGGCGCGCCTGTCGGCCCTGCAGGCCCAGGTCGAGCCGCATTTCCTGTTCAATACCCTGGCCAACCTGAAATACCTGATCCGCACCGACCAGCAAGCCGCGCAGGACATGCTGGACCACCTGGTCGGCTACCTGCAGAACGCGCTGCCGGATATGCGCTCGGTGTCTTCCATCCTGGGGCGGGAAGTGGATCTGGTCAGCGACTACCTGGCGGTGATGCGCATCCGCATGGGAACGCGGCTGCGCTATGCGGTCGAGGTGGACGATGCATTGCGCGGCTTGCCGTTCCCGCCGGCCATGCTGATCTCGCTGGTGGAAAACGCCGTCAAGCACGGCCTGGAACGGGCCAGCCGGCCGGGCCTGATCACCATCGGCGCCAGCTGCGCGCAAAAGGGAGAAGGCAGGCTGCTGAGCGTGTCCGTGGTCGACGACGGCGTCGGCCTGACCGAACAGGCCGGACAGGGCACGGGACTGGCGAATATCGCGGAGCGCCTGCAACTGCTGTATGGACGCGACGCCAGCCTGCTGGTGGCGCCCGCCGGCGGGCAAGGCGTGCGCGCCGTGCTGACCGTGCCGGTGGCCGGAGGGCAGGCTTGATGCAGACCGCCCTGATCGTGGAAGACGAGCCGCTGCTGCGGGCGGAACTGGCCGACCAGCTGCGCGTCCTGTGGCCGGAGCTGAAGATCGCCGGCCAGGCCGAGAACGGTATCGATGCGGTGGCCGCCATCGACGCGCTGACACCGGACATCGTGTTCCTGGACATCCAGATGCCCGGCCTGGACGGCATGGAAGTGGCGCGCCACATACCCGAGTCCTGCCAGGTGGTGTTCGTCACGGCCTACGCGGACTATGCGCTGGCGGCCTTTGATGCCGGCGCATCGGACTACCTGGTCAAGCCTGTCACCACCGCGCGCCTGCTGCAGACCATACGCCGCCTGAAGTCGCGCGCCGCCGCCAGCCCGCCGCCCGCCGTGTGGGAGCAGCTGTTCGAGCAGGACAAGGCGCCGGTCTACCTCAAGTGGATCAAGGCGTCCAGCGGCAATTCGGTGCGGCTGGTGATGGTCAGCGAAGTGCTGTACTTCCAGTCGGACGAAAAATACACCCGGGTGGTGACGGAGAAGGGCGATGCGCTGATACGCCTGCCGTTGAAATCGCTGCTCGAACAGCTGGACCCTCAGCTGTTTGCGCAAATCCACCGCAGCACCATCGTCAGCCTGCAGGCCGTCGACCGCATCGAACGCAGCGGGGGCGGCCTGGAGGTGATCCTGAAGGGCCGGACGGAGCGCCTGGCCGTCAGCGAAGGGTTCAGCAAGCAGTTTCGCCAGATGTAAGCGGGCGCCTTGCCCGCATAACTATCCTTTTATGGAGACAAATTCTATGTTGCGACACCTCGTTCCCGCCGTAATCGTTACCCTCGGCATGCTCGCCGCCCCCGCCGCAGCTGCCCAGGATCAGGGGCCAAGCGCGCCAGTGCGGCAGGCCGTGCCCCTGAGCGCCGCGGACAAGGCCGCCGCTGTCGAGCTGCTGGCCCAGCGCCTGTCCGGGAACTACATCCTGGCCGACGAAGGCGGCAAGATGGCCGCCGCCATCCGCGATCACAGCCGCAAGGGCGACTACGACCAGGCCGTCACGGATGCGGAGTTTGCCGGCCTGCTGATGGCCCATATCCAGGCTGCGCACCCGGACAAGCACCTGAGTATCCGCTACATCCCCAATGCGCCGCCGGACCGCCCGCGTCCTTCCGCCAGCCAGCCCATGCCGCCCGAGATGCGGCAGCGCATGACGGAAATGGGGCAATACCTGAATTTTTCCTTTGACAAGGTGGAGCGCCTGCCCGGCAACATCATGTACCTCAAGCTCGATGGCTTCTTTGAGGCGGAAGCCGGCAAGGCCGCGGCCACCGCCGCGATGAACCTGGCTGCGCATGGCAATGCGATGATCATCGATCTGCGCGAGAACCATGGCGGCGATCCGCGCATGGTGGCGCATGTGGCCAGCTACCTGCTGGGCGACAAGAAGGTGCACCTGTCAGACATCTACTTCCGGGCCGATAATGAAACCAATTCCTTCTGGAGCGATCCCGCCGTGCCGGGCGCGCGCTTCGGCGCCGACAAGCCCGTATATGTGCTGACCAGCGGCGAAACGTTCTCCGCAGCGGAAGATTTCAGCTATAACCTGCAGGCCATTAAGCGCATCACCGTGGTGGGGGAAACCACCGGCGGCGGCGCCCATCCGATCCAGCCTTTCCGCGTCGGCCAGAACCTGGTCGCCATCATCCCGGTAGGACGCTCGATCAACCCGGTCACCAAAGGCGATTGGGAGGGGAGCGGCGTGAAACCCGATGTCGCCATCGCTGCGGATAAGGCGCTGACCAAGGCCAACGCACTTGCGCTGCGCCAGGTGCTGCCAAAAATCAGCCTCCCCCAGGAACGTTCCATGCTGGAGAAAAAGCTCACCGAGCTGGAAGCGGCCTTGTAGCGCCTATAAAAAAACCCGACAGCCGGCGACGGCTGTCGGGTTTATCCATCCGCCAGACCGGCTTACTTGGTGGTCGGGGGCGGCGGGGTGGTGTCGGCCGGCGGGGTGGTGGTGGCGCCAGGCGTCGCGTTGGGCGGCGTGGTGGCATCAGCCGGCGGGGTGGCCGGCGCCGGGGTAGGTGCCGGGGCCGGGGTGGGTTCCGGGGTGGTGGCAGCCGGCGGGGTGGCCGGTGCTACTTCCTCGTTCTTTTTGCAGCCGGCCAGCAGGGCGGCGGCAGCGGCGGTTGCCAGCAGCAGTTTCAGGGCAGGAGTCGTAGTACGCATCATGCTTTCCTTTCAGTGGATGAACGAATCAATGTAGACCGAACCGGCGGGCCGCGGGTTCAATCTCTTGCCAGCGCGCGTAGCAGGGCCGGTACTTCGGCACTGATTTCACGCGCCAGGTAACCGAGCGGACCATGCTTCAAGGCCAGCTGATCGCCAGCCATGGCATGCAGGGCCACGCCCCAGGCCGCGGCCTGTTCGATACTGGCGCCTCGCGCCGCCAGTCCGGCCACGATGCCGGCCAGGGCGTCGCCCGATCCGGAAATGGCCAATCCTGTATTGCCGCCCTGGTGGCGCCAGCGCCGCCCATCGGGCGCGGCGATCACGGTCAGGGCGCCTTTCAAAGCCACCACGGCGCCCCAGCGCTGTGCGGCCTCGGCCGCCGCCTGTTCGGGGCGGGCGGCAATGTCCTGTTTGTCTGCTCCGCTGAGTCCGGCCAGTTCGCCGGCATGCGGTGTCAGCAGCACCGGTCCGCCAAACAGCGGCGGCGTGGCCGCCTCCTGGTTGGCTGCTTCCGCTTGTGCTGCATTGCAGTGTAGTGCGTGTTCGCCATCGCTTGTGTGACTTACCACACGCATGGCGGCCGCATCCAGTATCAAGGCCTTGCCTGCGCAATCGGGCAACAGCGCCCGCACCAGCGCGGCGGTGGCATCTTCATCTTCCATGCCGGGGCCGATCAGGATGGCGTCCGCCTTGCGGCACAGTTGCGGCACGCCGCGCGGCGACGAGAGGTTGAGGCCGCCGTCGGCCGTTTCCTCCAATCCGATGACGCGGGCTTCCGGCAGCGCGGCGCCGACCACGGCCGCGATGCTGGCGGCCGTGACCACGCACAGTTTGCCCGCGCCAGCCCGTAAGGCGGCCGTGGCCGCCAGCAGCGCTGCGCCGGGCATTTCGCGCGAGCCGGCAATCACCAGCACCATGCCGCGCACTTCCTTGTCGGCGTCGAAGGATGGCATGGGCAGCGGCCACTCGCACAGCGCGCGCGTGGTGAGTTCGATAATGGCGTGGTCGGTCATGGCGGCCTACGACTTGGGCGCGGCGGGCCGGTCGGGCTGGGCCGTGACTGGGGTGCCGCTCTGTTCCAGCGGCGCCACCAGGTTGGCCTGGATCAGCACCAGCTTGCCGCGCTTGCCTGCGGCGGGATCGTAGCGGTATTCCGTGATGCCGCAGTTGGGTACGTCGCCGGCCCGGTCCAGCGCCAGGATGGCGTCTTCGTCCATGCGCTCCATCAGGTAGCGGAAGCAGTTGACGATCACCTGGTGGGCCACGATCAGCACCCGTTCGCCGCGGTATTCGCGGGTGATGGTGTCGAGCACGCTGCGCAGGCGCAGGATGACGTCGCACCAGCTTTCGCCGCCCGGCGGGCGGAAATAAAACTTGCCGACGTGGGCGCGCTGCTCGGACAGTTCCGGGTATTTATCCTGTATGCCCAGCGGGGTCAGGCGGTCGAGGATGCCAAATTCCTTTTCGCGCAGGCGCTCGTCGGCCACCACCGACAGCAGGCTGCCGCGCTCCAGTTTCCCGACCACGGCGCTGGCCGTGGCGCGCGCCCGCACATAGGGCGAATGCAGGATGACGTTGGGACGGCGGTCGGCGGGCAGGGCCGCAAACCAGTCAGCCATGGCCCCGGCCTGCTGCTGGCCGAGGTCGGACAGGGGCACGTCGACGTCGCGCGTGGCCAGGTCGATCAGCAGGCGCGATGCGGCCTCGGCTTCATCGCGCGCCACGTTGCCGGCGCTTTGTCCATGCCGTACCAGCCAGATCTGCTGCGGCCACTTTTGTTCCATTGCTGGCGCCCGTTGTTGACGATGGGGGCCATGCTAGTGGAATTCGGGGAGGGGCGGCGCGCCAATGAACGGCGCGCCGCAAAGGGAGGGACTACTGATCAGGCGGCCTTGCGGTCGCTGTCGATGGCGAGGTCGGCGTCATTGTTGAACACGGAAACATCCGTTTCCCCAAGGACGCGGCTGGTAAGCGTGCCGGCCGTGATGGAGCCGCTCACATTAAGCGCCGTGCGGCCCATGTCGATCAGCGGTTCGATCGAGATCAGCAGGCCGGCCAGGGCCACCGGCAGGTTCATGGCCGAGAGCACGATCAGCGCCGCGAAAGTGGCGCCGCCGCCCACGCCGGCCACGCCCACCGAACCGATGGTAATGATGGCCAGCAGCGGCGCGATGAAGCCCAGCGTATAGGGATCGATGCCCACCGTGGGCGCGATCATCATGGCCAGCATGGCGGGATAGATGCCGGCGCAGCCGTTCTGGCCTATGGTGGCGCCAAACGAGGCGGCGAAGTTGGCGATGCCTTCCGGCGTGCCCAGGCGCTGGGTCTGGATCTGCACGCTCATCGGAATCGAGCCGGCGCTGGTGCGCGAGGTGAAGGCGAAGGCCAGCACCGGGAATACCTTCTTCACGTAGCGCAGCGGGTTCAGGCCCAGGCCGCTGATGATGAGCAGGTGCACGCCGAACATCAGGATCAGCGCGCTATAGGACGCCAGCACGAAGTCGATCAGGTGCAGAATGTCGCTGTAGCTGGAGGTGGCCACCACCTGCGCCATCAGGGCGAACACGCCATACGGGGTCAGGCGCAGCACCAGGGTCACGATGCGCATCACGATGGCGTGCGCCACCTGGATGAAGCGCTCGAAGGAGGCAAAGATGTCGGGTTTCTTGTCGTGGATGCCGGTGGCGGCGATGCCGATGAACATGGAAAAGATCACCACCGCGATGGTGGAGGTCTTGCGGGCGCCGGTCAGGTCCTGGAAGGGGTTGGCCGGAATGAAGCTGATCAGCATGCTCGGCAGCGAGACGGCCTGGGCGTCGCCGACCTTGCCCTGCAGGTAGGCGCCGCGCGCGACCTCGGCCGTGCTGGCGGTGAGGCCGCCAGCGTTCAGGCCGAAGGCGTAGGCCATGGCGATGCCGATGGACGCCGCCACCAGGGTGGTCACCATCAGCGTGCCTATGGTCAGGCCGCTGATCTTGCCCAGCGAATTGACCCCCTTGAGCTTGAGGATGGCGGAAATGATGGACACCATGATCAGCGGCATGACGATCATCTGCAGCAGCTTGACGTAGCCGGTGCCCACGATGTCCAGGTAGTCGCTGGTGGTCTTGAGCTCCGGCGCGTCGGCGCCGTAGATGGCCTGCAGCACGGCGCCCAGCAGCACGCCCAGGCCCAGTGCAGTGAACACGCGCACGGTGAAGCTGGCGTGGCGGCGCTGCTGGGTGTAGAGCAGGCCCAGCAGTGCCAGCGCGGCCAGCAGGTTGAGTATTACGTGAATTGCCATCGTCGGCCCTTTTTTGTAACCAAAGGGTAATTTTATATGGGATCGGGGACTGCCGTTACCGCATCTGTAAGCACATAAATCGAATATTTGGCTATATCCGCATTCGGTTTTGTTATAAGCGTTTAATTGGCGCCTGATTTCTGTTGTATTTCAGAAATTGCGTGTCAGTTACCCACATATGTTGACGTACAATAAATTCAACTAATTGATGAAATGGAGACTGGCATGTCTTTAGCAAGCATGAAGGTGAGTACGCGGCTCAGCCTGGGCTTCGGCCTGGTACTGGCCTTGTTGATGGCGGTGGCGGCGCTGGGCGTGTACAACATGCGCAGCATCAACGCGCAGCTGGACCGCATCGTCAGCCTGAACGTGGTGCGGGCCAACCTGGTGCAGGACATGTCGGAAGCGGTGCACGTGGTGGCGCGCGTGACGCGCAGCGTGGTGCTGCTGAACGACCACGCCGCGATGGAAACCGAACTGGCCAAGCTGAACAATGCGCGCGCCCACTACAACGAAGCCTTGCGCACGCTGCAGGCGCTGCCGGCATCGGCCGAAGGCTTGCAGCTGCGCCAGCGCATCGTGGAAGCCCAGCAGGCGGCGCGTCCCCTGACCGACCAGGTGATCGCGTTGGCGCGCGCGAACAAGGATGAGGAAGCCACCCGGCTGCTGATGTCGGCCGCCGGTCCCGCCACCCAAAAATGGCAGGACATCATGGATGAATATGTCGAACTGCAGAAAAAGCACAACAGCAGCGACGCCGCCGCCGCCAAGGAAACGTATGACCGCTCGACCACACTAATGCTGGGACTGTCAGGCCTGGCCCTGGTGCTGGGTCTGGCGGCTGCCGTGGTGATCGCGCGCGGACTGCTGCGCCAATTGGGCGGCGAGCCCGGCTATGCGGCCTATATTGCCGAACGCATCGCTTCCGGCGACCTGACGGTGGAGGTCAGCACCCGGGGCGGCAACGAGGCCAGCATGCTGCACGCCATCAAGACCATGCGGGACAGCCTGGCCAGCATCGTGCGCGAGGTGCGCGCCGGCACCGAGACCATCGCCTCGGCCTCGACCGAGATCGCCACCGGCAACCTGGACTTGTCGGCCCGTACCGAGGAACAGGCCAGTTCGCTGGAGGAAACCGCGTCCTCGATGGAGCAGCTGACCAGCGCCGTGCGCCAGAACAGCGAGCACGCGCGCCAGGCCAACCAGCTGGCGCGCAGCGCGTCCGAGGTGGCGGGGCAGGGCGGCAGCGTGGTGTCGCAGGTGGTGGGCACCATGGCCTCGATCAACGCATCGTCCAACAAGATCGTCGACATCATCGCCGTGATCGACGGCATCGCCTTCCAGACCAATATCCTGGCCCTGAACGCGGCCGTGGAAGCGGCGCGCGCGGGCGAGCAGGGACGCGGCTTCGCCGTGGTGGCCTCGGAAGTGCGCACTCTGGCCCAGCGCAGCGCGGCGGCGGCCAAGGAAATCAAGGAGCTGATCGGCGATTCGGTGGAAAAGGTGCAGAGCGGCAGCCGGCTGGTGGAAGAAGCCGGCAAGACCATGGACGAGATCGTTACCAGTGTGCGGCGTGTAACCGATATCATGGGTGAGATCAGCACGGCAGGCGACGAGCAGCAGGCCGGTATCGAGCAGATCAACGAAGCGGTGGTGCAGATGGATACCGTGACCCAGCAGAACGCGGCCCTGGTGGAGGAAGCCGCCGCCGCAGCTGCGGCCATGCAGGAGCAGGCCGCCAACCTGGAACGGGTGGTGAGCATCTTCAAGCTGGAGCATGACGACGCCGTGCGCCGTCAGCCTGCCAGGCCGGTGGCCAAGGCAGCTCCCAGGCCCGCGCTTCCGGCCAAAGCGGCCGCCGCCAGGCCTGCGCCGCGGCTGGCGTCCGCCGGCAAGCCGGCTGCCACTGCCCATGCCAGGAACGATGAGTGGGAGGAATTCTGAAGCGGGCACGATTCTCGCATCATGGTGAGTCTCCCTGACCATGAAAGCGTCTTGATGCGAAAACTCACTGCCTTGCTGCTGGCTGGCGCCGCTGGCGCCGCCCTGGCCGACGATGCGGCGCTGCTGCGCTGCCGCCAGCTTCCCGACGGCCCAGAGCGGCTGCGCTGCTACAACGCCATCCCGGTGGGCGCCCCCGCCACGCCCACCGCGCCCACCCGGGCCCAGCAGGAATCCAGCTTTGGCCGCGAGCAGGCGGTGATCGCCCAGCAGCAGCTGTCCGAGCTCAGCACCACCATTGCAGGAGAATTCGAAGGCTGGAAAGCGGGCGCCCGCATCCGCCTGGCCAACGGCCAGGTCTGGCAAATCGCCGACGACAGCGAGGAATGGATGCCACCGGTCACCAATCCCAGGGCCACGCTGCGGCGCGGCACGCTGGGCGCCATTTTCCTGGACATCGAAGGCGCCCCGCGCGCCCCGCGCGTGCGGCGCGTCAAATAGCGAGGACTAAAGCCAGATATCGAAGCGGGTGTGGGCATCGGCGGCGGCCAGGCGGTAGCGGTAGTGGTGGCGGGTGAGCACTTCGCGCACGAACAGCAGGCCTATGCCCTGTCCGCCTTTCCTGGTGCTGTAGAACGGCGTGAACAGCTGGTGCGGCGGCGCTTCCAGCGCGCCGCTGTCGGTCACCGACAGCCGCACCGCGCCATCCTCCTGCGCCAGCTCCAGCCCGACTTGCCCCGCCCGCCGCGCCAGGCCGGCTTCGGCCGCTTCCATGGCGTTCTTGACGATGTTGACCAGGGCTTGCTCCATCAGCTCCCGGTCCAGCATCTGCGGTCCCACCTCGTCGCGCCGCCGCCAGGCCAGTTCGATGCCGCGCTGGCGGCACGGTTCGCGGTACAGCGCGGCGATGTCGTCGAGCATGTCCGCCAGCGATACCGGCCGCAGTTCCGGCGCCGGCATCTTGACCACTTCCGTGAAGCGCTGGATGAATTGCCCCAGGCTGGCGTTGCGCCGTTGTACCGCGCTGACGGCGGTGCCGAAGTCCTCGGCGTCGCGCTCGGCCAACTGGGTCCGGTAGTACAGCAGCGATTCCAGCACCGAGCCGGTGGCCGCCACCGTGTTGTTGACCTCGTGCGCCAGCACCCGCACCAGCTTTTCGTAGGTGGCGCGCTCGGAACTTTCCAGCTCTTCCGTCAATTCCTCGATCAGGAGGAAATGGCGGGCAAAGCCGCGGTCGTGGAATTGCCCGCGCTGGGCCCGGTAGCGGCGTCCACCCGGATCTGCCAGCAACTGGCTGTCGCCCAGCGGCAGCGCGTCCAGCAAGGCCAGCAGGGCCAGGCTGCGCTCGCGCGCGGCCGCGTCGCCGCTGGGCACGGCGGCGCCGTCCAGCCAGTGGCGCAGCGGCAGGCCGCGTGCCTGGTCCAGTCCCAGCAGGGCTTGCGCGCTGGCGTTCAAGAGGCTGATGCGGCCGTCGAAATCAAACACGATGACGGCGCTGGGCGTGGCCTCCAGCAACTGTTCCAGGAAGCCGCGCTGCTCGCCGATCGCCAGCCGTTCCTGGTACAGGGCGCCCAGCATGGCGTTGAACATGGCGATCAGCTGGTCCAGTCCTTGGTCGCCGGTTGGCTTCAGGCGCGCGGCGTATTGCTGGTCCTGCAGTAGGTCATGGAAGTGGCGAGTGTAATTGAGCGGCTCCAGCGCCCGCCCGACCAGCCACAGGCCCAGCGCCAGGCTGGCCAGCAGCCCGGCCTCGATGGCCAGGAACAGCGTGGTCCGTTCACGGTACAGCCCTACCGTCAGCGCCAGCCCGGCCAGGTGCAGCACGATGAGGTAGGCGCGCAGTCGCCAGCGTAGACTCATGGCGCACTGCCTGGAATACGGGCACCCGTGCGTCTCAAGCGCACCGGCGCCAGTCCGCTTGGGCGTGGCAGGGCGGCCGTGACGTGATGGTGCAGGCCGCACAAATGCGTGGCGCACCACGCGGTATGCCGGCCGGCGCCGGGCTGACCGTGAGGCACCGGCACCAGTCCGCCCGGGCGCTGCGGGGCGGCCATGCGGGCCTGCGGGCGCCCGCGCGGCGTCATGGGGCGCCGTCCGGAACGCCTGCGCCGCCCAGGCCGTGGCGTTCCAGGCGCCGGTACAGCGCCGTGCGGCTCAGGCCCAGCGCCTTGGCCACGCGCGTGACATTGCCCTGGTGCTGCTCCAGCGCCTTGGCGATCATGTGCCGTTCGACCTGCTCCAGGGTCATGCCATCCACGCCCAGGCGCGGGGCGGCGCCGTGCTCGTGCTGCTGCACGGCCTGGAAGTCGGCCTGTTTCAGTTCGCTCTTGCCGACCAGCAGCAGGGTTCGCTCCAGGGTTTGCTTGAGCTGGCGGATGTTGCCCGGCCAGGGCTGGGCCGACAGCCACTCCAGCGCAGAAGGCGCCAGCGAGGCCGCGCCCAGGCCGTAGCTGTGCGCCACCTCGCCCAGGATGTGGCGCGCCAGCAGCGCAATGTCGCTGCGGCGCTCGCGCAGCGGCGGCAGGCGCAGGGTGATCAGGTTCAGGCGGTAGAACAGGTCCTCGCGGAACTCGCCGGCCGCCACCAGCTCGGCCAGTTCGCGGTTGGTGGCCGACACCACCCGCACGTCGGCGCGCTCGGTGCGGCTGGAACCGACCGCCTGGTAGCCCTGGTCCTGCAGCACGCGCAGCAGCTTGACCTGGTCGGCCCGGTTCAGCTCGCCGATCTCGTCCAGGAACAGCGTGCCCTCGTGGGCGCTGGCGATGTGGCCCTTGCGGTCGGCGCGGGCGTCGGTGAAGGCGCCGCGCACGTGGCCGAACATCTCGCTTTCGAACAGCGTGGGCGTGATGGCGCCCATGTTGATCTTGACGATGGGCCGCGCGGCGCGCGGGCTGTTGCGGTGGATGGCGTCGGCGATCAGCTCCTTGCCGCAGCCGCTCTCGCCCAGTATCAGCACCGGCGCGCGCGTGGCCGCCACCTGGCCGACCGTGGCCAGCACCTGCAGCAAACGCGGGTGCTCGCCGATGATGCCGGAAAAATCGAACTGGGCGTCCAGCGCCTGGCGCGTCAGGCGTGCGGCCGGAGCCGGCTCGGCCGAGGCCAGGGTGGCGCGGATCAGGCCCACCAGCTGGCTGTTGTCCCACGGCTTGGTGCAAAAATTGGCGGCGCCGGCCTGCATGCCGCGCACGGCCAGCGCGATCGAGCCCCAGGCCGTCAGCAGCAGCACCGGCAGCTGCGGGTGACGCTGGCGGATCTCGGCCAGCAGGGCCAGGCCTTCCTCGCCGCTGGTCTGCAGCGAGAAGTTCATGTCCTGCAGCACCAGGTCAACAGCTTCGCGCGCCAGCATCGCCAGGGCTTGGGCGGGATCGTCGGCGCACAGGGTGTCGAAGCCGGACTGCTTGAGCAGCAAGGCCAGCGATACCTGCACGGCCTGGTCGTCGTCGACGATGAGGATGCGTTGCTTGCGGTGTGATTCCATGGAATTCGTTATTCGTGGCGCAGGGCCGCTGTCGGGTTCAGGCGCGCGGCGCGCCAGCCCGGATACAACGAGCACAGCAAGGATAGCAGATAGATGACGCCCGCCGATAGCGCCGCCGCCGCGCTGAACACGGTCCAGTCCAGGCTGTCGAAGGCGCCGGTTAGCGGCAGCTGGGCCAGCAGCACCAGTCCCACCAGCACTGCGCCGGAACTGAGCAGCAGCTGTTCCCACACGATCTGGCGCGCGATGTCGCCGGCGCTGGCGCCCAGGGCGCGCCGCAAGCCGATCTCCGGAATGCGCTGGGTGATGTTCTGCCACAGCACGCCGAACAGCCCGAACGCCACCATGGCCAGCAGGAAGGCGGCCACCACGGCCAGCAGCTTGAGCGGCACCAGTTGCAGCCTGAACATGGAATCGCGCATCTCGGCGCTGGTCTTGATGGTGTAGGACCATTTCGGGCGCACCTGGTGCAAACGCTCGTTGAGTTCGGCCTCGAAGGCGCGTGGCGTGCCCGGCGCCACCTTGACATAGAGCGTGCGCATGTCCAGATGGGGGGCCACCGGGTTGAAGCGGAACAGCGCCAGGTTGACCGGCTCCATGAACTCGCCCTTGGGACGGAAGTCCTCGATCACGCCGACCACGCGGTGGCGCTCGGCCTTTTCCTCGGGCGCGTGCTCCAGCTCATACACCTGGCCAACCGCCGACCGTCCGGGGAACAGCTGCTCGGCCAGGCGGCGGTTGACCACCACCGGGGTGTCGGCCTGGCCATCGTCGGCCGGCGAGAACCAGCGGCCCGCATTGAGCATCATGCCGTGCATGGCGAAGAAATCGTCGCTGACCTGCAGTATCTGGGTCTTGACGGCGATGTGCTTGTCCAGCGTGTTGACGCCGGTGCTCATGGTGGACATGTCGAAGGTGGGATGCTCGCTGAAGGCCACGCCGCGCACCTGGGGCAGCGCGGCCAGGGTATCGTGCAGCTGGCGGTAGACGTCGACCCCGTTGCTCGACAGTTCATCGTCGACCGGGTTGAATTCCACGGTCCACACGTCGGCATACTGGAAGCCCAGCGGGCGCTGGTACAGCCGGTAGTTTTGCACGGCCACCACGGCCACGCAGAACACGATCACGAAGGCCAGCAGGATTTCCGCGCTCAGCAGCAGGTTGCGGGTCTTGCGTTTCCAGATCAGTTTGAACAGGTGGCGCAGCATCAGGCAGTTCCTTTCAGGGCGTGGACCGGGTCCAGGCGCGACATTTTCCAGGCCGGCAGCACGCCGGACAGCAGGCCGAACACCAGGGTGATCAAGAGGCCCAGCGCGAACACGGTCCAGTTCATTTGTACTTTGAGATAGGGGATGAGGCCGGAACCTTCCAGCCACCACAGCACGCCGGCCGTGGCGGCCAGGCCGAGCGCGCCGCCTGCCAGGCACAGCAGCACGTTTTCCAGCAGCAGCTGGCCGGCCATCTGGGCGCTGGTGGCGCCGAAGGCCTTGCGCACGCCGATCTCGGCGCTGCGTTCCAGGATGCGTCCCGTGTTCAGGTTGACCAGGTTGAGGGCGGGCAGCAGCATGAACAGCAGCATGGCGGCAGCAATCATGGACAGCAGTTTGGCGCCGCCGGCGTCGCTGCCCTCGCTGTTCATCAGCGTGCGGGCCACCACGTCCAGCTTGCTGTCGCCCCAGAAGCTGGCCTTGCTCCAGCGGCGCGGATCATTGAACTGGACCTTGCCGGCGGCTTGCTCGATCTCTCGCTTGAGGGCCGGCAGCTCCCCGGCGCTGCGCGCCATCAGCAGCGCCGTCAGGGTGCCGCTTTCGGCCTGGCGGTAGTCGGCGCCCGGCATGGTGGTGATCGGCGCCCACAGGTCGGCATAGCTGTTGAGCTGCAGGGTGTCCTCCACCACGCCGATGATGGTGTAGTTCACGCCGCCCACGTTGAGTTTTTGCTGCAGCGCGGACTGGCCGGGAAACAACTGGCGCGCCATGCTGTCGTTGATGACGGTCACGTAGCGTGCGCTGGCGACATCGTCCGCGGTCGGCAGGCGGCCGCCCAGCAGCTTGAAGTCCATGATCTTCCAGTAGTCGGCGTCGGCGTAGCGGATTTGCACGGTGGTCACGCGTCCCGGCTGGTAGGCCGACAGCGTTTGCGGCCAGCTGACCGCCGCCACCGCCACCGCCGAGGGCAGGTGGCGCAGGTCGCGGTCGATGAACTTGTAGCCCAGCGGGCCGCGCCGCTCGGCGTGCGGGCCCTTGTACTGCGCCATGACGATTTGCACGAAGCGCTCGCTGCGGTGCTCCACGCCGGTGGGGTAGAAGGCGTTCTGCAGCAGCGCCGTGACCACCATCAGCACCACCAGGGTGAGCACGATGCACAGCAGGTTGATGGCGGTGAACAGCTTGCGGCGCAGGAAGACCTTGTAGGCGGTCAGCAGGTAGTTGCGTAGCATGGCGCTCCCTTCAGGCGACCAGCTGGCCGTCGAACACGCGCACGGTGCGGTGCGCGCGGCTCGCTTCGCGCTCGTCGTGGGTGACCATGACCACGGTCGTGCCTTCGGCGTTGAGCTGCAGCAGCAGGTCCATGATCTCGGCGCCCATTTTGCTGTCCAGGTTGCCGGTCGGTTCGTCCGCCAGCAGGATGTGCGGCTGGCCGACGATGGCGCGGGCAATCGCCACGCGCTGCTGCTGGCCGCCCGACAGCTGGTTGGGATAATGCTCCATGCGTGCGCCCAGTCCCACCTTTTCCAGCGCGGCGCGGGCCAGCTGGCGGCGCTGGCCGGCGGGCAGCTTGCGGTACAGCAGTGGCAGCTCGACATTGTCGATCACCCGCAGGTCGTTAATCAGGTGGAAGCTCTGGAAGATGAAACCGAAGGCGTGGTTGCGCAGCTGGGCCACGTGCTTGTCCTGGTAGTTCTCGACCACGCGGTTGCCGATCTGGACCGAGCCTGCGCCAGGCCGGTCCAGCAGGCCGATCAGGTTGAGCAGGGTGCTCTTGCCGCAGCCGCTGGGGCCCATGATGCAGACGAACTCCGCCTGCTTGATGTGCAGGTCGATGTCCTTGAGGGCCAGGGTTTCGACCTTGTCGGTCTGGTAGGTCTTGCTGACGTTCTTCAATTTGATCATGTATGCCTCGGGAGTTAATGGGAGACGCGGATGCTGTCGCGTTCCTTGAAATTGCTGGTGTCGGAAACGATGAGGCGGTCGCCGGCGCGCGCGCCGGACAGGATTTCCACCGACTTGCCGTCGCTGGCGCCCAGGTCGACGGTGGTCTTGCGCGCCACGCCGTCGCGCAGCACGAACACCGGCTGCGGGCCGCGTCCGTTCAGGGCCGGACCGGCATCGGCCAGTAGGGTCTTGGCTTTCTGCTCGGTGATGATGTTGACGTCCACCCGCAGCTTGTTGCGCAGCATGGGGTGGTGCGGCTGCTCCAGGGTGACCAGCAGCTTGACGGTGCCGTTCTGGATTTCCGGCAGCACGGTCTGCACCTGGCCTTGCAGCACGGTGCCGTTCTGCTCCACCCGCACGCGCTGGCCGGGCGTGAGGCTGCGGGCGTGGAAGTCGGACAGCGAGGCTTCCACCTTGAAGTTGTCCAGCTCGGAGACGCGCGCCACCAGCTGTCCGGTGGCCAGGCTGGCGCCTTCGTCGGCCAACAGCCAGGTCAGCATGCCGGCAAAGGGGGCCCGTACCTGGGTCTGGGCCAGCACATCCTGCTGGCGCGCCAGCTGCTTTTGCAGGATGGATTTCTGCAGGCGGGCGCCCTCGATATTGCTTTGCGTGCCGCGCTGGTTGTCCTGTATGAGTTCGCGCTGCTGGCGCAGCTGGATTTCGGTGCGCTGCACGTTCAGTTCGGCCGTCAGCAAGTCTTCGGCCGAGACGCCGCCGGCCTTGCGCAAGGTCTGGTAGCGGCCCAGCTTGACGCGGTTGGCTTGCAGGTCCAGCTCCAGCAGCTCGATGGCGCTGACGATCTGCTTGCGCTTCTGGTCGTTTTCCAAGGTCAGCGACTGGATGCGGTTTTCCTGCTGGGCCAGCTGTTCGCGCAGGGCCTCGATGTCGAGCGCGGTGCTGCGGCTGTCCAGCTCCAGCAGCAGGTCGCCTTGTTTCACTTGCTGGCCCATGCGGGCGTGGACCTTGGCGACACGAGTCTGGATCGGGCTCGACACTAGTTCCTCGTGCACCGGTATCACCAGGCCGGAGGCGTTGATGGTGTTGGCGATGCTGCCGCTGCGTACCTCGGACAGGGTGACGCTGGCGCCATCGACACTGGGCGTGACGGCGCGGTTCAGGCCCCAGGCGGCCGCGCACACGCCGGCCAGCAGGGCGGCGCCCGCCAGCACGGCGCGGCGGCGGCGCTTGTGCAGCGTGAGGGTATCGATGGCTTGGTCCATGGTGCGTTTGAGAGATAGCGATACCATCTCCTTTGCAAGCCCCGTGCCACTCGCTTGAATGATCAATAAACTCTTGAAAATCAGATGGTTGCGACGGATGTGGCGGCGCGCCGCCGGGCTGGCGCCGCCCGCCTGCGCGCAACGGCGTCCGGATACGGACACCCCGACCCACGGGCGGGAAAACAACAAAATCCCCCCAGAGCAACACGGTTTCAGGTAGCGTTACATACCTGAGCCGTAGCACTGGGAGGAGTGATGGAGTTCAAGCGCAACTGCGCCGTTTTGTTATGTGCCTTGCCGCTGCTGGCTGGCGCCGCCGAGGAGGAAATCGTCACCGACCGTCCGGATTTCGTCGAGTCCAGCAATGTCGTTGGCAAGGGCCGCTTCCAGCTTGAAACCAGCATCGCCATCGACCGCAACAAGGGCGACGACGGCGTGCGCGAGCGCCTGTTTTCCACGCCCACGCTGCTGCGCCTGGGCATCAGCGACACGCTGGAGCTGCGCTACGAAACGGATGGCCGCCTGCGCGCCCGCACCGACTATCCGGGCGGCCCCAGCGTGCGTGAAAGCGGCTATGCCGATTCCTCGCTGGGCGTGAAATGGCACGTCCTCGATGGCGAGGGCTCCAGCCCCTCGGTGGGCTTGCTGGCCCATGTGGACCTGGACTCCGGCTCGGCCGCCTTCCGCGCCCCGGGGCGCGGCGGCTCGCTGCGCATGGCGGCGGAATGGGAGCTGCCCGATGAATTCTCGCTGGGCGTCATGCCCGGCCTGGCCTGGCAGCGCGACGACAACGGCCAGCGCTACACCGCCGGCATCTTCGGCATCGTGCTGGGCAAATCCTGGACTGACGATTTCCGCACCTTCGTCGAATACTCGGCGCCGCAGATCGCGCGCGCCAGCCATGGCGGCTCGGTCAGCACCTTCGACATCGGCGCGGCCTGGCTGCTGAACAGCCGCATCCAGGTCGACACTGCCCTGTCGCGCGGCCTGAACCGCCAGACCCCGGACTGGAGCTGGACCGCAGGCTTTTCCATCAAATTCTGACCCGAGGAACGCATGCACTGGACCATCAAGAACCGTTTGCTGCTGTCGAATGTGATCACCCTGGTGTTTGTCAGCCTGGTCGGGCTGGTCGGTTTTTTCGCCGTTCGTACGCTGGACAAGGCCATGGATGGCATCAGCGCCAACAGCGCCGCCATCAAGGATCAGTTGCAGGCCGACCAGGCCCACGATGCGCTGCGCGCCGACGTGCTGGCCGCGCGTCTGGCCAGCTTGACCGGCGACACCGCCGCGCAAAAAGAAGTGCTGCAGGATACCGAGGAACACATCGCCCTGTTCCGCAAGCTGATTTCGGAAATGGAGCAAGTCGACACCGACGCCGAGGTCAAGCAGGCTACCGCGCGCGTCAAGCCGGACATGGAAGCCTATCTGCAGCGCGCCGGCGAGATGGTGCGCCTGTCCTTCAGCGACAAGGACGCGGCGGCCGCCAAGTTCGGTCCCTTCATGGACAGCTTCCGCGTGCTGGAAAAAAGCATGGCCAATCTCAGCGAGTTGATCGAGAAGAATTCAGAGCGCGCCAAGCTGGTGGGCGACGAGGCGGTCGTGCAATCGCGCTACCGCATCATCGGCGGCGTGCTGCTGGCGCTGGTGGTGGCGGTGCTGTTCGGCCGCGCCGTGCAGCGCGCCATCATGGGGCCGCTGGAACAGACTGTGGCATTCGCGGCGCGCGTGGCGCAGGGCGATTTGAGCGGGCAGCTGGACATCAGCGACAGCGACCGCTCCGAAACCGGGGACCTGAAGCGCGCCCTGCGTGACATGAACGCCAGCCTGAACGCCATTGTCGGCACCGTGCGCAGCGGCACCGACACCATTTCCACGGCGTCCGGCGAAATCGCGTCCGGCAACATGGATTTGTCGGCGCGCACCGAATCGCAGGCCAGTTCGCTGGAAGAGACGGCGGCGTCCATGGAGGAGATGACTTCCGCCGTGCGCCAGAATTCCGGCCACGCCAAGGAAGCCAGTGCGCTGGCAGCCAGCGCGTCCGGCGTGGCCTCCAAGGGCGGCGCCGTGATGGAGCAGATGGTGCAGACCATGGACGCGATCCACCAGTCCTCCAGCCGCATCGTGGACATCATCGCCGTGATCGAGGGCATCGCCTTCCAGACCAATATCCTGGCGCTGAACGCGGCCGTGGAGGCGGCGCGGGCCGGGGAGCAGGGACGCGGCTTCGCGGTGGTGGCGTCCGAGGTGCGTGGACTGGCGCAGCGTTCGGATTCGGCGGCCAAGGAGGTGCGCGAACTGATCAGCGCCTCGGTGGCCCAGGTGGGCGAGGGCAGCCGCCTGGTGCACGAGGCGGGCGACACCATGGGCGAGGTGGTGTCGGCCATTGCCCGCGTCAACGCCATCGTGGCGGAAATCGACAGCGCCAGCCGCGAGCAGGAGCTGGGCATAGAGCAGGTCAACCAGGCCATAGGCGCCATCGATGGCGCCACCCAGCAGAATGCGGCGCTGGTGGAGCAGGCCGCTGCTGCCGCCGCCTCGCTGCAGGAGCAGGCCGAGCGGCTGTCGGAGGCGGTGCGGGTGTTCCGGCTGCGCGGCTGAGGACCGCCATGCGGCCAGGATTGCTTAATTAATCGTCTTCGTCATCCAGCCACGCCACGCGGCCGGCGCCGGCCTCGTTCAGGCGCGACCGCAGGGCAGGCGCGGCGGCGCCCGGCAGGCTGAACTCGAAGCGCACGAGGTCGCCGTGCTCGACCGCGTCCAGGCGGGCCTGGGCCAGTTCGATCTCGCGCCGCAACAAGCCTTCCAGGGCGTACGGCACCTGGCAGCGCAGGGTGTCGAGCTTGATGATGGGGACCTTGGCGGCGCCCAGCAGGGCTTGCGCCACGCTGTCGGTGTAGGCGCGCACCAGTCCGCCCGCGCCCAGCTTGACGCCGCCGAAGTAGCGCACCACGGTGGCCAGCACGCCCTCCAGGTCCTGGTGGCGCAGCACGTCCAGCATGGGGCGGCCGGCAGTGCCGCTGGGTTCGCCATCGTCCACGGCGGCTGACTGGCCGCCTGCCAGCAGGGCCCAACACACGTGGGCCGCGCCCGGATGCTGTTGCCACAGCGCGGCCACCACGGCCTGGGCCGAGGCGCGGTCGGCCATGGGCTGGACGCAGGCGATGAAGCGGCTTTTCTTGATCACCAGTTCATGGTGGGCGGGGGTGGCAAGGGTCTGGGGCATGGCAGTGTCGGCGTTAAGAGGATGTTTCAAACGTGAACCGGGCCAGGCGCCGTAACGGTGCCATGGTCGTTTTGAAACGTCCTCAAAGGGCAGCATGGTGCCAGAAATGGCGGATGAACACAAAGGCGACCGGGGCCGGCGCGCCAGGCGGGCACGTTATAATCGCGCACGTACCAACTTGCCTATCCCGCCATGACCGATTCCGCGCCTCATCTCCCACCACCAGACAGCGATGAGGACGACGACCAGCTGTGCCGCACCCTGGGCCTGGCGGCGCGCGGCATCGCGCTGGCGCGCCAGGAGGGCCGGGTGTTCCTGCGCATCCGGGGCGAGGCCGCATACGGCGGCATGAGCGTGCCGTATGACCTGGTGCCGGACCAGGGTGTGCTGGCCAAGCCCTCCAAGTGGCGCAAGATGGATCATGACACCCGTTGCCAGCTGCTGCTGGAACGGGCCAGCCCGGAAGCCGAAGCCGCGCTGCGCGCCCAGGTGTCCGGTTTCGTGCAGGAGCTGGCCGACGCCTGCGACGACTGCGGCCTGGACGCCGCACCCTTCCTGCAGGGCCTGGCCGGACAGATCACCGAGCCGGCCTCCATCGTATTCGACCGCCTGCGCCAGCGCCTGGGCCACGCGGTCGAGCGCGAGATGGAGGCGCAGCACGCCGAGCGCACCCGGCAGAGCATCAACCTGGCCGAATATCCGGCCTCCTTCGATGCGGCGCGCCGCATCAAGCGCCGCTTCATCGCCCTGCTGGGGCCGACCAACTCGGGCAAGACCCACCAGGCCATCGAAGCCTTGGCTAAGGCGCCCAGCGGTGTCTACCTGGCCCCGCTGCGCCTGCTGGCGCTGGAAAACTATGAGCGTTTGCAAGCCATGGCGCCGCACGGCAAGCCGCTGGCGGTGAGCCTGATCACGGGCGAGGAGCGGCGCCTGGAACCCGGCGCCACCCATGTGGCCAGCACGGTGGAAATGCTGGACACCCGCACCCCCGTGGACGTGGCCGTGATCGACGAGATACAGATGCTGTCCGACCGCGACCGTGGCGCGGCCTGGACCGCCGCCGTGTGCGGCGCCCCGGCCCGCACCGTCTACCTGGTGGGCGCCCCCGAAGCGCGGCGCGCCATCGAGGTGCTGGCGGCGCGCCTGGAGTGCGAGCTGGAAGTGCATTTGCTCAAGCGCAAGGGGCCGCTGTCGGTGGAGCCGGGCGCGGTGCGCAAGCTGCGCAACCTGCGCCGGGGCGATGCCGTGATCGCCTTCTCGCGCCGCGAGGTGCTGATGTGGCGCGACATGGTGACGGAAATGGGGCTGTCGGTGGCTACCGTGTACGGCAACCTGTCGCCCGAGGTGCGCCGCGCCCAGGCCCAGCGTTTCCGCGACGGTTCGGCCGACGTGGTGGTGGGCACCGACGCCATCGCCATGGGCTTGAACATGCCCATACAGCGCATCGTCATGACCACCAGCGTCAAGTACAACGGCTACGAGGAGGAGGAAATCCCGGCCGCGCTGGCGCGCCAGATCGCCGGCCGCGCCGGCCGCTACGGCGTGCACGAGGAAGGGCTGGTGGCCGGCTACGACGATGAAACCCACGCCGTGATCCGTTCGCTGCTGCGTGAAAAGCCGGTGCCGCTGAAAACCTCTGGCTTCGCGGTGGCGCCCACCCTGGAGCATTTGCACCGGATTTCCTCGGTGACGGGGGAGCAGGCGCTGGCCAAGCTGCTCAAGCGTTTCGTCCACAACATCGACGTGCCGGACGGCTTTTTCTATCCGCGTATTACCGAGGAGCAGTTCGAGCGCGCCGCCTGGCTCGATACGCTGGAGCTGAGCGTGGCGGAGAAGTTTGCCTTGTCGCTGGTGCCGGTCTCGTCCAAGGTGGCCGCGCTGCAGCACGCCTGGGAAAAGTGGGCGGTGGCCCTGGCCAACAAGAAAGTCACCCACCTGGGCGCGCTGCAGACGCCGCTCGCCTACCTGAACCTGCAGGAGGTGGAGGACGCCTGCCGCCTGTATTCCGCCTATGCCTGGCTGTCCTACCGGCTGCCCGAGCACTTCCCGGACATCGCCCGCGCCCAGGAATTGTCGCGCGAGGCCTCTGAGCGGGTCGATTCCATCCTGCGCGAGCAGAATTCCGCCGCGCGCCGGCGCCAGCCGGGCAAGTTCCGGCGCTAGCCATGGACGAGCCGCGCTGCCCCCTGTGCGGCCGGGTGCTGGGCACGGTCAACATCGACCGCCACCACCTGGTGCCGCGCACCTTCAAGGGCAAGGAGCAGTTCCCCATCCATAAAATCTGTCACCGCAAGATCCATTCCGTGTTCACGGAGCGCGAACTGTTGCAAAAATTTCATACTTGGGAAGCCTTGCGCGGCCATCCGGACATCCAGGCTTTCATTGCCTGGGTGGCGAAAAAAGACCCGGGTTTTTACGTCCGCACTGAAACTTCGGCGCGCAAGCGGCGCTGAAAAACAAAACGCCAACCGGTGGAGGTTGGCGTTTTGTTTGCATCTTGGTAGGCCGTGCGGGATTCGAACCTGCGACCAACGGATTAAAAGTCCGCTGCTCTACCAGCTGAGCTAACGACCCGTAGGGCCGCTATCATAGTCGCAGTTGCCATTGATTGCAAGCGGCCTCCGGCCGCCGCCCCGTATGTGCGCGGTGCTGGCTGGCATCCAGCCAGATCGGGGAGCGATATTTGGCGGGTATTTTATCGTCAGCGAATATCTGTATGGCAGTTTTACCATCTGGCCGCCCTGCAGCGATTTGACGAGCGCCCGGTGCTGTCAAGAAGAAATACGGCCTTTGTGCCAGAAATTGTCTGGTTCGTGCCAATTTCTGGTTTAATTTTCGCTGTATGCAGCCTGGACTACGGATAGGTATGCCCTTTTGCACGTCATGGAAGGGGATGCCGGCCGGTGGTGATTTGTGAAAAAAATCCATCGCATGTTTCGAATGGAAGTATTATCCGGGGCAATGGTTGGGCCGGCTGCAAATGGCGCGGTATTGCCTGGGGATATTTTCGGCGCGTACCGTCCAAATTCTCCGGTTATTATTTCGGCATAATATCCGGCTGATATCTTTCATGCACGGCGGCGTGGCGGAATAAAGAATAGCCGTTCCTTCAGGGAAGTGCTGCCAGCGCGCCTCGTAAATAAATCAGCACCGCCATCATAATGCGGAACGCACCGGGTCTTATCTGCCGCCTGGACCGGTATACATCGGCGGAGGAAAGCCCCCGGTTGCGGGCCGGTCCGGCTGATCTGTTTCTTGATGTAATCGTACCGTCACAATTGTGCCAAACCGGCTATCATGGCGCCCCGTCAGAACGCCGTACAAGGAACAAGCAAGTGAAGGTCGCAGCCATCGCGAAAACGCCGCCCCAGCTGGGCATGATCAACCTGCTGAAGGCCGTTGCCGCCCAGTTGATTGTTTTGCATCATCTGGCCTTTTATGGCCCGATGGCGGACGCCGTGCGCCCCATGTGGACCGGCCTGATCGACTGGCTGGGTTCCAGCGCGCGCATCGCGGTGCAAGTGTTCCTGGTGGTGGGCGGCTTCCTGGCGGCCAGATCGCTGTCGCCATCGGGCGGCGCCGGCCATGCCGATCCGCTGGGCGCCATCCGGCGGCGCTATGCCAAGCTGGCGCCGCCATTTTTTGTGGCGACATTGATGGCGGTGATGGCCTCGGCCCTGGCGGCGCTGCTGATGACCCACGACTCGATTTCGCCGCTGCCCACGCCGGGCCAGCTGGCGGCTCATGCGCTGCTCCTGCACGGAGTGCTCGGCTATCCGTCCGTGTCGGCCGGGGCCTGGTATGTGGCCATCGATTTCCAGCTGTACGCCCTGGTGGTGGGCATGCTGTGGCTGTGCGGCCGCATGGCGCGAGGGCGGCAGTTGCCCTGGCTGGTGCCGGCGGCCAGCACCCTGGGCATGCTGCTGTCCCTGTTGTATTTCAATCTGGACGCGGATTGGGATAACTGGGCCCTGTACTTCTTTGGCAGCTATGCGTTGGGCATGATGGCCTGGTGGACCGGCGATCCGCGCCGCACCCCGCTGCAGTCCATGGTGATGATGTCCACGATGGTGCTTCCCGGGCTGGTGGCGCTGGGCGTGCACTACCGCAGCCGCATCGCGCTGGCGGTGCTGGTGGCCTGCGTGCTGGTGCTGTTCGGGCGTCTCGAGACTGTTTCCGGCGGTCTGGCGGCGCGCGCCACTAGCTATCTGGGCAAGATTTCGTATTCCGTGTTCCTGATCCATTTCCCGGTCTGCCTGCTGGTGAACGCCGTGTTTACCAGCATGATGCCGGCTGCGCCGGCATGGCAGGCCGCCGGCATGGCGGCAGCCTGGAGCGCCAGCCTGGCGGCCGGCGCGGCCTTCTTCCGCTGGGTGGAAACGCCGCTCGGGCGGGCCATACAGGCGGCCGCCCGGCGCCGCCCACAGGCCGCTCCGCTGCCTATGGCCGCAGCTCGCCGGGGCGGGACGCTGATCAGTTAGTAAATCCGCATTAGTTATTTTATAATTCTGCCTGGAAATGCCATTGCATGAACAATGGCGTCGAATCACCACTTCAGGTAGAGATAATGAAAATACAACTTGCAAACAGCTTGTGGCGCTGGCTCGCACCGGCGCTGCTCGCGCTGCCGCTGCTGTCCGGATGCGGCGGCGGCGGATCGTCCAGCACCACTGTGGCCAATACGGCGCCGCGCCTGTCCATGCTGCTGGGCGGGCAGGTACGGGCCGGTGCCGCCGGCGCCGACGCCAGCGCCTCGGTCGGCAGCGAGGTGCTGCTCAGCGGCTCCAATAGTAGCGACGCCGAAGGCGACCCCCTGACCTTCAGCTGGACCGTGGTCAGCAAGCCGGCCAACAGTACCGTCACCATTGCCGCCAACGCCGGCGCGCAAGTGACCGTCAAACCCGACGTGGGCGGGACCTATGTATTCAACTTGAAAGTCACTGACAGCAAGGGCGCTTCCTCGGAACAGCGCGCCACGGTGCTGGTGGACAACACGCCGCCAGCCAGTTCGCTGGTGGTCAGCGTCAGTTATACGGCGGTGCCGGTCACCAAGCCCAGCCAGGATGTCAGCGTGGGCGCCGCCATCGTGCTGGACGCCAGCGCCAGCGCCGATTCGGATGGCGACCCCGTCAGCACAACCTGGCAGTTCGTGGAGCAGCCCGTGGCCAGCAAGGCGGGACTGGTCACGGCCGGCAAGACGGTGCGTTTCGTGCCCGACGTTCCCGGCACCTTCCGGGTCCGTGCGCGCGGCGCCGATCCCAAGGGCGCCTACGCCGACACCATTTTTGTCTTCGAGGCCCGCAACCAGGCGCCAGCCGTGGTGGTGGTGGGCAATGTCACGCCACAGGCGCAGGACGCCGGCGGGTCCACCATCCAGGCGTCGGTGGGCTACCTGGTGTCGCTCAACGGCGCCAACAGCACCGACCCGGCCGGCAAGCCGCTGACCTATGCCTGGAGCCTGTCCAGCAAGCCCTCCGCCAGCACGCTACAGCTGGGCGCCACCGCAGCCCGGGTGCTGCAGTTCGCGCCCGATGTGCTGGGCGATTACGTGGTCAAGCTGACCGTCACCAACAGCAGCGGCGAGGCCAGCTTCTACACCAGCACGGTATCGGTCAGGAACAGCCGTCCGGTGGCCAGCATCAGCAGCAACGCCACCCCGGTGGCGCTGGCGTCCGGCCCCACCATCCGCCTGCCGGCCAACACCGTGGTCACGCTGCGCGGTGGCGCCAGCAGCGACGCCGATGGCGACACCATCACCTATGCCTGGAGCCTGACGGACAAGCCGGCCGGCAGCGCCACCACGCTGTCCGCATCCGCCACCGCCAACGTACAGCTGACGCCGGACAAGGACGGCCTGTATGTGGTGCTGCTGCGCACCACCGACCCGGCCGGCGCCTATTCTGAACAGAGCCTGACCATCGATGTCGGCACTTATGCGCCGGTGGCCGTGGTCGACCGCAGCAATATGACCACCGTGGTGGGCGGCGCCGTCACCGCCTCGGCGGCCCTCAGTTATGACGAGGATGGCGATAAACTGAGCTATGCCTGGGCCCTGGACGCCCGTCCGGCCGGTTCCGCCGCCACCATCGCCAGCCCGTCCTCGTCCAGCCTGAGCTTCACGCCCGACCTGGCCGGCACTTACGTGGCGTCGGTCACGGTCAGCGACGGCAAGCGTTCGGCCATCGCCTATGTCAACGTGCGGGTGCTGGCCTCGATAGCCGGCTCGGTGGCGCTGCCGTTCGCGCCGCTGGAGACGCGCTACAGTCGTGGCCTGGATCGCCTGGTCTCGGTGGCCACCAATCCCAACGCGCTGAAGATCGTCGATCCCTTTACCGGCGCCATCAAGACCGTGCTGCTGCCCATGGCCGTCAAGTCGCTGCAGCTGAGTGCAGATGGCAAGCTGGCCGCCGTGCTGCACGAGGGAGTCCTGAGCCTGGTCGACCTGCAAACCGCCACGCTGCTCAAGTCCGCCGCCACCGGCGGCGCCCAGACCGACGCCTTCATCACCAACGACGGGGTGGCCTACCTGATCGGCCAGACCGGCGGCCAGTGGGTGCGGCCGGCGGTGACGGTGCTCGATGCCCGTACCGGCGCCAAGCTGTCCGAACTGGACTATGCGAGCGGCCAGTTCTATGGCACCCAGCGCGGCATTTTCGCCCAGAGCAAGAGCAAGGCGCTGCTGATGGCGAGCGGCCTGTCGCCGGCCGACATCTCTTATTTCACCGTCGATCCCAAGACCAATTCGGTGCTGGCCAGCGGCGATTCGCCCTATCATGGCGATTATTCGATGTCGGCGCCGCTGTACCTGAGCGAGACCGAGGACTTGGTGTTCACCTCGGCCGGCAATTACTTCCAGACCGATACCCTGAAGTACGCCGGGCGCTTCAGCATGACCGGCCAGCTGGCTTCCCTGAGCCACTCGTCGGCCGTGGATGAAACCCTGCTGATCGCCACCACCGGCGGTTCCTACCCCGACTATGCGGTGACCTACCCGTCGGTGTACAAGCGCTACACCGGCGCGCTGTTCCTGCCGGCCACGGACTTGCCGCTGCCGAAGATAGGCACTGAGCAAAGCTACGGCATCGGCATCTACCACAGCGCGGACGGCCACCATATCGCGCTGGTGCAGACCGGCAGCGCCGCTCAGAACGCGGCCGGGGTCAAGTATTACCTGACCTACCGTTAGCCCTCAGCCAGTGCGCCGCAGCTGGCGCATGAAGGCCTCCGGCGGCATGAAGCCGATCACGCGCGCTTGCGGCACTTCCTTGCCGCCGGCGTCGAACAGGATGATGCCGGGCGGCCCGAACAGCTGGAAGCGCTTCATCAGGGCGCGGTCGTCGGCATTGTTGGCGGTGACGTCCACCTGGACCAGCCGCATGCCGCGCATGGCGGCCGCCACCCGCGCGTCGGAAAAAGTCATGCGCTCCATTTCCTTGCAGGCCACGCACCAGTCGGCATAGAAGTCCAGCATGACCGGCTTGTCGGTGCCGGCCAGCAGCTGGTCCAGTTCGGCCACGGTGCGGATGCGCGTGAAGCGCGCTTCCTCATGTTCGCCGCCCCGGACCGCCACCGTGGCCGGGCCGGCGCGCAGGTGCGCCAGCGGCTGCAGTACGTCGGTGCCCGAGCTGGCCGCGCCCACCAGTTCGAAAAGGCCGCCCAACAGCAGCACCACGCCCAGGGCCCTCGCCGCATAGGCGCCCAGCCCGGCGCCGGGCGGCAGCGCCTCGCCGGTGCGCAGGAAGGCCGCGCACAGGATGGCGAACACGCCCCACAGGGCCATGGCGGCCGTCACCGGGAATACCGGACTGATCATCCAGATGGCTACTGCGATCAGCAGCAGGCCGAATACTTTTTTCACATTGTTCATCCAGGCGCCCGCGCGTGGCAGCAGGCTGCCGGCCGACAGTCCGGTCAGCAGCAGCGGCACGCTCATGCCGGCCGCCATAGAGAACAGGGCCCAGCCTCCGGTGGCGGCGTTGCCGGTCTGGCTGATGTAGAGCAGGGCGCCGGCCAGCGGGCCGGCCACGCAGGGCCCCACGATCAGGGCCGACAGCGCGCCCATGATGAACACGCCGGCAATCTTGCCGCCGCTCTGGCGCCCGCTCGAGGCGCTCAAGCGGCTTTGCAGGGCGCTGGGCAGCTGCAACTGGTAGACGTCGAACATGGACAGGGCCAGCGCGAACAGCAGCGCGCCAAAGGTCAGCAGCACCCACGGCTTTTGCAGCGCGCCGGCCAGGCCTTCGCCTGCCAGGCCGGCCGCCACGCCCAGCGCGGTGTACACCAGCGCCATGCCCAGGCTGTAGGCACCGGCCAGCAGCAGGCCGCGCCGCCGCGTCACGCTGCCCTCTCCGACGATGATGGAGGACAGGATGGGCACCATGGGCAGCACGCAGGGCGTAAACGAGAGCAGCAGGCCAAACACCAGGAAGGCGCCGCCTATGCGCCAGGCGCTGCCGCTTTGCAGGGTGCGCTGGGCCAGCGAGGTGTCATCCTCGGCGGGCGTTGGTGCGGGTGCAGCGCCTTGCGCCGCACCTGTCTCCGCGCCAGGACGTGCCGCCGGCGCCGGCGTGGCCGCCTGCGGCAGCGCAGCGTTTGGCTTGGCTGCCTGTCTGGCCGCATTGCCGATATCGGTCGCACGGCCCGTGTCCGTCGCCCCGGACGCCTTGGCCGTCAGCGCGCCCGGCGCGGCCGGATCGACGGTGTAGGTCAGCGCCACCGGCGGATAGCACAGGCCCGCATCGGCGCAGCCCTGGTAGCCGACGGTCAGCTCGAAGGGCGCGCTGGCGGTGACCGGCACGCCCAGCTCCAGCGACTGGTAATAGGTTTCCATCTCCTTGCCGAAGTTTTCATCGAACTTGCGCTTGCCGGGCGGCAGCTGCGGCTGTCCCACACCGGGGCCGGTAAAGGACAGGCGTTCGCGGTACAGGTGATAGCCTTCCGGGATGGTCCAGCGCAGGATGACGGTATGGGCGTCGCGCAGCTCCGCCTTGAGCACAAAGGCTTGCTCGGGCGGCAGGAAATCATCCGCCTGCGCGAACGGGAGGCAGGCCGCCAGCAACAGCGCGCACAGCCAGTTGAATATCGGTTTCATGGGGTTCTCCGAAAAATATGTCCTTGCTGGTCGATGGCCAGGTAGCCCATGCCGCAGCGCTCGAGGAAGGCCAGGCCGTCCTGCTCCAGCAGCATGGCGGTGGTGGTGCAGCTGCCGGCGGTGATCGCCAGCGGCGCCACCACGCTGACCGAGCGCCAGTGCGACACCGGCAAGCCGGTACGCGGGTCCAGCACATGGCAATAGCGCCGGCCATTGACCTCGATAAAGCGCTCGTAATCGCCGCTGGTGGCCAGGGCGCCGCGGCTGATCGGCAGGCTGGCCACCGTGCTGGCCGTGTCGCGCGGGTCCTGGATGCCGATATTCCACGCCGTGCCATCGGGGCGCGGACCGACGAAGCGCATGTCCCCGCCCAGGTTGACGTAGCCATGCTGCACGCCCATATCGGCCAGCACCTGGGCCGCCTGGTCCACCGCGTACTCCTTGCCGAAGCCGCCGAAATCCAGTTCCATGCCGCGCAGGGGCAGGAACACCCGGGCCTGGCCGCACACCACCTTGCCCCAGCCGACCAGCGGCAGCAGCCGGTCCAGGGCGCCGGCCTTGGGCAGGCGGCCGCTGCGGAAATCCCAGGCCTTGCGCAGCACCCCGGAGGTGATGTCGAAGCGTCCCTCGCTGGCGGCGTGCAGGCGGTCGGCGTAGGCCAGCAGTGCGGCCGTCTCCTCGTCGCATTCCACCGCATGCAGGCCGGCGGCGGAGTTGATGCGGCTGACCACGCTGTCGGCCAGGTAGCGCGAGTATTTTTGCTCGATGCGGCGCACTTCGGCAATGGCCGGCGCGGCGCACTGGCGCGCCTCGTCCGCGTGCTTGGCCACGACCCGGATTTCGCAGCTGCTGCCCATGGCCGTGAAGGCGAAGCTGTGGGCGCCGTTCACCACAGCCGCGTGAATCCCACTTGCAGGCTGGTGGCGCGCAGCGGCGCCAGGCCCGGGCTGCCATTGCCGAACACGCGCCAGGCGCCGCGCTGCTCATAGCGTTCCAGCTTCAGGTCCACGCTCCAGTCCTGGTCCAGCTGCTTGGCCACCTTGATGCCGGCGGTGACGGCGCCAAACGCGGACAAGCGCTGGTCGGCCGAGGTGTAGGCCGTGCCGCCGAACACGTAGCCGGGCGGGAAGGGCGCGCCGGTGCTGCCATACACCGGGTCGAAATAGAAATCCGCCGCCCGCTGCGAGTACAAACGCAGGGATGGCGTCAGCGTCCAGCCATCCGCCAGCGATTGCACCCATTCACCGGACAGCGTGTGCGCGCTGATGCCGAAGCTGTCGCGGTAGTAGCGGTAGGCCAGGCGGCTGGTGGCGTTGGCGGCCACGAAGCGGTGGTTCCACTGCGCCAGCAGGGTGTCCTGGTCGCGCTGGCGCGGGCGGTTGTCGGCCAGCTTGTACGGATCGGAGTAATAGCCATGGCCGCTGCTGTGGGTGTAGGTCAGCTGGCCGATATCGAGCGGCGTGAAGATGCGCGTCACGCCGGCCAGCACGTTCCAGTTCTGGCGGCTTTCATGGTCGACGATGTGGTTGACCGGGTTGATGGCGTCGTCCGAACCGCCCACGCCCAGCGACCAGCTGGTATTCTTGTCCTCGCTGTCCAGAGTGCCCTGCAGCGACAGGGCGCGCGAGCGGTAGTCATGCTCGGTCGAGAAGGCGGCGCCCACGCTGACCGTGCCGCGCGGCAGATAGCGGGTGACGGCCAGGTCGCCGGCCTTGCGCCGGTCGTCCATGCGCGAGGCGCCGGAGACCGCTGTGTGGTAGCGCGGTGAGGCGCCGGACACGTCGTCGGTGGTGGCGCTGGCCGCAATGGACCAGTCGCCCGCCACCGGGGCCAGCACGGAGATCGCGGGCGCATGCACGCGGATGCGGTCCAGGCCCGGCTGGTCTTCCTTGTAGTCCAGGTATTTGACGCTGATGGCGCCGCGCTCGGGCGCCGTCTCGGCATGTGCGGCGCCCGGCAGCAGCATGGCCGCCGCCAGCAGCGCCTGGCCTATCGATGGCTGTTTGGTGTTATCCATGGAATTCCTTGTCAGTTGCAGCCGCAGCCGCCGCCGCCAACCGCGCTGCCGCCCGAGGCGGCTTCCTTGCTGGCGTAGATGTGTTCATTGAAGCGCGTGGCCAGGCCGTCGCCCTGGATCAGCATGTCCTGGCGCGCCAGCTGGCCTTTTTCCCACGGCTGCACGGGCGGCAGCGCGCAGCCGGACAGCGCGGCCACGGCGGCGCCCAGCGCGATCACGAGGCGCGGCCTCATTTCGCACCTCCCAGCGCGGCCTTGATGCGCGCTTCCAGCGTTTCGCGGTCGGCGGCGCGGAAGCCGCTGTGTTCATACAGCACCTTGCCGTCAGGGCCGATCAGCACGCTGCTGGGCATGCCCTTGACGCCGTAGGCGCGCGGCGCGCTGCCGGCCGGATCGAAGGCGATGGCGAAGCGGGCCGGCACGGTGGCGAGGAAGTTGCGCGCATCCTCGGCCTTGGCATCGACGTTGATGCCGACGATCTGCAAGCCCTGGCCGCCATAGCGTGCCTGCATCTCGTTCATCCACGGGAAGGACTGGCGGCAGGGACCGCACCACGAGGCCCAGAAGTCCACGTACACCAGCTTGCCCCGGTACTGGTCCAGCTTGACCGTGCCATCGGGGCCGGTCAGGGTGAAGGCCGGCGCAGGCTGGCCTTGTTCCAGCGCGGACGCATACTGCGGCAGCGAAAGCGCGCCGCAAGCCAGCGCCACGGCGGCCATGGCGATGACCATCGATGCCTGTCCTGCGCGGGGCGCAAGCCCATACGCAGCCTGCGCCGCGCTGGGCCCGGCGCCGGCCATGCCGCGTTCCATGCGGTGGTGCCGGCCCGCCGTTCCCACTGCAGGCCGTCCCATGGCCAGTGCCGGAGCGGCGCCAGCCTCCCGTCCCCTGCGGCGACGCCAGGCCAGCACGCCGGCTGCCAACAGCACCAGTGCCGCCAGCATCGGATCGTTGCCATCCTGCGCAGCGGAGCATCCGCCGCCGCCACGGTTCTGCGCCTGGCCGCCGCCGGTGGGGAGGGCAGCCGTGCCCTGGCCGCTGAGCGAGATCGACCAGCTGGCGCCAGCCGCCTGCAGCGTCACGCTGCCGCTGGCGCTGCCCGCCGAGGTGGGCGTGAAGCGCACCGGCAGGTCGCACGAGGCGCCTGCCGCCAGCGTCAGCGGGAAGGCGGCGCAGGCGTTGCTGTCGGTGGCGGCGGCAAACGGGCCGGTATAGCTGGCGCCGGTGATGGTAAGCGCGGCGCTGCCGGTATTGGTCAGGGTGAAGCGCTTGAGCGGGCCGGCCTCGCCCACGGTGGCGCTGCCGAAGTCGAAGGCTTGCGGGTTGACGCCCAGCGATGGCGTGGTGGCTGGCACTGACAAGCCGTTGCCATTCAGGCGCAGGCTGAACTGGGCGCCGCCGTCGGTCATCAGCACCAGGTCGGCGCTGCGCGCGCCGGCAGCCGTGGGCTTGAAGCTGGAATCAATGGTGCAGCTGGCGCCGGGGCTGACGGTGGCGCCGCTGGCGCAGCTGCCCGCCAGTGCGAAGTCGCCCGGCTGGGCCCCGCCCAGCACCAGCGAGGCGATCTTGAGCGCGGCGCTGCCGTTGTTGCTCAGCGTGGTGCGGTGCGCCGCCGCCTGTTGGCCTACTTGCGTATCGGCGAAGGCGACCGGGGCGCTGTCGGACAGCACCGGCCGCGCCACGGCGGCCGAGGTGCCGGAACCGGTGACGCCCACCGACAGGTCGGGCGCATTGGAGCGCAGCAGCAGGGTGGCGTTCACGCTGCCCTCGGCGGTGGGCGCGAACGATAGCGCCACATTGCAGCTGGCAGCCACCGCCAGGGTGCCGGCGCAGCCCCCGCTGCCGATAGTGACGCTGGGCGCGCCGCTGACGGCGATGCTGGTGAAGGTGACCGGCACATTGCCACGGTTGGTCACGCTGACGTTCTGGGTGGTGGCGCCCGCGCCTATGGTTTGCGAACCGAAGGACACGGCGCTGGGATTGGCCGCCAGCGAGGCCGCAGCCGCGCTGGCGCTGCCGGACAGGCTGACTGCGAGATTGCCGTTGCTGGCATTGGATACCAGGTTCAGGCTGGCGGAGAAGGCGCCGGCCGCCGTCGGCGTGGCGCTCACGGTGATGGTACAGCTACCGCCGGCTGGCACCTGCGAGGCGGTGCCGCAGCTGCCGCCCAGCTTGAAGACGGTGGCATTGGCGCCGGACAGCGAGATGCCACTGAAGGCCAGTGCCGCCTGGCCCGCGTTGTTGACGGTGATGGTCTGGAGCGGCGAGCTGCTGCCGGCCACCAGGGCGCCGAAGTTCAGCGCGCTGGCCGACAGCGCCACGGTGGGCGTGGCCGCCGCGTTGCCGGTGCCGGCCAGCGCCACGCTGCTGCTGCCACCCGTGGCGTTATGGCTGATGTTGAGCACTGCGCTGCGCGCGCCGGCGGCCGTGGGGCGGAACACCAGCTGCACATTGCAGCTGGCGCCAGCCGCCACCGTGGCGCCGGCGCTGCAGCTGCCGCCGCTGATGGCGAAGTCGCCCGCATTGGCGCCGCCCACGCCTACGGCGCTGATGTTCAGCACCGCGTTGCCGCTGTTGGTGAGCGTGGTGGCCAGCGCCGCGCTGCCCTGGCCCACGGTGGTGCCGGCAAACGATAGCGTGGCCGGCGCCAGCGCCGCCGCCGGGACGGCGCTTACATTCGGATTGCCGATGAAGGCCGCCAGGTCGGCGATTTCGGCGTCGGTGAACTTGCCGTTGAACAGGGAGCCCATGCCGCCGCGGTTGGCGGCAAACGCGCTGGTGATCACGCTGGGATTGTTGGCCGCCGCGCGGATGCCGTTCACGTTATTGGCTGGCGAGGGGCCGTGGCAGGAGGCGCAGGCGGTGCCGCCGGACACCGGCCCGTTCAGGTACAGGCTTTTGCCATTCAGGGCGTCGGCCGCCTCGGCTGCGGGCGATAGCGCCAGCACGGCCCAGGCGCCTGCCACGCACAGCGTGCTGCGGTGGGGCGGTCGTATTCTTTTCATAGCTTCTCCAGTCGGTTGAATATTCGCGGGTTCAGGTTCCACAAGCAGCGATGGCGCCCGCATTGCACAATCCATGTAACAGCACGCACAGCCGCCAGTCGCGCCAGCGCTGGTACACGGCGCCGAACAGCAGGCCGGGCCAGAACACCAGCGCCGCCGCCGTCAGGCCGGCGCCCAGGTGCAGGGCGCTGAACGCCGCCGCGCTGGCCAGCAGGGCGGGGACGGGCGAGGTGTGCCGCAGCAGCCACTCCTGCAGGCCGGCGCGCATGATCCATTCCTCCAGCAGCGGCGCGACCAGCAGCAAACGCGCCAGCGCCATCGGGTCCGGCGAGAGCAGGGCGGGGCCGCACAGTAGCGATGGGGCAGGCACGTAGGCTGAACAATCCGTTAATGTTGTGCGGTCTATACCCGCCGCCGTGAAAGTGGTTCAAAATGAAGCGGGTATTTATTTTTGCGCTGGCATTGAACCTTTTTCCTGCGGACCGGTATTCACGGCATTGGAGGAAAAACAAGCATGCGGATAGGGGCAAGTGTGTCGGATGAACTGGATGAAATCGCGTTGTTGCAGCGCATAGGCGGCGGGGACAGGCTCGCCTTCCAGGCCCTGTATCGCGCCTATTTCTCCCGCCTGGCGCGCTTCCTGGACCGCATGACGCGCGACGTGGCGCTGATCGAGGAAGTCATCAACGACACCATGCTGGTGGTGTGGCAGAAGGCGCAGACCTTCGACGGCAGCTGCAAGCTGTCGACCTGGATCTTCGGCATCGCCTATCGCCAGGGATTGAAGGCGCTGCGCGGGCTGGACCAGCCGCTGGAGCCGCAGGAAGACCAGTCGGGCGAGGCCGGCGCCCAGCCCGAGCACGCTCTGGCGGCGCGCCAGCTGCAGCGCGGCGTCAGCCGGGCGCTTGATACGCTGCCGGTCGAGCAGCGCGTCGTGGTCAGCCTGACCTATTACCACGGCATGGCGTACCAGGAAATCGCCGACACCATGGGGTGTCCGGTCAACACCGTCAAGACGCGCATGTTCCATGCGCGGCAAAAGCTGAAGGACATGCTGTCCGATCATATGGAAGAGATGCAATGAGTACCCCAACCGCATTGAGCGGCGCTGAACACCAGGCGCTGCAGGACCTGCTGCCCTGGTACGCATCCGGCGCCCTGGACCAGGCCGAGGCGCAGCGTGTGCAGGACCACCTGCCCGGTTGCGCCGCCTGCCGTGCAGACCTGGCCTGGCAGCGCAAGCTGCTGGAGACGGAAGGCCCGCTGCCGGCTGGCCTGGACCCGGAACGTGCGCTGGCGCGTCTGATGCCACGGCTGGGGCAGGCTGCCGGCCCTCTGGCCGAGCGTACGCCTGCCACCGCACTGGGCGCCAGCCCGCAACTGACGCCGCCCGTGCCGATATCGCCAGCCGGCGTGCCCTTATCGCCGCCTGCGCCGGCAGTGCCGGCAGGCCCTGAGCTGTCGTCACCCGCGCCGGCATGGCGAGATAGTCCGCCGTTGTCGCCTCCATCGCCCGCCGCATCGCGGGGATGGGCCAGGCGCCTGCGTGCCTGGTGGGACGGCGCCGGCTGGCAGGGATGGGCAATAGGCGCGCAATTCGCCGCCATCGCCGTGCTGGCCGCGCTGCAGCTGCTGCCGCGCGACGAGGCGCCCATTTACCAGGCGCTGGGACGCGGCGCGGCCAGCACGCCGGACCTGCTGGTGGTATTCAAGCCGGACGCCCGCCTGCAGGACGTGCAGCACATCCTGCAAGCCAATGGCGCCCAGATCATCGGCGGACCCACCGTCACCGGCGCCTACATGCTGGACGTGGAAGCCAGCCGCCAGGCCAGGCTGCTGGCGGCGCTGCGGGCCGACCCCTCGGTGGAGACGGCCGAGGCGCTGACGGCCGGAACCCCGCCATGATGCGCACCCTGGCGCTGGCCCTGTGCCTGTGCTGCGGCGCGGCCCTGGCCCAGGAGGGACAGGACCTGCCCCGCATCACGCCGCAGGCGCAGCTTGCCGCCGCCCCGCCCAAGGTCGAGGGCGGCGCCGAGATCCTGGTCATGCTGCGCCTGCCCGCGCCGCACTTCCGTTCCGACGGCTACGGCAGCGCCAACTACCGCGAAGACGCCGGCCGCGCCGCGCGCCAGCGCATCGCGGCGGCGGTCGCGCAAGAGTACCGGCTCGAGCTGATGGAGGACTGGGCCATGCCGGCACTGAATGTCGATTGCTACCGCATGCGGCTGCCCGCCGGTGCGGCGGCGTCTGTCGTGCTGGAAGCGCTGGCGCATGACCCACGCATCGCCTGGGCCCAGGCCATCCAGGACTTCGCCGCGCAGGGCGGCAGCGATCCGCTGTACCGCATGCAGCCCGCCGCCGGTCCATGGCAGCTGGCCGAAGTGCGCAAGTCGGCCACCGGACGCAAGGTCACGGTGGCGGTGGTGGACAGCGGCGTGGAAAGCAGCCATCCCGACCTGGCCGGGCAGGTGGCGGTGGAGCAGAACTTCGTCGGCGAGCAGCCGTATGTGGCCGAGCTGCACGGCACGGCGGTGGCCGGCGTGATCGCCGCCCGCGCCGGCAATGGGGTCGGCATCGAAGGTGTGGCTCCCGAGGCACGGCTGATGGCGCTGCGGGCCTGCTGGCAGGCTGGCGCCGCGACGCGCTGCAACAGCTTCACGCTGGCCAAGGCCATCAACTATGCGCTCTCGAACGGCGCGCAGATCATCAACCTCAGTCTCTCCGGCCCGCAGGACCGGCTGCTGCAGCAGCTGGTGGAAGTGGCGCAGGCGCGCGGCATCCGGGTGGTGGGCGCGGTCGATCCGGCCCGGCCCGACGGCGGCTTTCCGGCCAATACGCCAGGCGTGTTCGCGGTGGCGTCGGACGGCGCGCCGCCGCGCACCGGCCTGCGCCCCCTGCTGGCGCCGGGACGCGACATCCCCACCACCATGCCGGGCGGACGATGGGGCATGGTGGCCGGATCGTCGTATGCGGCCGCCCATGTCTCCGGCATGCTGGCGCTGCTGGAGGAAATCAAGCCCCAGATGCCGGTCGCCAGGCTACGCGAGGGCATCGTACTGAACGAAGGCGGCGCACCGTTGACCGGGATAGACCTTTGTGCAACCATCAGCCGCATTTCAGGGAAATGTACATGCGCATGTCCATTCAGTTCCGCCAGCCGCTTGGCACATACGCCCTGAGCCTGGCCTGGCTGCTGGCGCCGGCCGCGCAGGCGCAGCTGAGCGGCAGCGCGGGACTGCTCTCGAATTACCTGTACCGGGGAATGTCGCTCAGCGACGACAAGCCGGCCGCGCGCCTGGCCATGAACTACGATGGCGACGGCGGCTGGTATGCGGGCGGGCAGGTGGTGAGCGGCCAGCTGGCGGTGGAACGCCATCGCAGCGCGCAGTGGACCGGCTTTGCGGGCTATGCGCAGCGGCTGCCGTCCGGGCTGGCCTGGGAGGCGGGCGTGACCGCATACGCGTTTCCGCATCATTCGGACTGGAGCTTCCGCGAGGTGTATGCCGGCCTGTCCGGCGAAACGCTGGGCGGGCGCTTGCATTACTCGCCCGACTACCTGGGCCTGGGGGAGCGCACCCTGTACGGAGAGCTCAACGGCGGCTGGATGCTGGGACCGCGCTGGCAGGCATTCTGGCATGGCGGCCATCTGCACTCCTACGACAACGCGCGCAGCAACCGCAGCGAGGCGCGCATCGGCCTCTCCACCGGACACCAGGGCTGGCATGTGCAGCTGTCGCTGGACCTGGTGCGCATGCGCGGCGCACCGGCCACCTACGTCTACTATGGCAACGCCGCACCCAGCGGAGCGGATTGGCGGCGCAAGACCGTGTTAACTGTCGCCCGGTCGTTCTAGCGTTGCGCTGGCCGGCAGCGGCTGTGGCGCCAGCTGGAATCGATGGAAGAAGCTGAACGGCCGATGCACGCCCGTGGGCGCGGAGACGATGGGCAGCATGAATTTTTTGTCGGCGAACAGTGTGAGGGTCCACACTGTCTCGCCGAAGAATCTGAAACGGACCGTGTCGGGAAGGGACAGATCGAGGTCCGAAAAAGCGGCGGCGGTGTAGATGTGATACATGCGTGCCAGGTCGGCAACCTGCAAATTGGTGTCCAGGAGGTAGATGTTCAGTGTTTCTTCGAAAGGGCAGTCGTCGCTCAGGAACAAGAGTACATAATCGTTCCACTTGAGCGCGGCCTCCAACACTGCGCCGTCCACTATTGTGCCGCTCGGTATGCCGGTAATCACGATTTCACTTGTCGGCGCCTTATCGGGGGTGGGCGTCGTCACTTGGCGGATGGCGTAGCCGGGGACATGAGATAACTTCATAGGCCATGTTTACCAAATATAGCTCGTACCAAATGCAGCAAATGCGCCACCGACAAACGCACCCACGGTAACACAAACCGGAGCTGCCGGTCCGCAAGCCAAGCCAGCCAGCGCGCCCCCCGCGATGCCTCCCGCCATGCTCGCGCCATTAATTGCGAGTTCCTTCTGAAATGCCGCGGCTTTATTGGTCGATGTTGCTATCTCGTAGGTGGATAAGGCCACAGCCAGAAAAAATGTGCCTCATGCCGCGTGGGTAAGGTTCTTCATGGCACGTGTAACTCTTGCGTTCGAATTGCCAGCTGACTTGACTATGCTCGCATAAATCAAATTTTGTTTGGACTCCGACAGCCTGGAGAAGATCGCCTGCTTTCCATATAAACTGGCAGTCTTGAGGGCGATCAGCTGGTTGAGCGAAAGCCCAGTCCGTTTCAAGCTTTCCGCGAATGCCCGACCAACCGGCGTGCTGCGCTCTCTGATCACGCCCATAATTACATTGCGTGCCTCCTGTGCTTGACGTGCCGCTACACCCCAGCTGATCCTTCTGCAAACGGCATCGGATCGCAATTTATCCGACATACTTTTGATCTCTTGCGCGTACAGTGAACGCGCCTTTGTATCTATAGTGAGATGGGCCGCTATATTGGTAAGCTCGGCTTGCAAGGCCTGTATCGTGGATTCGAAAACTGCTTCGTCAGTTCGGGGCTGGTTCGGTTCCATTGCCTATCTCCGGTAAGTGGTGACAGGTCGACGGTATGCTACATCTCAATGAGGCGGCTTGTGCAATCGCAATCGGGCTGGTCAATGGCCGATTTCATTATCTGGTTTTAACTTCACGCCTTCGACCTCCACCAGCTGATCCAGTCGTAGGGTTACGCCGGTGCTGGTGGTCAGGTAGTCGGCGCCATTGCGGGCGTAGACGTCGGTGATGATGGCGTTGATCACCTGGGGCGCGCCGCTGCTGTCCCGGAAAGCGATCTGTGTGGGCTGGCGCCGGGTCGCATGCACTTCCAGCAGGTCGTGGAAGTCGCAGCTGATCGGTTCATAGGAGGAGGGCTGGCCGCTCATGGCCATGGTTCGCCATTGTGCCACCAAACCGCGTGGTGGCCTCAGGGTGCCTTCTTCTTGCTCTGCGTGCGGCGCTGCTGCTGTTTGCGCTGGGTCTGGTTCTTGTTCTGTTTGGCCTGGTAGAGCACGGCCGCTTCCAATTTGGCCTGGGCCACGGTGCGCAGTTCTTCCTTGTCGTCGTGGGTGACGAAATGGTCGTTGGCTTGGGCATCGACCACCAGCTTGATTGCGGTTTCGTCGTCGAGGTCGTACAGTTCGGTGAGCAGGGTGGCTATCTCATCCAGGAATTCTTCGTAGGTCATGGCGGGTTTCTGTTCGGTGGCGGTGGCTGGAAGCAGAAAAGCCAACGCGAAGGTTGGCTTTTTTGTCTATCCCGATGGGCTCGATTTTAGCATGCCCGCTGAGGGTGCCCGCCGGCTCAGCGCAGGGCAGGCTGTTCGGCTTCCTCCCGGATGAAGCGCGACTCCGCCGACCACACGGCGCAGGCCCGGGCCAGCAGCTTGGCTTCGGCGTCGGCCAGCACGCCGTCGGCATCGGCGATGTTCCACATGGCGCGCAGCAGTTCGCGGCGCAGCTCCGGGTCCTGGATTTCGCCCAGCAAGGTGTCGATGGTCGCCTGGTCCAGTTCCACGTGCTCATGCTTGACCGCGGTGCTCAGCATGTCCTGGCACAGGTCGCTCACCAGGTCGTGGAAGGTGTCGATGTCGATATCGATGTATTCCAGCAGCCGCGTACGCTGCAGCGCCTGCAGTTCGGACGGCGCCAGGTTGCCATCCACCACCATGCACAGGGCCACGAGACGGCCAGCGGCGCTGGCGCTATCGGTTTCATAATGTCGCATACAGTTCTCCTTGAGAGTTAAGTTACTTCTTGCGGGTCACATACAAGCTGGCGACGACGCTGCCAGCAATCAGCACGGCCACTACGGACAGCGAGACGTGCACCGGAATATGCAGCCACGGCAGCAACAGCATCTTCAGGCCGATGAAGCACAGCACCAGGGCCAGGCCATACTTGAGCAGGTGGAAGCGCCCGGCGATATCGGCCAGAAGGAAGTACAGCGCCCGCAGGCCCAGGATGGCGAACATGTTCGAGGTGAACACGATGAACGGGTCCGAGGTGATGGCGAAGATGGCCGGGATGGAATCCACCGCGAACACCAGGTCGGTCGCCTCGATCAAAATCAGCACCAGCAGCAGCGTGGTCACGTAGCGCTTGCCGTCCTTGAACACGAAAAACTTCTCGCCATGGTCGCCTTCGGCCACCGGCAGGTGGCGCCGCGCAAAACGCAGCACCGGGTTGTTCCTCACGTCCGGCTCGTCGTCGACCGCCTTGAGCATCTTCACGCCGGTGTACAGCAGGAAGGCGCCGAACAGGTACAGCACCCAGCTGAACTCGCTCACCACCCAGGCGCCGGCCAGTATCATGATGGCGCGCATCACGATGGCGCCCAGCACGCCGTAGATCAGCACGCGGCGCTGGTATTCCGCCTTGACCTGGAAGGCCGTGAAGATCAGCAGGAAGATGAAAATGTTGTCGACCGACAGGGCTTTTTCGATCAGGTAGCCGGACAGGAACTCCAGCGATTTCTGCTCGGCGATCTCGGGGCCGACCGTGCTGTTCAAATACCACCACAGGCCACCGTTGAACGCCAGCGCCAGGCTGAACCAGCCCAGCGACCAGGCGCCTGCCTCGCGCGCCGTCACCTTGTGCGACTTGTTGCCGCCGAAGACCCACAGGTCGACGGCCAGCATCAGCAGCACGAAGGCCACGAAGCCGGCCCACATGCCAGGACTGCCTATGTTTTCCATGCCATTCATTGCGTTCTCCGCTTGATGAGGTTCTGGACCCATGATAGGACCGGCAAGTAATTCGTACAATTCGAATATACTTGCTCAATACATCGAAAAAACTGATGAATGGGAGTCCGGCATGGCGGCACTGAATTACAAGCACTTGCGCTACTTCTGGTTGGTGGCGCGCAGCGGCAGCATAGCCAAGGCAGCCGAGCAGCTGCACCTGACGCCGCAATCGATTTCCGGCCAGCTCACCGAATTTGCCGACACCCTGGGCGTGGAACTGTTCCGGCGGGTGGGACGGCGTTTGGAATTGACGGAGACCGGCAGCCGCGTGCTGCGCCATGCGGATGACGTATTCAGCGCCGGCGATGCCCTGCTGGAAACCGTCAAGGACCAGGCCGGCGCCCGGATGGGCACATTCCGGATCGGGGTGTCCGATTCTGTCTCCAAGGCGGTGGCGTGCCGCCTGGTGGCGCCGGCGCTGTCGCTGGCGGAACCCACCCGGCTGATCTGCCGCGAGGGCAGGCTGGCCGCGCTGCTGGCCGACCTGGCGGTGCACAAGCTGGACCTGATCATTGCCGACCGTCCCATGCCCAGCCACCTGAGCGTGCGGGGCTATAGCCACCTGCTGGGCGAGAGCGAACTGGGCGTGTTTGCCGCCACCACGCTGGCCGCGCGCCTGCGTGGCGATTTTCCCGCATGCCTGGACAACATGCCCTTGCTGTTGCCGGGCGAGGACTTCGCCGTGTACGCACGGCTGATGCAGTGGCTGCACCAGCACGTGGCGCGCATGCATGTGGTCGGCGAGTTTGACGACAGCGCCATGATCAAGGCATTTGGGCAATCCGGCGCCGGCGTGTTCTTCGCCCCGGCTGCCATCGCCGCCGCCATCTGCGCGCAATATGGCGTGGTGATGGTCGGCGCTATCCCCGCGCTGCGCGAACAGGTGTATGCCATCACCACCGAGCGCCGCATCAGCCATCCGGCCACGCAGGCGATACGGCAGGCGGCGCGGGAGACGCTGGTGGTCTGATATGATCGGCGCAGCGCAGCACCGTTCCGTCCGCCATCCTACCGGGAGACCAGTCCATGCCAGTCATTCGAGCCTCGCAGAGGCAGATCGAAACCGTCGCTACCTCGCAGCCCGGCGTGGAGAATCGGGAGGAATGGATCAGCGAGCCAGGCGGGCTGTCCGATGTCGGGGCGTTTATCCATGTGCTGGCGCCGGGAACGCGCTCGTCCATCAAGCACTGGCATCTGGCGGAGGACGAGCTGGTCTACGTCATCGAAGGCGAGATCACGGTCATCGAAGGGGAGGAGGAGCACCTGCTGGGTCCGGGCGACGCCGTGGCTTTTCCGAAAGGCAGGCCGGTGGGGCATTACCTCTGGAACAATCGCGGCTCCGTGGCGCGTTGCCTGGTGGTGGGCACCCGTGCCCCGGTTGACCGCATCACCTATCCGGACCACGACAGGATCATGCACAGGGACCGGTCGCTGCCGGATGACTTGTGGAGCGATGGGGCAGGTAACGAGGCGGATAGTCCGTATAAGGATTGGATGCCTTGAGCAGGATGTTGTAGCGCGGTGCAGGCTTGCCGGCCACTTCGACTGAGGGATGTCAATGCGTCAAGTGCCGCTCCAGTAAAAATGGTTATCCCGATAAACTTATCAGGAGCCATCATGGAGTACAGATATATTGGTAATCTCGCCGCACTGGAAAATTCGAATCCGGTTGGCGACGGCGAATGTGTCAGGGTGGCGCAGCACTATGCGAAGGCGCCATTGACCAGTTTTTGGCGGCCTGGGGAACGGGTACTCGATGCTGCGAAAGTTTGGCCTGGCACCGCGATAGCCACGTTTGCAGGGCCTCGTGCACGCTACAAGAACGCTCACGGCAACCATGCGGCGCTGTTTATATCTGCGGGGCCGCGGGATGCCGACGGCAAGCCGCGATACATCGTGGTGATGGACCAGTGGAGAGGGCGCAACGTCAAATCGAGGACGATCCAGCGCTATACTCCCGCGCGCGCCAAGGCGCTGAACATTCTGGATTGTGATAATGCAGAAAGCTTCTACATCATCCGGTGACACATGAAGACTCCTCAAATCGTTTTGGTTTTGTCAGCAATATCCTGGGCGCCTGATAAATCAGTCGCTGCCGAACAGATGCCGCAATGTCCGGCGCAGATCGATGGTAAATTGATCCGGGTGCTTCCTGTTCAGAGCGGGTGGAAAGGAATAGCCGCTACACGGCTCCGGCTGGAGCGGGCAACCGTGGTGCTTGGTCCGCCAGATGTGGAGGCCCGCGCTGAATTACGTGGCAATGAAAAGCGCCTTGGCAAGCATGCCGATCAAGTTACGTATGACGGACTAGGGGCACAGCAGGAGAAGTGGCTGGTTTGTGCTTATGGAAGGGGAGGGGATATTGAGCAGGCTGTCCGCTTACCTCAATCGGTAAATCGTTGCGTGATCAATACCGCTTCGAACACTCCAGGCGGTACAAACCAAGTGACGGTAGCTTGTTACTAGAATAAGGGGCGCAAGGCCTTGAAACAAAAAAGCCCACGAACCGGGTTCGTGGGCTTCCTTGATAATTCTTGGTAGGCCGTGCGGGATTCGAACCTGCGACCAACGGATTAAAAGTCCGCTGCTCTACCAGCTGAGCTAACGACCCTCAGGTATGACACCTGGGAACTTTCGGATGGTAGGCCGTGCGGGATTCGAACCTGCGACCAACGGATTAAAAGTCCGCTGCTCTACCAGCTGAGCTAACGACCCCCGAAAGAAGCGAGATTATAGGGGGTTTCCATGCTTCCTGTCAAACCCCCGCCGCGCATTACTTGGCGCCCAGGCGTTCCTTGGCGGTTGCTGCCGCGCTGGAGTCCGGGTAGGTCTTGATCAGCTCCTGCAGCGTCTTCTTGGCGGCCTTGTCTTTGAGTTCGGTCTGGCAGGCGGCGATGTTGAGCATGGCGTCCGGCGCCTTGGGGCTGTCCGGATAGGCCTTGACCACCACCTGCTGGGCCGCGATGGCGCTCTTGCAGTCGCGCTGCAGGTAATAGGCGCTGCCCAGGTTGTACTGGGCCCCGGCCGCGTAGCCGGATTCCGGATACTGGCGCACGAACTCGCCCAGCGCCACGGCGGCAGTTTTGTAGTCGCCGGCCTTGAACAGCAGCATGGCGGCGTCGTACGATTTCTGCTCGGCCGGATCGACCTGCGCGGACTTGCCGTCGATGGTCACCTGGCGCGGCTCCAGCTTGCGCAGACGGGTGTCCAGGTCCACGTAGAAGTCCTTCTGGCGCTTCTGGGCGTTGGAGATGTCATTGGCCAGCACTTCGATCTGGCCGCGCAGCTTGGCGATTTCCTGCAGGGTCAGCTCGTTCTGCGACACCAGGTCCAGCGCGGCCGATTTGTCGGCCTTGGTGTCCAGCCTGGACTTCACATCGGCGTCCAGCGCGTTCACCTTGGCGCGCAGCTCGAGGATGGCCTTGCGCGCTTCGTCGTCGTCGAACACGCCGGCGCCGGCGTGCAGGGGCAGGGCGGCCGCCATGGCCAGGAACAGGGCGGACAGGCCGGACGGGGAAAATTTCTTCATGTCGGACGCTTTCAGTTCTAATCGGACAGTGCAAAAGGAAACGGGGCGGTGCGCGGCCCACACGCCGCGTACCGCCCCGTATTATGCCTGTGGCCAGGCAAATCGGTAATGCCGTTGACGATTACTTGTAGACGATGTCAGCACGGCGGTTTTGTGCCCATGCTTCTTCGTTGGAGCCGGTGGCTTTCGGTTTTTCCTTGCCCAGCGAAACGGCTTCGATCTGCGAATCCGACACGCCCAGGGTGGTCATGGCCTTGCGCACGGCTTCGGCGCGTTTCTGGCCCAGGGCCAGGTTGTACTCGGCGCCGCCGCGTTCGTCGGTGTTACCTTGGATCAGGATCGAACGGTTCTTGTTCTTGACCAGGTAGGCCGAGTGATTTTCCACCACCGGCTTGCCGTCGGCACGCACCACGTAGCTGTCGAAGTCGAAGTACACACTGCGGTTGGCCAGCACGCCCTTGGGATCGTCCAGCGGGTCGATGGACTTGGTTTCCACCGGCGCCACGGCGCGGGTGTTATCGGCCATTGGCGGCGGCGGGGTGACGGGTTTTTCAACCACGGGCACCGGTGCCGGTTCCTTGACCGGGGTGCTGGAGCAAGCTGCCAGGATGGCAGCAGAAGTAATGGCCAAGGCCAGGCTGCTGAGTTTGCGCATTTGTGTTTCTCCTAGTTTATGTAGCGGATTTACTGCATGAAAGGACCCCAGGCGGGCTCCTTGATGTTACCGGCCTGCATGGACAAGCGTTGCTTGACACGGCCATCGACCGACACCACCACCAGCGACTTGCGGCCGCCGGCCTGGGTCGCATACAGGATGTACTTGCCGTTCGGCGCGAAGCTTGGCGACAAGTCGTCGGTGCTGTCGGACAGGCGCTGCTCCTGGCCAGAGACCAGGTCCAACACGTACAGCTGGTAATTTCCATCGCGCCGCGAGATGTAGGCCAGGTTTTTGCCGTCTGGCGAGATACGCGGGCTGATGTTGTAGCTACCGTTGAAGGTGACGCGCTTGGCTTCGCTGCCGTCCACGTTCATCCGGTAAATCTGGGGCCCGCCGCTGCGGTCGCTCACGAAGTAGATGCTCTGGCCGTCGGCCGAGAATTGCGGTTCGGTGTCCGTGCCGGAGCTGTTGGACACGCGGCGCAGGCCGCTGCCGTCCGGGTTCACGGTGTAGATCTGGGTATGGCCATCCTTGGACAGGGCCACGGCCAGCTTGTTGCCGCCAGGCGCCCAGGCCGGAGCTGAATTGTTGCCCTTTTCGTTGGCGATCACGGCGCGCGCGCGGGTGACCAGGTTCTGCACGTAGACCACCGGCTTCTTCTGCTCGAACGAGACGTAGGCCACCTTGGTGCCGTCCGGCGACCACGAGGGCGAGATGATGGGTTCGTTCGAGCGCAGCGCCATCTGGATGCCGTCGCCATCAGCGTCGGCCACGTCCAGGCGGTAGCTGCGGCCTTCCTGGCTGACATAGGTGATGCGGGTCGAGAAGATGCCGGGGATGCCGGTCAGCTTCTGGTACACGTCGTCGGCGATCTTGTGTGCGGTCAGGCGGGTGCTTTGCGCGGTCGGCTCGAAACCCAGCTTGGACAGTTCGGCGGCCTTGACCGTGTCGAGCAGCTTGTACTGCACCTTGTAGCGGCCGTCGGCCATGGATTGCACGCTGCCGACCACCAGGGCGTCGGCGCCCTTGGCCTTCCAGCTGCCGTAGTCGATATTGTTGAGGTCATTCACCACGCCGGCATCGATGATCTTGAACATGCCGCTGCGTTCCAGGTCGGCGCGGATAACGGACGAAATCTGCTGCTGTGACTGGCCCTCGTCGGCAAAGGCGGCGATGGCGACCGGAATCTGGTTGCTGCCGACGCCGGAAATCTCCACCCGCAGCTGGGCGTAAGCGCTGCCGGCGGTGGCGGCGATGGCCAGGCCGGCGTAGATCAGATAGTGGTTCAGTTTCTTCATCAATGTAAGTCCTTCATATTGAAATCCGCGATAATTTCGCGCTCTACCGTACCATCTTTCTTCTTGGGCAGCGGTGACGATTTGGTAATCGCATTTTCGATCGCGCTGTCATACGCGGCCGACCCGCTGCCTTTTTTCTTGCGGATGCCTATCACTTCGCCGGTGGGCAGCTGGGTGATGATGAAGGTGGCGCTCAGCGTATCGTCGGTGGTGCTGTAGACCAGGTTGCCCTTGATCTTGGCGCGTATCGCCGCTTCATAGCTGGGGTCGCCCTTGGGCCCGGTGGATTTCGCCGCCGTGCCCGTGGTGCCGGCGCCCACCGCGCCGGTGATACGTTTCATTTCCTCGGCGCGCACGGCGTCGAGCTTGGCCTGGGCCGCTTTCTCGGCCTTGGCTTTCTTCTCGGCGGCCAGCTTCTTCTCCTTGTCCGCCTTGTCTTTTTCCGCTTTCTCTTTTTCCTTCTCGGCCAGCTCGCGCGCTTCCTTCTCTTCGCGGGCTTTCTGCTCGGCGGCCTTCTTCTCTGCCGCTTTCTTCGCTTCCAGCTTGGCCTGCTTTTCCTCGGCTTCCTGCTTCAGCTTGGCTTCACGCGCGGCTTCCTGCTTTTCCTTCTCCGCCTTGAGCTTGGCCTTCTGGCGCTCCAGGGCGATGTCCGGCGCCTTGGGTGCTGGAGGCGTTTCCACTGGCGGCGCCACCGGTGGCGGCGGCGCTTTCTGCGCCGGCGCGGGTTCCGGTTCGGGTTCAGGCTCGGGCGCCGGTTCGGGCTTGGGCGCGGGAGCGGCTTGCTGCACCTGCATATCCACGAAGTCGACTTCGACCGCCACCGGCTTACTGTTCTGCCAGCTGATGCCTATCCACAGGAACAGCAGCAGCCCCAGGTGCATGGAACCGGCCAGTGCGAGCGAGCGCCAGCCGTCGTGTTGCCGTGGGACCTTGTACGGGCCGCTGGCGGGAGCGGGATTCATGCTTTGCGCCATGTCTTACTTGGTGGCCAGGCCCACGCGGCTGATGCCCATCTTCTTCGATTCCGAAATCAGCTGGATCACGTCGTCGTACTTGCTTTCCTTGTCGCCGGCGATGATGACAGGATACTCGGGATGGTCATTATGCAGCACACGCAACTTTCTCAGCAGCGCGTCGCGGTTTGGGGCCGTTTCCGGCGCTTCGCGTTCCTTGCCTTGCAGGCCGATCGAGAGCGCGCCGTTGGGCTTGATCACGACCTGGATGTAGTCCTCGGGCGGCTTGGTGGATTTCTCGGCGTTGGGCAGGTTGATCTCGCTCGGATTGTTGGCCGAGGGCATGACCATGAAGATAATCAGCAGCACCAGCATCACGTCGATGTAAGGCACGACGTTGATCTCGGATTTGAGCTTGCGGCCGCGGCCGCCGCGCATGCTGCTGGAGAAAGAGGATGCCATGATCTCGCCGCCTTCTTAGCGCGATTGACGCTGCAGGATGTTGGAGAATTCTTCGACAAAACTCTCGAAGCGGATGGCCAGGCGGTCGATATCGTGCGAGTAGCGGTTGTAGGCGACCACGGCCGGAATGGCCGCGAACAGGCCGATGGCGGTGGCGATCAGGGCCTCGGCAATACCGGGCGCGACGGCGGCCAGGGTGGCTTGCTGCACGTTGGCCAGGCCGCGGAAGGCGTTCATGATGCCCCACACGGTGCCCAGCAGGCCAATGTAGGGCGACACCGAACCGACCGAGGCCAGGTAGGCCAGGTGCGATTCCAGCGCATCCATCTCGCGCTGGTAGGCGGCGCGCATGGCGCGGCGGGCGCCGTCCAGCACCGCGCCCGGGTCGAGCGAGTCGCGGCTGGCGGCCAGCGCCGCCTTGCCCTTGATGAATTCGCCCATGCCGGCCTCGAAGATGCGCGCCAGCGGACCGCTGTTGGCGCGATCCTTGCCGGCGTTCTGGTGCAGGGCGTGCAGGTTGCCGCCGGCCCAGAAGGTTTTTTCAAATTCGATGGTCTGGCGGCGCGCGGCGCGCAGTGCGAACAGCTTGCGGAAAATATAGGTCCAGCTGGTGAGGGAAATCAGGAACAGCATCGCCATGATCAGCTGCACGATCAGGTGGGCGTTCGTGATGAGAGAGATAAAAGAAAGGTCTTGGGTGACGTTCATTGGATTAGCTATCTTATTGTTGGAGCTGGAGGCCGCGCATCTGCGCCGCCACAGTATCCGGAATGGCGCGCGGACGCAGCGCGCCATCGACGCAGCCTACTTTAACCTTGGCGGAATTGAGCAATTGTTCGCCGCACCACGCTTGCTGGACAAACATCACCGATGCGCGGCCCAGTTTCTCGATACCAAGTGTTAATTTTAGTTCATCATCCAGTTTGGCGGGCGCATGATAGTCGGCCTGGACGTTCTTGACCACGAACATGGCGTCGTGTTGCTGCAGCAGGGCGTGCTGGTTCACGCCGATGGCGCGCAGCCATTCGGTGCGGGCGCGCTCAAAGAATTTCAGATAGTTTGCGTAATAGACGATACCGCCGGCGTCGGTGTCCTCGTAGTAGACCCGTACATTCCAGATGAACTCTGCTGCAGACATGATATTATTTTTATGCTACTAATGAGGTTGAGCAACATTTTACGACGTTTTGCCAAACGTTGCGCAAAATTGCTTCGGCAGCAGTAAAGCGGTTTCTGTTTCCTTTGCCAAGGATTGTAACAACCGCTTACGAATTGTTGCTGGCGTGTAAAGGGCGGCGCCACATTGGCGGACCGCCGTGCAGGCGGGACTCCATGCTGGCTTGGTTGGCACGCTCAGCATGGGCTCCCGCTGTCGCGGCGGTCCGCCGATGCGGAGCGACCTTAGGGGTTGCGTTTTATTACTAGCGGACCGTAGCCCTGGCACGTCGGCATCATTTCCAGGCGGTTGATATTGATGTGGGGCGGCAGGGTGGCGATCCACAGGGCGGTGTTGGCGATATCCTCGGCCGTCAGCGGCACGGTGCCCTCGTAGACCTTGGCGGCGGCGTCGTCGTCGCGCAGGCGCACGTTGGAAAATTCGGTGCCGCCGCACAGGCCGGGCGCCAGGTTGGTGGCGCGCACCCCGGTGCCCACCAGGTCCGCGCGCAGGTTGAGCGTGAACTGTTCCACAAAGGCCTTGGTCGCGCCGTACACATTGCCGCCGGGGTAGGGCGTCTCGCCGGCCACCGAGCCCAGGTTGATGATGGTGCCCGTGTTGCGCGCCACCATGCCGGGCAGCACGGCGTGGGTCACGGCCACCAGGCCCGCGCAGTTGGTGGCGATCATGGTATTCCAGTCGGCCAGCGAAGAGGTGTGGGCCGGGGTGACGCCCAGGGCCAGGCCGGCGTTGTTGACCAGCACGTCGATGTCTTGCCATTCGGCCGGCAGGGCGGCCAAGGCGGCGGGAATGCTTTCCTGCTGCGTCACGTCCAGCTCCAGCGGATAGGCGGCCTCGCCCAATTCGGCAGCCAGGGCTTGCAGGCGGTCGAGGCGGCGGGCGCTCAGCAATACCTTGTGGCCGGCCTGGACGAAGGCGCGCGCCATGGCGGCGCCGAAGCCGGCGCTGGCGCCGGTGATGAAGACGATCATGGAATGTCCTGATGTAAGTGGAAAGATGGTGAAAATTGTAGCCGAAATATCGCCATGTCCCAGCTTGCCGGTTTGTCAAGCACTTCCTTGCTCTAATTTGGCACTTAAATTACAATTTGGTTTCCATTACGTCTCACGTAACTGGCGAAAAGCTGGCAAAGCGCCCCAATCTGGTGCGGAGCGGCCGGCGAAAGGTGGGCATCCACCGGGGAACGTGAGATTTCAACAGCCGTTCGCCTGGGCAGCCATCGATGGAATCGTACGAAGAGGCTGCCTTTTTGCGTCCCGGCTTCCCTCATTCGATCCACTGCCAGTAGCAAGTTACTCATTCGATTGGAGTTTTTTCATGTTCGCAAAAGATCACACCCTCGCCAGCGTCGATGCGGAGCTGTTTGCCGCCATCCAGCAGGAAAATACCCGCCAGCACGACCACATCGAGCTGATCGCCTCGGAGAACTACACCTCGCCGGCCGTCATGGAAGCCCAGGGCTCGCAGCTGACCAACAAGTACGCCGAAGGCTATCCGGGCAAGCGCTACTACGGCGGCTGCGAATACGTGGACGTGGTGGAGCAGCTGGCCATCGACCGTGTGAAAAAACTGTTCGGCGCCGAAGCCGCCAACGTGCAGCCCAACTCCGGCTCGCAAGCCAACCAGGGTGTGTTCTTCGCCGTGCTGAAACCGGGCGACACCATCATGGGCATGTCGCTGGCCGAAGGCGGCCACCTGACCCACGGCATGCCGCTGAACATGTCCGGCAAATGGTTCAACGTCGTGTCCTACGGCCTGACCGCCGAGGAAGACATCGACTACGCCGCCATGGAAGCGCTGGCCAAGGAGCACAAGCCCAAGCTGATCATCGCCGGCGCGTCGGCCTTCTCAAAGAAAATCGATTTCGAGCGCTTCGCCGCCGTGGCCAAGGCCGTGGGCGCCTATTTCATGGTCGACATGGCCCACTACGCCGGCCTGATCGCCGCCGGCCTGTACCCGAACCCGGTGCCGCACGCCGACTTCGTCACCTCGACCACCCACAAATCCCTGCGCGGCCCACGCGGCGGCATCATCCTGATGAAGGCCGAGCATGAGAAGGCCATCAACTCGGCCATCTTCCCCGGCATCCAGGGCGGCCCGCTGATGCACGTCATCGCCGGCAAGGCCGTGGCCTTCCAGGAAGCGCTGCAGCCGGCGTTCAAGCAATACCAGCAGCAGGTGGTGAAAAACGCCGACGTGCTGGCCAAGACCCTGATCAAGCGCGGCCTGCGCATCGTGTCGGGCGGCACCGAATCGCACGTGATGCTGGTGGACCTGCGTCCCAAGAACCTGACCGGCAAGGAAGCCGAGGCCATTCTCGGCAGCGCCCACATCACCTGCAACAAGAACGGCATCCCCAACGATCCGCAAAAGCCGTTCGTGACCTCGGGCATCCGCCTGGGTTCGCCGGCCATGACCACCCGCGGCTTCAAGGAAGCGGAAGCCGAGCAAGTGGGCAACCTGATTGCCGACGTGCTGGACAACCCGCATGACGCCGCCACCATCGAGCGCGTGAAAGCCGCTGTGAAGGTGCTGGCTGACACCTTCCCTGTGTACGCCAAGTAATCGTCCTACCTGTTGGGCGCCGGCTGTTCCGGCGCCCATGTTTCACCCTAAGTAGCAAAGGCTGCCGCCGCCATGAAATGTCCGTTTTGCCAGCATGATGACACCCAGGTGCTCGATACGCGCGTATCGGACGAGGGCGCCATACGCCGCCGCCGCCGCTGCGTGCAATGCGATAAACGGTTCACCACCTATGAGCGGGTGGAGCTGGCCATGCCCATCGTGGTCAAGAAGAATGGCAGCCGCACCGAGTATGCGGCGGCCAAGCTGCGCGGCAGCCTGATGCTGGCGCTGCGCAAGCGTCCGGTGGCGGCCGCCTCCATCGACCAGGCCATCCAGAGCATCGAGGAAAAGCTGCTGACCAGCGGCCAGCGGGAAGTCGATTCCGGCTACATCGGCGAACTGGTGATGCAGGAGCTCAAGCGCCTGGACAATATCGCCTACATCCGCTTCGCTTCCGTCTACAAGAACTTCGAGGACCTGGCCGAGTTCCAGGACGCCATCGCCGAAGTGGGCCAGGAGCGCAAGCCGCGCAAGGCTTGATCGCGTCAATACGGCCATGCGCCGTTGCGGCGCCGCGCCCTGCAGACACTGGCATCGCCGCCCCGGCCTTGGCCACCTTCCGTTTGTAACACCTGCGCCCAGATCCCTCTCATACCCCCGCTGCGCTTGAGCCAGGTCATGCCTGGCGCTCGGGCCGCTGCTAAGGTCTGGTACATGACGTCATCCGTGGAGGTGTGCCGTGTATGCAGGCAGGCAAGGCGGTTTCACCATGCTGGAAGTGCTGGTCGCCGTATTCGTGCTGGCGCTGGGCGTCATGGGCGGTGCGGCCATGCAGCTGGCGGCGCAGCGTTCGCGCCACGAGTCCGGCCTGCAATCGCAGGCGGCGTATCTGGCCGGGGCGCTAGCCGAGCGCATGCGCGCCAATCCGGCGGCCTCCTACCTGGGCTTCGATTACGACGCCAGTGCTGAACCCTTTCCCTCTCCTCCTGCACAGCTTTGCCATGGCGGCGCCTGTTCGCCCGATGCGCTGGCTGCGTTCGATTTGTATGAACTGAAACTGCTGGTGCGCGAACGCCTGCCCGGCGGCCGCGCGCTGGTGTGCCGCGACAGCGCCATCATCGGTGGACGGACCTTGACCTGGGCTTGCAGCGGCGGGGCCGGCGCGCCCGCCGTCATCAAGCTGGGCTGGCGTGCCAGGCGGCCCGACGGCGCCGACGATGCCATGGCGGATGGCGGCGCCCGGCCCGCAGTGGCGCTCATGCTGGGGATGTCGTCATGAAGCGCGAGCGCGGCTGGACCATCGCCGAATTCACCATCGCCAGCCTGCTGGGACTGCTGCTGATGCTGCTGGCCAGCGGCTTGCTGCTGGCCGCCAACGGCAACTACCGGCATCACAGCGAGACCGCGCTGCTGGACGATGGCGGCCGCTATGCCATGCAAGCCATCGCGCAGGCGCTGCGGCAGGCGGGCCATGTCAACTGGGACAGCGCCAGCGCGCCGGCGGAGGCCGACCCGGGGGACGAGCCCTACATCATGGGGCTGGATGCGCGCAGCCTCTCCAAGGCCGCCGACGGTATCGACCAACCGTTGCCGGATGTGGCCAACGGCAGCGACGTGCTGGCCGTACGCTATGCCGGTTCCGGCAGCGGCAGCAATGGCGACGGTTCCACACTCGACTGCGCCGGCTTCGGCGTGGCCGCGGCTGCATCGGCCGGGGAGCGCGGCTGGAGCATTTTCTATGTCGCGCTGGACAGCCAGGGCGTGGCCGAACTGCGCTGCAAATACCGGGGCGATACCGGCTGGGGCGCGGACGCCGTCGTGCGCGGCGTGGACAGCTTCCAGGTGCTGTACGGCGTCGATACCGATGCCGTGGCCGATGGCGTGCCGAATGCCTACCTGACTGCCAGCGCGGTGCGGGCGCTGGATGCGGCCATCGCCCCATCCGGCGCCACGGCGGCCGAACAGCAGCGTGACCGCAACCGGCGCAGCTGGTGGCGCCGCGTTGCCAGCGTGCGCGTGGCCCTGCTGCTGCATGGCGACATCGCCAGCCATCCGGACGGCGCGCCCGCCCAATACGACTTGTTCGGCAAGGCCTATTCAGACGCGCACGCAGGCGACGACGAGGGCGTGCGCGTGGCGGATGTGCGCCTGCCGGAAGCGATGCGCCATCGCGCGCGTAAGGTGGTCAGCACCACGGTTGCGCTGCGCAACCGCGGCGGGTGAGGGCGGGCATGCGCGGCCAGCGCGGCGCGACCTTGTTGATGGCCCTGCTCATGCTGGTGGCCGTGATGCTGGTCGGCGCCTCGGCGGCGCTGTTGTCGTTGCAGGGCGAGCAGGCCGCACGCGCAGAGCGTGACCGGCAGGTTGCATTTCAAGCAGCGGAGGATGCCTTGGCGGATGCGGAACATGATATCGCAGGGGATGGGCGGCTGGATGCCCGCGCGGCTGCCTTCAGCGCGGATGCAGCCTTGCCTGCAGCCTGCGGCAAGGATGGCGGTAGCGCGGGTGGCGGCGTAGCGGATGCCGCCAGTCGTGGCGTCCTGGCGCGCGCCGAGAGTGGGGAGCCGCCCCACTGGCAGGCCGTGGACCTGGGCGGCGGCGATGATGGCGGCGCCTGCACCGCCGAACATGGCGCATATACCGGGGCGGCCATGCCGACCGGCCAGGGCGTGTTGCCGTTCAGGCGCCCGCGCTACCTGGTTGAACGCGTGCCTTGCCACCTGCCCGGCGAGGACGCCAGCGCCGTGGCCCAGCCGCGCTACTGCTACCGCGTCTCCGCGATCGGCTTTGGACCGCGCCCGGAGGCGGAAGTGGTGCTGCAATCCGTCTACCGCAAGCCGGAGTAGGAGCCCATGTGCCAGACCAGCCAGCCATCCAGTTTGCAGAAGCGCCGCCCGCAGCCGAGTGTCCGGCGGCCTCCACGCACACGGCGCCGCTTGATGCCGCCGAGCCGCGTTCAGCTGCCTGGTCCCCAGCAGCGCTTGCCGCGAGATTCTTCATGCCGCCCATGACCGCTATCGCATGCCTTTCTGCCGCCGGGGGGCGCTTCAAGGCGATGTTGCTGGCGCGGCCGGCCGCTGCTGCCGGCATCAGGACGGCCTTGTTGGCGCTGGCGGCGTTGCCCTCGTATGCGGCGCCGCCTGTGCTGGCGCTGGCCAGCGAGCCGCTGACGGTGTCGTGCCGCGTGCCGGGATCGGTGGCTGCCGATGTGGTGCGTGGTGCGGCGCTGCTGGTGGCGGGCGAGGTGTTCCAGGCCAGCTATGACATGCGCGACTGGAGCGGCGGGTTCGAGCGCTATGCCTTGTCGGCCAACGGCATCAGCCGCTGGGATGCGGGCGCCATCCTGACTGGCGGGGCAGGGCAAACGCCGCATCCGGCTGCAGCGGCGCGCAATATCCAGAGCGCCATCGTGCAGGCCGACGGCAGCCTGGCGGCGATTCCATTCACCTGGGAGACGCTATCGGCGCAGCAGCAAGCCTTGCTGGACCTCGCGCCATCGGCTGCGCGCGCCAAGCCGGACGGCCTGGGTTCCCGGCGCCTGGCCTGGCTGCGCGGCGAACGTGGCGACGAAGGCACGCTGTTCCGCCGCCGCACCAGCGTGCTGGGCGACGCCGTCAATGGCACGCCGGTGCAGGTGGCAAGTGCCACGGGCGCCGGACGTGGCGCCGATTACGCGGCCTTTCATGCCCGCGCCGCCACGCGCCGTCCCATGCTCTACCTGGGCGCCAACGACGGCATGCTGCACGGCTTCGACACCCGCGACGGCAGCGAAATCTACGCCTACGTCCCCGATGCGCTGATCGCGGCGCTGAACCAGCTCACCGCGCCGGACTATGTGCACCGCGCCTACGTCGACGGCCCGGCCTTTGCCGGCGAGGCATTGGTGGACGGCGGCTGGCGCAGCATGCTGCTGTCGGCCATGGGCGCGGGCGCGCAAGGACTGTTCGCGCTGGACGTCACCGACCCCGAACGGATCGCCCCGCGCTGGGAATTCACCGACCGCGATGATCCCATGATGGGCAACGTCGCCACCACACCGCAAATTGCCAGGGTACGGGTGCGAAGCGGCCAGTACCGCCACTTCGCGGTGGCCGCCAGCGGCTGGAACAACTACGCCGACGATGGGCACCGCAGCGCCGCAGGCAATGGCGCGCTGTTCCTGCTGGCGCTGGACAAGCCGCCGGCCGAGGGCTGGAAACTCAACACCAATTACTACCGTATCGCCACGCCGATTTCGGAACCGGCCCAGGCCAACGGCCTGAGCGCCCCCGCCCTGGTGGCGGATGCCGATGGCGTGCTGCGCTACGCCTACGCGGGTGATTTGCAGGGCAACCTGTGGCGCTTCGATTTCAGCGGCAGCGCGCCCTGGTCCAGGGTGCAGCTGTTCAGCGCGCGCGATGGCGACGGCGCGCGCCAGCCCATCGCCCAGCAGCCGCGCGTGGTCTACGCCAGCGGCGGCGGCTACCTGATTTTGTTTGGCACCGGCAGGGCCATCGAGCAGGCCGACCTGGCCGGCAAGGCGCAGCAATCGTTCTACGCCATCCACGATACGCTGGCCGAGCCGCCCACGACGCTCAGCCGCCAGAAACTGACGGCCCGCCTGCTGCGCGAGACTGCCGATGGCTTGATGGTCAGCGGCCCCGCCATCGAGTACGGCAGCATGGGCTGGTATGTGGACTTCCTGGGCGAGGGGGAGCGCAGCATCGCCAGCGCCACGGTCGCGGACGGGCAGGTGCTGTTCAACACCCTGCTGCCGGGGAAGGACGTGTGCGGGTCCAAATCCAGCCGCAGTTACGCCATGGACGCGCTCACCGGCCTGGCCAGCAGCTACGCCGTTGCCACCGGACTGACTTCGCCCGGTCCCGGCGTCACAGGCTTGCTGCACAAGGACTACGCCGCCGCGCCGCTGCAAGTCGGCGCGCTGCGCAGCGCTGCCCGGCGCGACCCGACTGGCAAGGTGACCCAGCAAAAGATAGTGACGCTGACACAGCCCGGCGTCCGTACGCCGGTAACGGCCGCCGCCAGCGCCGCCATCGAGGTCACCCTGCGCTCCGGCCGCCTGAGCTGGCGCGAAGTCGCCAACTGGCGCGAGCTGCACCGCGCCGCAATCAAAGGAGGACCACCTTGAAAAGAATACGCGCTTACACCCTGGTCGAGCTGCTGGTGGTCCTGGCCGTCATCATCCTGCTGGCGCTGCAGGTCATGCCCTATTTTAAGCAGCAGATGATCAGGACCCGACGCAGCGAAGCCCACGCCGCGCTGCTGCGCCTGATGCAGCAGCAGGAACGCTACCGGACCCGGAGCAATACCTACATCGCCTTTTCCGCCGACGCCACCGATGCCGACGCCAAACTGTTCCCATGGTGGAGCGGCAATACGCCCAAGACCAGCGCCTACGAAATGGAAGGCACGCTGTGCGATGGGGCGCCCATCGCCGACTGCGTACGCATCCTGGCCAAGCCCGGCACCAGCCGCGTGGACGACAGTTTTAGCGACGGCGAGTGCCAGGAGTTGTCGCTGACCAGCAGCGGCGAGCGGCACAGCACGGGACCCGGTCAGCGCTGCTGGCCTTAGAACCCGTTTCAACATGACCATGGCGTCGTTGCGGCTCCTCGCCGTGCTGGCGCACTGCCTTCGTTGCCCCGGCCTTGGCCCGCGCCTCGCGCTGCTCATGTTGAATCAGTCTCATAGGAGCAAACCATGCGCCATCACCGCGGCCTGACCCTGGTCGAACTGCTGTTCGTGCTGTCCCTGTCCGCCATCCTGCTCGGCCTGGGCGCCGCCAGTTTCGATACGCTGATACAGCGCCAGCGCCTGCGCACGGCCGTGGCCGACCTGGTGGCCGCCATCGACCTGACCCGCGCCCAGGCCATGGCGCGCGGCGGCCGCGTGCTGCTGGCGCCGCTGGCCGGGGATGGCGCCTCCTGGCAGCAAGGCTGGGCCATTTTCATCGACGACAATGGCAACCGCCGTCCCGATCCCGGCGAAGTCCTGATACAGCGCCACGGTGCCGTGGCCGAAGGCATCAGCATCGCCTCCGCCTTCACGTCCGGTGCGGCGCCGCACTACCTGGCTTACAATGGCGCAGGCCGCAGCTGCAGCGCAGACAACAGTCTGGCCGCCCACTGGGGCACGCTGTCGGTGCGGCAGGGCGCGCAGGCGCGCCATATCAAGATCAACATGCTGGGCCGGGTGCGCGTGTGCGACCCGGCCACGCAGCCCACCGGCTGCAGCGGCGCGGCGGAAGGCTGAACACGAATGACGACGAGCGACAACCAGATTATCACCAGCGACCTGGATGGCATGCGCCTGGCGCTGCAATGGGCCGAAAAGGGCCTTTACACCACCTCGCCCAATCCGCACATCGGCTGCGTGATCGTGCGCGATGGCCGGGTGATAGGCGCGGGCGTGACCCAGCCGGCCGGCCAGGACCACGCCGAAATCCAGGCCCTCAAGGACGCCGCGGCGCACGGCCACGACGTGCGCGGCGCCACCGCCTACGTCACGCTGGAACCGTGCAACCACCATGGCCGCACGCCGCCCTGCTCGGACGCCCTGGTGCGCGCGGGGCTGGGGCGGGTGGTGGCGTCCATGGTCGATCCCAATCCGCTGGTGGCGGGGCAGGGCATGGCCAAGCTGGCCGCCGCCGGCATCGCCACCGATACCGGCCTGCTGGCCGCTGAAGCTTATGAGTTGAACGTCGGCTTCTTCTCGCGCATGACGCGCGGCCTGCCGTGGGTGCGCATGAAAAGCGCAGCCAGCCTGGATGGCGTGACGGCCCTGAGCAATGGCGTCAGCCAGTGGATCACCGGGCCGGAGGCGCGCGCCGACGGCCACGCCTGGCGCGCCCGCGCCTGCGCCATCCTGACCGGCATCGGCACCGTCAAGAGCGACGACCCGCAGCTCAACGTGCGCGCGGTGGAAACGCCGCGCCAGCCGCGCCGCATCGTGGTGGACAGCCGGCTGGAGATCGGCCTGGCGGCCAGGGTGCTGCAGGGTGGCGGCGCCTGGATCGCGGCCGCCGTGCCCAATCCGGACAAGGAAGCGGCCTTGCGCGACGCGGGCGCGGAGGTCATCATGCTGCCCAACGCCTCCGGCAAGGTCGACCTGCCCGAGCTGATGCGCGAGCTGGGCCGCCGGCAGATCAACGAGCTGCACGTGGAAGCGGGCGGCAAGCTGAATGGTTCGCTGATACGCGAGGGCTGCGTGGACGAACTGCTGGTCTACCTGGCGCCGTCGCTGATCGGGCCGGGGCAGGGCATGTTTGCCTTGCCCGAGCTGTCCGCGCTGGAGGGCAGGCAAAACCTGAAATTTCACGGGGTTCAGCAGATCGGCGCAGATTTGCGTATCCTTGCCAGATTCACTCCTCACTAAAAGCCATTATGTTTACTGGAATTATCGCCGCCATCGGCAAAATCGAAACCGTCACCCCGCTGGAAGGCGGCCACGATGCGGGCGTCCGCCTGGACATCAACGCCGGCGGCCTGCCGCTGGCCGACGTTGCCCTGGGCGACTCCATCGCCATCAACGGCGCCTGCATGACCGTGGTGGAAAAGGACGCCACCAGCTTCCGCGTGGACGTCTCGCGCGAAAGCCTGAACCGCACCGTGGGCCTGGACACCACCACTGAAGTCAACCTGGAAAAGGCCCTGACCCTGTCCGAGCGCCTGGGCGGCCACCTGGTGTCCGGCCACGTGGATGGCCTGGGCGTGGTGCGCAAGTTCGAGCCGGTGGGCGAATCGTGGGAACTGGTGATCGAAGCCTCGCATGACCTGGCCAAATTCCTGGCCTACAAGGGTTCCATCGTCGTCAACGGCGTCTCGCTGACGGTCAACCGCGTGACCGACATCGGCAGCGGCGCCGACCTGGTGTGCCAGTTCTCGATCAACCTGATCCCCCACACCATTGCCATGACCACGCTCAAGCACCTGTCGGCCGGGCAGAAAGTCAACCTGGAAATCGACCTGATCGCCCGCTATGTCGAGCGCATGGTGAGCGTGGGCAGTGCGATAAAATAAGGCGGACGGCCAAGCATCGCGGGCGCTTGCAGTCACAAGGTGCAGGGATGAATGATTCGAAGCCCTGGGCGCAGCCGGGTCCGCTCGATCACGCGACCGCGATTGGCATGTCTCACGCGCTCGAAGCCATGGCAAGCAAGAAGGAGCGTCAACTGCGGGCGGCTGCGCATGCGGCTTCCCGGGCTTTCATGGACGCTGCGCATGCTGCTGGCGGCGTCGGCGTCACGTCGAAGACATACATGGTCAAGGGCGACCCGGAGCGCCGGGTTGATATTGAAGTCCGTGAAGGGATTGCTTTCGTATGAGCGACTTCCTGTACGAGAAATTTCTTGAGGACCGCGACATTTATCGCGCGGCGCGGGCCTTTTGGGCCAGCGAGATCAGTCATCTCGTGCCCGGCCGTGCCTTGCAGCCTTACCTGGCCGACAAGTTCGAAGATGGCGAGCTGTTCTATGATGGCAATCCCATCGCCAATGCGGTCAATCTGAAAACAGGCAAGGCCGCCAGGATAGTCCAGGAGTCGCCGCAGGAGTTTGGCAAGTTTTACAAGAGTTGGAACCAGCCTGCCTCGGTCCGGTTTCCAGGAGGAGAACAGCTGGCTGTCCAGGAAAAAGTTATCGTGCTGACTCTCACTCGCGAGTCGCTGGAGCGCTCCCTGCAGGAGCTGCAGGACTGGCTTGCCTGACAAGCCCGTTGTCGGGCGGGCGCTTCTGGGGGATAATGTCGGCCATGAACGATACCACTACCCGCCCCCCACTGCCCGACCACCTGTCCATCGATCCGAGCAGCAAGTTCCACGTTGCCGCCGTGTTCGAGCATGATGTCGGCATCAAGTTTAACGACAAGGAACGTTTCGACGTCGAGGAATACTGCGTCAGCGAAGGCTGGATCAAGGTCGCCTCCGGCAAGGCGCTGGACCGCAAGGGCCGTCCCATGCTGATCAAGCTCAAAGGCAAGGTCGAAGCCTTCTACCGCTAAAAACCCGTTTCAAAATGACCATGGCGTCGTTACGGCTCCTCGCCGTGCAGGCGCACTGTCTTCGTCGCCGTGCCTAGCCCTGCTCATTTTGAAACGGGTTCTAAGAGGCCGTTTCAAAAAGACCGTGGCGTCGTTGCAGCGCCTCGCCGTGCGTTCGCACTGTCTTCGGCGCTACGCCTCGCCACGCTCATTTTGAAACGCCCTCCAAGAACCCGTCTAAGCATCATCCGGCCGGCGGCAGCAGCCGGATCAGCCCATAGCTGAGCACCGACAAGCCCAGCAGCGACAGCACCACCACGCCGGCCACCTTGCGTCCCGCCGCCACCACGCTGCGGGCGTCCACACCCAATCCCAGGGCAGCCATGGACATCACGGTCAGCACCGATGCTGCGTGGTGCGCCGGCGCCAGCACGGCCTGCGGCACCCAGCCTGCCGAACGCGCGCCCATCAGCAGCAGGAAGCCGACGATAAACCAGGGCAGCATGTGCGCCAGCCCGGGATGCTTGCCGCCCGGCTCGCGCCGCAGCAGCGACATGGTCACCACCACCGGCCCCAGCATCAGCACGCGCACCAGCTTGACCAGGGTGCCGACGTGGACGCTGGCCTGCGACACGGAAGCCGTGGCCGCCAGCACCTGTGGTACGGCATAGACGGTCAGTCCTGCAAACACACCATATTGCGCCGCCGACAATGACAGCAGCGGCATGGCCAGCGGCAGCAGCAGCACCAGCAGCACGCCCAGCACGGCCGTGAAGGCGATGGCCGCCGCCACGTCGCCGCTGTCGGCGTCGATCACGGGCGCGACGGCGGCGATCGCCGAGTTGCCACAGATGGAGTTGCCGCAGGCGATCAGCAGCGCCATCTTCACCGGCAACCCCGCCGCCCGTCCGATGCCGTAGCTGAGCGCAATGGCCAGCGCCACCACGGCGGCAATGCCGACCAGCAGCCGCCAGCCCTCGGCCGCCACGGCGCCCGCACTGACAGACAATCCCAGCAGCAGCACGGCCAGTTCCAGCAGGATCTTGGCGCTGAAGTGCACGCCGGCCTGGTAGCGCTCGGGCAGGCCCAGCGCCGTGCGCAGGACGGCGCCCAGCACGATGGCCAGCACCAGGCTTTCCAGCCAGGCCTTGCCCAGCCATGCCAGTTCCAGTTGTTCCAGCCCGCAGGCCAGCAAGGTGACCAGTCCGCACAGAGCGGTCCCCGGCAGCAGTGTTTTAAAGTTTGGGTAGTTCATTTTTCGAATATCCTTATGCGATAAACGAATTATGAAATCCGGTATTATTTAGGTCCATCTTGAAATTTTTACCAGTTTATTAGATTGGATCGAATGATGCTGACCCTGGACCAGTTGCGCATTTTTGCCGAGGTGGCCGCGCGCCAGCACCTGACGCAGGCGGCCCAGGCGCTGGCACTGACTCCGGCCGCCGTCAGCGCCGCCATCAAGACCCTGGAAGGTCGCTACGGCACGCCGCTGTTCGACCGTGTCGGACGCGGCATCGTGCTCAACGCCTCGGGCAGGAACTTCCTGCCCGAGGCCCGTGCGGCGCTGGCGTCGGCGCGGGCGGCCGAGGCGGCGCTGGCCGGGCTGGGCGGGCTGCAGCGCGGCAGCGTCACCGTGCACGCCAGCCAGACCATCGCCAGCTACTGGCTGCCGGCCCGGCTGGCGGCATTCCGCCAGGCCTATCCCGGCATCGCGCTGGAACTGGTGATCGGCAACACGCAATCGGTGGCGCAGGCGGTGGCCGAGGGCAGGGCGGAGCTGGGACTGGTCGAGGGCGGGCTGGAGGAGGCGGGCCTGGAGCGCCGCGCCATCGGCGGCGACCAGCTGCTGGTGGTCACCGGCCCGGACCATCCCTGGGCGGGCGGCGCCCGGCTGGAGGCGGTGGACTTGATGGCGGACCGCTGGATACTGCGCGAGGCCGGCTCCGGCACCCGCGCCGTGTTCGAGGCCATGCTGTTACGCTCCGGCGCCGATCCGCGCGCGCTGGACGTGGTGCTGGCCCTGCCGTCCAATGAAGCGGTGTGCGCCGCCGTGCTGGCCGGGCCCTATGCGGCCGTGGTGTCGGAACTGGTGGTCGGCGCCCAGCTGCGGGCCGGACAGTTGGCGCGCGCCAACGCCGAGCCGCTGGCGCGCAGCTTCCACCTGCTGCGCCATCCGGAACGGTCGCAGAGCCGGGCGGCAGCGGCATTGGAGCGGTTGCTCGGCGCGTAAATACGGTGGGGCAAGCCGAAATCCTTTAAAATAGCGGGTTAGGAATATCTAGCTCAGCTATCAAGGATTACAAATGTCTATTTCCAGTACCGAAGAAATCGTCGCCGAACTGCGCGCTGGCCGCATGGTCATCCTGGTCGACGAAGAAGATCGGGAAAACGAGGGCGACCTGGTGCTCGCGGCGGACTTCGTCACGCCCGAGGCCATCAACTTCATGATCAAGCATGCGCGCGGACTGGTCTGCCTGACCCTGACCGAGGAGCGCTGCGACCACCTCAACCTGTCGATGATGTCGGCCCGTAACGGCACCCCGTTCGGCACCAATTTCACTGTCTCGATCGAAGCTGCCGAGGGCGTGACCACCGGCATTTCCGCCGCCGACCGCGCACGCACCATCCAGGTTGCCGTGGCCAAGGACACCCAGGCTAGCGACATCGTGCAGCCGGGCCACATCTTCCCGCTGAAAGCCGTCAAGGGCGGCGTGCTGATGCGCGCCGGCCATACGGAAGCGGGCTGCGACCTGACCGCCATGGCCGGCCTGACCCCGGCATCCGTGATCTGCGAGATCATGAAGGACGATGGCACCATGGCGCGCCTGCCGGACCTGCTGGAATTCGGCAAGGAACACAATCTGAAAATCGGCACCATCGCCGACCTGATCCACTACCGCAGCCAGAACGAATGCATGGTGCAGCGCGTGGCCGAGCGCCAGCTGCAGACAGCCTACGGCGCGTTCCGCATGATCGCGTTCCGCGACACGCCCAGCGGCTCGGCCCACCTGGCGCTGGTGCATGGCGAACTGGGCGGCGGCAAGGAAGCCCTGGTGCGGGTGCACCAGCCGGTGTCCATCCTGGACCTGCTGGAAACCGAGGCCACCACGCACTCGTGGAATATCCCGGCCTCCATGGCCGCCATCAAGGCGTCCGAGCGCGGCGTGATCGTGCTGCTCAACTGCGAGGAAACGGCTGACCAGCTGTTCACCCAGTTCGAAGCGCTGGGCCAGCCGGAAAGCAAGCCGAAAGGCCGCGCCGCCAGCATGGACCTGCGCAGCTACGGCATCGGCGCGCAAATCCTGCGCGCCCTGGGCGTGAGCAAGATGCAGCTGCTGGCCAGCCCGCGCAAGATGCCGTCCATGACCGGCTTCGACCTGGAAGTGACCGGCTACCTGGCCAAACCCGCAAAGTAACCATTGAACCCACCTTTAAGAGGCATGATATGACCGTAGGAAGCTACGAAACCAATTTGAATGGCGAAGACCTGCGCATCGGCATCGTACAGGCGCGTTTCAATGAAGACGTGTGCCATGGCCTGCTGTCGGCCTGCCTGGCCGAGCTCAAGCACCTGGGCGTGGCCGACGAGGACGTCCTGCACGTGACCGTGCCGGGCGCGCTGGAAGTGCCGCTGGTGCTGCAGAAAATGGCCGAGTCGCAGCAGTTCGACGCCCTGATCGCGCTGGGCGCCGTGATCCGCGGCGAGACCTACCACTTCGAACTGGTGTCGAATGAATCCGGCGCGGGCATCACCCGCATCGGCCTGGACTTCGGCATCCCCATCGCCAACGCCATCCTGACCACCGAGAACGACGAGCAAGCCGAAGTGCGCATGGCCGTCAAGGGCGCCGACGCGGCCCGCGTGGCGGTCGAGATGGCCAACCTGACCATCGCCCTGGAAGAGCTGAACCAGGACATAGGCGACGACGAATAACACCAACAAGGCAACAACCATGAATGACAAGACTGTGCACGCCAACCCGAGCAAGAACCGCACGCCGCGCCACCGCGCGCGCGAGTTCGCGCTGCAGGGACTGTATCAATGGCTGCTGAACAATGAGGACGCGAAAACCGTCGTCAACAACATCCGCGCCGCACACGGCTTCGAGAAAGCCGACGCCGAGCACTTCACCAACCTGCTGTACGGCGCCATCCAGGATTCCGTGGCCCTGCGCGAGACCTTCGCGCCGCTGGTGGACCGCGGCGTGGCCGAGCTGTCGCCCATCGAGCACGCGGTGCTGCTGATCGGCGCCTACGAGTTCAAGAACAACCTGGACATTCCCTATCGCGTCATCATCAATGAGGCGGTGGAGCTGACCAAGTCGTTTGGCGGCATCGATGGCCACAAGTACGTCAACGGCGTGCTGGACAAGCTGGCCGCCAAGCTGCGCGCCGACGAAGTGGCGGCCGACAAGAAACGCTGATCCCTACCCGGTATCGCGAAAAGCCACCCAAGGTAGCTTGCGGTGGCTTTTTTCATACCCAGCGGTATCGTGATTGACGCTGCGCAAGGGAATGCGCAGAATCGCTAGTCTTACAAGCAAGGGAGAATGCGATTTATCCGCAGATACCGCCATGGCGCCGGCGCGCGCTGCTGGCCGCCCTGGGCGGCGTGCACCTGTTGGCCTTCATGCTGTGGCGTGCGCCGGAGTATCTGCGGCCGGCCCCGGCCCAGCAGCGGCGCATGGAGATCACCTGGGTGCTGCCCCCCAGGCCGGCGCCGCGGCTCGACGCGCGTAACGCGCCACCGTCCGGGCCGCACACTGCGGCGCAGCCGCGTAGCGCACGGGCGCCCGCCGCGCCGCAGCCCATCCATTTGCCACCCGCCGCGCCATCGGCCGTCCCGCCCACCGCGCCATCTGCAGCCGAGGCGCCGCAGCTGGCGCAGCCGCTGCCCATCACGCCGCCGGATCCATTTGCGCTGCCGCTCAAGGACCAGGGGAGAGGCAAGGACAAGGGCGACGTGCTGCAGCAGTCGCTGAAAAGCGCTGGCGCTGTCGACCGCCAGCTGCGCAAGGAATCATGGAACCCGCGCGACAAGCATATCGTGTCGGCGGCGGTGGAGGAGGCGGAGAAGGGCACGCGGGCCGGCGTCAACATCGAGACCTTCGAGCTCCCCGACGGCCGCAAGATGGCCAAGGTGCGCATGCCGAACGGCAGCAGCTATTGCGCGGCCACGCAGTCCAACGCCCTGACCGGCGGCCGCGACCCGTTCCGCGACGGCGTCAAGACCCAGGTCAGCACCTGTCCGCGATAGTTACCCGCTCATGCTGAAGCCGCATTAACGAGGCGAAAAAAAAGCCACCGGGCGGTGGCTTCCTTGCGTGGGGCTGGTTCACAGTCCCGCGATTTGCGTACTGTTCTTTTCCTTCTCGCCCGGCACGGCGTCCTTGGCGGCAAGCATTGGCGCCGCGGGGGTAATGGTCGGCACTTTCTTGCCGGCCGATACCTGCTTGAGGCGCTTGTATTCGGCCAGCACGCGCGAACCGTAGCCGTCGTCGTGCTCGAAGGCGGCGGCGCCCACATAGGTTTTCAGGCCGGCTTCCACGGAGCCGCCACGGGTCACGTAATCCTTCAGGATCAGCGAGCCGACGCGGATGTTGGCGACCGGGTTCAGCGCCGCCTGGACGCCGCCCATGTCCTGGAATTTGTCGTGGTGCACCTTGGACATGACCTGCATCAGGCCCTGCGCGCCCATGGGGCTTTCCGCGAACGGATTCAGGCCAGATTCGATGGCCATCACGGCCAGGATCAGCAGGGGGTCGAGCTTGATTTCACGCGCAGTCAGGTAGGCGGTGGAGACCAGCATGTTGGTGGCGTCATTGGCCACGCGATAACGCTTGGCCAGCCATTCGGTAACCCATTGCTGCTGCTTCTTGTTGCCCAGCAGGGCCTTTTCCTCGGCCGTCAGCGGCGCCGGTTCAGCGGCGGCCTGGGTGGGAGCAGGGGCTTGCATCAGGGCGGTCAGCGGCGGCGCGGCCACGGCAGGCGCTTCTGCGGCCGGTTCGGGATTCAAGGCGAGGCTCAGTTGCTTGGCCAGCTGAGGACGGACGAACAGGACTGCCAGTACTACCAATGCCGAAATACCAAAAATGGTGAGCGTATGTTGTGCGGTGGTCAGCACGCCACGGGCCGAAATGCGCGGCGCGGTCATCCACGCGGCAGGCCGGACAGCCATGGTGCGGGCAATCGAAATTGCACCGGTGAAACGATTAATCATAGAGTTCCCCCTGAATTGTGCGGCGAAGCGCGTCCCTGACGCGCAAGACGCAGCCAAAGGTTAGAGCTAATGCCGTACATCAGAAATATCATCGTTCGCCGCGACGCCGGGAGCGCGCGTGTCGAACGCCATCATTGCTTGCTGGAAGCTGACTTTTCCGCTTCTGGTACTTCGTCAGTTGCAATACAACTTGTCTCGGGGAGGTAAGGCAGACGCCTTTTGAAAACACTCCTTAAAATGTCATTGGAGCCCCGACTCCGTGAATGAATGAGCGACAACTAGTTATGGTCCTGAGACACTGTCCTCTTCAAGTAGGGCAGATTGTAGGGGGCACGATATATCACGTCAATACTATAGAAATCGAAAGCTATAACTTTTAAATCTAGAATTCAGCCTTGCTTTCCCCGGAAAACCAATAGAATCAACCACTTGACCCCGATTTTTAAGCTGCGGCCTCCACAGCGAAAAAAAATTAAAAAACGATGAAATATACTGACCTGCGCGATTTCCTTTCTCAACTGCAACAAATAGACGAACTTAGACACATTTTGTTACCGGTTTCGCCGAATTTGGAGATGACGGAGGTGTGCGACCGCACCCTGCGGGCCGCCGGCCCGGCCCTGCTGTTCAAAAATCCCACCGGTTACAGCATCCCCGTGCTGGGCAATCTGTTCGGTACTCCACGCCGGGTGGCGCTGGGCATGGGCGCCGAGGATGTGAGTGAATTGCGCAAGATAGGCCACGTGCTGGCCCGGCTCAAGGAACCCGAGCCGCCCAAAGGATTCAAGGACCTGATGGGCATGGGCTTGCTGGTCAAGGCTGTGTGGGACATGTCACCCAGGGAGCTGCGTGGCGCGCCTTGCCACGAGGTGGTCTGGGAGGGCAATGACGTCGATCTGGCGAAACTACCGATCCAGCACTGCTGGCCGGGCGACGTCGCCCCTCTGATTACCTGGGGGCTGGTGATCACCAAGGGACCGAACAAGAAGCGCCAGAACCTGGGCATCTACCGCCAGCAGGTGCTGGGGCCGAACAAGGTCATCATGCGCTGGCTGGCGCATCGCGGCGGCGCGCTGGACTTTCGCGAGCACGCCATCCGTAACAAGGGACAACCCTATCCCGTGTGCGTGGCGCTGGGCGCCGATCCGGCCACCATCCTGGGCGCGGTGACGCCGGTGCCGGACACCTTGTCGGAATACCAGTTCGCCGGCCTCTTGCGCGGCAGCCGCACCGAGCTGGTCAAGGCTATCGGCAGCGAGCTGCGCGTGCCTGCCTCGGCCGAGATCGTGCTGGAAGGACATATCTATCCGGACGAGAACCACCCGTCCGGCTACGAGCATGCGCTGGAAGGCCCGTATGGCGATCACACCGGCTATTACAATGAGCAGGACTGGTTCCCGGTGTTCACCATAGACCGCATCACCATGCGGCGCGATCCGATCTACCACTCCACGTATACCGGCAAGCCGCCCGACGAGCCGGCCGTGCTGGGCCTGGCGCTGAACGAGGTGTTCGTGCCGCTGCTGCAAAAGCAGTTCACCGAGATCACCGACTTTTACCTGCCGCCGGAAGGCTGCAGCTACCGCATGGCCGTGGTGCAGATCAAGAAGCAGTATGCCGGCCACGCCAAGCGCGTGATGTTCGGCGTGTGGAGCTTCCTGCGCCAGTTCATGTATACCAAGTTCATCGTGGTGGTGGACGAGGATGTCGACGTGCGCGACTGGAAGGAAGTGATCTGGGCCATTACCACCCGCGTCGATCCCACCCGCGACACCACGCTGGTGGACAACACGCCCATCGATTACCTGGACTTCGCCTCGCCGGTCAGCGGCCTGGGCAGCAAGATGGGCATAGACGCCACCAACAAATGGCCGGGCGAGACCAGCCGCGAGTGGGGCACCACCATCACCATGACGCCTGACGTCAAGCGCAAGGTGGACGAGATCTGGCAGCAGCTGGGCCTGTGATTCACCTGCCTTCCACGAATATCCGGGAACGGGTATAATGGCGCCTGGCGGGCCCCTGCGCATTGTGGCGCGGCCAACCTGGTCAGGTCGGGAACGAAGCAGCCACAGCTGCTAACCATAAGTGCCGCAGATCAGGCTCGCCTCCTTATTCAAAAAAAGCTGCCACTGGCAGCTTTTTTTTTGTTCAATATGTTGTCCCAACATGGTGTCCAACATGGTGTCAGGTCTGCCATTGGTACATGAGTTCGCTTCATGTGGCCGAGCTCATGTACTTTTGGCAGATCTCACAACATGGTGTCCACAACATGGTGTCAGGTCTGCCATTGGTACATGAGTTCGTTTCATATGGCCGAGCTCATGTACTTTTGGCAGATCTGACACCGGGTTGCTTTTGGCAGATCTGACACCGGGTTGCTGACACCGGGTTGCTTGGCATTTTTTTATTCGGTATCGAGCTCGGCTTCCAGCGGCTTCTCGCTGGCCACCATCAGCGGGTTTTCCTTGACCCAGACGCTTTCCGGCTTGAGCTTGATGCGGTTGCGGGCGTCGGTGCTGTAGACCTTGGCGCCATCCTTGGCTTCGATGCGCAGGGTGGCCGGCTTGCTGAACTTGAATATCACCACCTTCATCGACGGCGCGAACATGCTCATGGCGCCGGCGATGGCCTTGACCACATTGTTCGCCTGCGGCACGCCGCCCATCACACTGTTATATGGCCATTGGGTCCCATCGCCCAGCGGCACGGTGGCGTCGTAGAAGAAGCCGGCCTTTTCTTCCTTGGGCACGGACAGCAGCGTCATCGCGTTCTCGCTGATCCATTTCTGATTGGGCACCAAGGTGAAGCGTCCCTCGGGCGAAACCGGGATGGCCGTGCGCTCGCCATTGTGCAGCACGGTCAGCTTGAGGTCGCCCGGCTTGATGTTCTTGTTCTCCGGGATCAGGCGCAGGTAGAGGTTGACCTTGTCGCGCTCGGCTGCAGGCATGGCATAGTATTTCTCGACGCTGGATTTCTCCACCAGCTTCTTGTAGGGAATCCATTCACGCTCCTGGGCGTGGGCAAGCACGGACAAGGACAGCAGGGACAGCAAGGCCAGTGTTTTCATCTTTTATCCTGTTAAAAGAAAAGCAAAGTGTAGAGTATTTCCTAACGGCTATCGAATTCCTGCATGCCTTGTTACAATTTCGCTTTTGTCCTCGCCGACGAGCTTCTACGGTAAAATCCCCGCATGTCCTATCAAGTCCTCGCCCGTAAGTACCGTCCCAGGAATTTCGAAACGCTCGTCGGCCAGGAGCACGTCGTGCGTGCGCTCACGCACGCCCTGCGCAGCGGCCGCCTGCACCACGCCTACCTGTTCACCGGCACGCGCGGCGTCGGCAAGACCACCTTGTCGCGCATCCTGGCCAAGTCGCTCAACTGCGTGGGACCGGACGGCAATGGCGGCATCACGGCCACGCCCTGCGGCGTGTGCGAGGCTTGCGTGGCCATCGATGGTGGGCGCTTCGTGGACTACATCGAGATGGACGCGGCCTCCAACCGCGGCGTGGATGAAATGGCCCAGCTGCTGGAGCAGGCGGTGTACGCGCCCAGCAACGCGCGCTTCAAGGTCTACATGATCGACGAGGTGCACATGCTGACCAACCATGCCTTCAACGCCATGCTCAAGACGCTGGAGGAACCGCCCGAGCACGTCAAGTTCATCCTGGCCACCACCGATCCGCAAAAGATACCGGTCACCGTGCTGTCGCGCTGCCTGCAGTTCAACCTGAAGCAGATGCCGCCGGGGCACATCGTCGGCCACCTGGAAAATATCCTCGGGCAAGAGCAGGTCAGCTTCGAACAGCCGGCCTTGCGCCTGCTGGCCCAGGGCGCGCACGGTTCCATGCGCGATGCGCTGTCGCTGACCGACCAGGCCATCGCCTATGCGGCCGGCGCGGTCACGCTGGAAGCGGTGCAGGGCATGCTGGGGGCGCTGGACCAGTCCTACCTGGTGCGCCTGCTGGACGCGCTGGCCAAACAGGATGGCGCCGACCTGCTGGCCGTGGCCGACGAGATGGCCACGCGCAGCCTTTCCTACAACGGCGCCTTGCAGGACCTGGGCACCTTGCTGCACCGGATCGCGCTGGCGCAGACGGTGCCCTCGGCCGTGCCGCAGGATTTGCCCGAGTATGGCGACATCGTGCGCCTGGCCTCAGCCTTCGATGCCGAGGAAGTGCAGCTGTATTACCAGATCGCGGTGCACGGCCGTAACGAGCTGGGGCTGGCGCCCGATGAATACGCGGGCTTTTCCATGACGCTGCTGCGCATGCTGGCCTTTCGGCCCGGCGTAGGCGGCGCCGAAGGTCAGCCGGCCGCCGCGCCGGCCGCATCGCGCGCCGCCGGCGTGGCCGCCGCCCGCGCCGCGGCCGGTGCGCCGCCGGCCCGCGCTGCGGCCCATGCGCAGGCCAGCCACGCCTCGGTGACGCCGCAGGCCGTGGTGGCAGGGGCTGCTGCCGCCATGGCGCGCGGCGTCGCGCTGCCGCAGTCGGTGCCGGTAGCGGCCGCGCCGGGCGCCGCGCAAACCCGCCCAGTGCCGCCGGCCCCGGCGGCCATCGCACCCTCCCATGCAATGCAGCCCGCAACGCCGTCCGCAGCGCCTGCCCATGGAATGCAGTCCGCGCCGGCCGCAGCGCCTGCCCATGGAATGCAGCCTGCGCCAGCCACGGCATCACCTACTCCCGCCGCGCAGGCACACGCACAGACCGCAGCGCCTAACCCAGCTTCGCCTGCGCCCAGCGCCCCACTGAGTCCGGCCCGCGCCGCCATCAACGCCGCGCTGGAAGCGGCGCGCGCCGCTTCGCGACCCGGCGGCAGCCGCCCGGCCGCGCCGCCGCCCGCCGCTGCACCTGCATCACAAGCAGCGCTGCCCCAGCCGTCCGCATCGCATGCTGCCGCATCTCACGCCGCCGCGCCGCAGGCGGCAAGCCAGTATCCGGCGACGCAGGCGTCGCCGCGCCCAGGCGCGCCGGGCGTCGCCACGCCGGGCTCCGCCACGCCGGGCGTCGCCACGCCGGGCGTCGCTGCTCCGGGCGCCGCCGCGCAACCGCCGTCGGGCGCCAGCGTTCCTCCGGCCAGACCGCAGTTCCACGCCGCCACGTCGGGCTCCGTTGCTCCGGGCGCGGCCGCGCCATCGCAGCCTGCCGCCACTCGCGCCCCGGCGCCGTGGGAAGACATGCCGCCGCAAGCCGGCAGCGAGACCCCCGTCATGCAGCACGCCCCGGCCCGTCCCGCCGCCGCTCCGCAGGCGCCGCAGCGCCCGGCCCAGCGCGCAGAACCGGAGGACGACCTACCGCCCTGGGTGACGGAATTCTCGGACGATACCGCCGTCCCGGCATCGGCCCCTTACGACGAGCCGGAACAGCAGATCGCCATTCCGCAGCGCGCCGCTCCGGCCCCGGCCAAGGCGCCCTACGACTACGTGATCACGCCCGTGCCCGAACTGGACTGGGACGGCAACTGGCCGGCCGTGGCGGCCTCGCTGCCCTTGCGCGGCGTGGCCCAACAGCTGGCCATGCAGGCCGAGCTGGTCGGCTGCCACGTGGACGGCAACGCCGTGGTGATCAAGCTGCGGGTGCCGATCGAGACCTGGCGCACACCCGGCAACGTGGAAAAACTCAGCGCAGCCCTGAATGAACGCTTCGGCCGCGCCATCCGGGTCGACACCGAGCTCGGCCCCGTGTGGTACACGGCCAGCGCCGAGGCCCAGGCCTTCCGCGAGGCTTGCCAGCGCGCCGCCGAGGAAACCATCGCCAACGATCCATTCGTCAACAGCATGATCCGCGAATTCGACGCCTTCGTGGTCCCCGGCAGCATCACGCCGCCGCCGGCCGCGCAGGCCGCGCCGCACTGATCATTCAACCTATACTCAACGGAGAACACCATCATGATGAAGAACCAACTGGCCGGCCTGATGAAACAAGCCCAGGCAATGCAGGACAACATGAAAAAGGCCCAGGAACAGCTGGCCCTGATCGAGGTCGAGGGCCAGTCCGGCGCCGGCCTGGTGAAAGTCACCATGACCTGCAAGAACGACGTCAAGCGCGTGGTGATCGATCCCTCGCTGCTGGGTGACGACAAGGACATGCTGGAAGACCTGGTGGCGGCCGCCTTCAACGACGCCGTGCGCAAGGCCGAAGCGACGGCCGCCGAGAAAATGGGCGGCCTGACCTCGGGCCTGAACCTGCCGGCCGGCTTCAAGATGCCGTTCTAAGCACGGAGCGGCGCGCGCGCGTTCATGTCCAAGTCGCTTGAATTCCTGGCCGAGGCGTTGCGCCGCCTGCCCGGCGTGGGGCCGAAATCGGCCCAGCGCATGGCCTTCCACCTGCTGCAGCACGACCGCGAGGGCGCCGACATGCTGTCGCGCGCCCTGCACCAGGCGGTGCAGTCCGTGCACCACTGCGCGCTGTGCAATACCTTCACGGAAGAGGAGGTGTGCGCCACCTGCGCCGACGAGCAGCGCGACCGCGCCCTGCTGTGCGTGGTCGAGACCCCGGCCGACCAGCTCATGATAGAACAGACCCTGACCTACAAGGGCCTGTACTTCGTGCTGATGGGCCGCCTGTCGCCGCTGGACGGCATAGGCCCGCGCGACATCCACCTGGAAAAGCTGAGCGCGCGCGCCACCGACGGCCTGGTGGGCGAAGTGGTGCTGGCCACCAATTTCACCAACGAAGGCGAGGCCACCGCGCACTACATCAGCGAGATGCTCAAGGCGCGCGGCCTCAAGGTCAGCCGCCTGGCGCGCGGGGTGCCGGTGGGCGGCGAACTGGAATACGTGGACGCGGGCACCATCGCCCGCGCCATGCTGGATCGAAGGACGACATGATGGGCAAGGATACGGGCGCGGCCAACGCGGGAGCCAAGGCGGGACCGCTGGCGGGCATCAAGGTACTGGAACTGGGCACGCTGATCGCGGGCCCTTTTTGTGCCCGCATGCTGGGCGAGTTCGGCGCCGAGGTGATCAAGATCGAAACCCCGGGCGAGGGCGACCCGCTGCGCAAGTGGCGCGTGCTCAAGGATGGCACTTCGCTGTGGTGGTCTGTCCAGGCGCGCAACAAGAAAAGCGTGACGCTCAACCTCAAGCACGAGCAAGGCCGCGCCATCGCCCGCAAGCTGGCGCTGGAAGCCGACATCATCATCGAGAACTACCGTCCCGGCGTGCTGGAGAAGTGGGAGCTGGGCTATGAGCAGTTGAAGGCGCTTAAGCCGTCCACCGTCATGGTGCGCCTGTCCGGCTTCGGCCAGAGCGGTCCCATGAAGGATTTGCCGGGCTTTGGCGCCATTGGCGAATCCATGGGCGGGCTGCGCTATGTGTCGGGCTTCCCGGACCGGCCGCCGGTGCGGGTTGGCATTTCCATAGGCGACTCGGTGGCGGCCCTGCACGGCGTGATCGGCGCCATGATGGCCTTGCGCCACCGTGACGCCACTGGCGGCCGCGAACATGGCGAGGGCCAGATGGTGGACGTGGCCCTGTATGAATCCGTGTTCAACCTGATGGAATCGCTGGTGCCGGAATACAGCCACGCAGGCGTGGTGCGCGAGCGCACCGGCGGCGCGCTGCCCGGCATCGTGCCGTCCAACACCTACACCACGCGCGACGGCCAGAACATCGTCATTGCCGGCAATGGCGACGCCATCTTCAAGCGTTTGATGCTGGCCATGGGCCGCATCGACATGGCGGGCGATCCCGGCCTGGCCCGCAACGACGGCCGCGTGCCGCGCACCAGGGAAATCGACGACGCCATCCAGGCCTGGTGCGACACCCAGGATATCGATGGCGCGCTGGCGGTGCTGAAGGCGGCCGACGTCCCGGCCGGCAAAATCTATTCGGTGCGCGACATGATGAGCGACCCGCAATTCCTGGCGCGCGGCATGTTCGAGCAGCACCAGTTCGCCGACGGCACGCCGGTGCAGCTGCCGGCGGTCTCGCCCAAGCTGTCGGCCACCCCGGGCGGCACGCAGTGGCTGGGACCCGAGTTGGGCCAGCACAACGAGGAAGTGCTGCAATCGCTGGGCTACAGCCCGGCCGACATCGCGGCGCTGAAGGATGGCGGCGTGCTGTAGGACTCACATGGCGGCCGGGCCGGCCAGCGCGTACTGGTGGCGCAGCATGTCGGTGATGGCTTCCTGCGGCGAGGGATGGCCCAGGTAATAGCCCTGCACCAGGTCGCAGCCGTATTCCTCCAGCAGCACCAGCTGTTCATCGGTCTCCACGCCTTCCGCCACCACCGCCATTTTCAGGCCGTGCGCCATGGCGATGATGGCCCGCGTGATGGCGGCATTCTCGGAATCCTGCGGCAGGCCGCTGATGAAGCTCTTGTCGATCTTGAGGGCGCGCACGTGGAAGCGCTTCAGGTAATTCATCGACGAATAGCCGGTGCCGAAGTCGTCGATCGACAAATACACGCCGATGGCGCGCAGCTGCTCCAGTGTGGCCATGGTGGCGCGCGCATCGTCCATCAGCGTTCCCTCGGTCAGCTCCAGTTCCAGCAGCTGCGGCTCCAGGCCGGAATCGTGCAGGGCCGACAGCACGATAGGCGCCAGGTTGTCGTCCTTGAACTGCTTGGCCGACAGGTTGACCGCGATGCGCAGCGGCGGCTGGCCGGGGCGCTGCCAGGCCCGGGCCTGCTTGCAGGCGGTGCGCAGCACCCATTCGCCGATCGGCACGATCAGCCCGGTCTCCTCTGCCAGCGGGATGAACTCGGTGGGCGAGACGATGCCGCGCTCGGCGTGGCGCCAGCGCACCAGCGCCTCGACCCCGACGATGCGGGCGCTGGCCACATCGATCTGCGGCTGGTACAGCAGATACAGCTCGTTGTTCTGCAGCGCCTTGCGCAAGCCCACCTCCAGCTTGACGTGGCTCATGATCTGCATGGTCAGCGAGGAGCTGTACAGCTTGGCGTTGTTCTTGCCGCAGTTCTTGGCGTGGTACATGGCGGTGTCGGCGAACTTGAGCAGCGAGTTGCAGTCCTCGCCATCCTCCGGATACAGCGAAATGCCGATGCTGGCCGTGACGAAGATCTCGTGCGCCTCCAGGATGAAGGGCCGGCGCATGGCTTCCTTGACCCGGTGCGCCACCGCCAGCGCGTTGTCGACCCGCTCCAGGTCGGGAATCAGGATGGTGAACTCGTCGCCGCCCAGGCGCGCCAGGTTGTTGGTGGTGAGCTCGGTGCGCGACAGCAGGTCGCTGGGCCGTATGGTGTCGCGCAGGCGGTCGGAGACGGCCTTGAGCAGGCTGTCGCCCACGTTGTGGCCCAGGGTGTCGTTGATGCGCTTGAAGGAATCCAGGTCCATGAACAGCACGGCGAACTTCTTGTTGCCCTTGCGCGAGCGGTCCAGCTCACTCTCCAGCATTTCCAGGAAGGCCTGGCGGTTGGGGATGCCGGTCAGGCTGTCGGAATACGCCAGCCGGCGTATCTGCTCCTCGGCGTGCTTGCGCTCGCTGATGTCGCGCACCAGGCCCAGCACTTCGTCCGGGCCGGTGGCCACCAGGCGCGCCTCGAAATGCTGGGCCACGTGGCGCTCGCCGTCCATGCGCCGCAGCTCGTAGTCGAGCGAGCGGATGTGCTGGGTGCGCAGCACGGTCTGCAGCTCCTCCTGCAGGCGGTCCGCGATGGCGCGTGGCAGCACCTCGCTCACATGGCGCCCGACCCGGGCCGGGGCGCCGCTGGCCGGTTCGCCGTCGTGGCCCTGCTCGTAGTCGAGGTAATAGCCGTCGCGGTTCATGCGGAAGAAAGTGTCGGGGATGGCGGCCAGCACGGCGCGGTTCTGGGCGTCGGCAATGCGCAGGCGGGCGATGGCGTCGCTGGCGCGCAGCACATACAGCACCCGGTGGCCGAGGATGGGCCAGTTGATGGGCTTGGACACAAAATCAGTGGCGCCCGCCTCGTAGGCATGGGTGACGGCTTCCAGGTCGTCGCCGCCGGTGACCATGATGACCGGGGCCCCGGCATGGCCCTCCATCTGGCGCATGGCCTGGCACACCGCGAAGCCGTCCATGCCAGGCATGTCCACGTCCAGCAGCACCAGGTCGGGCGCCATGCTCTGGTAATAGGCCAGGGCCTGGGCGCCGTTCTCGGCCTCGATGCCATCCAGGCCGACCTGGCCCAGCATCTCCAGCATCAGCATGCGCATGACGGGATCGTCGTCAGCCACCAGCACCAGGCCGCGTTGGGGGGGGAGGGGCGTTGCCATATCAGCTGTCCTTTTCAAGTATGGCCGCCAGGGCTGGCTGCACGGCCTGGAATTCGCGCTCCGCAGCGGCCAGGAGGGGAGCGGTGCCGGCGCTGACGCCGCCGCGTCCCAGTTGTTCCAGCTCGCGGCACAGCTGCGCCAGCGCCTCGGCGCCGACGTTGGCGCTGCTGGACTTGAGGCTGTGCGCGGTCTTGCGGATGGAGTCGGTGTCGGCCGCCGCCACCGCGCGGCCCAGGGCCTGCAGCTGTCCCGGGGTGTCCTGCAGGTAGGCCCGCAGCACGCGCGCCAGCAGGGCCGCGCCGCCCGCCGGGCTGAGGGCGCGGATGTTGTCCAGCGCCTGCGCGTTGAGGCGCGGCGGGCCGGCTTGCATGGCGGGCGCGGGCTGGGGCGCCGTGGCCGCAATGGCCGCTGCGTGCGTGTGCAGCGCCGCATCGGTGTCCTGTGGCGCGGACGCTGCGTGCGATGCGTGCGCTTGCACTGCCGTCTCGGCTTCTGGCGCTGTATCGGCGTCGGCCAGGCCTCGCATGCTGCGTGGCAGCTTGATCCAGCGGCCCAGGGTCTGGCCCAGCGCCTGCTGGGTGTATGGCTTGCTGAGGTAATCGTCCATGCCGGCCGCCAGGCACGATTCGCGGTCGCCCTGCAGTGCGTTGGCCGTGATGGCGATGATGGGCAGGGTGCGCGCCCCGCCGTGCTGCTGCTCGTGGCGGCGGATTTCCGAGGTGGCGGCAAAGCCGTCCATGACCGGCATCTGGCAATCCATCAGCACCGCGTCGAAATGGTGCTGCCGCACCGAGTTGAGGGCTTGCTCGCCATTGCTGGCGCGGCTCACTTCGAGGCCCAGGCCTTCCAGCATGGCGCTGGCCACTTCGACGTTGACCGGATTGTCCTCGGCCAGCAGCACCCTGCGCCGTTTGCGGGCCGGCGCCGCCGCAGGGATGGACTGCGGCACGGCGGGCGCGATGGCCGCGCTGAAGGCCGGGACGGGCGGCGCGGGGGCCGCCTGTCCGGCGGCGTTGCCCGACAGCGGCCGCTGCGCGTGCGCGATGGCGTCCGCGTGGCCGTCCGACGGCGCACCCTTGAACGGCAACACCACGCTGTCGTACACATCGCAGGCGCGGGGCGGCTTGAGCAGCTGGATGGCGACCCCTGCCGCGCGGCGCTGCACCGGGTCGGCCGCCGTCCGCCCGCTGCTGAGCAGGACCACGCGCGTGGCCGCCAGCGCGGGATCGGCCTTGATGGCGGCCGCCATCGCCAGCCCGCTGGTGCGCGGCAGCTCCATGTCCAGCAGCGCCACATGGTAGGCGCGCTGATCGCGCGCTGCCTGCAGCAGGCGCGGCAACGCGGCAGAGGCCGCCACGCTGACGCAGGCCACCTGCCAGCCGGCCAGCCACGCCTCCAGCTGGCCCCGGCTGGCGTCGTCCTCGTCCACCAGCAGCACGCGCAGGCCTGCGCCGCCGGCCAGGTAGGCCGCATCCTCGCCCTCGACCCGGCGCTTGTCGGCCTGCACCGTGAACCAGAACACCGAGCCCTGCGGCAGCGCATGGTCCATGCCGATCACGCCGCCCATCAGTTCCACCAGCTGGCGCGAGATGGCCAGCCCGAGTCCGGTGCCGCCATGCTTGCGCGTGGTGGAACCGTCCGCCTGCGAGAACGAGTCGAAGATGCGGGCGCGCGCCTCGCGCGAGACGCCGATGCCGGTGTCGTGCACGGCGAAGCGTAGCGCCACCGCTTGCGCATCCTCGCCCTCCAGCGTGGCGTGCACCACGATTTTGCCGCTGTCGGTAAACTTGACTGCGTTGCCGAGCAGGTTGACGATCACCTGGCGCAGACGGTTGGGATCGCCGCAGATGGTGACCGGAATCTCGTCCGCCACCGCCACCTCCAGGCGCAGCCCCTTGGCCTGGGCCTGGGGCGCGAACACGTTCTCGATCTCGTCCATCAGGTCGCGCACGTGGAACTGGATGTATTCCACCGTCAGCTTGCCCGCTTCTATTTTCGAAAAATCCAGAATGTCGTTGATGATGACCAGCAGATGTTCGCCCGAGCGCTTGACCATATTGGTGTAATGGCGCTGCTGTTCGCTCAGTGGGGTACCGAGCAGCAGCTCCGTCATGCCCAGCACCCCGTTCATGGGAGTGCGGATTTCGTGGCTCATGGTGGCCAGGAAGGCGCTCTTGGCCTGACTAGCGGACTCAGCGGCATTCTTGGCCTTTTCCAGCTGCTCCGTGCGCACCCCGACCTGGCGTTCCAGCTGGTCGCGGTATTGGGCCAGCGTGGCGTCGTGGCCCTCGATCTGGGCCAGCATGTCGTTGAAGCTGTCGATCAGTGTACCGAGCTCGTCGCTGCGGCTATGCTCGATGCGGTGCGCGTAGCTCTGGCTGCTGCTGACCTGGCGGGCCGCCTCGATCAGGGTGGCAATGGGCGCCGCGATGCCGCGCCTGAAGCGCGCCGCCATCAGCAGCGCCACCAGCAGCGACAGCAGCGCCGCCGCGCCGGCCACAGCCAGGTTGCGCAGCACCTGCAGCCACATGGCGCCCTGGCCGCCTTCCAGCATCACGGCGCCCACGATCTCGTCACGGTAGGGCACCGGCGTGTAGACCCTCAAGGTGGGTTCCCACAGCGGGCCGCGCCGTTCGCTGCGGGCCGGCAGCGCCAGTTCGGCGCTGCTGAGCGCGCCGGTTTCCGGCGCCGCCACGCCCTCGGCCGCATACTGGGCCAGGGGCAGGCCGTCACCATCGTACAGCACGGCCTGCAGGATATCGTCCTTGAGCGCCAGCGCGGCCAGGATTTGCGCGGCCTGCTTGCGGTCGCCATGGCGCAGCGCCTGCACGCTGTGGGCGCCGATCACGCCGGCCAGCGAGGACAGCTGCTTGCGCTCCTCGGCCGTGTGGCTGAGCACGGTGGTGGCCGCATACGCCAGGAACACCAGCAGCAGGGCGCTGCCGGTGGACAGTGCCGAGATCATGGCCAGCTTCCGGCTCAGGCTGGAGCGCTCGAATTGGAACATGGCCTAGCCCCGGGTCCGTGGCGGACCGGCGGGCACGGCATGGACGGGGCGGTGCGCAGCTGTCATGGTTCAGGGGTGAATAAGTGGGGCGGGAAAGTGCTAAAAGGAAAAATATCTGCTTCAGGCCGGAACGGCTTTGATCTGCGTCTAAGGCGTGCGGCTTTGAGCGGCGTCAAAGCGGCTGTCCCCCGGCGTGGCGTGCCTGCGTTGTGCTTTCTCCACGGCTGGCCATGACGCGCGCGACCATCCTGTTCATGGCGGAAGCCGTCACGCTGGCGCACGTCGCGAGGCCGCTGGCGCTGGCGGGCGCCCTGGCGCCTGAACGTTACGAGGTGCACTTTGCCTGTGCCGGCGGCTACGAGCATTTCTTTGCCGACAGCGGCCTGCGGCACTGGCCGCTGGCCAGCATCTCCAGCGCGCGCTTCCTGGCGGCGCTGGCGGCCGGCCAGCCGGTGTACGACCAGGCCACCCTGCAGCGCTATGTCGAGGAAGACCTGCATCTGCTGGCCGAACTGCGTCCGGACGTGGTGGTGGGCGACTTCCGGCTGTCGCTGTCGGCCAGCGCGCGCATCGCGCGGCTGCCTTATGTGGCGCTGGCCAACGCCTACTGGAGTCCGTATGCGCGCCAGCATTACACCGTTCCCAGCCTGGCCATGAGCCGGGTGCTGCCCATCCCGCTGGCGCAAGCCATGTTCCAGCTGATGCGGCCACTGGCGTTCGCCCGCCACGCGCGGCCGCTGAACCAGGTGCGGCAAGCCTACCGCCTGCCCTCGCTGGGTCCGGATTTGCGCCGCGTCTATACGGATGCCGACCACACCTGGTATGCCGATGTGCCGGAAATGTTCCCGACGGATGGACTGCCTGCCACGCACGCCTATCTGGGGCCGGTACTGTGGTCGCCGCCGGTGGCGCTGCCGCCCTGGTGGCATGCCTTGCCGCCGGCGCTACCCGTCGTGTATGTCACCCTGGGCAGCTCCGGCCAGGGTGACTTGCTGCCGCTGGTGCTGCACGCCCTGGCCCCGCTGCCGCTGACGGCCATGGTGGCCACGGCGGGGCGGCCGCCGCCGGCGCGGCCGCCCGCCAATGCGTACATGGCGTCCTATGTGCCGGGCGAGGCGGCCGCGCGCCGCGCCGCCCTGGTCATCTGCAACGGCGGCAGTCCGACCAGCCAGCAGGCGCTGGCGGCCGGGGTGCCGGTGCTGGGCATCGCCGGCAACCTGGACCAGTTCCTCAACATGGATGGCGTGATGCGGGCAGGGGCCGGCGCCGTGCTGCGCGCCGACCGCCTGCAGGAGGGGGAATTGCAGCACACGGTGATGGCGCTGCTTGAGCAGCCCGGGCCGCGTGCGGCCGCGGCACGGCTGGCGCAGGTGCTGGCGGCTGCGCCGGCACCACGCCGCTTCGTGGAATTGCTGGATGGCGTGCTGGCGTCCTAGCAGGCGCACAGTCCGGCAAGCGGCGCGGGCTGTTCCTGCTTCCGCCGGCGCCGGCTCAGCGGGTGCCGGCTCAGCGGGTGCCGGCTCAGCGGACGCCGGCTCAGCGCCAGGCCGGCAAAGCCCAGTCCCAGCAGGGCCAGCGTGGCCGGTTCAGGCACCGCCAGCGCGGCAAAGCTTTGCGAGGAATCCACTTTCAGGAAGGGCACGGTGCTCACCGTGGTGCCGTCCCACATCACGCTGGGGGTGAAGAAGGAGGGCACGTTGGTGGTGCCGGTGATGATGTTGCTGAAGATGGAACCGGTGGCCACGTCCAGGTAGTTGGCGTCCACGTAATCGATCATGAAGCGCGAGTCGAAGGAGCCGGTGCCCACCGCGCCGGTGGCGGTGAAGCTGGCGTCGTTGAAGATCAGGTGGCCGGACATGACCAGGATGCCGTCGCCGTCCGGGTCGGCCGGGCCGCCGCAGCCGGCCGAGGTGCTGCCGGCGCCGTAACAGCGCACGGTGGACGCGCCGTTGCCGGGCACGGCCACGCTGTCGGCGCCCGGCCCTGGCACCAGGCGGTCCAGGTAGATGGCGATGTTCTGCACGCCGGCATGGGCCAGGTCCACGTCCATCGCGGCCGACTGGCTGGCGGGGAGTGCGAAGTGGGCCGTGGTGGCGGTCTGCAGGTCGACCAGTTCCTGGAAGCGGATCACGGCGCTGATCTCGAAGCTGCTGTTCAAGCCGGCCGGGGTCACGATGGCCGGGGTATTGCTGTTGGACATGGTGCCGATCACGAACTGCGAGCGCAGCTCGGTCAGGTAGGGCGCGGCGCCGCCCGGCCCGACGATCAGGCCGGGGATGAAGCCGGTGGCCAGTCCGGTATCGGTGACGTTGGTCCACAGGTCGGCATAGGTGGTGTAGCTGCCGGCGCCGGTTGGATCCAGGCCCACGGTGGGGCCGGCGGAGGCGGCGCCCGGCAGGGCCAGGACGGCGCAGGCGAGGGCGGCGCCCAGTGCGGATTTGAAACTCATGATGGGACTCCCAGGTAGTGGATAAGGCCGGCGCCAGCGCCGGTACTGGCTAGTGTGCAAAAAGCCTGCCACCCGGGTTTTAATCGAAAAATCAAAGGCTTGCATGAAGCTGCAGCCTGCTTCACGGAAATGTGTAAAAAATTCCGTCAGTGCGCCGCGCGCAGCAGCCGGGCCGGCACCCCGCCCCACACTTCGCCGGCGCCGATGCGGCTATCCTTGGCCACCACGGCCCCGGCCGAGACGATGGCGCCGTCGCCTATGCACACGCCGGCCATCACCACCGCCATCGCACCGATGGTGACGCCGTCGCCGATATGCACCGGCTTCAATTCCAGCCGCGCACCCTCGATCACATGGGAAAAAATCACGGCGTCATGGCCGATGATGGTGTTGCTGCCGATGCGCGTCAGCGGTGGATCGAGGATGGCCCCGGCGCTGTAGGTGTTGCGGCCCAGGCGTGCGCCCAGCGCCAGGTAGACCAGGCGCATCAGCGGCACCGGGATGGCGTGGGTGCGTATCAGGCTGTTGAACAGCAGCAGGTAGAACAGGATGTTGACGTTGGCCGCGAACTCGGCGCGCGAGTGTTCGGCAATCACGCCTTCGGCCAGCGGCAGCGCCGCCAGGAACAGGCGGTACACGAGGAAGGCCCACAGGTAGACCAGCACGGCGCCGCCCAGCATCAGCAGCACGCCACGGAAGTCGCCCAGCGGCAGGCTGCCCAGCAGCAGGGCGGCGCTGCCCGCCCCCAGCAGCAGTATCAGCGCCAGCAAGGCCAGGAAGCACGCGATCTCGCGGCCCCTAATCGCGCGCACCTTGGCCTCCGGCATGGACGATCAACTCCTGCAATGGCAGGCGCAGCGAGCGCGCCGCCGGCGCCGGTCCCTCGCCCAGGCGGCCCAGGAACACGGCGCGGGCCAGGTTGCCGGGGCCGATCAGGGACCCGGCCTCGGCGGCCAGCGCGGCGGCGGACTCGTGCATGCCTGGTGCTGCCGAGAACGGACGCTGCTCGCGCACGTAGCGGGCAAAGATCAGCGGCGTCAGCTCGGGCTGCAGCTGCAGGCCCAGTGTGGTGGCGGCCAGCCACAAGCGCTGCATGGCCCGCCCGGCCGCCACGTAATCGTCGATGCCGCGCGGCGGCTGCTCCGCCAGCAGCACGAAGTGGGCGGCGCAGGCCAGGGCCGGCAGCCAATCCATCTGGATGCGCGGGGCCCAGGTGCCGGCCAGCCAGGTGTTAAAAAATTCGACACGGGGCCAGCTCTGCATCACCCAGCGCATCAAACGCGCCGTCAGCGGGTCCACGCCCAGTGCCTGGTCGGGCATGCGGTCCAGGCTGTGGCGGGCATTCCACTCGATCACGGCGCGGTGGGTCTGGAAGGCCTCCGGCATGGTCAGGCGCAGACGGGCGTTGCGGAACAGCAAGCGCGCCATGGCCCAGCGCCGGCCGGCGCCTTCCAGCCACAGCAGGTCGTAGCCGGGCGGCAGGGATAGCTGCAGGGCGGCTTTCTCGGCGGCCCGCAGCGAGCGTGTGCTGAGCGGGCGGCGCTGCACGCTGCGGCGCTCGATGGCGCCCGCCAGTGGGTCCGGCGCCAGCCCGGGGGCGCTGTCGAACTGCACGTCGAAGGTGGGATGGGTATCGGGCGCCTGCGTGCGCCGGGTGGCGCGCATGGCCAGTCCGGCCGTGCTGGCGGCAATCGCCATGGTTTCCAGCAAGGCGCCCAGCGAGATCTGGCTGGGATGGCCGTCCAGGTCGTAGACGCAGTGCTCGCGCGTGTCGTGCCCGTGCACCACCACCTGGCGCGGGCCGATGATCTCGAAGCGCCAGGGCTGGGTGTTGTCGCCGCTGGGGGCCCAGCGCGCCAGGTCCAGTATCCGCTCCAGCACGGGGTCCATCCCCCTCGTCGGCGTGTTCATGGGCGGCTTTCCTGTGGCGCTGACGGACGGCGGCGCCGCGCCAGGGCCAGCGCCAGTCGCTGCAGCGGGTGGCGGTGGCCACCGGGACGCCAGGTGCGCACCAGCCGGTTGCGGTAGGCGTCGAACTGCAGGCCGTAGGGGGCGGCCCAGACCCGGCCCCGCCCCAGCAGGATTTTCAGCGCCTCGGTGGCGGCGGCGCCCGCGCACAGTTCGCAGCCCATGATGGTGGATGGGCCGCGACGCTCGCCCAGGTTGATGGCGGCCGGATCGACCAGGTAGCCGGCCTGCAGCCCGGCCGGGGCCAGGCCGACCAGGAAGCGCAGCGCCTTTTCCTCCTCCGGCAGCTGGCCCCAGCCGAAGTATTCCTCGAAGGTCATGCCGCCCGGCAGGAAGACCAGCAGGGCCGTGCCCATGCCCAGCGGCGCCGCCGTGATGGCCGGGATGCCGAGCCGGGCGCAGGCCGCGAACACGCCCTGGCGTGCCTCGAAGGCAAAAAAATCCAGGCTGTCCACATACAAGTCCACGCCCTCGAAAAATGCGGCCAGGTCGCTGCTCCGCACCCCGGCCGGGAAGCGCCTGAGGTCCAGCTCCGGGTTGATGTCCAGCGCCATGCGCGCCAGCACCTCCACCTTGGGCTGGCCCAGCGTGTTCATGTTGGCTCCCGCCTGGCGGTTGAAATTGGCCAGGTCGAAGGCGTCGAAATCGGCGATATGGAAGGCGCCTATGCCCAGCCGCGCCAGGGTCAGCAGGTGGCCGCCACCGACCCCGCCCAGGCCGGCAATGGCCACGCGCTTGCCGCGCAGGGCTTGCTGCTCCGCCGCCGTGACCCAGCCCAGGTTGCGCGAAAATGCTTCCATGTACGAAAAACCTTGTGCCATGTCATCCCGTCAGCGTTGCTGAAACCGGTTCGACTGCGGCTTATCAATATAGTTCCACAAAAACTCATGCAGAAGTAAAAAAAACCGGCTCGCGGGGAGCCGGTTTCCGGTGTCAGCAACAGCCGCCGCGTTTGCCCGCGCCGCCGTAGCGGGCTTCCTGGCGTTCACGGAAGAATTCCTCGTAGCTCATGACGGGTTCGCCGGGATGGGTGGCCTCGCGGTGCGCCACGTAGGCGTCGTAGTCCGGCAGTCCCATCATCAGGCGCATGCTTTGGCCCAGATAGCGCCCGGCCTTGGCCAGTTCGCCCAGCATCAGGGCACCTGCGGGGCCAGCACCAGCGGGCTTTCGTGCACGCTGGGCAGGGCGCTGGCGCGGGCCCGCAGCGCGGTGCGCACGCCGAACACCAGCACCGCCAGCACCACCACGATGAAGAAGCCGGCCAGGCCCGCGTCCAGGTAATCGTTGAAGATCACCTGCTGCATCTGCGCCACGGACTTGGCCGGGGCCAGCAGCTCGCCCTTGTCGTAGGCGGCCTGGTATTTGGCGGCGTGGGCCAGGAAGCCGACCTTGGGATTGGCGTCGAAGATCTTCTGCCAGCCGGCCGTCAGCGTGCACAGCAGCAGCCACACGGTGGGCGCCAGGGTGACCCAGGCAAAGCGGCCCTGTTTCATCTTGAACAGCACGCAGGTGCCCAGGATCAGGGCGATACCGGCCAGCATCTGGTTGGCGATGCCGAACAGCGGCCACAGGGTGTTGATGCCGCCCAGCGGGTCGACCACGCCCTGGTACAGGAAGTAGCCCCAGGCCGCCACGCACAGGGCGGTGGCCAGCAGGTTGGCGAACGTGTTCTCGGTCTGCTTCATGGCCGGCACGAAAGCGCCCAGCAAGTCCTGCAGCATGAAGCGGCCGGCGCGGGTGCCTGCGTCGACGGCGGTCAGGATGAACAGGGCTTCGAACAGGATGGCGAAGTGGTACCAGAAGGCGCGCATCTCGTTGCCGCCGATCACGCCCGACAGGATGTGGGCCATGCCCACGGCCAGGGTGGGAGCGCCGCCGGCGCGCGAGATGATGGTGTGCTCGCCGACTTCCTTGGCGGTTGCGGTCAGCATCTCGGGCGTCAGGTAGAAGCCCATCTGCGACACGGCGTGCGCCACCGCTTCCGGGGTGGTGCCGATCAGGGCGGCCGGGCTGTTCATGGCGAAATAGATGCCCGGCTCGATGGTGGAGGCGGCCACCAGGGCCATGATGGCGACGAAGGATTCCATCAGCATGGCGCCGTAGCCGATGAAGCGCGCGTGCGATTCATTCTCTATCATCTTGGGCGTGGTGCCGGAGGAGATCAGGGCGTGGAAGCCGGACACGGCGCCGCAGGCAATGGTGATGAACAGGAAGGGGAACAGGGTGCCGGACCAGACCGGGCCGGTGCCGTCGATGAACTTGGTCAGAGCCGGCATCTTGAGGTAGGGTGCCACCACCAGGATGCCCAGCGCCAGGCCGACGATGGTGCCTATCTTGAGGAAGGTGGACAGGTAGTCGCGCGGCGCCAGCAGCAGCCACACGGGCAGCACCGAGGCCACGAAGCCGTAGCCGATCAGCATCCAGGTCAGCTCGGTGCCGGTGTAGGTGAACATGGGCGCCAGGGCCGGATTTTCCTGCACGTACTGGCCGCCGAAGATGGCGCCCATCAGCAGGATGAAGCCGATCACCGACACCTCGCCCACGCGGCCGACCCGGATGAAGCGCGAATACACGCCCATGAACAGGGCAATGGGGATGGTGGCCATGACGGTGAAGCTGCCCCAGGGCGAGCCGGTCAGCGCCTTCACCACGATCAGGGCCAGCACGGCCAGGATGATGACCATGATCATGAAAGTGCCCAGCAGCGCGATCATGCCGGGGATCTGGCCCAGCTCCTGCTTGATCAGGTCGCCCAGCGAGCGGCCGTCGCGCCGCATGGAAATGAACAGCACGATGAAGTCCTGCACGGCGCCGGCAAACACCACGCCGGCCAGTATCCACAGCATGCCGGGCAAATAGCCCATCTGGGCCGCCAGCACCGGGCCCACCAGCGGGCCGGCGCCGGCAATGGCGGCGAAGTGGTGGCCGAACAGTACGTACTTGTTGGTGGGTACGTGGTCCAGGCCATCGTTGAGGCGCTGGGCCGGGGTCTGGCGGCGCGGATTGAGCTGCAGCACTTGCTCGGCAATGAACAGGCTGTAGAAGCGGTAGGCAATCAGGTAGATGCAGACGGCGGCAATGACGATCCAGATTGCGCTGATCGGTTCGCCCCGGTGCAGGGCCACCACGCCCAGCGAGGCCGCGCCGGCCACGGACAGGGCGGCCCAGCCCAGCATGGCGGCCGGGGAGGAGGGTAATAGTTTCATGCGGTTCTCCAAGGAATGTTGATGCCGCTCTGTGCCAAAAGGCATGCGGGCAGCTTATGTAAAGTATTCACCGACCTGATATCTGCCGCAAGCGCAGCACTACGCAGTACCATCGGTATTACTACGTAGGCCGGGCGCGGCCGGGCGGCGTACAATCGGCCTTCGGTAATAGGGGGCGGTCGGATGAAGTTGCGGCAAAAAGTCATATTCCTGGCGATTACGCCCATGATATTGGCCCTTCTGGCCATCGCGGCGGCGGTCTGGCACCAGTCGGCGCTGCTGGCGCGGCAGCAGCGCGCCAGCATCCAGCAAGCGTATTTATCCAGCAAGGAAGCGGAGCTCAAACATTACGTGGCGCTGGCCCATCATTCCATCTCCCATTTGGTCGACTCCGGGCGCACCGACGAGGCCGCCAAGGAAGAGGCCAAGCGCATCCTGTCCAGCTTGAGCTATGGCGACGACGGCTATTTCTTCCTGTATGACATGCAGGGCAAGTCGCTGATGCATCCGCGCCAGCCCGAACTGGTGGGCCGGAACCTGTTTGATCTCCGCGACGCCGAGGGCAACCCGACCATACAGCGCCTGCTGGCGCGGGCCCGCGCCGGGGGAGGGCTGGAGCGCTACATGTGGGTCAAGCCCTCCACCCACAGGCCCGTGGCCAAGCTGGGCTATGTGATCGCACTGCCCGGCTGGGGCTGGATGATGGGCACCGGCATCTATCTGGACGACGTGGACCGCGCCCTGGCCCAGGTCGACGTCCAGCAGTCCGGCAACATCCGCAACACCATGCTGTGGATCGCCGCCATTGCCATTGCCAGCGCGGTGGCGGTGGCCGTGTCCGGCGTGGCGCTCAACATCAGCGAGCTGCGGGTGGCGGATGCCAAGCTCAAGGCCCTGGCCCAGCGCGTGGTGGAATCGCAGGAGGAGGAGCGGGCCCGGCTGTCGCGCGACCTGCACGACGGCATCAGCCAGTGGCTGGTGTCGATCAAGCTGCAGATCGAGGCCGGCATCATCCGCCTGGGGCAGGGCGGCGGCCCGGCCCAGCTGCAGGCGGCCCAGGCCGGTTTTGAGCACGCGGCCGGGCAGCTCAACGACGTGCTGGGCGAGGTGCGCCGCATCTCGCACAACCTGCGGCCCGCCATCCTGGACGACCTGGGGCTGGCGGCGGCGCTGGGCCACCTGGCCCAGGAAGCTGGCCTGAGCAGCGCCACCCCGATCCACTTCCACGCCGAGGGCGACACCGACGGCCTGCCGCAAGTGGCCGACACGGTGCTGTTCCGCCTGGCACAGGAAGCGCTGGCCAACGCCGAGCGCCACGCCGGCGCCAGCCGCATCGACATCAAGCTGTGCGCCGACGCCGAGGCGGTCGAGCTGCAAATCCGCGACGACGGCGCCGGATTCGACGCCGAGCACGTGGCCCGGCACCCACAGCGCGGCATCGGACTGCGCAACATGCTCGAGCGCATGGACGCCATCGGCGGCCGGCTGGACATCAGCTCCAGCGCGGCCGGCACCACCGTCACGGCGCGCGTGCCGCTGCCATCCACCGTCTAGCCTGGAGAGAGACCCATGCAAGCCCCCGTGAAAATCCTGCTGGTCGACGACCATCCCCTGGTGCGCGACGGCCTGCGCGCCCGGCTGGAAGCCATGCCCCAGTTCCAGGTCGTGGCCGAGGCCGGCGGAGCGGCGGAAGCCCTGCAGCAGGCGGTACAGCACGATATCGACCTGGTGCTCATGGATATCAACATGCGCGGCACCAACGGCATCGAGGCCACGGCGCAATTCCGGCAGGCGTTTCCGCGCATCGCCGTGCTGATACTGTCCATGCACGACAAGCTGGAGTACGTGTCGCAAGCGATCGCGGCCGGTGCACGCGGCTATGTACTGAAGGACGCGCCGGGCAAGGATATCGTGGTCGCCATCGAAACCGTGATGTCGGGCGGGATCTACTATAGCGCCGCGCTGGCCCGCCAGCTGGCCCAGCCGCAGCACCAGGACAACCAGCTGACCGGGCGCGAACAGGAAGTGCTGCGCCACATCGCCAATGGCGAATCGAACAAGCAGATCGCGCGCGCCCTGGACCTGAGCGTGCGCACGGTGGAAACCCACCGCCTCAACATCAAGCGCAAGCTGGGCATAGAGGGACAGGCTGAACTGATCAGATACGCAGTACAACACATGCAATGAAGATGGCCTGATTTTCAACCGAAACTGTCACTGCGGAAATTTCTGATATATTCTGCCGTAAGGAAAGAATGTAAAATTTACTAAGTTTGAATGTTTCGTGCGGTCTGGCATTGGTAATATGGACAGATAGACTACAATCATGCTCGTACATGGTTGCCATCCGTCAATACATCCTCTAAGATGGGCCGCACTACCCACACCGAGAATCAGATGTCCGAGTCCGCAGCCAGCCAGTTTCCTTTGGTGCAACTAAACGCGGTGTCCAATGCCCAGCACGAGTGGGTGGCACTGACGTTCGCATGGGCGGCGGCAGGCGGCGATCCGCTGCAGGACGCCATCACCCTGCTGGGCTATCCCGACATGCACGCGGCCCTGGCGCCACTGGACTGCATCATTACGCTACCCGAGCCGTTGCGGGTGGAAGCATCCCACCTGGACTCACTGCCCGCCCACCGCGTCATCGTCAGCCTGCCAGCGGAGGCTTGCGCCGATGCGGCCGTACACAAAAAAGTATCCGGCTGGGCCGAAGCCGGCTACCGCGTGATGACCGAAGGGGTGGCCGGCCTGGACGCCACCCGCTGCGGTGCCCGCGCCCTGCGTTTCGACGCCCGGGACGCGCTGCCGCCGTTGCTGGCGCTGGTGGGCCAGCCGGGACCGCACCTGGCCACCGGAGTGCACAGCGAGGCGCGCCTGGCAGAATGCCGCGAGGCCGGTTTCAGCTGGTTCCAGGGCGATTACGCGCTGCGTCCCGGCCAGTCGCAGCAGGGCGACGGCACCTCGCGCAAGCGCCTGCTGGCGCTCCTGGGCCTGCTGGCGCGCGACGCCGACTCGCGCGAGCTTGAAGTGCTGCTCAAGCAGGACCCGGCCCTGTCCTACCATTTGCTCAAGCTGGTGAACTCGGCCGCCTTCGCCCTCAGCAACCCCATCCACAGCTTCGCCCAGGCCATCAACGTGCTGGGCCGGCGCCAGCTGCAGCGCTGGCTGCAGCTGCTGCTGTACGCGCGCCAGCAGGACGACGAGCTGGCCCATCCGCTGCTGCCGCTGGCGGCCGTGCGCGCGGCCCACATGGAAGCCCTGGCCAAGAGCCGGGGCGGCGACCGCGACCAGCAGGACATGGCCTTTGTGGTGGGCGTGTTCTCGCTGCTGGACGTGCTGCTGTCCATGCCCATGGCCGACATCGTCAGCGCCCTGTCCCTGGACGTGGACGTGGTGATGGCCCTGCTGGAGCGCACCGGCCCGCTGGGCGAACTGCTGTGCCTGGTAGAGCGCCCGGACCCGGCCGCGCTGGAGGCGCTGGGCATCGAGCGCGAGACCTATTGGCAAGGGCAGCTGCAGGCCTACCACTGGGCGATCCAGGTGAGCAGGAATATCTGACATGGCGGCCCATCCCGTCTCCGACTTCCTGGCCCACAGCGCCGCCCTGTGCGACGCCGTGCTGCGCCTGCGCGGCCCCGCGCTGGCCGAGGAACTGGGACGGATCGCGCGCGCCGTGATGGACAGCCCTGCAGGCTGCTACGTGGCGGCCGACGGCCCCCACGCCGCCGCCGTGCCGGAGGGCGGGCTGGTGCAGGAAATCCGCTACGGCGAGCAGTGCTTCGGCCACCTGGCCGTGTCCGGCCGCGAGTACGGCGAGCTGGACCAGGCGCACCTGGCCAGCCTGGCCGGGCTGGCCGCCAGCGTGTTCCAGGTGCATTCGCTGGCCCGGCGCAGCGCGCACGCCTACAGCCAGGTCGAGGCCCAGCTGCAGCACCAGTCGCAAATCCTGGACCAGATCCACGAATCGGTGCTCACCATGGACCTGAACGGCTTTATCACCAGCTGGAACAAGGGCGCCGAGCGGCTGTTCGGCTACAGTTCGGTGGAAGCCGTGGGGCGCAACATCCTGTTCCTGTACGACGAGGAGGACCACAGTTTCGACGACCCCTACCTGTTGCAGGGCGGGCGCCTGATGGAAGTGCGGCGCAAGAAGAAATCGGGCGAGGTGTTCTGGGCCAGCCTGTCGCTGTCGCCGCTGAGCGACATCCACGACCGCTCGATCGGCCTGATCGCCTACCTGACCGACATCACCGAGCGCAAGCAGGCCGAGGAACGCATCCACCATCTGGCCTATTACGACGATTTGACGGGGCTGCCGAACCGCAGCCTGATGACCAAGCTGGTGGACCAGGCCCTCACCGTGGCCCAGCGCAGCAAGCTGCAGGGCTGCATGCTGTTCATCGACCTGAACCGCTTCAAGGTGATCAACGACACCTTGGGCCGCAAGATAGGCGACGCCCTGCTGTGCGAGGTGGCGCGACGCTTCCGTGGCGTGCTGCGCGACCAGGACCTGGTGGCGCGCCTGAGCGGCGATGAATTCGCGGTCGGCCTGTTCGACATCAGCCAGCACTACGAAGCCAGCACGGTGGCGCACAAGCTGCTGGGCGCGCTGAACGCCCCCATCCTGATCGAGGGCCACGACTTGCGGGTGGGCGGCAGCATCGGCATCAGCGTCTATCCGCAGGACGGCGGCGACGCCGAGACCCTGCTGCGGCTGGCCGACATCGCCATGGTGCGCGCCAAGCAGGTGGGCGCGGCGGACGGCGAGCACGTGGCGTTCTATAGCCAGGACATGAATCAGGGCATGCAGGAGCGCATGCGCATCGAATCCGGGCTGCGCAATGCGCTGGGCAATGGCGAGCTGCTGCTGCACTACCAGCCCAAGTTCTCCATCTCCAGCGGCAAGATCATTGGCGCCGAAGCGCTGGTGCGCTGGCGCCACCCGCAGCGCGGACTGGTGCCGCCGGCCGAGTTCATCCCGCTGGCCGAGGCCACCGGGCTGGTGGTGCAGGTGGGCGAGTGGGTGCTGGAGACGGCCTGCGCCCAGGCCGAGCAGTGGAAAAAGGCCGGGCTGCCGCCGGTGCGGCTGGCGGTCAATGTGTCGGCGCGCGAATTCACCTCGGCGCTGCCGGGGCGGGTGGCGGAGACGCTCAAGCGCTACGGGCTGGAGCCGTGCTGGCTGGAACTGGAAATCACCGAGAGCACGCTGATGCACAATATCGACCGCGTGATCGGCATCATGGACCGCATCACGGCGCTGGGCGTGACCCTGTCGCTGGACGATTTCGGCACCGGGTATTCCAGCCTGTCCTACCTCAAGCGCTTCCCCATCGACACCCTCAAGATAGACCGCTCCTTCACCACCGGCCTGCCGTCCGACGCCAACGACTGCGCCATTGCCAGCACCATCATCAGCATCGCCCAGCAGCTCAAGCACAAGGTGATCGCCGAGGGCGTGGAGACGGTGGAGCAACTGTCCTTCCTGAAAAAATCGGGCTGCGACGAGGTGCAGGGCTATCTGTTCTCGCAGCCCTTGCCGGCCGAGGCCTTCGAAGCGGCGCTGCGGCAGAACTGGCTGCCGACCAAGGCGGCCTGAGTCGCCTCTGCTTGGTCCCCTCTGGCTTAGTAGTGTGTTTTCTGTATAATGCAGCCACCTGGAAGCGTGGCCGAGTGGTTGAAGGCAGCAGTCTTGAAAACTGCCGACGGTTAATTCCGTTCGTGAGTTCGAATCTCACCGCTTCCGCCAGGAAATAAAAAATGACCGCCGCGAGGCGGTTTTTTTATTTCCTGGCGGAAGCGAGCAAGGCCCCTGCGGGCCTTGCGTGTGAGATTCGAAGGGCATGGCCCTGCAGGGCCATCCCGCTCCGAATCGCCCGTTTGCTGCCGCAGCGCGGCAGCTCAGCGCGCCGAGGGCGCGCGTTGTTCCGCTAATTCCAGTCAAGTCCGAATGTCGGCACTGAGGCCTGCCATGCGTGGCCACCCTATCACGCGGCCCATAAACAGGTCCAGCACCACCTCCAGGTCATCATTCCTTGTCGGGTTCGCAGCACCGTCATATCGCCGACCCATATCTTGTTCGGGGCATCGACGGGGAACAGGCGACGGATCAGGTCAAGCGCTGGCGCTTGCATCCTTTCCTTTGCCTGCATGACGCGAAAGGGCCTGACGCGGCCCGTCTGGATGCCCTCCTGCTGGCGCGCTCTTGGCACCTGATGTTTGCCCCAGCGGATACCTTTGGCGTTGAGCAGGAGCCAGGTCTTGACCGCGCCGGGCTATCTCACTCCCCCTGCTGATCAGAATGTGGGCAGGTGGGGTTCAATTGGGGCGATGCCTACCAGTTCAATGACTGGTGAGTGCGTACCGACCACATTTATTATCGGATGACTGGGATCTGGATTCGGCGCTTCGGGGTCAGGGTCGTAACCAGGGAGTGTCACCCCACCGCCGCCACCTCCGCCGCCACCACCACCCCCACCGCCGCCACCCGAGTCGCCACCAGTACCGGGTGGGTGATTCATATCGGGGGGAGTTTGCCCTGGCTCATATTTTGGTCCAACCTCTACCTTCCCGTTCTTCACCTGCTGCCAATATCCTCCCGGGTTTGTATGCTGTGTTGGATCAGATAAAGTTACGGTACCCCCAGTTGAACCGTACAACGCTCTGACGGGTTCTCCAAGTTTGTTCGCCAGTTGAGATTCCAGCATCGTCGCCCATTCTTCCGCAAGCTGCTGAAGCATGTTTTTCGCCATTTCTGCGGTTTTTTTATGCATCCATTCATGATAAAACCCTACTGCGGGGGATTGCACACCAATAGTTCCATCGGCAGAAATAACGATTAAGCCTGAGTAGGGATCTACATTAATTGTATCCGTAACTGGATCGTAAGTCATTTGCCCCCTATGGTTAAATTCTATTTTTTGACTGCTGAAGTCATCGCTGAAGTTTAATCCGCCAGGTACCGTGAGGTAGTCTATCATTTTCCAGAAAGCCGCGATATCAGCGGTGGTGCTGCCGTCTTTAAAATTGGGCATGTTCTATCCTTGTACGTGAAATTAATCGGCGCAATTAACGCCTTTTGTTCTGGTTATATTTGTATTAAATTTCGCTGACTTCGTCCAGTTCGTTAGCGCTGTAAAAGCTAACGGCGTAACCTTAAGAGATTCAGTACCTGGGTAGCCATAAACCCTAATATAACGTTCGCCACTGGTATCCGCGCCGTCATCCATTAAAAATTTTATTTGCTGGCCATTTTTTAATTCTAGATAAATAGCGCCACGTAGGCGATATATTGTTAAGTTGGCGGGGTAAAGAGTAAAGTTTTGTAGCGCTTCCAGTATAATTTTTACTTCTTGGTAGGAATGTGTCTCATATGAGCACGATGATTCGTAGAGGTCCTGTTCGTTCCACTGTGTGCGTGTCAATAGCCCTGGGGGACTCAAAACAACACGGACAGATTTTATTTCCGTTGCTTCAAGAATAATCGGGCTGGGTGAATTTTCAGCAAAACAAAGCTGTTGAAAAAAAAGGAGTAGCGAGGCAAATAATTTTGTGTGCGACTTCATAAATTTCCTTGCAATTTAGGCGAGAAAATTTTACCAGCAATATTCAGTGGAAAGCTCACACAATGTAACTTTTTGACTTTTGTCAAAATTTTTTAAATAGGAGACTGCCGCTAAGACGAGCAGCTTTCTTGACGAGATCGAAGGGGCTTCCCACGGTCGGTGCTGGTGGCAGAAGCGCTCCCGTACTGTCCGAAGCGTGACAGCCCTTGGCCGGCTGCCGTTGGGCTGCAGCGCATGCCACGCATGCTCCATGCCCAGCGCGCTTCGGCTTGTCGCAGGAAGGCGTCTAGGTCGTTATCCATGATAGCCCGGCTATACGCTACATGCCGGATATCCACTTTGGTTTGATTGGGCAAACCGCCAATGCGCCGGGACGTCGGCAGGCGCAACCCACGCTTGTGGTGCTCATCGATGCCCTGCGCAGGTAACGGGCTTTCGCGCTGGCCTCTAAACGGTCAACACGATCTTGCCGACATTCAAACCGTCCTCCATGCGCTGCTGCGCGGCGCCCGCTTGCGCCAGCGGGAACACGCTGTCGATCACCGGGGCCAGGCCATCCTTGCCAAACTGGTCCAGCCAACGCTCCCTGAAGCGGCGCGACATGCCGTGCTTGACTTCCTGGCTGCGCGACTTCATCACGGTGCCGATGATGTGCAGGTGACGGTAAAGCAGGCGCTCCAGCGGGATCCTGGCGTTGTCTATGCCGCCCATGATGCCGATCTGTACCAGGCGGCCGCCGAAGTCCAGCGAGTTGACGTTGCGTTCGAAGTAGGGCGCGCCGATGAAGTCGAGTATCAGGTCGACGCCACGATTGCCGGTCAGCTCAGCCACGGCGGCGGCGAAATCCTCGTCCACATAGTCGATCGCGTGGTCCGCTCCCATGCGGCGTACCAGCTCGTGCACTTCCGATTGGGCCGTGGTGACGACCCTGGCGCCGGCCGCGTGGGCCAGCTGGACTGCAGCGCCGCCCACCCCGCCAGCGCCGGCGTGGATCAGGACGGTTTCGCCTGGCTGCAATTTGCCCAGATGGATCAGGGCTTCGTGGGCGGTGACGAACACTTCGGTGATGGCGGCGCCCTGGATGTAGTCCAGGCCTTCGGGAATCGGCATGGCCATGCGGTAGTCGATACGCGCCATTTCGGCGTAGGCCCCGCCACCGACGATGCCCATGACGCGGTCGCCGACCTGATAACCCCGGGCGTTTGCCCCCACGGCCGTGACGACACCTGCGATTTCCAGGCCCATGATGCTGGAGTCTCCGAAGTCGGGGCGGCCGTAGCCGCCGCGGCGATGGGTCAGGTCGGCGCGGTTGACGCCGGCCGCGTGCACACGGACCATCAAATCGTCGGGACGCAGCACCGGGTCGGGTACCTCGGCCAGTTTCAGCACGTCGGTGGAACCAAAATCGTCGAATGTGATTGCTTTCATGGTGACTCCTTAACCTGTAGAGAGTGGGCGATGCGCAGGGCGGGAAGCTGGCGCTTCGGCCCTGCTGCATCAGGTCTCGTCTCGCATTCCTTGCGAGTCATGAGCTAAGGTCAGGATAGCGAGCTAAGCACCCGGCGATAATCCCATGCCGCCCACAAACGGCTGTGCACGCCTCGCACAGGTGGTCCGGTTTTAGGCGGTCGTCAGTTCTTGCGTTGCTGGGCGACGGCATCCGCCGTGACCTTGCCCTGCTTGCCACCAAACTGGAAAATCACGTAATTGCTCAACTGGGCAATTTCATCATCCGTAAAGGCGGCCTTGAAGGAGGGCATGGCCACCTCCTTGCCGCCGATGCGCATCTTTGCGCCATGCAGGATGATTTGCACCACGTTGCGGCCAGCCGGGTCGTTCACGGAGCGGGCGCCTGCCAGCGAGGCATGGCTGGACTGCGCCCCTTGCCCATTCCACTGGTGGCAGCTGGCGCAGCTTGCTTCGAACAGACGCAGGCCGCCTGCCAGGTGCGATGGCGTCGCAGGCGACGGCGTGTACGGCCCGGAACCGGCCATGCTGTCGGGCCGCGCGTTGATGGCTGCCGCCTCGTCGCCGGCACGCGGCGCTACGCTGCGCAGGTAGGTGATCAGGGCCTGGACGTCCTGCGGCGCCAGATACTGGAGGCTGTTCTCCACCGCTTCGCCCATGGGGCCTGCCGCCGAACCGTGGCCGCTCGCGTGGCCGGTACGCAGATATAGCGCGAGCTCCGCGTCGGTCCACTTGCCTATCCCGTGCACCGGGTCGGACGTGATGTTGGGCGCCTGCCAGCCGTTGACCACGGCGCCGCTCAATTCCTTGCTATGGTTCAGGGCAAAGCCGATATTGCGCGGCGTATGGCATTCCGCGCAGTGCGCCAGCGCGACGGCCAGGTAGGCGCCGCGATTCCATTCGGCCGGCTTGCCCGGCGTCGGCTGGAAGCGCTCGGCCTTGAAGAACGCGGCATTCCAGAATCCCATGGCCCAGCGCTGGTTGAACGGGAAACCCAGCTCCGGCTGGCGCGCCTGCTGCTTCACTGTGGGCAGGCTGAATAGATAAGCCTTGATGGCCAGCGCATCGTCGCGGCTCAGCTGCGAGTAGGAAGTGTAGGGGAAAGCGGGGTACAGGCGCTTGCCGTCCCTGCGTATGCCATCGTGCAGCGCGCGCACGAAGTCGTCATCGCTGTAGTTGCCGATGCCGGTTTCCTTGTCCGCCGTGATATTCGACGAGTACAGCGTGCCAAACGGCAGCTTGAACGCCAGTCCGCCGGCGTAGGGTTTGCCGCCGGCGACCGTGTGACAGGCCACGCAATCGGCTGCTTTGGCGAGGTAGGCGCCGCGTTCGATTTGCGAGGCCGACGCCGGTGCGCCGGCCAGGGCAGGCGACACGCCAGGCGCCGGGTCGGAACGGGTCAGGTAAGTGTAGGCGGCCGCGCCGGCAATGGCCAGGCAGAGCGGGGCCAGGACAAATATGCGCTTCATGCCGATTGCTCCTCTTGCGCCGCGCTTGCGCCGTGTGGGGCCATGGATGCCTGCCGGCCTTGCGCCAGCAATGCACGGCGTACCGGAAGTTCGCGCAGGCGGACACCGGTCGCGGCGTAGATGGCGTTGGCCAGCGCTGGCGCCGCAATCGCGGTGCCGACTTCGCCTATGCCGCCCGGCGCTTCGGTGCTGTTGACGATGTGGACCTCGACATTGGGCGTCTCGTTCATGCGTATCATGCGGTAGTCGTTGAAATTGCTTTGCTCGATGGCGCCGTGCTCTATCGTCACTTCATTGAACAGCGCCGCGCTCAGGCCGAACAGCAGCCCGCCCTGGATCTGCGCCTCGATGGAGCCGGTGTTGACCGGCACGCCGCAGTCCACCGCCACCACCGCCCGCCGCAGGCGCACGTCGCCCTGTGGTGTGACTTCGACCTCGATCATGGCGCAGACCTTGGTGCCAAACGGTTCGCCCAGGGCGACACCGCATCCCACCCGTGGCGGCATGGGCTTGCCCCAGCCAAACTGCCTGGCCGCCAGGTCGAGCACTGCCATCGAACGCGGGTTATGGCGTAGCAGCGCCTTGCGCCATGCCACGGGGTCTGCCTTGGCCCGATGCGCCAGTTCATCGAAGAAGCTCTCCACGATGAACAGGTTATGGAGCGCGCCGACCCCGCGCCACCAGCCGACCAGCAGGCCGGGCGGCATGTCGTGGCGTACCCATTCGACCTTCATGTTGGGAACGGCGTAGGGAATATCGGCCACACATTCGATGGCGTCGCCATCCAGGCCATTCTTGCGCATGCCGCCTGGCCGCCAGCGTCCCAGCACGGTGGCGCTGCAGACGCGGTCACCGTACCAGACCGGATATCCTTTGGCGTCGACCACCGCTGAAATAACGTCGTGATACATGGGACGGACGATGTCGTGCCGGATGTCTTCCTCACGGGTCCAGATGATTTTCAGCGGGTAGGGCGCCAGCTTGGCAAACGCCACGGCCTGATCCACATAGTCGGACTCCAGCCTGCGGCCGAATCCACCGCCCAGGTATTGCGGATGCAGGATGATTTTTTCGGGCGGCAGGCCGGTGATCTTCGCCGCGTTGGCGACCACCCGGGTGGGAACCTGGGTGCCGGCCCAGATCTCGCAGCGGTCCTTGGTCACGTGCACAGTGGCATTGAGCGGCTCCATGGTCGCGTGGGCAAGCATGGGCAGCTTGTATGTAGCCTGGATGAACTCACCTTCCGGACGCGTGCCCACTTCGCGGCCGAGGATGGCCTTGCCATTTTGCTGGCTGGCGGCCAGGCCATCGCGCAAGTCCTTGGTGCTGAGCTTCGCGTTCGCGCCCAGGTCCCACTCGACTTCCAGCAGCTCCATGCCACGCTTGGCGGCGCCAAAGTGGTTGGCCACCACCGCGACGGCGTTCTCGATGCGGAGCACGTCGATGACGCCCGCAACGGCTCTGGTCGCGCGGTCGTCGAACTTGCGCAGCTTGCCGCCGAAGGTGGGGCAGGCCTGGACGGTGGCTATCTTCATTCCGGGCACGCTGACATCGATACCGAATTTGACCGCGCCGTTGATCTTGTCGCGCGAGTCCAGGCGCGCCATGGGTTTGCCGATCAAACGGAACTCGCCCGGGCTCTTGAGCCGGACCTCCTGCACATCGGGCAGCTTGTTGGCGGCGGCAGCCACTTGCGCATATTTCAGGCTGCGGCCGCTGGGCCGGTGGTGGATCTCGCCGCGCTCGACCACGCAGGCGCCGGGGTCCACTTTCCATCTTGCCGCAGCTGCGGAGACCAGCAATGCCCTGGCCATGGCGCCTGCCTGGCGCAGTTCGGTAAAGGTGCTGCGGGTGCTGGTGGAGCCGCCCGTGATTTGTCCCTTCAGGAGTTTCATCCCGTAGAGTTCATCGCTGGGCGGTGCGTGTTCCACCTGGATCTGGTCCAGGCCGACGTCCAGCTCCTCCGCCAGCAGCATGCAGGAGCCGGTGTAGATGGCCTGGCCCATTTCCACCATCGGCATCACCAGGCGGATCGCGCCATCGGTATCGATGCGCACGAAGGCGTTCGGCGCGAAGGCGGGGGCGCCGTCAGCCGACGCTGCGGCGGCATCGCCAGCCTGGCGGTGCGGCGTGATCAGGGCCAGCGCCGGCTTGGGCGTGGACATCCAGGCGAATGCCACGGACAGGCCTGCGGCTTTGAGCACGCGGCGGCGGCCGGCCGACACGGTGTCTTGTTCGCTTTTCATGGGCGGCCTCCGGCGGCGCCCGCGGGAATGGCCTGGGTGACGACTTGTTTTCCGGTCGCCGCCTGCTTAATGGCGGCGCGTATGCGCACGTAGGTGGCGCAGCGGCAAAGGTTACCGGACATGGCTGCGTCGATGTCGGCGTCGCTCGGGTTGGGATTGCGGTTCAGCAGGGCGGCGGCGGACATGATCTGCCCGGATTGGCAGTATCCGCACTGGACCACGTCCACGGCCAGCCAGGCTTGCTGGATGCGTTTTCCGTTCTCGGTTTCCCCCACCGCCTCGATGGTGGTGACCTCGCGGTTGCCGACCGCCGACACCGGCAGCACGCAGGAGCGTACCGGCTGGCCGTCCAGGTGCACGGTGCATGCCCCGCATTGGGCGATGCCGCAGCCGAATTTGGTGCCCGTCATCCCGATCACATCGCGTATGGCCCAGAGTAGCGGCGTTTCGCCGTCGATATCCACCGTGCGCTGGTGGCCGTTGAGCTTGATCGTAAATGGCATGGGCATGGCTCCTGAAATGGTCGCGTGATGGCTACTGAGCGTAACAAGGGCGGCGGGAATTGATAACTGCCTGGATGGGATAAACGGCTTTGCACTTTTTGCATAACCCGAATTGCCGAGCGCCCGATCTCCCCGTTGGGCGACCACGCGGGTAGGGGCGGCTTTATCGGATAAGATGGCGCTTTCCGACCAGTGCCGGCAAGGAATGTACAGATGCAGTCCGAAAAATTCGCAGAGTTTCTAGGCGTGTTTGTCGATGTGGCGCGCGAAGGGAGTTTCTCCGGCGCCGGGCGACGCCGCGGGCGCACGCCATCCTCCATCGGCCGGCAAATCGATACGTTGGAAGCGTACCTCGATACCCCCTTGTTCCTGCGCTCGACCCGGGTGCTGACGCTGACCGATGCCGGCCAGGCCCTGCTGGTAAGGGCGCGCCAGATATTAGATGCGCTGGTGGACGCGCAGCAGGAGCTGGCGTCGATGAAGGGCGCCGTGACGGGCATCCTGCGGGTGGCCTGCTTCCCCACGTTCGGGAAGCGCTATGTCCTGCCCATCATGGGAGCGCTGGCGCGGGACTACCCTGACCTGCGGTTGGAGCTGGACCTCACGGAAAGGCTGGCGGACCCGGTGGCGGAACGCCTGGACCTGGTGATAAGGATAGGCGACATGGCCGACAGTGCCCTCATCGGCAGCCGCATCGCAACCCAGACCCGGCTGCTGTGCGCGAGTCCCGCCTATCTGGCCAGTAAGGGGGCGCCGGCGAATATGCAGGAGCTGCTCTGTCATCGCTTGATCGACAAATTGCATGGTGCGGATTTATTGGGCTGGAGCGACGTCCTTGGGCATCCGGCGCGCGCCGGAAGCACCCAGCCGGTCTTTGCCTGCGATGATTTCGAGGCGATGCGCCTGGCCGCACTGGAAGGCCTGGGAGTCGGCTACTTGCCCGACTGGGTGGTGGGCCCGGACATCAAGGCAGGTGCGCTCCAGCAGTTGTTCCCGGACTGGTCCAGGCAAGCGCCTGCAATGACGGGCATACATGCACTGAGGGCCATCCGCCAGCCGCCAGCGCGCGTGACCGTGTTCCTCGATGCGCTCAAGGCGCATATCGGCCAGCCGCCAGGCTGGGCGCTTTGAGGCGCCAGGGGGTATTCAGGTCGAACGGCCTTGCGCCGGCCGGTGCTCGCTGGCCAGCTTGACCGTATCGCTCTCATCGCTGTTGTCCGTCACGTAGATGGTGTAGCTGGCGCCGTCCGGCGCCACCCGCACCACCACGTGGCCTTCGTTGCTGCGCAGCTGGCTGGTCAGGCGCCGGTTGGCCAGGTCGTTCTCGTGCATCAGCGAGGTGGCGTAGATCTCGCGCGCGCCGGGATAGAGGCGCTGGCTCAGCATGCGTTCCATCTGCAGCATGTCCGGATGGGCGATGTGCCACACCGGTATCACCCAGGCCTGCGGGCGCAGGGCCCGCACCGCGTCCGCGCTCAGGCCGTCGAACATGCCGTGGTGGTCGGCGGTCGCCACGCTGACCGGTCCCGCCACGCGCGCGGCCGCGCCCAGCACGTCGCGCCAGGGCAGCTCGCCGTCCAGGGTGTAGCTGGTCAGGTCGCCGCCCGTGAAGTAGGAGAACGGGCCCAGGCTGATCTTGAGCGCGATCGAGCACACATTCTCGTTTGGATAATCGGCTTTGGCCAGCGTGGCCAGGGGCGGGAACATGGCCCGGGATTGCTCGCCGCTGCCGGTCCACACCTCGCCGTTGGCGGCCACCACGCGCACCCCGAACGGCGCCGCGATGCTGCGCGCGGCGATCTGGCTGGCGCTGCCGGGCCGCGCCCGTTCCACCGCCAGCCCGCGCGCGGCGCGCGACTGCACGTAGGCGTAGTAATTCTCAGCATAGCGGCCGCCCGGGCGCACCGGATAGTCATAGGAAGGGTAGGCGCGGTCGATCAGCTTGATCACCGGCACCAGCTCGGCCACGTCGGTCACGCCGGACAGGCGATAGGGCCCTTGCGCTGACGGCGGCGCGCTATCGTCCACGTCGCCCATGTGGTCGGGATGCAGGTGCGAGACCAGCACATAGTCCAGCTGCTGGCGGCCGGTCGCGCGCAAATGGCGCTGCACGTAGCGCGCTACCCACTCGCCCGGACGGCGCTGTCCGCTGGGCTTGGGCGCGGCCGAGGTATCGAGGGCGTCATTGGTGGCGCCGGCGTCGATCAGCAGGCTGGTCCCGTCTGGCATGATCACCAGGGTGGCGCTGCCGCGGCCGGTGGCGATGTGGTGGATGTCCAGCTGGCCCGGGGTCCAGGGCGGCAGGCGCGCGGGCCGCGCTGCGGCGACGGCGCGCGGCAGGGCAAGCTGCGCGGCCAGCATGGCAAGCATGAAGCGGCGGCGGTCGATGGGGTGGCTCATTCCAGCTCCTCGAAAACAGGCGCCCGGCGGCATGCCCGCCATGGTGGCTGGCGCTGCGCCGCCATGCTCAGCCGCCGCGCAGGACGGGCAGCACCTGATCCAGGCGCGCGGCTTCGTAGGTGGGCAGGGCGGCGCTGTCGTTGGCGGCGCGGCCGGGGTTGAACCAGCAGCTGTCGATGCCGTAGCGGTTGGCGCCCAGGATATCGGCGTCCAGGCGGTCGCCCACGATCACGGTCTCGCTCCGGTTGAAGCGGCGCGCCATGGCGGTGGTGTACTCGAAGAAGCGGCTGTCCGGCTTGGCGTGGCCGCAGGCTTCGGAGGTGGCGATGAAGGAGATGTAGCCGCCCAGCCCGGAGGCGGCGATGCGGCGCTCCTGTATGCTGGCCACGCCGTTGGTGATGATGCCCAGTTCGCCCTGGGCCGCCAGCGCCTCGCACAGGCGCGCGGCGCCATCGATCAGCACCACGTTTTCCGACAGGGCCTCCAGGTAGCCCAGGCTGGCCGCTTCGGGGTCCAGATCCAGGCCGTTGGCCGCGAAGGTCTGGCGGAAGCGCTCGACCTTGAGGAAGTCCTTGGAGACGGCGCCCTGCTCGAAGGCGCGCCACAGCGCCACGTTGTAGGCCTGGTACTGCTGGAACAGGCTTTCCGTGATGGTGGTCAGGCCCAAGTCCTGCAGGGTACGGGAGAACGCGAGTTTTTCGGAAGCCCGGAAGTCCAGCAGGGTGTCGTCCAGGTCGAACAGGAAGAGGGTGTGTTTCATGGGCGCATAGTAGCACGCCACATCGGCACGCCACATCGGCACGCCACATGGCTGCGCCCGTCAGTCCTCCTCGTGGGCCTCCTCGATGACCACCCGCACCTGGTCGGCGAAGCCGAATTCCACCGGATGGCCGCCGGGACCGTCCTGGTAGTGGAAGTGGATGCCGCGGCTGTCCTCGCTCAGCCAGGCTTCGCCCTGCTGGCGGTCCTTGGCGTCGGTCAGGCTGACCAGGTCGATGATGCGGCGCTCGCCCGGCGCCAGGTGCTTGACCACGTCCTTGGTGCGGGTGGTGGCGAGGGGAAGATAGCGGGCAGAGTTACGGTCCAGCATGACAAGCTCCTCAATGTTGTTGGAGCCATGCATTGTAGGCCGGCCGGACGGAAAGCGGCGCCTGCCACAAGAGGGAGGCGCAAGCGCAGGACGCCACCGGGCGCAGCTCAGGCCGATGGCGTAATGGTCAATTGCAGCTTGAGGCCGTTGACGGCCATGCCGGCCTGCTGGCCCAGCGTGACCAGCAGCGCCGGCTGGCCCACCACGGCGCCGTCCTGTTTGAGCGTGGACTTGAGGTAGACCGACTGCTCGTTCACCTTTTTCAGCAGGAATTCGCCGCGCCAGGCGCCGCTGGCGACGGCGAATGGTTCATTCTCCCGCACCAGCAGGCGTGGCGTGGCAGTCTCGCCATCGGCCTCGAGCTGTATCGCAACCTGGTACCGGCTGCCTTCCTTCCCGGCGCCGGCATGGGCTGCCACGGCGCCCAGGGTGCAGGCGCCGACCAGGGTGGCGATGACGGCGCGGCCGGCCAGGCGGCGCAGGGGACGAGGGGCTTGCTGCTGCAGTTGCATGATGCGTTCCTTGAGTGGGTGGATGGATTGCCATTGGCAGTGGATCAGGTGCGGCCATGCCGACAGCTGGGTCTTGAGCATGGCCTCCGCATAGCTGCGCCGCAGGCCCGGATGGGCGCGCATGACGGCGGCGTCGCAGGCCAGTTCCTGGTCCAACCGGTAGCGGCGCGCCGCCAGGTACAGCAGCGGATGAAACCAGAACAGGCACAGGATCAGCGCGCACAGGCCGTTTTGCAGCGGGTCGCGGCGCGCCAGATGGACCCGTTCATGGGCCAGGATCAGCTGCTGTTCCCGCGCCGTGTAGCGGTTGCCGAAGTCGGCCGGCAGCACGATGGCCGGGCGCCACAGGCCGACCACGGCCGGGCCGACGGCGGCGCTGGCGCTGTGCAGCAGGCCATCCTCATCCCTCAGCGGGCCGAGCCGGGCGCGGTAGCGCGCGTGGCCGCGCCACAGCCAGGCCAGCATGGCGATGCAGCCCGCCAGCCAGGCGGCGGCCAGCCACTCCTGCCCGTGCGATGGCGTGGCCGGCAGCAGTGGTGCACCGTAGGCCAGCAGGCGGCGCGCGGGCAGGACGGGCAATTGGAGCGGGGCGCTGTGCATGGCGGGCAGCAGTGCCGCCAGCAGCGCCAGGGGCACGGCGCTCCACGCCAGGTAAGCGAGTTCCATGCCGAACAGGCGGCGCAGGTGCTGCCGCAAGGCCAGTACCAGCGCGGCCGCGATGCCGCCCGTGATGCTGGCTTCGGCCAGTGCGCGCAGCAATTCGCTACTCATCGTCGAACTCCTGCACCAAGCGCTTGAGCTCGGCCAGGTCGGTCTTGCTGAGTTTGCGATGCTGGCCGAAGTGGGCCACCAGCGGCGCGATGCGGCCGCCGAACAGGCGGTCGATGAGGCTGCCGCTTTTGCCTTCCACCCATTGTTCGCGCGTCAGCACGGGCGAATAGAGGAAGCGGCGGCCGTCCTTCTGCGCGCTGAGCGCGCCTTTTTTGAGCAGGCGGTTGAGCAGGGTCTTGACGGTGGCTTCCTGCCAGGGTTGGCGCCCGGCCAGGGCCGCCACCACTTCCTCGGCTGTACGTGGACTGGCGTTCCACAGTACCTCCATGACCATGGATTCGGCTTCACTGATATGCATCGTAGTTGATTACAGCTGTAATTGATGATCATGATTACAGTTGTAATTGGTCCTGTCAAGCGTCAGATATGTGCTACAAGCACCTTAAACTGCGATGGTATTTAAGAAATAAAAGTATCCATCAGGTATTTATTTGTGCTATATTGAAACAACTGTTGCGCTACTGGTTAAATAGATGGCTACTGAAGGTGGGCGATGGTGCAAGACCAACTACAACCATGAGGTGCGTTTATGAAATTTATCAAGTTCTTTCCAGCAGCGCTCGTTTGCGCGCTGGCAGCTTCCAGCAGTGTGGCCCTGGCGGCCAACACCCCGGTCATCACCATGCCCACCAAGGTGGAAAGCTGCTCGGGCAGCTGGATCTCGGTAGTAGGCGCATCCTGCCTGGGTGTGTATAGCGGCAATTTGAACGGCAATGCCAATACTTACAAGGAAGTAAACCTGGTCTTGAACCAGTGGAACCAGACAGTGTCGTCCGCCGTCGCATCGTCGAATTACATCTCGGCTATCACCACGCCCAAGAATGCGACGTCCTCCACCATCGACTTCAGCTCGCTGCTGTACGGCGATACCATCATCGGCGTGCACTACGGTAAGGTAGACAGCTATAACAACGTCACCGTGTTCTATAAATTCAATGCCGGCACGACGGGACTGGACAAATTCACCACCAGCCTGACCAGCGCCTCCAACGCGTCGCTGTACAAGACCGGCATCGCGCCGGCCGTGCCGGAACCGGAAACCTACGCCATGCTGCTGGCCGGCCTGGGCCTGGTCGGCTGGATGCGCCGCCGCAAGTCCGCCTGATTCAGAAGGCGTGCCGCATGCCTAGCGATACGCCTTTTTGCGCGGCCCCTTCCTGCGCTCCCAGCGTATTGGTGCCAAAGTCGTAATGCCCGTGCGCATCGTTGCGCAAACGGGTGTAGAAGGCAAACAGGCTGGTACGGCGCGAGAAAGCGTAGTCGTAGCCCAGCGTGGCATGGCTGGCGCCCGTATCCGGCCCGGCCGCGATATAGCCGATGCGCTGTTTGGCCCCGCCCTTGCCGTCGCCTGCGCGCGCATAGGCCAGCAGCAGCCGGCTGGCGCCCCACTGGTGGGTGGTCGAGAGGTACCAGGAATTGCGCGCCAGTGTTCCGCTGGCGGTCTGGTAGCGCAGCCGCTCGGCGATGGCGGCCACGCGGGTGGCGCCGAACTGCCACGCCGCACCGGCCTTGCTGCCGCTATCATTCAAACCCACACCCTGGTACTCGTGATGGCGCTCGTGCGCCAGCGTGAAGTACAGCGGCCCGCGTTCGTAGATCAGCGCTCCCGAGGTCAGCGACGGATGCGCGCCATTGGCCGGGCGCTCCTCGCTCAATCCCTGCGCCAGGCGCACGCTCCATCCCTTCCAGTCCGCCGAGTTCCAGTGCACGCTGTTCTGCTGGCGGCGGTCGAAGGAGGAGGTGTCGCTGACGTTGTCCACCGTGGCCGCCGAGCCATTGCCCATGATGCTCATGTAGCCCGCCGTGGTGGGATAGAACGGATCCAGGCTTGCCGTGGCCGAGTTGTAGGGCAGCGTCCAGTTGCCGGCGAAGATGGCGCCGAAGCCGCCAGACAGGCCCACCCGCGTGTCGCGCGCGGCCGGGCTGCCGGCGCCGGTGTCGGGCGACAGCGTGCCTTCGATCTGGAAGATGGCGTGCAAGCGATCGCCCAGCGCCTCGTCGCCACGAAAGCCCAGCACTGAACGGTAGTTGGACAGCCGCGTGACATCGCCGCCGGGCGCCTGGAAGCTCTCCAGGCCCACATTCAGCCTGCCGTAGACCGTCACCGTAGACGATTGGGCCTGGGCCGCGCCGCACAGCATGGCGGCGCAGGCCGGTATCAGCAAACGGCGCATCTCAATGCAGCTGGGTGTAGTTGAGCGGAATCCAGCGGTAGGACTGGCCGTTGGCCGTCACATGGCCCAGGCCGGGAAACTGCAGGTGCGCCGCGCCCACCAGCACGCCATCCCTGGCGGCCTGGCTGAAGGTCTTCAGGCGCTGCGCCATGGCGGCGTTGTTGTCGCTGTCGAAGGCGATGGTCACTTTCGGATGGCTGAACTGCACCGCGCCGACGTGGATCAAGTCGCCGACCAGCAGCAGCTTCTGGCCCTTGCTTTCCACCAGATAGACCGTGTGGCCCGGCGTATGGCCGTAGGCGCCGGTGGACTTGACGCCCGGCGCCAGCTGGGTGTCGCCATCGAAGGGCTGGAAGCGCTGGCTGGCGCTGTAGGGCTGCAGCGACACCATGGCGCCCTGGAAGAAGCTCTTGCCGTCGGCTGGCGCCTGATCCATTTTTTCCTTGCTGAGCCAAAAATCTGCGTCGCGGCGGTCGGCGCGCACCACCGCGTTGGGGAATACCGCGGCGCCGCTGGCGGCCAGGCCGCCCAGGTGGTCGGGGTGCAAATGGGTCAGGTAGATTTCATCGACCTGCTCCGGCTGGTAGCCCGAGGCCTTGAGGTTGGACAGCAACCTGCCCAGCGTGGGGCCCAGCAGCGGGCCGGCGCCGGCGTCGACCAGGATCAGCTTGCTGCCGGTGTTGACCAGGTAGGCGCTGACCGAGGTTTCCAGCGGGTTGCCGAGGAAGGCTTGCGCCAGTTCCTTGTCGGTCTGCGCGGCGGGCTGCTTGAGCAGCTGGTTCATGGGCAGCTCGACGGTGCCGTCGCTGAGGGCGGTGATCTCGAAATCGCCCAGCATGATGCGGTGGAAGCCGGGAGCGTTGGTCTTGGCAAGAGGTGCGGCGGCGTGGGCGCTGAGCGCGCCGGCCGCCAGCAGGGCGGCGCAGAGGTGGCGTAGCATGGTCTTCCTTTCAGGGTGGGTGGCAACCCCGATCATGGCAGCAGGCTGCGGCCGCGGGGACTCCCGAAAGTCAGATGGCGGACCTATCTTGTGTGGCATCCGGCGTCCAGCACGGGACGCTCGCGCGCCTCCAGGCCCATGAGGTCCGGGCGGTCGTAGGGGATGTAGCCCATCCAGAACCAGGGCAGGCAAGTGTGGCCGAACACGCGCTGCACGGCCGGATAGAACATGCGCTTGCCGTTGGAGCTATTGCTCAGCATGAGGATGGCGCTTTGCCGCTGTTCGAAAGCCAGCGCCAGGTTGTGGGTGCCGTCGTCGGCGCCTTCCTTGAAGAAGGCCGGTCCATACGGGGAGCGGTACAGCACCCAACCCAGGCCGATGTTCAGGTCGATGTTGCGCCACAAATCAGTCTGGCCCGGCCAGTGCGAGGGAAACTGCTGCGGCGAGACAATGGCGAACTGCGGCGACAGCATCTGCCGGCGCGATGCGGGCGACAGTCCCTCGCCGCGCAGCACGCCGGCCAGGAAGGCGGCGTAGTCGTCCAGCGTGGTGTCCATGGAGCCGGCCGCGCGCGGGCGGCTGCGCTGGTTGTGCTTGATCGCCTCGCCGTGCTCGCCATAGTGGGTCACCACGTGGCTGGCGAAGTCCGGACGCCACACCATGCTGGTATTGCGCATGCCGAAGCGGTCGAACACGCGCTGCTGCATCAGCTGCGTCAGCGTCTGGCCGGTGCGCTCCTCGATCACCACCTGCAGGATGTTGAGGCCCTCGCCGGAATACACGTAGCGGGTGCCGGGATCGTATTTGAAATCGAGCTTGCCGTTGTCGTTGATGGCGCGGAAGTTGAGCAGGCCGCTGGTGTGCGACATCAGCATGCGCGGCGTGAGCTGCTTCCAGCGCTCGTCGTCCTTGAGATCGCCGAAGTTGGCATATTCGGGCAGCGGGCGCTTGAGCTGGGCCGGCAGCGGCAGGTCCAGGTCCAGCACCTTCTCGTCCACCAGCTGCATCACCATGTAGGCAAAAGCGGCCTTGGTCAGTGAGGCGCCGTACATGATGGTGTCCGTGCGCAGGGGGACGGCATTGGCCACGTCGGCATAGCCGTAGGCGTGGCGGTACACCACCTGGCCACGGTCGATCACGGCCAGCGCCAGCCCCGGCACCTTGGCCGCCGCCATCAGGCGGGTGAAGTCGGCGTCGATGCCGGCGTCCAGGCGCGGGATGGCGTGAGGGCGGGGGGCAGGGGAGGCGGCCGGGTTGGAGGCCGGGTTGGAAGCCGATACTGCAGGCGTGGCGGGCATGCCGGCGCAGGCGGACAGCAGGGCGGCGCAACTGGCAGGGGCGCCCATGAGGGCGCGGCGGGTGGCGGTCATCATGGCGGCACCGGTGGTGGCAATGTCTTTATTCTAATTTATTCTTCCCGGCTTGGCGGGTATACTTGCGGTTGCTACAACAGGAACAGGGGAAGATTTTGCAGGTGAAGGATATTCGGTGGAAGCGGTGGGGCGCAGTGGCTGGCGGCGCGCTGGCGGTGTACACGCTGGCGGGTTTCGTGCTGGTGCCGCAGCTGCTCAAGAGCCAGCTGCCGAAGTATGTGGAAAGCGAGATGGAGCGTCGCGCCTCGGTGGGCGATGCCAGCTTTAATCCCTATACGCTGCGCCTGTCGCTGCAGGATGTCAAGCTGCAGGAGGCCGACGGCGCGCCGCTGTTCGCGCTGGGCCGCCTCGACGTGGAGCTGAACTGGCGCTCCCTCTTCAAGCGCGCCTGGAGCGTGGCCGAGATCCGGCTGGTGGCGCCCGCGCTGCAGCTGGCTATCGCGCCGGATGGCCGCTTCAATATCGCCGAACTGATCGCGACACTGGACAAGCACAAGAAAAAGGATGAACCGGACAGCGGCATGCCGCGCCTCGTGATAGGCCATTTCGCGCTGGAGCAGGGTAAGGTGGAGATGAACGACCGCCGTGCCGGCTATGCCGATACCTACACCCCCATCGATATCGCGCTCGACAACCTGAGCACGCTGCCGGACGAGCATGGCAACCTGACCTTCGCCGCCGACGCCGTGCACGGCGGGAAGCTGCGCTGGAAGGGCCAGGCCAGCCTCAGCCCGATCGCGGGCAGCGGCACGCTGGAACTGGAGCATGTGGCGCTGCCCGGCGTGGCGGCCTACCTGAAATCGTTCAGCCTGGCGGAGGTGAGCAAGGGGACGCTGTCGGCGCACCTGCCTTACCAGTTTGCGTACCAGGATGGGCAGCTGTCGGCCGGGCTGTCCGGCGCCGGGCTGGCGCTGCGCGACCTGGCGCTGGCGCGGCGTGGCTCGGCGGCGCCGTTTGTCGCGCTCAAGCAGGTCGAGCTTAAGGAGGTGGCGCTCGACCTGTCCAAGCATACGGCCAGCATAGGCGCGCTGGCGCTGGGCGACGGCGCCCTGAGCATGCGGCGCGATGCGCGCGGGGTGCTCGATATCGCCGACTTGTCCGTGCCCGCGCCTGCCGCCGGGCCGGTGGCGCCGCCTGCGCCTGCAGCTACGCCGGTCGCAACTGGATCGGCTTCAGCTAGGCTGGCCGCATCTACGCCGGCCGCCCCAGGAAAGGCAGCGCCAACGCACGCCGCGCCTGCGCCGCCGGCACCGGCCTGGAAGATAGGGTTCAAGCAGGTGGGCCTGGAGCGCATCGCGCTCAACCTGGTCGACGAGACAGTGCAGCCGGCTTTCAAGGCCAGCGTGGCGGACGCCCAGCTGCACCTGAAACTCGAACTGGAGCAGGCGGCGGGCGGCATGAAGCTGCTGGCGGACGACGCTGCGTTCTCGCTGTCCGGCGTGGCGCTGACCAGCGGGACGATGGCGCCGCTCAAGCTGGACAAGCTGGGTTTCGATGGCGCATCGCTGGACCTTGCGGCCCGCAGCGCCAGGGTGGCCCGCCTGTACGCCGAGGGCGGGCAGCTCGACCTGGAGCGCGATGATGCAGGCTTCCTGTTCATGCGCCGCCTGCCCGGTTCTGGCAGTGCTGCCGCCAGGCCGGCCTCCGCGCCCGCTGCCGCGCAGGCTGCAGGAGATCCATGGAAAGCGGCAGTCGGCCGTGTGGAGCTCAAACGCATAGGCGCCAGCTACGCGGACTCCAGCGGCATCAAGGCCCATGTGCGTGACTTCAACCTGGACGTGGAAGGCGTTAGTACGGACCTGAAGCAGCCTCTCAAGTTCAAGGGCGGCATGGCCTTGCAGGAGGGTGGGGCGCTGACGGCGCAGGGCAAGGTGGCGCCGTCCACTGGCGCCGTCGATACGCAGCTCCAGCTCAGCAGGCTGGCGCTGGCGCCGCTGCAGCCGCTGCTGGCCAAACACGTCAAGCTGAAGATCACGGGCGGCAGCCTCAATGCGCAAGGCCGCCTGGCCACCGGCGCGGGCGGCAAGGCCGCGCCCAGGCTGCGCTATGACGGCTCGCTGGAAGTAGCGGGCCTGGCGCTGGACGAGGAGGATAACGACCGCTTCTTTGCATGGAAGTCGGTCAAGGCCGACCGGCTGGCCTTCAGCCTGGGGCCGGACTTGCTGGACGTGCCGGAGCTGCGCATAGTCGAACCCAACGCCACGCTGATTATCGAGAACGACCGCAGCTTCAACGCGCAGCGGTTGCTGGTGCAGCAGCCCGCGCCGGCCCCCGGCACGGCTGCTGTTCCCGCAGCGGCGGCCGCGCCGGCGGTGGCAGGAAAGGCGACCGCAGCGCCAGCGCCGCGCAGCGCTGCCGCCAGCGCGGGTCCGGCCGCGAATCTGGCGGCGCAGCAGGATGCGCGGCAGGATGCGGACGAGCCGTTCCCGGTGCGGGTGCGCCGCGTGCGGCTACAGAACGCCAAGCTGGATTTCGCCGACCTGAGCCTGCGTCCGCAATTCGGCGCCCACATCTATGAGCTGGGCGGCGTGATCACCGGCCTGTCCTCGCGGCGCGACGCCAGCGCCCGGATCGAACTCGATGGCCGTGTTGACGACTATGGCATGGCGCGCGTGCGCGGCCAGCTCAATCCCTTCGCACCGGCCGACAACACCGACCTGAACGTGATTTTCAAGAATGTGGACATGGTGTCGGCTTCGCCGTACAGCATGAAGTTCGCCGGCTACAAAATCGCCGAGGGCAAGATATCGCTGGACTTGCAGTACAAGGTGCGCCACGGCCAGCTGGACGGGAACAACCAGGTGGTGCTGGACAAGCTGACCCTGGGCGAGCGCATCGACAGCCCGGACGCGCTCAAGCTGCCGCTGGAACTGGCCCTGGCCATCCTGAAGGACAGCGACGGCCGCATCGACCTGGGCCTGCCGGTATCGGGCGACTTGAACGACCCGCAGTTCAGCTATGGCGCCGTGGTGTGGAAGGCGCTGGGCAATGTGCTGACCAGGGTGGTGACCTCGCCGTTCCGCGCGCTGGGCAAGCTGTTAGGCGTGAGCGGCGACCGCCTGGAAAGCGTGGACTTCGATCCCGGCAGCGCCCAGCTGCTGCCGCCCGAGCGCGAGAAGCTGCAACAGGTGGCCAGCATCCTCGCCAAGCGCGAACAGCTGACGCTGTCCGTGCCCGGCCAGTACAGCGACGCCGCCGATGGCGCCGCCCTGCGTGTCGAGGCCCTGCGCCGCGCCGTGCTGGCGCGCAGTGGAGCCAGGGTGGAAGCGGGCGAGTCCCCCGGCCCGCTGGACCTGGGCCAGCGCAAGATACGCAGCGCCGTACGCGAACTGTATGCCGAGCGTTTCGGCGCCGCGGAACTGGATAAGCAAAAGCAGGCCGCCGAAGCCGCCGCCAGGAGCGCATCCGGCACCGCGGCAAGCTCGAACCTGGCGGCGCTGTGGCAGCGTGCCGGCCAGCTGGTGCAGGGCGAACCGCTGGTGCCGGACACCGGCCCATACTACGATGGCCTGCTGCGGCGCCTGGAAAGCCAGCAGCCGCTGCCCGACTATGCGCTCAGCGCACTGGGACAACGCCGCGCGCAAGCCATCGTCGCGGCGCTGGGCGAGGCCGGCGTGCCGGCGGCGCGCGTGCAGGCCGCAGGCGCGCAAGCGGCGCCAGGCGAGGCCGGCAAGCCGGTGGCCCTGAAACTCGGCCTGAAGGCTCAGTGATGGAGCCGCATATCGAACCGCGGCGCGGCTGGCATGCCGTGCTGCCCATGCTGATGGTGGTCGGCAGCCAGCTGTCCACCAACGTGGGCGCGGCCGTTGCCAAGTATTTGTTCCCGCTGATCGGCGTGGAGGGCGTGGTGGCCTACCGGGTCGGCTTCTCGGCCCTGATACTGCTGGCCATCTTCCGCCCGTGGCGCGCCGCGCGGCTGGACTGGACCCAGCGCTGCAACGTGGCCATCTACGGGGTGGTGATCGGCATGATGAATCTGCTGATCTACCAGTCCTTCAAGCACATCCCGATCGGGGTAGCGGTGGCGATCGAGGTGGCGGGGCCGCTGACGGTGGCCGTGCTGTCCTCGCACCGCGCGCGCGACTTCATCGCCATTGCCATTGCCGTCACGGGCCTGTACTTCCTGCTGCCGCTGCATGGCCACGCCGGCCAGCTCGATCCGGTCGGCGTGGCGTATGCGGCCGGCGCCGGCGTGTGCTGGGCCCTGTACATCGTGTATGGCAAGCGCGTCTCAGGCATGCACGGCGGGCAGACCGTGGCCTGGGGCATGCTGGCCGCCGCCGTGTTCATCGTGCCGAACGGCTTCGCGCACAGCGGCACGGTGCTGTTCACGCCATCCTATATCGCCATCGGCCTGGCGATCGCCGTCATGTCCAGCGCCATACCCTACACCATGGAAATGATGGCCCTGCGCCGCCTGCCGCAGCGGGTGTTCGGCATGGTCAGCAGCGGCGCGCCGGCCATCAGTGCGCTGGCCGGCATCGTGATCCTGGGCGAGCATCTGAGCCTGGGACAGTGGCTGTCCATTCTGGCCATCGTGCTGGCCTCGGCCATGACGTCGTTGCGCTAGCGTCGTGATAACATCGTTGTTTGCCATACATAGACCCTGCGAGGTGCCCTCATGTCCTTGTCCCACGCCCGCCAGCCCATCGCCGCCGCAGCGGCGTCGCTGGCCGTGTTCGCCCTGTCGGTGGCCTGCTTCCTGCCGCCGCTGAACCACTACACCACCAACTCGGTGCTGCTGATCGTGCTGCTGGCGCTGTCCATCGGCGTCAGCTACATCATCCACCTGATCTTCATCGGCATGGCGGCGCGCCGCCTGGGCCGTTCGCCCGCGCTGTGGGTGATCGTGGCGGCCCTGTTCATGCCGGTCGCTTCCATCATCGGCCTGATCATGTTCGAATGGTTCAGCGAGCAGAAGGACGTCCAGCCGGTGCAATAAGGGCCTTGCCAGCATCGCAAATGGTGGTCTAGTATGGAGTCCGGCGCACACCTTGCGCCAGCGTCGCTCGGACGGTTCCGGGCGCTTACGTGAGACAACTCAATGACTACCACACCTGCTGCGCGCAGCTTCGCGCGCATCGACCGTTTGCCCCCCTACGTTTTCAACGTCACCGCGGAACTCAAGCTGGCCGCGCGCCGCCGCGGCGAAGACATCATCGACATGTCGATGGGGAATCCGGATGGCGCCACGCCGCCCCACATCGTGGCCAAATTGGCCGAGACCGTGCAGCGGCCGGACACCCATGGCTATTCGGCCTCCAAGGGCATTCCGCGCTTGCGGCGCGCCATCACGCGCTGGTACCAGACCCGCTACGGCGTGGACCTCGATCCCGATTCCGAAGCCATCGTTACCATAGGCTCCAAGGAAGGCCTTGCGCACCTGATGCTGGCCACCCTGGACCAGGGCGACACGGTGCTGGTGCCCAATCCCAGCTATCCCATCCATATCTGGGGCGCGGTGATTGCCGGCGCCAACATCCGCTCGGTGCGCATGACGCCCGGCGTGGACTTCTTCGAGGAGCTGGAAAAGGCGGTGCGCGAGAGCTACCCCAAGCCCAAGATGATGATTTTGGGCTTCCCGTCCAACCCCACGGCGCAGTGCGTGGAGCTGGAATTCTTCGAGCGCGTGGTGGCGCTGGCCAGACAGCACAACATCCTGGTGGTGCACGACCTGGCCTATGCCGACATCGTGTTCGACGGCTGGAAGGCGCCCTCCATCATGCAGGTGCCGGGGGCGCGCGAGGTGGCGGTGGAATTCTTCACCATGTCCAAGAGCTACAACATGGCGGGCTGGCGCATCGGCTTCATGGTCGGCAACAAGGAGCTGGTGGCGGCGCTGGCGCGCATCAAGAGCTACCACGACTATGGCAGCTTCACCCCGGTGCAGGTGGCGGCCATCGCCGCACTGGAGGGGGACCAGGAGTGCGTCAACGAGATCCGCGACCAGTACCAGCGCCGCCGCGACGTGCTGCACAAGGGCCTGTGCGAGGCCGGCTGGCCGGTCGACAAGCCCAAGGCCTCCATGTACATCTGGGCCCGCATCCCCGAAGCCTACCGCCACCTGGGCTCGCTGGAGTTCTCCAAGCTGCTGCTGGCCGAGGCCAAGGTATGCGTCTCGCCCGGCATCGGCTTCGGCGAGTATGGCGACGAGTATGTGCGCTTCGCCCTGATCGAGAACGAGTCGCGCATACGGCAGGGCCTGCGTGGTATCAAAGCCATGTTGCGCAAGCCTGTTCCGCCTGCCGCCGGCTGAAATCAGCAGCTCTTTTAAGCTGCATCAAGCGTGGTGCTGGATGCGGCTGCCATGGCGGCTGTCTTTTGGTAGTGTGGACCCTCGTCCCGCAGACCTGGAGCAGCCGCCATGCCACCATTCTCCCTCAGTGTCAGCGTTCAGCGTCTGCTGAACTCGGTCAAGAAACTGGAAGACAGCCTGCGCGCGGCAGGCTTGCCGCGCTGGCTGGCGCGGCTGCCGGTGTGGTGGCTGAGCTGGCATTACTGCCGCATGCTGGACGATAAGATCGCCCGGACCAAACGCGTGTGCGGCAAGTTCCAGGGCTGGGTGCCGGTGGTGCGGGGCATGTCGGAGCAGCCCAGCAGCCAGCTGGAATTCATCGACATGAACCACAGCATGCGCCATGATATCGAATCCACCAAGAAGACCCTGCTGGAGCTGCGCGGCTACTGTATGGAGGTGGCGCGCATGTTCGAGGCGCTGGGCTATACCTCGCCCCGGCTGCAGCTGCGCCAGCAGCGCTTCGTGCAGATGATAGCCTATGCTTGGGAGGCGGCCAGCATCCTGCAGCAAATGGTGGCCGAGCACGACCGCAGGGCGCTGGAGAAGCTGCGCGCCATCGAGCTGGTCGAGCGCGAGGCGCAGCAAGCGCCGCCGCGCTCGCTTCCTGCTTAAAAACCTTCCAGTACAATTTTCCCTTTGGCCCGGTTGCTTTCTATAAGCGCGTGGGCCCGCTTCAGGTTTGCCGCATTGATCTTGCCGTAGCGCTCAGCCAGCGTGGTCTTGATCACGCCGGTGTCCACCAGCTGGGCCATATCGTTGAGCAGCTGGTGCTGCTGCTGGATATCCGCCGTCTGGAACATGGATCGGGTGAACATGAATTCCCAGTGCAGCGACACGCTCTTGCGTTTCAGGACGCGCACGTCGATGGCGGACGGGTCGTCGATCAGCGCCACCTTGCCCTGCGGCGCCACCAGGTCGGCAATGGCGGCCCAGTGGTGGTCGGTCTGGTTCAGGCTGGCCACATAGCTCACGGGCGGCAAGCCCAGGCGCTGGATTTCCTCGTTGAGCGGCTTGCTGTGGTCGATCACGTGGTGGGCGCCCAGCTCGCGCACCCATTCCGCCGTGTCGGGGCGGGAAGCGGTGCCGATCACGGTCAGCCCGGTGAGCTGGCGCGCCAGTTGCACCAGCACCGAACCGACCCCGCCGGCCGCGCCGATGACCAGCAGCGACTTGCCGTGCACATTCTTGTCGCGGCTCACTTCCAGCCGTTCGAACAGCAGTTCCCAGGCCGTGATGGTGGTCAGGGGCAGGGCGGCGGCCTGCGCGAAGTCCAGCTTGCGCGGCTTGTGGCCGACGATGCGCTCATCGACCAGGTGCAGCTCGCTGTTGGTGCCGGGGCGGGTCAGGTCGCCCGCATACCAGACTTCATCGCCGGGCTGGAACAGGGTGGCATCCGGTCCCACAGCCTTGACCACGCCGGCCGCATCCCAGCCTATCACCTTGGCCTGCCCGTGGTCCGGCGCCACGTTGGCGCGTATCTTGACGTCCACCGGGTTGACCGACACGGCGCGCACTTCCACCAGCAGGTCGCGCCCTTGCGGGGCGGGGGCGGGCAGTTCGATATCGGCCAGCGAGTCGGCGTCGGTAATGGGCAGGTTCTTGCGGTAGGCAATGGCTTTCATGGTGTGCTCCGGTTCGGGGTTGCGATGGAGGCTATTCTGAGGCCCGCCATCGATCCGAAAAAGCTGGGTAATGCCGAAACACTTACAATGAAATCCAGAAAATCGGTTGCGATCCAGTAAATTGCCCTTACCATGTGGCCAACATCATCCTGCGAGGACTGCCATGACCGAAACCCAGCGCGACCTGTTGAGTGCGGCTTTTTCCCTGATCCTGATCGCGCTGGCCGCTTTCGTGGCGCACCGTTTCTTTCTGCCGCTGATCTGGGCTGGCATCCTGGCGGTGGCGACCTGGCCGGTCTACCAGCGGCTGCGGCAGCGCCTGGGACGGCGCGACCTGCTGGCGGCAGCACTGCTGACGCTGGTGTGCGCCTGCGTATTCGTGGTGCCAGTGCTGATCGGCGTGGCGCAGGCGGCGCGCCAGGCGCCGGAATTGGCCGATTTCGTGGTGCGCGCCAACAATGACGGCATCGCGGCGCCCGCCGCGCTGTTGCGCATCCCGCTGGCCGGCAACGCCATCTACGACTGGTGGCAAGCCACGCTGAGCCAGCCGCACGGCCTGGCGCATTTGTTTTCCGACCGTGAACTGGGCGCCTTCCACTCCGCGCGCGACATGCTGAAGATCCTCGGCGCGGGCTTTGTGCACCGGCTGGTGGACTTCGGCTTGGCCTTTTTGTGCCTGTTCTTTTTCTATAAGGATGGCGAAGCGCTGAACCGCCAGATCACTGCCATCGGCAGCCGTTGCCTGAGCCCGGTGCGCTGGGCGCGCTATGCCCAGAAGGTGCCGACCGCCATCCGCGCCACCGTGAACGGCCTGGTGCTGGTGGGCTTGGCAGAAGGCCTGCTGATCGGCATAGGCTATGCGCTGGCCGGGCTGTCCTCGCCTGCGCTGTGGGGCGCGGTGACCGGCATCCTGGCCATCATCCCGTTTGGGGCGCCACTGGCTTTCCTGTCCGCCGCCGCCCTGCTGGTGTTCCAGGGCAGCGTGGCGGGCGCCATCGGCGTGGCCGTGTGGGGCATGGTGGTGCTGTTCGTGGCCGACCATTTTGTACGCCCCGGCATGATAGGGAACGCGACCCGTTTGCCCTTCCTGGCCGTACTGTTCGGCATATTGGGCGGGGTGGAAACCCTGGGTCTGGTAGGCTTGTTTATCGGGCCCGTGGTGATGGTGCTGTTTGTCACCCTCTGGTACGAGGCCCATGTGTTCGATGACGGCACGCCGGCTGCCTGACGCCGGCTGCCTGATCCAGGGTGAGGAGCGTACGAGGACGCGCTGGACCAGGCAACCAGCCTCCGGCAACTTAGTGCGCTTTGGACAGGATCAGCAGCCAGCGGCGGAACAACAGCACCTCCAGGTGGCCGGCTTCGATGCCGGTGTCGCACTCGATGATGGGGTTGACCGCGTAGAAGCGCTTGCGGAAGTCACGACAGACGAGCAGTTCGCGTTTGCCCATGCGAACCAGGAAGGAAGTAGGCATATATTCAAGGCCGAAGCGGGAGCCGAAGCTGCTGTTGAAGGTGGTCATGACAGTCCTTGGTAAGGAGTTGCGTTGATCGAGGAGTTCAGAATAGCACAACTACTGTATGAATAAACAGGTACTGTATAAAAAAACAGGAATCAGCCGTTTTTGTGGTTTTTTCACCAATGGCGGCTGGTTGCGCTTCATCGAAGCAAGGCTGACCCCGGGCGGCGAGTTCGGCTTGCACCTGACTGCCGGCATGGCGCTGCTGGTGGCGGCCGTGGCCCTGTTCCACAACCTGGCAGAGGATGTCATGGAGCAGGACGCCATTACCCGGCTGGACGCGCACCTGGCCCACTGGCTGCATGCGCACGCCTTCGAACCCATGACCACCATCCTGCTTGGCGTGACCCATCTGCACAGCGGCCCGGGCATGGCGGTGCTGGTGGCGGCGCTGGCGGCCTGGCTGTGGCGCAGGCATGCCCGCTATTGGTTGTTAGCCCTGCTATGTTCCGTACCGGGCGGCATGATCCTGAACGTTTTGCTAAAGTACATCTACCAGCGCGACCGCCCTGTGTTCGAGCAGCCGCTGGTGACCTTGCTGACCTATAGCTTCCCCAGTGGACACACGGCTGCTGCCACGCTGTACTATGGCTTGCTGGCTTGTTACATCGTCGTCGCTGGCCGTGGCCGCAAGCGGCGCGGCGCCGTTGCGGCAGCAGGGGCGGGCTGCGTGCTGATGGCGCTGCTGGTGGGCTTCAGCCGCATGTACCTGGGCGCCCACTATCTCAGCGACGTGCTGGCCGCCATGCTGGAAAGCGTGGGCTGGCTGGCGGTCTGCATTACCGCCATTTCAACCTTGCGGCGGCGCCGTGAAGGGCGCGCCGTACTGTAAAGGGAATCTATGCAGGGGCCACAGACCGCCGTCATCATCAACGCCAGCGCCGGGCTGGGCTACGAGGACGCGCTGATGCGCGAACTGGAGGACAAGTTCCGCGCCCATGGGCTGCAGCCATCCGTGCTGCTGGCCAGGAGCGGCGAGGAGATGATAGCGGCGGCCAAACGCGCCGTGGCGGAGGGGGCGGACACCGTGGTGGCGGGCGGCGGCGACGGCACCATCAACGCGGTCGGCTCGGCCCTGCTGGGCAGCGCGGTGCGCTACGGCGTTCTGCCCATGGGCACGCTCAACCACTTTGCCAAGGACTTGAAAATACCGCTGGCGCTGGACGAGGCCATCGCCAACGTGGCTCAAGGCGTGCCGGTGCGGGTGGACGTGGGCGAAGTCAACGGCCGCATCTTCCTCAACAATTCCAGCCTGGGCATGTACCCGGACATCGTGCGCGACCGTGAGCGCCAGCAGCGCCACCTTGGCCGCAGCAAATGGCCGGCCTTCTTCGTGGCCACGCTGGGTGCGCTGCGCCGCTATCCCTTCCTCAGCGTGCGCCTCAAGGTGAACGGCGAGGAGCACGCGCGCCGCACGCCGTTTGTCTTCATCGGCAATAATGAATACCTGCAGGGCTTGAACGCCGGCGCGCGCGAACGCCTGGACGGCGGCCACCTGAGCCTGTACGTGGCGCAGCGCCCCTCGCGCCTGGGACTGTTGCGGCTGGCCTTCCACGCCCTGCTGGGCAGGCTGGCGCAGGCGCGCGACTTCGACGTGCTGAGCGCCTGCGAGCTGACCATAGAAACCCGCCACCAGCGCCTGCGCGTGGCCACCGACGGAGAAGTCACCTTGATGACGCCGCCCCTGCATTACCGCTGCCGTCCGGCCGCGCTGACCGTGATCGTGCCGGCCGCCGAGGCCAGACAGGCCGGCGCTCAGGCGCAACTGGCGACGGAGTCGTAACATGCGTACCATCGTGCACTTGTCCGACCTGCATTTCGGCCGCGTCGACCAGGCCCTGCTGGCGCCACTGCGGCAAACGGTGGAAAAGGTGGCGCCGGACGTGCTGGTGGTCTCGGGCGACCTGACCCAGCGCGCCAAGACCGAGGAATTCAAGGCCGCGCGCGCCTACCTGGATACCCTGCCGGGGCCGCAGATCATCGTGCCCGGCAACCACGACATCCCGCTGTACAACATCGCCAAGCGCTTCCTCACCCCGCTGCGCAACTACCAGCGCTATGTGACCCTGGACCTGGCGCCGCAGTACGCGGACGAGGAAATCGCCGTGCTCGGCATTAACACGGCGCGTTCGCTGACCTTCAAGGATGGGCGCGTCAACAAGGAGCAGATCGGCCAGATCCGCCAGCGCCTGGGCGCGCTGAACCAGGGTCTGACCCGTATCGTGGTGACCCACCACCCGTTCGACCTGCCGGCCGGCAGCGACCAGGACGACCTGGTGGACCGGGCGCCCATGGCCATGGCGGCCTTTGCCGAATGCGGGGTGGACCTGCTGCTGGCCGGTCACATGCACACCAGCCACGCCGAGAACAGCGCCGGGCGCTACAAGATTGCCGGCTACGCGGCGCTGGTGGTCCAGGCCGGCACCGCCACTTCCACGCGCGGGCGCGGCGAATCGAATTCCTTCAATGTGATCAAGGTCGAGCAAAATCAGGTCGAGGTAATACGCTACAGCTGGGTGGAGGGCACCGGCACCTTCGAACCGGTGCAGACCGAGCGCTTCAGCCGTAGTGGGAATGTCTGGGCGCTGAGCGCCGCCGCTTAGGCAGGCTGGTGCGACAAGCCGTTGCCGCGCCGGCATGGCTGCTAGGTGTCGGCAAACACTTGCTCGACGCTGCGCCCCTGAGCAAGCAGGCACATCCATTGCACTGCCTGCGGCAATGCGGCAGCGTCTATGCGCCTGCCTATCTGCGCCGTAAGCGGCAAGCCGGCGCTTGCAAACCAGTCCCGCAGCATTTGCCGGACTTGCGAGCGGCCTTGTTCCAAGCCTTGTTCCCAGCCTTGCTCCAGCCCATGCTCCAGCCCTTGTTCCAGACCCTTTTCCAGGCCCTTTTTTAGCCCGTTTTCCAGGCCCTTTTCCAATCCCATCTGGTGCGCTTGCCATTGGTAGAAATCTTCCATGTCGCGCCATTTGCGGTCCAGCATGATCTCACCTCCCTCGTTTGTCTCCACTGTCACCTTAGTCTCAAAGGCCTGCGCATTCAAGATGAAATCCAGCCAGCGCAGCAGGCTGTCCCTGACATGAAGCATTTCCGGATTGCGCAGGTGCTCCACGAATCGCACCAGGGTGCGCTCCAGGGCGGCCTGGTCGCGCGCGCGTATCAGATGGAACAGCGCGGCCACCAGGTTGCTGCGGGTACTGCCGTCCTCTACGGCGGTGGCGCCGTCGATCAGCAGGTAGCGCTGGCGCGGCTGCAGCCCTTCCAGGCCTTGCGGCGCCGGCAGCATCAGGTGCGACAGGTCGGTGGGCGCACGCCAGGGCCTGGCGCCGTGATACAGCACCACCGGCAGCACGGGTGGCAGCATGCCGCCGCGCGTGAGCTTGCGCTGGCGCACCAGGTCCTGGCACAGCAGGCCCACGTAGACCTGCATGCGCAGCGCCATCCAGCGCTCCGGCCTGGCCTGCAGTTCCAGCAGCAGATACAGGTACAGCCAGTCGCCATCCAGGCGCACGCGCCATACCAGGTCGTCATGGCGCTGGGCGCCGTGCCTGCCGACATAGCTGGCGTTGACCCGCTCCAGCGCGTCGAGCTCCAGCCGCTGCGCCCAATCCTGGGGGACGAAGCCGCGCAGCAGTTCACGCACCAGCTCGGGATGCGAGAATAATTGTTTGTAGAGGTGGTCGTGGGGGCTGTTCATGCAACCAGTGTAGCCCCCGCACTCGCGGCCGAATTCGCCAGCAATGCGCAGCAGCTTTGTGCTGGCGCAAAGGAAGTGCCGAAAATCGTCGTGGTGTCACAGCCAGTAGTTCATGAGGCGCGCGGCCCACTCGCGCATGCGGTCGCGCAGCGGCCGGTCGCGCCACTTGGCCAGGGTGATCTGGTCGGAGTCGCGCAAGTCTTCCCGGAAAGCCTTTTCCATCTCGGCGCCGAATTCCGGTCCCATCACCACCACGTTCAGCTCGCTGTTGTGCAGGAAGCTGCGGGTGTCGATATTGGTCGAGCCCACGGTGGACCAGGTGCCGTCGATCACGGCGGTCTTGGCATGCAGCACGGCCAGCTTGAGCTGGTAAATCTTCACGCCGGCGCCCAGCAGGTCATCGTAATAAGCCTGGCCGGCGTACATCACCACATTGCTGTCGGAGACCCCGGGCAGCACGATCTTGACGTCCACGCCGCGCCGGGCGGCCGCCATCAGCGCTTCCACGGTCTGCCGGTCCGGCACGAAGTAGGCCGAGGTCAGGTGGATGGATTTCTTCGCTTCCTGGATCGCCAGGCTGTAGGCCTTGTAGATTTCGAACTTGCCGCCCGGCTCGCTGCCCAGCACGCGCACCACCTTGTCGCCGGCGATGATGGGGGTGGGGAAGTAGTCGGCCGGACGCAGGTCCTCGCTGTCCTGGCTGGACCAGTTGCGCACCCACAGCCATTGGAAGGCTTGCACGGCCGGGCCTTCGATCTTGACGTGGGTGTCGCGCCAGCCGACCTCGGACTTGTCCTTGGGCGGCGCGCCCCGGGAGCGGAACAGCGAACCCTTGGAATAATCGGCGCTGATGTTGATGCCGCCGGTGAAGGCCACGCGGCCATCGACGATCAGCAGCTTGCGGTGGTCGCGGTTGTTGAGCTTCCAGTTGTCGCCCTTGGCCTTGGCCGGGTTGACGGGATTGAAGGCCACCAGCTTGATGCCGGCCGCGCGCATGCGGTCGAAGAAGGCTTGCGGCACGCCTATGGTGCCGACGCTGTCGTACATCACGTTCACGGTCACGCCCTGGCGCTGTTTTTCCGTCAGCATGTCGGCGAACTTCAGGCCCATTTCATCCTGGTCGAAGATATAGGTTTCCAGGTTGATGTTGTTCTTCGCCGCCGCGATCGCCTTGTACATCTCGGACATGGTCTGCGGGCCGTCGAACAGCAGTGAGCACTTGTTGCCGGCGATCAGGGGCACGCCGGTGGCGGCTTCCTCCAGCGCGGCCTGGGCCTTGGGATCGAGCGTGTTCTTGCTCCAGCGCTTGCTGAGCAGGGCCTGGGCGCGGGCGCCGCTGAGCGGCCCGTTCACGCCCTGCACGCTGGGCGCCGCCGGCGCGTCCAGCTTTTCTCCCAGGTTGTCCACCTTGGGCAGCGAGGCGCAGGCGCCCAGCAAGCCCCAGCACAGCAGCGACAAGGGCAGCCAGGGCTTGATGCTTGCGAGTTTCATACTGTCGTCTCCGTTGTGATCTGGCGCCGTCCCAAACGGCGTCCCAATGCCTTCAGCAATTGCCAGCCCTGCTTGAAACGCACCTGGCGCGAGCGCAGCGCCACCCACAGCGCCAGGCCGAAACTGACCAGCAGGTTGACCGCGCCTATGGCCAAAAATCCGGTGATGGAACGAACTGCCAGTTGCCAGGAGATAGTGTGATCGAGTCCGACAATTGCTGTCGCAAAGTTGGCGGAGGAGAAGGTGACATGCCGTATGTCCAGCGGCAAGCCCAGCAAAAAGCCCAGGGTGCCCATGCAGCCGAGCAGGATGCCGAAGAAGAAATTGCCCATCAGGCCGCCCAGGTTGTTCTCCAGGTACAGGCCTAGCCGCTCCATGCGCTCCCGGCCCAGTAGCCAGCGCGGTCCGCGCAGCTGGGCGATGCGGCGGCCCCAATGCGTGTACAGGGCCTGGTTGTCGTAGTAGCCGGAGATCAGGCCGGCCACGAACAGGCAGACCCCGGCAATCATGGCGTAGAACAGGGCCGGGCTGCCGATGGGGTCTATCTCGTGCAGCAAATGCATGGCTTTTTCCGGCGACACCAGGTGGGTGCCGGTCAGCTGGCGGTAGCCCCAGGCGATCAGCCAGGCCGTGGGGATGGCCGTGGCCAGGTTGCCCAGCACCGCCACGCACTGGGTGCGCACCACCTTGATAATCAGGTCGGCCATGCTGTCCAGGTCGATGTTGCGGCCATCCTTGCTGTGCAGTCCGGCCGCGATGCGCGAGGCTGTCATGGCGGGCTGCTTGGTGGCCACCGTGAAGTGCAGCAGGTGGATGAACATGAAGCCCAGCGAGTAATTCATGCTGTACATGAAGGCCTGCACCAGCGGCGCCGCGCGCAGGTAGGACATGAGGATCTTGAACAGGGCCATGAAGCCGATCACCAGCCCGGCGCCGGCCGAGGACAGGAACATGGCGCCCAGCTCACGGCGGTTGTCGGCCACGTAGTGTTCGCCCGTGCGGCTGGCGTTTTCCGTCACGTTGCGGGCCAGCAGGTTGATGTTGTCGGCGAACAGGTCGCGCAGCAGGTATTTGTGGTTGTGGGCCCGTATCAGTTCCTGCGCCAGTTCCAGCGCGGCCAGGCGGCGCGGCGTGTGTGCCGGGTCCTGTGCCGCATCCGGCGCGGGCAGCAGCAGGGCCGGCTGCTGTTCATGCACGTCGACCAGGTGCAGCAGCTTGCGCAGCCGGTCTATGCTTTGCGTCAGCGTCACCAGCAAATACGTGAGGGGAATGCTGGTGCCCTGCACCAGGGCTTTCTTGCGTATCCTGGCCACCACCGTGTCGCACTGGTCCAGCATGACCAGCAAATGGCGCGCATCCTCGATCTGCCCGACCTCGCCGGCCAGCAGACGGCGGTAGCCGTCGAGATAGGCGTTGACCTCGAAGTTCTGCACCATGAAGGGCGACTCGTAGGTTTCCATCTCGGTGTGGAAATTGGTCAGCTTGGGTTCCAGTCCGATGGCGCACACGCGGTAGGACAGGGTGCGTATGGCTTCGAGTATGCCCGGCAGCATCAGGTTGCCGCCGCTGCCGCCGGCGCAGATCACTTCCAGCAAGTCCAGCCAGTCGGCAGCCGGCACGGCGGCGATCCACAGGTGGTCGCTGCGCTTGTAGATGACCTGGTCCAGCGCGTCAGCCAGGTACTCGTCGCCCAGCGCCGGCGGCAGGATGCGGTAGGACACGCGCCGCTTCAGCTCGGAGAAAAACCCATCGTTGGACAGCACGCCGATCTCGGTGTACAGGCTGGCGTGGCGGCGCGTCTCCAGCACCAGGCGCGCGTAATCGCGCAGGGCGGCGGCCTGGGACGGATTGCCTTTCAGTAGCTGGGCCAGGGTGCGCACGTTGGCCGTGGCGCTGGCGCCGTCGGTGGCGCGGCGCGGACGCAGGGTGTCGAACAGCTCGACCATCAGGCCGATATCGCTGCTGTCCGGCGTAATGCGTTCCAGGATGGCAAGCATGGACATGGGACGGGCTGGGTTGAAAACCGCAGTATAGGCCGCCTCATGCTCTATGTATGTACGCTGGCGAACACAAGTTTCCGACTAGCAAAGCAGGATCTTGCGCGCCTGCGCCCGCAGTTCGGCGCGGAAATCCGGGTGGGCAATGGCGATCAGTTCGGCCGCCCGCTGGCGCGCCGACTTCCCGCGCAGCTGCGCCACGCCGTATTCCGTGACCACGTAGTTGATGTCGTTCTTGCCGGTGGTGACGTGGGTGCCGGGCGAGAGGGTGGGCACGATGCGCGAGATGGCGCCATCCTTGGCGGTCGAGGGCAGCACGATGAAGGCCTTGCCGCCGCGCGAGCGGTTGGCGGCGCGTACGAAGTCGACCTGGCCGCCGGTGCCGGAATAGGGCAGGTGGGCGATGCTCTCGGAGCCGCACTGGCCCAGCAAGTCCACCTGCAGGCTGGCGTTGATGGCCACCAGCTTGTCGTTCTGCCCGGCGATGTACGGGTCGTTGGTGATATTGGACGGGTGCATTTCCAGCATGGGGTTGTGGTGCATGAAGTCGTACAGCCGCCTGGAGCCGAGCGCGAAGGTGGCCACCATCTTGCCCGGCAGCCAGGTCTTGCGGCGGTTGGTGACCGCGCCCGCTTCCACCAGCGTCAGGATGCCGTCGCCTATCATTTCAGTGTGTATGCCCAGGTCCTGCTTGCCGGTGAGCTGGGTGACCACGGCGTCCGGAATGCCGCCATAGCCTATCTGCAGGGTGGAGCCATCCTCTATCATGTCGGCCACGTACTTGCCGATGGCCTGCTGCACCGGTCCCACGCAGGGCAGGCCAACCTCGATGAGGGGATCGGCGCTTTCCACCACGGCCGCCACCTGTGACACGTGCACATGGCATTGCCCGTGCGCGAATGGCACGTTGGGATTGACTTCCAGCACCACGGCGCGCGCCCTGGCCACGGCCGCCATGGTGTAGTCGGTCCCCAGGCTGAGCGAGAAATAGCCGTGTTCATCCATGGGCGAGGCCATCGCGAACACGACATCGGCGCCGACCTGGCCGCGCTCGATCAGCATGGGCAGCTCCGAGAAATAGGCCGGGATGAAATCGGCCCAGCCGGCCTGGCCGGCCGCGCGCGAGGCGCCGCCGAAGAACAGCGCCAGGTGGCGCACGTGCTGCACCGTGTCGCAATCGAAATAGCCGTACTTGCGCAGCGCCAGGATTTGCGACACCTTGATGTCGCGGAAACGGGTGCGCTGTTCGGACAGGGCGGTCAGCAGGGAGGGCGGCTCGCCGGCGCCGCAGGGCACGATGATGGTGTCGCCATCGCGCAGCAGGTCGAGGGCGTCATGGGCGCTGCGGCGCAGTGCGGCGTATTGCTGGTGTACGGGGGCTGGGCACATCGTCGTTCCTTTCGTATTGTGGGATGGCTGCCCGCCACTATAGACCTGCCGTACAGCGCCTGGATTGGACATGGATCAAATTTCCGTGATGCGTCGCACAGAGACAACCTGTCAGGGAGACGTAAGATAAACCTACCGAGACGAACAACTCGGTAGTGGCCGCGGCTGGCAGCGGCGCCCATCGAGTTTTCTGCGCACCATGAACCGCCTGACTTGTGCTTCGCTGTTGCCTCTGCTGCTGCCCCTGATGGCGGGCGCGCAGAATGCCGCGCCCAGCCCGGCCGGCGGTTCGCCCACCGTGTATGGGGTGTTGGACGCCGGCGTGGTGTCCGAGCGCGGCTGCACCGGCGACTGCGCCACCACCAAAGTCAGTAGCGGCGTCGCCACGCCCTCGCGCATCGGCGTCACCGGCCGCGAGGAACTGGGCAAGGGCGCCGCCGCCGTCTACACGGTGGAAGCGGGCGTGCGCGCCGACACCGGCGCCGCCGAGGATAGCGGCAAGCTGTTCGGCCGCCAGGTGTTCGTCGGCCTGGACAGCCCGTTTGGCATGGTCACCCTGGGCCGCCAGTACAACCTGGTGTACGACACCCTGACCGAGGTGGCCGACCCCTTCCATGGGGGCATGACCGGCAGCGCCGCCAACCTGGTGGGCTACACCACCCAGCGCTACGACAACACCATCAAGTACACCTCGCCGCGCCACAAGGGCGTGATTGCTGGCCTGATCTACAGCTTCGGCGAACTGCCCTATAACAGCAAGGTCAACCGCGCCTATGGCCTGTCGCTGGGCTACGAGAACGGGCCGCTGCGCCTGAGCGTATCGCACCAGCGCAAGGACAACCTGATCGACGCCACCGGCACCGCGCCGGCCGCCGACCTGTCGGCCCGCAATTCCCTGGTGGCCGCCAACATGGACTTCGGCCACTTCACCGGCTACGTGGCCTACGGGGTGAGCAAGGGACCGGGCGCCAACCCCTGGGACCAGAGCAACCCCTACGGCGGCGTCACCGTCAACAACCCCATCGCCAACACGCGCGACACCCTGGTGGGCGTGGCGGTGCCGGTGGGCGCCACCACCTTCCTCGCTTCCTTCATCCGCAAGGATGACCGCACCCTGATGCGCCAGGACGCCAACCAGCTGGCCGTGGGCGTCAGCCATGCGCTGTCGCGCCGCACCTCGGTGTATGGCTCGTTTGCGAAGATACAGAACAAGAACGGCGCCGGCTATGCGGTCGGTACTGCCAGCGAACGAGGCAAGGGCGACCGCGCCCTGACGGTGGGCCTGCGCCACGCCTTCTGACACGCCGCGCCCTCCTGCGCGCGCAATGATTTGTCATATAAAAGCCCCCATCTGTGCTACCGTAGGCAGACGCGCGCGCACGCAGCGACGGGCGCCGCTCCCCACGACAGCGAAAGGAGACAGGCATGTATCTGACGTATTTCAACGGTAACTGGAGCGAGGGCAACACTCCCCTGTTTGGCGCCATGGACCACAGTGTGTGGCTGGGATCATCGGTCTTCGATGGCGCCCGTTCCATCCGGGGACATATGCCGGACCTGCGTCCGCACCTGGAACGGGTGGTCGCCTCCGCCGAGCGCCTGGGCCTGCGCTGCCCGCTCAGCGTGGACGAGATGGAGCGCCTGGTGCGCGAGGGCGTGGCCAGGTTCCCGGCCGAGGCCGAGCTGTACATCCGCCCGCTGGTGTTCGGCACCGACGGCCTGCTGGTGCCGCTGCCCGAGAAGAGCGCGTTTGCCCTGACCCTGTTCGATGCGCCGCTGCCGCCCTTCACCGGCTTCACGGCCTGCCTGTCCCGGCTGCTGCGTCCCGATCCGTCCATGGCGCCCACGGACGCCAAGGCGTCCTCGCTGTACGCCAACACCTCGCGCGTGCTGCGCGAGGCCAGGGAACGCGGCTTTGACAATGCCGTCGTGTGCGACAGCAAGGGCAATGTGGCCGAGTTCGCCACCGCCAACCTGTTCCTGGTGACCCCGGCCGGCCACGTGGTGACGCCGGCGGCCAACGGCACTTTCCTGTCCGGCATCACGCGCGCCCGCGTGATACGGCTGCTGGCCGAGGAGGGCGTCACGGTGCAGGAGCGCAGCGTGCGGCCCGAGGAACTGGATTCCGCCACCGAGCTGTTCAACACCGGCAACTTCGGCAAGGTCACTCCCTGCATCCGCTATGAAGGCCGCGAACTGCCGGTGGGGCCGGTGGCCACGCTGGCGCGCGACCTGTATTTCGCCTGGGCCGGGATACAGTAGACCGCCAGCCACCGGCCGGCAGCACGCGAGCCGGTCAGCCGGCCTTGGCGGCGGGGCAGCTGGCGGCGACCCAGTGCCCGCTGGATTCCACCGTCATCTTTTGCGGCGTCCCGGTGACGTTGTTGCTGACGTTCATGTGCATGGTAAAGGCCGTGTCGCTGCTGAAGCGCACCTGGCCCTGGCCGCTGGAGGGCGGCTCGTTGCAGCTGAACGAAATGTTGTAGCCTCCGCTCACCGGCTGGGCGCTGGAATTGCACTTGCCTTGCTGGCCCAGTGGCAGCTGGCGCTTGGCGATCATCTCCTCGGTAATGCAGGCTTGCAGGGTGGTGCTGCCATCGCGGCCTATCTTGGGCATGGTGCCGCCGTTCTGGGTCACCATGGCTTCGATGCGGGCGCGCTGTTCCGGCGGTAGCTTGGCCAACTGCTCGTAGGCGGCCGACAGGGCCGCGCCGGTTTGCGGATCGTCGGCCTTGAGCTGGTGCTTCAGCTCCCACAGGCCGGGCTTGATGGTTTGTGCGCCGGCCTGGGCGCCGGCCAGGGCCAGCAGCAAGAGGGTCAGGCGTTTCATGGGGCCTCCTTGGTAGGGTGGAAATGACAACGGCGCGCCGCTGTCAGACGGCGCGCCGTGCATGGGGCAGCAGGGCGCTAGATGCCGCGTCCGCTGATCAGGCGCAGCAGCACCATGATGATGGCGACCACCAGCAGCACGTGGATGAAGCCGCCGATGGTGTAGGACGTGACGATGCCCAGCAGCCAGAGAATGAGCAGTACAACGGCTATGGTATAGAGCATGATTTTCTCCTCAGCGTAGGTTGTTTTTGGTTGATCAGCTGCCGGTGTGGTCCAGAAGCATGAGTCCATTATCTGTGGGTACGGTCCGGTTTTCCGTACGGTGCCGTACCTAATTGCAACGGCGAATTGCAACCCCCGAGTATCAGGCCGCGCGCAGCTGGCCGTTGACGATGCGCACCGCGTCGCCCGAGCGGAAAGCCGGGGCGGCTTTCTGGTGCAGGGTGCGGGTCTTGCCGTTATCCATGCGCACCACGATTTCATAGCTGCGGGTGGCCTTCATATTGCCCTCGATCTGGTTGCCGGCCACCGCGCCGCCCACCGCACCGGCCACCGTGGCCAGCTGGCGGCCATGGCCGCTGCCGACCTGGTTGCCCAGCAGGCCGCCGAGGATGGCGCCGCCAGCCGCGCCCACGCCGCTGCCCTGGGCGCGGGTCTGGATTTCACGCACGGATTCCACCACGCCGCAATTGCCGCACACGGCAGGCGCGGGCGCGGCTGCGCTCACGGGCGCTGGCGCCGGTGCGGCGGCGGCCAGGGCCGGGGCCGGCGCGCCGTTGGGATAGGCGCCGCTGGCATAGTTGCCGTTGGGGTAGGCGCCGTTGGCGTTGAGACTGTTGGCCGGCGCGTTGGCCGGGGGCGCTTCGTTCACCAGCGCGGCGGGCGGCACGGTGCCGCTGCCGTTGGCGTTGGAATTGGGCAGCCAGCCCATCAGGGCGGCGCTGCCGACGCCGCAGAACAGGATGACGGCCACGGCGGCAATGACCAGGACCGGGTGCAGCGACGACTTGGCGGGGGTGTGGTTGGTGTCCATAGTGAGCTCCTAGCTGTTGTTGTTCGGGCCGTGCGCGGGCGCCCGGCAGGATGGCTGGGATTTTCCACTTAGACATGCTTTTCTTCCGTGCGTCACCGTACATACAGGGGGGTTGAACCTCGTTACGCTCGGGGAAAATCTGCAACCTGAGGCTGATCTGCCCATGAACCTTTCCTTCGATACCGTCCGCGATGATGAACGCGGCGAGCGCGCAAACACGCGCGGCCCCGCCAACCTGCTGCTATCCAGCCTCCCGGAGGGCGACCAGTCGCACCTGTCGGCCCTGTGCGAGATGGTGCAGGTGGAGTTGGGCGACGTGCTGTACGAGCCGGGCCAGCCCATACGCCATGTGTACTTCCCGGTGGACGCCCTGGTGTCGCTGCTGGCCGTGGCCGAGGGCCGCATGACGCTGGAAGTGGGCGCGGTGGGCCGCGAGGGCATGCTGGGCGGCTCGGTGGCCTTGGGCCATGCCAGCGGCCAGGTGCGCGCCGTGGTGCAGCGCGCCGGCCGCCTGGCGCGCATGGAGGCCGACGATTTCGTGGCCGAGTTCCAGCGCTTGGAGTCGCTGCAGCGGCTGCTGTCGCGCTACACGGGCACCCTGCTGGCGCAAGCCATCCAGATCGCCGTGTGCAGCCGCTTCCACGTGCTGGAGGCGCGCCTGGCGCGTTCGCTGCTGATCACGCGCGACCGGCTGCAGTCGGAAAAATTCCATCTCACCCACGAGTTCCTGGCCCATGCGCTGGGCGTGCGCCGGGTCGGCGTGACCAAGGCCGCCAGCGCGCTGCAGCAGCAGGGCCTGATCACCTACAGCCGCGGCAATATCGAGATCCTCGATTCCTCCGGCCTGGAGGCCGTATCCTGCCGCTGCTATGAACTGGTCAAGGATGGCGGCGCCATCGGCATGTCCGGCGTATTCATCTGAGTACACTTGCGGTGCCTCGTTCCGGCGGCGGCCCAAAGAAAAAGGCCGTCGCGAGGACGGCCCTGGGGGGTGTCGCGCCGGTTCAACGGGGCGGCTTGCTCACCTGGTTGCCGATCACGCCGCCGACAGCGGCGCCACCGACCGTCCCCACTGCGCTGCCGCCGGTCAGGACCGAGCCTGCCACGGCGCCGACACCGGCGCCGATGGCGGTGTTCTGGTCCTGTGCCGACATGCCTGCGCAGGCGCTCAGGCCCACGGTGGCGCCCACGATGGTGGCAATCGAAGCCAGTTTCTTGATGTTCATGATGATCTCCTTGATGTACGAGTAAGGTGGCTTCAGGTTACGGAAGAACCCGCCCCGTCTCCGTTCGCCAGCGCACACTCTGCAAAATCATCCGCTATTTCTGTTTGGGCGGCGGCGCCACCGGCTTGCCCCCGGCCTGGGCCACCAGGGTGGCGCAGCCCGGCGTCTCGGCCGGGCCGGCGTGCACCAGCGGCACGATGGCCGCCACCGGCGCCACCACGGCCAGCGCCAGGGCGCTGCCGGCGCGCAGGGCCAGCACTTTCTTGTCCACGCTGACATCCGGCTTCTTGAAGCTGCCCTCGATGTGGATGGGGGAGCGCAGCGAGAACACGCGCAAGCCCTTGCTGTCCGGCCGCAGCGTCAGGTCCAGTTTTTCATTGGCCAGGTTGACCGTGCCGTCCACGCTGAGGCGGGCGTCCTCGGTGTCGGTCACGAACAGGCGCGAGCGCATCAAGCCGTTGGTGACGCTGAAGTCGGTCACCATGCAATTGAGCTTGATCTGGCGGTCGCCGGCCAGCTTGGTCAGCACCACGCTGCCGATGTTGAGCCCCATTTCCTCCAGCAGCAGCTTGCTGACGGTGCCCTGGCTCAGCACCGATTTGAGTTCGCCGTTGGACGAGCCCAGCAGGCTGGCCACGGAATTGCCGGTGGCCGACAGCGAGACGTCGGCGTTGACCTGGCCCACCGTGGCCTGCATGCCGTCTATCGAAGGGAACAGTTTTTTCAGCTGCAGCTGGCGGGCCGCGCCCTGCAGGGTGGCGCGGATGGCGTTCGGGTTCACCTTGCCGCTGCCGTCCAGCACGATGTTCGAGGTCCAGGTGCCGCCGGCGATGTCGAACTTGAGCGGGGTGAGGTCGAGCACCCCGTCCTGCATGTGGATCACGGTATCCACGTTGTGGATGGGCAGCTCCTGCTCGCGCACCAGGCGGCGCGCCTTGAAGCCGACCCTGGCGTCGAGCGCGGTCCAGCGCTCGGTCTTGAACGGTTCCACCGGCAGCACCTTGTCGCCCGGCTGCACCTCGTCCACCCCGCGCGCCTCCTTGCTGGCGTTGGAGTCGGCGCCCACCAGCGGGCCCAGGTCGGAGAATTGCAGCAGCTGGGAGCTGATGTCGCCGGTCAGCAGCGGGCGCGGCAGCGGCTTGCCCGTCTTGTACTCGGCATGGCCGCCGATGTCGCTGGAGCCGACCCGGCCGGTGAAGCGGTCGTACACCCACTCGCTGGCGTGCTCGCGGATGCGCCCGCTGAGCCGGCCCTCGGTGGCGAAGGCCGGCGTTTCCGGCAGCAGCACTCCGGTCAGCGGATACAGGCGCGCCATGCTGGCGCCGGACAGCTTGAGCTGCAAGTCCAGCGCGGCCAGGTCGGTGGGCTTGGTCAGCGTGCCCTGCACCGAGGCCTGGACGCCGCCCGCGCGCAGGCTGGCCTGCAGCGGGAAGGGCCGGGCCTGTTCCTGCAAGGTCAGCACGGCGCCGGCCTTGCCTTCGCCGCTGATGGCCTGGCCGCGCCAGGTGCCGGCCAGGGTCCAGGCCACGCCGTAGACGGGATCGCTGATGGTGTCGACCCGGGCCATGGCCTGGACCCGGGTGAGGGCGTCCGTGTACGTCACCGTGCCCTTGGTGAACACCACGCTGCGCAGTTCCAGCTTCCAGGGCGAGGGCTGGTCGCGGTGCTGGAATGTCCAGTTGTTGCGGCCGTCTGCGCCGCGCTGCAGCAGCACGTTGGGATTGCTGAAGCGCAGCATGGGAATGGAAATGCGCTGGCTGAGCAGCGGCAGCAGGTCCAGGGTAAAGGAGAATTCGGCGGCGCTGGCCATCTCTCCTGCCGGCAGCCCGGCCGGATTGCCGATGTGGACGTCGCGCGCCAGCAAGTGCGGCAGCGGCAGAGACAGATAAGCGCCCCAGCCGCTGCCGGCGCCGTCCTGGCGCTCCCAGCGCAGCGACAGGTCGCCGCGGATCTCGAACGGGCGGTCGATGGCCGCGCTGACCTTGTCGTTGAGCCAGGGCTTGACCCGGTTCCAGTCGGCGCAGAGCAGCGCCACGATGGCGGCGGCGGGCAGGCCCGCCAGCAGGCCGGCGGCGGCGAGGGAAATGCGGGTGCGGCGGCTGATCGGCATGGGCTGGTGTCGGGTTTGGATGCCAAAAGATGAACTATACCAAGGTATGTGCGGCACCGTACTGAAGCGGAGCGGGCCCGGGTCTATAACTGAGCCTGTGCAAAAAACAGCCCCCAACAACCAGTCGTACCCCTCACGCTATCAAGGAGAAAAAATAATGAGAACCTCTACCGTTAGCCGCCGCTTGCAACTGCTGGGCGGCGTCGCCGTCGCCCTGGGCCTGGCCGCCTGCGCCAGCGAGAAAACCCCCGCCACCGCCGATGTCGCCGTGTCGCGCGCGGCCGTGGCCAACGCCACCAGCGCCGGCGCCGGCGACCTGGCCCCGGCCGAGATGACGGCCGCACGCGAAAAACTGATGGCCGCCAACCAGGCCCTGGCCGCCCGCGACTACAGCAAGGCGCGCGACCTGGCCACCCAGGCCCAGGCCGACGCCCAGCTGGCCCAGAGCAAGGCCAACTCCACCAAGGCCACGGCCGCCGCCGACGAACTACAGCGCAGCATCCGCCTGATGCGCGAGGAGCTGGACCGCAGCACCGCCGCCAATCCCATCCAATAACAGCAAGAACGAGGACCCATCATGAAAAAACTCACCTTCGTGCCGGCCATCTTCTCCCTGTCGCTGCTGATGGCCGCCTGCAGCTCGACCCCGACCACCACCAGCCTGCTGGACCAGACCCGCGGCGACTTCCTGGCCGCCCAGAGCAACCCCTCGGTGGCCAATTACGCCCAGCTGGAGCTGAAGCAGGCCTCGGATGCGCTGGACCAGGCCAATAACGCCGCCGCCAAGAACGAGAGCCCGGAACAGATCGACAAGCTGGCCTATGTCGCCAAGCAGAAGATCGCCACCGCTCGGGAAATCGGCAAGCAGAAGAAGGCCGAGGCCGACGTGGCCGCCGCCGGCCGCCAACGCGACGAAATCCGCCTCGAGCAGCGCACCCTGGAAGCCAACCAGGCCAAGGCCGCCGCCGACCGCGCCAGGATGCAGGCCGACCAGGCCCGCGCCGCCGCCATGGCCGCCGCCAACCAGGCCGCCAACGCCGAGCAGGCCGCCCGCGAACAGCAGGCCCGCAACGCCCAGCTGGAGCAGCAGCTGGCCGATCTGCAGGCCAAGAAGACCGACCGCGGCCTGGTGATTACGCTGTCCGACGTGCTGTTTAACCTGGACCGCGCCGACCTCAGCCCGGACGGCATGCGCACCGTGCAAAAGCTGGCCGATGTGCTGCTGCAGGAACCGCAAAGCGTGGTGATGGTCGAAGGGTTTACGGATAGTACCGGCAGCGCCGACCACAACCTGCAACTGTCGCAGCGCCGCGCCGAATCCGTGCGCAATGCCCTGATCGGCCTGGGCGTGAAAAGCGACAAGATCGCCACGCGCGGCTATGGCGAAGCCTATCCGGTGGCCAGCAACACCGACGCCGGCAGCCGCCAGCTGAACCGTCGGGTGGAAATCGTGCTGTCGCAAAACGGCGCCCCGATCGCCAACCGCCGCTAAATTTCGCGCCGCGCATGGCGCGCGGCGCATTCTGATTACTCAAACCAGGAAGGATTATCATGGCAGAAGCTAACCCCACCCAACCGGCAGGCATCGATACCGCGGCCATCCGCGAGGCGGCCCGCAACATCATGGATGGCGCCGTCACCAATGGCTACCAGGGCAACCGGGAAGAAGTCATCAAGATGCTCAACGACGCCCTGGCCACCGAGCTGGTGTGCATTAACCGCTACAAGCGCCACTACTACACCGTGACCGGCCTGCAGAACGGCCCCATCAAGGCCGAGTTCCTGGAGCACGCCAACCAGGAGCAGGAACACGCGGACTGGCTGGCCGAGCGCATCGTCCAGCTCAACGGCGCGCCCGATTTCAACCCGGCCACGTTGCTCGCCCGCAGCCATGCCGAGTATGATGCTTCCGAGGACGTGCAATCCATGGTCAGGGCCAACCTGATCGCGGAACGGGTCGCCATCGAGTCCTACCGCCAGATGATAGAGCGCATCGGCGACAAGGATCCGACCACGCGCCACCTGCTGGTCAAGATACTGGCGGTGGAGGAAGAGCACGCGGACGATATGCGCGACTTGCTGGAATGAGGTCCCTGCTGTAAAGTTTTCATCACTACCCCAACCAAACCGGAGCCCCATCATGCTGGAACAAAATATCAGTACCGTGAACAATGACGTGAAAACGCTGGTCAAGGATGCGCAAGCCCTGTTCACCGCCGCCACCGCCCTGACCGGCGAGAAGGCCGAGGAACTGCGCAGCCGCGGCATGCGCGCGCTGGACACGGCACTGGCCAAGGCGCACGACGCCCAGGTCAGCGCGATTGCCGCCAGCAAGGAAGTGGCCAAGCAGGCCGACGACTACGTCAAGGAAAACCCCTGGCGTTCGATCGCCGCCGCGGCCGGCGTCGGCCTGCTGGTGGGCGTGATCCTGGGCCGCAAGTAAGTGGCGGATGCCATGGACAAGCCGGCGCCGCCGGGCCTGATCGCCTCCCTCGGGGCGGTGCTGCGCGGCGGCGCCGCGCTGCTCATCACGCGGCTGGAGCTGGCTGCGCTGGAACTGTCCGAGGTGCGCAACCACCTGATACAGCTGGTGGTGGTGTTCTCGCTGGCGGCCATGGCGGGCTTCTTTGCCCTGGCCTACGCCACCGTCACCATTGCCTGGCTGGCCTGGGACGCGATCGGCTGGACCATCCTGCCGCTGCTGACCGGCCTGTTCGCGGTGGCCGCCATCGTGCTCGTGCTGTATGCGCGCGGCCTGATACGCAGCGGTAAACTGTCCTTGCCGGCCACCATGGCCGAGCTCAAGGCAGACCGCGACACCCTGCTGTAAGGAATCCACATGACCGAAGCTGAACGCAGAGTCGAGGCCGACAAACAGCGCCTCATCAAGCAGGGCGAGATTTACCGCATGACCAGCCTGCACGCCAAGGCCCAGCTGGCCGAGGCCCTGCACCCGGACCGTTTGTTCCTGGGCGCCGTGGACCAGGCGGTGGGCGTGGCCCAGGCGCGCTTTGGTTCGCTGCTGCAGCCGGGCGGCCTGAGCGGCATCAATTTCAGGTCGCTGATGCCGTATGCGCTGACCATAGGGTCATTCCTGGCGCGCAAACGCCTGGTCAAGCCGGCGCTGGCCGTGGGCGCGCTGCTGGCGGCCGGCGCCGCCGTGCTGGTGCGCTACAAGCGCAGCCATTAAACGGGGAGGGCGCGCTTGAACCAGGCCGTCCACCCGCTCAATCCGGCCGGCCTGCGCATCGTGCTGGTGCTGCAGGGCGGCGGCGCGCTGGGGGCCTACCAGGCCGGGGTGTTCCAGGCCATGCACGAGCACGGCCTGGCCCCCGACTGGGTGGTGGGCACTTCCATCGGCGCCATCAATGCGGCCCTGGTGGCCGGCAATCCTCCCGAGCGGCGCCTGGCGCGGCTCAAGCAATTCTGGCAGCGCGTGTCCCACCAGGACAGCGTGGACATGGCGCGCGTGCCGGACCTGCAGCGGCGCTCCAACGTCCTGCTGCAAACCTGGGATACGCTGCTGCGCGGCGTGTCCGGCTTTTTCAAGCCGCGCGTGTTCAGCCCCTTCGCGGCCGGACTGCCGGTGCCGCCCGAGGAAGCCAGCTTCTACGATACTGCCGAACTGGCCGCCACCCTGGCCGAATTGGTCGATTTCGATTACCTGAACGCGGACGGCGGCATGCGCCTGACCGTGAACGCCCTCAAGGTCACCTGCGGCACCTTGCGCGGCTTCGACAACCGCGAACTCGACATCCGCGCCGACCACGTGCGCGCCAGCGGCGCGCTGCCGCCCGGCTTTCCGCCGGTACGCATAGACGGCGAACTGTACTGGGATGGCGGGCTGTATTCCAATACCCCGCTGGAAACCGTGCTGGACGACAGCAAGCAGGTCGATACGCTGTGCTTCATGGTGGACCTGTGGAGCGCGGACGGCCCCGAGCCCACCACCCTGGACGAGGTGCAGACGCGCCAGAAGGATGTCACCTTCGCCTCCCGTTCGCATCGCCACCTGCAGGATTATGTCGCCACCCACCAGCTGCGGCAAAAGCTGCGCGAGCTGTATTCGGCGCTGCCGCCCGAGCGGCGCACGCCGCAGCAGCAAGCCGAACTGGAAGCCCTGGGCTGCGGCAGCACCCTGCACGTGGTGCGCCTGCCGTATGCCGGGCGCGACTGGAACATGGCGGCCAAGGACATCAATTTTTCGCAGGGCTCGATCGCCTGGCGCTGGGACCAGGGTTACCAGGATGGGCTGCGCGCCATCCAGGGCGCCGGCTGGCTGGCGGCCGTGTCCGAGGACACGCCGCTGGTGGTGCACGAACTGCCGCCGCAGCGGCCCGCCGGCCAGCGCGCCGCCTAGTGCGCGCCGGCTGGTTTCCGCGGACGAAAAAAAAGCCGGCGCGCAGCCGGCTTTTTGCTGTGTGGCGGACAGCTTAGTCGCGGTTGCCGCCGACGATGCCCAGCAGCGACAGCAGGTTGACGAAGATGTTGTACACGTCCAGGTAGATGCTGAGGGTGGCGCGGATGTAGTTGGTCTCGCCGCCGTTCACGATCTGCTGCACGTCATACAGGATGTAGGCAGAGAAGATACCGATGGCCATTACCGACACCACCATGGCCAGCGCCGACAGGCCCAGGAAGATGTTGGCGATGGACGCCACCATCAGCACGATCACGCCGGCAAACAGCCATTTGCCCATGGCCGAGAAGTCGCGCTTGGACACGGTGGCGATGGTCGCCATGGTGCCGAACACGGCCGCGGTACCGCCAAAGGCCATGGCGATCAGGGTCACGCCGTTGGAGAAGCCCAGGATGCGCTCCAGGATGGGCGTCAGCATCAGGCCCATGAAGAAGGTAAAGCCCAGCAACAGGCCGACGCCCAGGCCCGAGTCCTTGTTCTTTTCGATGGCCCAGATGAAACCGAAGGCGATCGCCAGGAACAGCAGCGCGCCCAGGCCGCCGGTGAGGGCGGGGATGTGGAAGGTCACGCCCAGCACGGCGCCGAACACGGTCGGTATCATGGACAGGGCCAGCAGCCAATAGGTGTTGCGCAGCACATTGTGCTGCACGGCACGGCTGCTGCCTACATAATCATAAGTTTTTTGCAAGTTTGCCATACGTCCTCCTGATAGTGGAATCGGGGCTGTTGATGTGCGCCCCTTTGATAAAAGCATAGCATGTCGGTGCGAAAATGCACAAAAACCGTGCCCGCCGGGGCTTAGAACCGGCTTAAAACAGGGCATTTGCCCCTTGCTGGAACGGAATATAGGGCCTGCCAGGGGTTCTATGCTAAAATCGAAGGTTGATTGGATCACCAATTTTGTTTTAAACCTTTATTTTTATTGGAGTTTTTTACATGGCTATCGAACGCACCCTGTCGATCATCAAACCGGACGCAGTCGCCAAAAACGTAATCGGCAAAATCTACAGCCGTTTCGAAGAGGCTGGTCTGAAAGTGGTCGCAGCACGCATGACCCAGCTGTCGCGCGCTGAAGCGGAAGGCTTCTACGCCGTGCACGCCGCCCGTCCCTTCTTCAAGGACCTGGTGGACTTCATGATCTCCGGCCCCGTCATGATCCAGGTGCTGGAAGGCGAAGGCGCCATCCTGAAAAACCGCGACCTGATGGGCGCCACCGATCCGAAGAAAGCCGAACCGGGCACCATCCGCGCCGATTTCGCCGATTCCATCGACGCCAACGCCGTGCACGGTTCCGACGCAGCTGAAACCGCTGCCGTGGAAATCGCTTACTACTTCCCGGCCCTGAACGTCTACTCGCGTTAATTTGCGCGCTGCGGCCGGGACCGTTCCCGGCCGCTGACAAGCCGGCTGTTGATGTACCTCCGACCCGCCCAGGCTCTGCCGGCGGGTTCGGACTTTTAAGAATTGTTTTGAACCGAATCATGAACGCTCCCCTGACCAACCTGCTGGACCTCGATCCCGCGCAGCTCACCGCCTATTGCGCCGAGTTGGGGGAGAAGCCGTTCCGCGCCAAGCAGCTGCAGCGCTGGATACACCAGTTCGGCGCCTCGGACTTCGACGCCATGACCGACCTGGCCAAGTCGCTGCGCGAAAAACTCAAGACCCGGGCCGAAGTGCGCGCCCCGGGCATCATCAGCGACCACACCTCGGCCGACGGTACCCGCAAATGGCTGGTCGACGTCGGCAACGGCAATGCGGTGGAAACCGTGTTCATTCCGGAAGAGAACCGCGGCACGCTGTGCATCTCGACCCAGGCTGGCTGCGCCGTCAACTGCCGCTTCTGCTCGACCGGCAAGCAGGGCTTCAACCGCAACCTGACCGTGTCCGAGATCATCGGCCAGCTGTGGATGGCCGAGTTCGAGCTGCGCCGCACCAAGGGCATCGAACCGGGGCCGAAAGGCGAGCGCCAGATCACCAACGTGGTGATGATGGGCATGGGCGAGCCGCTGCTGAACTTCGAGCCGACCACCACCGCCCTCAAGCTGATGCTGGACGATAACGCCTACGGCCTGTCGCGCCGCCGCGTGACGGTATCGACCTCGGGCGTGGTGCCCATGATGGACAAGCTGGCCCAGGAAGTGCCGGTGGCGCTGGCGGTCTCGGTGCACGCCTCGAATGACCCGCTGCGCGACGGCCTGGTGCCGTTGAATAAAAAGTACCCGCTGCGCGAGCTGATGGCCGCCTGCAAGCGCTACCTGGCGTTTGCCCCGCGCGACTTCATCACCTTTGAATACTGCATGCTGGACGGCGTCAACGACAGCGACGAGCATGCGCGCGAGCTGATCGCGCTGGTCAATGATCCGGAAGTGGGCGTGAACTGCAAGTTCAACCTGATCCCCTTCAATCCCTTCCCGGAGTCTGGCCTGCTGCGCTCCAAGAATCCGCGCATCAAGGCCTTTGCCGAAGTGCTGATGAACGCCGGCATCGTGACCACCATCCGCAAGACGCGCGGCGACGATATCGACGCCGCCTGCGGCCAGCTGGCCGGCGAGGTGCAGGACCGCACCCGTGTCCAGCAGCGCATGGAAAAAATGGCCGAGTACCAGAACAAGTTCGGCGCCAACTTCGGCAAGATCGTGGAGATCCGTTCCTGATGCAAGTCCGGGCCGCCTGTCCCGCCGGCTCGGCAACGCTGGCGCTGGCCGCGTTGCTGGCGCTGGCGGGCTGCGCCTCGCAGCGCTCGGGCAAGGCCGAGCTGCCGACCGCGTCGGACCAGACCGCCGTCCAGCGCAAGGTGGAGATCCGCATGCAGCTGGCGGTGGGCTACTATGAACAGGGCCAGTACGCGGTGGCGCTGGATGAGGTCAAGCTGGCGCTGGCGGCCGACCCTGACTACGCGGAAGGCTATGGCATGCGCGCCCTGATCTACCAGGCCATGGGCGAGATGGCACTGGCCGGCGATAATTTTGTGCGGGCGCTGGCGCTCAAGCCTGGCAGTCCCGAGCTGGAGAACAACTACGGGTCTTTCCTGTGCCAGAGCGGGCGGGTGGCGGAGGCGCTGCGGCATTTCGACGCGGCGCTGGCCAATCCGGGCTACCAGTCGCCGGCCAAGGCCGCCAACAACGCCGGCGCCTGTGCGATCAGGCTCAAGGAGTATGCGCGCGCCGAGGGCTATTTGCTGCGGGCCTTGCAGCTGACGCCGGATTTGCCGGCGACCAACGCCAACCTGGCCCGCGTGTATTACGAACAGCGCGACTATGTGCGCGCCAATTTTTTCATTACCCGCCTGGGTAAGGTGGCAAGGATGGAGAGCCTGACGGCCGACGTGCTGTGGCTCGCGATTAAAGTGCAGCATCAGCTCGGCGACCAGGGCGCGGAAGCTGGCTGGGCGTCGCAGCTGCGGCGCCACCACTCCGGTTCGGCCGAGTATGCTGCTTACCAACGTGGGGCGTTTGATGAGTGAAACAGGGGGACCGATGAATTCAGAGTGGGCCGAAGCACCGAAGGACCAGGGACAGCAAGCGGCCGCCACCCCCGGCGCCCAGCTGGCCGCCCAGCGCCAGGCCATGGGCTTGTCGGTGGAGCAGATAGCCGATCAGCTCAAGCTGGCGCCGCGCCAGGTGGTGGCGCTGGAAGCGGGCGACTACGCCGCGCTGCCCAACATGGCGGTGACGCGCGGTTTCGTGCGCGCCTACGCCAAGGTGGTCAAGCTGGACCCGGCCCCGCTGGTGGCCATGGTCGAGGCGCAGTCGCCGGGCACGCCGGCCCTGGCGCCGGTGCGGCGGGAGCTGCCCGCCGCCAAGTTTTCCGAGTCGCGCCTGTCGCTGACCGAGCGTTCCTCCAAGCCGGCCGGCTGGATGGTGGGCGCGGCCGTGGCGGTGGTGGTGCTGGCCGCCGGCGCCTACGCCTGGCACGCCGGCCTGGTCCCCGCCGGCCTGTTCAGCCACAAGGAAGAAGCGGCGGCTGACAGCGCCGCAGCCGCCAGCGCGCCGCCGGACACGGCACTGGTCAAGCAGGAGCAGGCGGCGTCGGCGCCGCTGCTGTCGCCGACCGTGCCGCTGGTGTCCGTGCCGCCACAGGGCGAAGCCGGTGCGGCCGGCGCCGCGCCTGCAGTGAATGGCGCCAGCGGCGCTACTGCGGCCGCGACGCCACCGGCCGCCAACGCTGTCAATGCCGCCAATGCCGCGCCGGCAGTGGCGCCAGCGGTAACGGCGCCCGCGCCGGCAGCCGCCAGTCCGGCTGCTGGCGCCTCCGCACCGGCAGCCGCCGTCCAGGCGCCCGCCGCCGGCAGCCGCGCCCTGGTCCTGACCGTGAACAAGGAATCGTGGATAGAAATCCGCCGTCCCGGCGCCACGCCGCTGATCTCGCGCCTGGTCAAGGCCGGCAGCACCGAGACCTTCGACATCAAGGACCCGGCCCTGCTCATCGTCGGCAACCCGGCTGGCGTGCAAGCCACCCTGGGCGGGCAGGCGCTGCCGCTGCCGCCGGTGGCCGGCGGCACCATTTCGCGCGTTAATATCAAATAAGTATCAAAGCAAGCACCAATGAGCACCGAGGAAAGCACCATGTCCGATACTTCCACTGCCATCCCCTCCGGCCCCGGCGCGCGCCGCGCCACGCGCCGCGTGCTGATTTCCCACGGCGAGCGCAAGATCTGGGTGGGCGGCGACGCGCCCGTGGTGGTGCAGTCCATGACCAACACCGATACCGCCGATGCCATCGCCACCGCCATCCAGATCAAGGAGTTGGCGCGCGCCGGTTCCGAGCTGGTGCGCCTGACCGTGGACCGTCCCGAGTCGGCCGCCGCCGTGCCCTACATCCGCGATCAACTGGACAAGATGGGCGTGGACGTGCCGCTGGTGGGCGACTTCCATTACAACGGCCACACCCTGCTGCGCGACTATCCGGACTGCGCCCAGGCCCTGTCCAAGTACCGCATCAACCCCGGCAACGTGGGCAAGGGCGCCAAGCGCGATACGCAATTCGCCCAGATGATAGAAGTGGCGGCGCGTTATGAAAAGCCGGTGCGCATCGGGGTCAACTGGGGCAGCCTGGACCAGGACCTGCTGGCCCGCATCATGGACGAGAACGCCGGCCGCGCGGAACCGTGGAGCGCCCAGTCCGTCATGTACGAGGCCCTGATTACCTCGGCCATCGAGAACGCGGTGCGGGCCGAGGAGCTGGGCCTGGCGCGCGACAAGATCATCCTGTCGTGCAAGGTATCCGGCGTGCAGGACTTGATCGCCGTGTACCGCGAGCTGTCGCGCCGCTGCGATTATCCGCTGCACCTGGGCCTGACCGAGGCCGGCATGGGCAGCAAGGGCATCGTGGCCTCGACCGCCGCGCTGTCGGTGCTGCTGCAGGAGGGTATAGGCGACACCATCCGCATCTCGCTGACCCCGGAGCCGGGCGGCGACCGCAGCAAGGAGGTCGTGGTGGGCCAGGAAATCCTGCAGACCATGGGCTTGCGCAAGTTTACCCCCATGGTGATTGCCTGCCCGGGTTGCGGCCGCACCACCTCGACCACTTTCCAGGAGCTGGCCGACAATATCCAGAGCTATCTGCGCGAGCAGATGCCGGAGTGGAAAAAGACCTACCCGGGCGTGGAAGAAATGAACGTGGCCGTGATGGGTTGCATCGTCAACGGCCCCGGCGAATCCAAGCACGCCCACATCGGCATCAGCCTGCCCGGCACTGGCGAGTCGCCGGCCGCGCCCGTGTTCGTGGATGGCGAGAAGTTCGCCACCCTGCGCGGCGAGCGCATCGTCGAGGAATTCCAGGACATCGTCCTGAACTACGTGAAAAAGAACTACGGCAAGCAGCCGGTGCAAGCATAAGAAGATAAGCCATGTCCGAGAATAAAAAAGTAGAAAAGATCACCGCCATCAAAGGCATGAACGACATCCTGCCGGGCGACGCCAACCTGTGGGAGCTGTTCCAGAACACCGCCCAGTCGGTGGTGCAGAGCTATGGCTTCCAGCAGATCCGCACCCCCATCGTGGAAAACACGGCCCTGTTCGCGCGCGCCATCGGCGCCGTCACCGACATCGTGGAAAAGGAAATGTATTCCTTTACCGATAGCATGAACGGCGACCAGCTGACCCTGCGTCCGGAAGGCACGGCTGGCGTGGTGCGCGCCGTGCTGGAGCACAACCTGGTGTACGACGGTCCCAAGCGCCTGTGGTACACCGGCCCCATGTTCCGCCACGAGCGTCCGCAGCGCGGCCGCTACCGCCAGTTCTTCCAGTTCGGCTGCGAGGCCGTGGGTTTCACCGGCCCCGATATCGACGCCGAGCTGATCCTGATGTGCCGCCGCCTGTGGGATGACCTGGGCCTGGAAGACATCCGCCTGGAACTGAACTCCATCGGCGATGCCGAGGAGCGCGCCCGCCACCGCGTGGACCTGATCGCCTACCTGGAGAAGAACGAGGAACTGCTGGACGCCGAGGCCAAGCGCCGCCTGCACAGCAATCCGTTGCGCATCCTGGACACCAAGAATCCCGCCATGCAGGAACTGGTCAACAATGCGCCCAAGCTGCTCGACTACCTGGGCGAGGAATCGCTGGCGCACTTCAACGGCGTCAAGAAAATCCTCGATCACAACGCCATTCCCTACGTGGTCAATCCGCGCCTGGTGCGCGGCCTGGATTACTACAACCGCACCGTGTTCGAGTGGGTCACCGACTCGCTGGGCTCGCAGGGCACGGTGTGCGCCGGCGGCCGCTACGACCCGCTGATACAGTCCTTTGGCGGCAAGCCGACCCCTGCCGTTGGCTTTGCCATGGGCATAGAACGCCTGCTGGAGCTGCTCAAGGAAGCGGGCGAGCCGGAACAGCCCAACCAGTGCGACGTCTACCTGGTGCACCAGGGCGAGCAAGCGCAGATGCAAGCCTTCGTGCTGGGCGAGCGCATCCGCGACGCAGGCCTGGACGTGGTGTTGCACGCCTCGACCGCGGCCGGCGCCGGCAGCTTCAAGTCGCAGATGAAGAAGGCCGACGCCAGCGGCGCCGCCTTTGCCGTCATCCTCGGCGAGGACGAGGTGGCCAACGAGACTGCCAGCATCAAGGCCATGCGCGGCGCCGAGGGCGAACAGCAGCAGGCCTCGGTGCCGTTCACCGAGGTGGTGGATTACCTGGTGGACCAGATCACCGGCGACGGCAGCCATTATCATGTGCACGACGAGCACTGCAATCACTAATTCAACCCCGATCAACCCTTAACCGACACAGCAGACGAATCTCATGGCTTACGATCTCGAAGAACAAGAACAGTTGGCGACCCTGAAGGCCTGGTGGAACCAGTACGGCAACCTGACCTCGTGGGTGTTGATCGCCGGCCTGGCCGCCTACTCGGGCTGGACCGGCTGGAACTACTACCAGCGCACCCAGGCCGCCTCGGCCTCGGCCCTGTACGAGGAATTGCAGAATGCGGTCGTGGCCAGGGACAATGCCAAGGTGCAGCGCGCCGCCGGTGACATCGAATCGCGCTTCGGCAGCACCGCCTACGCGCCCATGGGCGCCCTGGTGGCGGCCAAGAGCGCCTTCGACGCCAACGACCTGAAAACCGCCAAGGCCCAGCTGCAATGGGCGGCCGAGCATGGCGAGGACGAGTTCAAGGCCATCGCCAGGATCCGCCTGGCCGGCGTGCTGCTGGACGAGAAAGCCTATGACGAGGGCCTGAAGGTGCTGGGCGGCGAAATCCCGGCCCAGTTCGCGGGCGCCGTGGCCGACCGCAAGGGCGACATCCTGGCGGCCCAGAACAAGCTGGCCGAGGCGCGCACCGCTTACCTGGCCGCCTACAACGCCACCGACAAGAAAAACCCGGCGCGCCAGCTGATACAGATCAAGCTGGAAGCCGTGGGCGGCACCGCGCCGGCCGAGAAGGATGCCAAGGACGCCGCCTGAGCGCGCCTCCCCGTCACAGTACCAGGTTAGAACAAGGTTAAATACATATGCGCATCACGAAGAAAGTAGTCGCCGCAAGCCTGCTGGCCGCGTTGTCCGGTTGTTCGCTGTTCTCGTCCAAAGACACCAAGAATGAACCGGCGCCGCTGGTGGAGCTGAAGTCGCCCAGCCTGGTGCCCAAGGTGGTGTGGAAGTATTCGGTCAGCAAGTCGGCTACCGCCGTGCTGACCCCGGCCCTGGCCGGCAACAGCCTGTACGTGGGCGACGCCGGCGGCGCGCTGGCGCGCCTGGACCCGGCCACCGGCAAGGAGCTGTGGCGGGTCAAGACCGGGGTCGACCTGACGGGCGGCGTCGGCAGCAATGGCAAGGTGACCGTGGTGGGCGGCGTCAAGGGCGCCATCCTGGCCTATGACGACAGCGGCAAGCAGTTGTGGAAGGCCCAGGCCTCCAGTGAAGTGCTGTCGGCCCCGGCCGTGGGCGCCGACATCGTGGTGGTGCGCAGCGTGGACAACCAGATCACGGCCTACGACGCGGCCACCGGCGTGCGCCGCTGGAATGTGGCGCGCACCACGCCGGCCCTGACCCTGCGCAACGCGCCGGGCATGGTGATAGGCGGCGCCAATGTGTACGTGGCCCAGCCGGGCGGCAAGCTGCTGGCGCTGGACGTCAAGACCGGCGTGCCGCGTTTCGAGGTGACCGTGGGCGAACCGCGCGGCGCCACCGAGCTGGAACGCGTGACCGACATCGGCGGCGTGCCGGTGCTGTTCGAGAAGGATGTGTGCACCGTGACATTCCAGGGCCGGGTGGCCTGCTACGACGCCACCACCGGCGTGCAGCACTGGAACAAGCCGGCCTCGTCCGACGTCGGCGTGGCGGTCGACCAGCGCTTCGTGTTCGTCGCCGACGAGCAGGGCGCCGTGGTGGCCTACGGCCGCGAGAATGGCGCCAGCGCCTGGAAGAATGACAAGCTGTTCCTGCGCCGCCTGTCCACCCCGGCCTCGGTGGGCCGCGCGGTGGCGGTCGGCGACTACCAGGGCTATGTGCACTTCCTGTCGCGCGAAGACGGCGCATTTATAGGTCGGGTCGCCACCGACGGCAGCCCGATCCAATCGGTGCCCGTCCTGGCTGGCTCGAATTTGATTTTCCAAACCCAAGCAGGGACAGTGACCGCGCTCGCGGTCGAGTAAAGTAATGAAACCGGTAATCGCTCTAGTGGGTCGGCCCAATGTCGGCAAATCGACCCTGTTCAATCGTCTGACCCGCTCGCGCGACGCGCTGGTGGCGGACCTCCCCGGCCTGACGCGCGACCGTCACTACGGCGAGGGCCGCGTCGGCGAACGACCCTTCCTCGTCATCGACACCGGCGGTTTCGAGCCGGTGGCCAAGGATGGCATCATGTACCAGATGGCCTTGCAAACCAAGCAGGCCGTGGCCGAGGCCGACGTGGTGGTGTTCCTGGTCGATGGCCGCCAGGGCCTGACCCCGCACGACAAGACCATCACCGACTTCCTGCGCAGGAGCGGGCGGCCGGTGCTGCTGGTGGTGAACAAGTCGGAAGGCATGCGCTACACCTCGGTGGTGGCGGACTTCTACGAACTGGGCCTGGGCGAACCGTATTCGATCTCGTCAGCGCACGGCGACGGCGTGGCCGACCTGGTGGAGGAGGCGCTCAACACCGCCTTTGCCCAGCGTCCGGAAGAGCCGGAGGAGCTGGAGCCGCAGCAGCGCGGCATCAAGATCGCGCTGGTGGGCCGTCCCAACGTCGGCAAGTCGACCCTGATCAACACCCTGGTGGGCGAGGAGCGCGTGATCGCCTTCGACATGCCGGGCACCACGCGCGACTCGATCGAGATTCCGTTCGAACGCGACGGCAAGCAGTACACGCTGATCGACACGGCCGGTATCCGCCGCCGCGGCAAGGTGTTCGAGGCCATCGAGAAATTCTCGGTGGTCAAGACCCTGCAATCGATCTCGGAAGCCAATGTGGTGGTGCTGCTGTTGGACGCCCAGCAGGACATTTCCGAGCAGGACGCCCACATTGCGGGCTTCGTGCTGGAAACCGGGCGCGCGCTGGTGGTGGCCGTCAACAAATGGGATGGCCTGCAGTCCGACCGCCGCGACGAGATCAAGATCGACATCGACCGCAAGCTGGACTTCCTGTCCTTCGCCAAGACCCATTTCATTTCCGCGCTGAAGGGGCAGGGCATAGGCCCGCTGATGAAATCGCTGGACGCAGCCTACGCGGCCGCCATGGCCGACCTCAGCACGCCTAAACTGACCCGCGCCCTGATCGAGGCGGTGGAAAAGCAGGAGCCGCGCCGCAAGGGTGGCATCCGGCCCAAGATGCGCTATGCCCACCAGGGCGGCATGAACCCGCCCGTGATCGTCATCCACGGCAATTCGCTGGACGCCGTGGCCGATCCGTACAAGCGCTACCTGGAAAAACACTTCCGCGATACCTTCTCGCTGGTCGGGACCCCGCTGCGCATCGAGTTCCGCAATGGTAAGAATCCGTTCGACAAGCGGCCCAAATAAGGGATGCAGCAGGCGGATGCGGTGAAACAGGAAATTTCTTGTTCGTGCATCCTGCAAAAAAAGCAAAAACAAGGTAGAGTGGCTCCGAAGCACCATTCACCACTGGACGAACGGTGCTGCGACGAAAATTTATTTGGTTTTCCGAGTGGCGCCGGGCTTGAATTCAAGCATTTCGTCTCCAATTCCATCACAACAACATAAAAATGGAGCTGTTATGAGCAACAAAGGGCAATTGTTACAAGACCCATTCCTGAACGCACTGCGCAAAGAGCATGTGCCTGTCTCGATTTACCTGGTCAACGGTATCAAACTGCAAGGCCATATCGAGTCTTTCGACCAGTACGTGGTGTTGCTGCGTAATACGGTCACCCAGATGGTGTACAAGCACGCCATTTCCACCGTGGTGCCGGCCCGCGCCGTCAACCTGAGCATCGACTCCGACGCGGAATAAGCATTTGCAGTCCCGCTTCCCCCTACCTTCCTTGATGGCCGTATGCGTGCAGCACTAGTCGGAGTGGACTTCGGTCACGGCGACTTCGGCGCCAGCATCGAGGAACTGCAACTGCTGGCCCGTTCGGCCGGCGCCGAGCCGGTGGCCACCATCACCGGCAAGCGCTCAAGTCCGGACGCCGCCTATTTCGTCGGCAGCGGCAAGGCCGACGAAATCGGTGCGGCCGTGCTGGACGAACGCGTCGAACTCGTCATTTTCAATCACGCCCTGTCACCGGCCCAGCAGCGCAACCTGGAAAAGCGCCTGAACGTGCGGGTGCTGGACCGCACCAGCCTGATCCTGGACATCTTCGCCCAGCGCGCCCAGAGCCATGAAGGCAAGCTGCAGGTCGAGCTGGCCCAGCTGCAGCACCTGGCCACCCGGCTGATACGCGGCTGGACCCACCTGGAGCGGCAAAAAGGCGGTATCGGCCTGCGCGGCCCCGGTGAAACCCAGCTGGAAACCGACCGCCGCCTGATCGGCGAGCGCGTCAAGATGCTGCGCGCGCGCCTGGCCAAGCTGCGCAAGCAGCACGAGACCCAGCGCCGCTCGCGCGGCCGCAACCAGACCTTCTCGGTCTCGCTGGTGGGCTATACCAATGCCGGCAAGTCGACCCTGTTCAACACCGTCACCAAGGCCGGGGTATACGTGGCCGACCAGCTGTTCGCTACCCTGGACACCACCTCGCGCCGCGTCTACATGGGCGAGGAGGTCGGCAACGTGGTGCTGTCCGATACAGTGGGCTTCGTGCGCGAGCTGCCGCACCAGCTGGTGGCGGCCTTCCGCGCCACGCTGGAGGAAACCATACATGCTGACCTGCTGCTGCACGTGGTGGACGCCGCTTCGCCGGTGCGCATGGAGCAGATCGAGCAGGTCAACCTGGTGCTCAAGGAAATCGGCGCCGACCACATCCCGCAAATCCTGGTCTGGAACAAGATCGACGCCGCCGGCCTGGAGCCGTCGGTCGAGCGGGATGAGTATGATAAGATTTCCCGCGTCTTCATCAGCGCGCGCACCGGCCAGGGCCTGGACCTGCTGCGCGCCGCCATCGTGGAAGCTGCGCAGCACGCGGACCAGGCCAGGACGCAAGACCTGGCAGACAGCAGTCCAACCTTCACCCATGTCGGATCACACTAACGTATGCGTGTCCCCTCTCTTATGAAACGTTTGAAGCTGTCCTTGAACGACCCGCGCTGGGGCGGCAAGGATGGCGACAAAAAAGCGCAGGAAGGCAAGAAGCCGGGCGAAGGCCCGCCCGACCTGGACCAGTTGTGGCGCGACTTCAACCAGCGCCTGAACAACTTCTTCGGCCAGAAGAACCGCCCGCCCGGCAGCGATGGCGGCGGCGGAGGCGGCAACCGTCCCGAATTCAAGCTGGCCGGCGCCACCGCCGGCGTGGTGGGCGCGGTGGCGGTGCTGATCTGGCTGGCCAGCGGCTCCTTCATCGTGCAGGAAGGCCAGACCGGCGTGGTATTCACCTTCGGCAAGGTCAGCCACACCACCGGTTCCGGCTTCAACTGGCGCTGGCCCTATCCGTTCCAGACCGACGAGACCCTGAACGTGTCGCAGATGCGCATGGTGGAAATCGGCTACCGCGGCAATGTGCGCAGCAAGCAGCCCAAGGAATCGCTGATGCTGACCGATGACGAGAACATCATCGACATCCAGTTCGCGGTGCAGTTCAAGCTCAAGGACCCGGTGGCCTGGCTGATGAACAACCGCGACGGCGAGGATACCGTGCGCCAGGTGGCCGAGACGTCGATCCGCGAGATCGTCGGCCGCAACAAGATGGATTTCGTGCTGTACGAGGGCCGCGACAAGGTGGCCTACGACACCCAGCAGCTGATGCAGCAGATCCTGGACCGCTACGCTTCCGGCGTGCTGATCTCCAATGTCTCGCTGCAGGGCGTACAGCCGCCGGAGCAGGTGCAGGGCGCCTTCGACGACGCCGTCAAGGCCGGCCAGGACCGCGAGCGCCAGAAGAACGAGGGCCAGGCTTACGCCAACGACGTCATCCCGCGCGCGCGCGGCAATGCCGCCCGGCTACTGCAGGAGGCCGAGGCCTACCGCTCCATGGTGGTCGAGAACGCGACCGGTAACGCCGCGCGCTTCAAGCAGGTGCTGGCCGAGTACCAGAAGGCGCCGGGCGTGACGCGCGACCGCATGTACCTTGAAACCATGCAGCAGATCTTCTCCAGCGCCAGCAAGGTCATGGTGGACGCCAAGGCCGGCAGCAACCTGCTGTACCTGCCGCTGGACAAACTCATCGCCCAGGCTGCGGCCAGCGATGCGGCAGCCGCCGCCGCGCGCGCCGCCGCCTCGGCGCCGCCACCGCAGCCGGCGCCGGCCGCCACCCTGCCGTCGGACCTGATGCCGACCGTGGAAGTGTCGCGCCAGCGCGATAATCGTTCGCGCGACAGCGGACGTGACCGGGAGGGTCGTTAATGAATCGTGTCATCTCCATCCTGATCACGGGCTTCATCGCCCTGATGCTGCTGTCCTCCACCGTGTTCGTGGTCGACCAGCGCAAATACGCCATCGTGTTTGCGCTGGGCCAGGTCAAGGAAGTGATACGCGAGCCCGGCCTGCATTTCAAGCTGCCGCCGCCGTTCCAGAACGTGCTGTACCTGGATAACCGCATCACCACCATCGAGTCGCCCGACGCCGAACGCTTCATCACGGCCGAGAAGATGAACATCCTGGTCGACAGCTTCGTCAAGTGGCGCATCGGCCGCGGCGAGACCGCGCCCAAGCTGTACTACGTCACCTTCGGCGGCGACGAGGGCAGGGCGCGCGACCGCATGTCGCAGATCGTCAAGGCGGCGCTGAACGAGGAAATCACCAAGCGCACCGTGAGCGAAGTGATTTCCGGCCAGCGCGGCAAGGTGATGGAAGCGATCCGCACCCGCGTGGTGCAGGAGGCGGCCCAGATCGGCGTCGAGATCATCGACGTGCGCCTGAAGCGGGTCGATTATGTGGATCAGATCAACGCCTCGGTGTACGAGCGCATGAAGGCCGAGCGCACCCGGGTTGCCAACGAGCTGCGCTCGACCGGCGGCGCCGATGCCGAGAAGATCCGCGCCGACGCCGACAAGCAGCGTACCGTGATCCTGGCCGAAGCCTACCGCGACGCCGAGAACATCCGCGGCGAGGGCGACGCCAAGGCCTCGCAGATCTACGCCGAAGCCTTCGGCCGCAATCCCGAGTTCTACAAGTTCTACCGCAGCCTGCAAGCGTACCGTGAGACCTTCAAGAACCACGGCGACGTGATGGTGATCGATTCGAATTCGGACTTCTTCAAGTACTTCAAGGGCGCCGGCGCCGCCGGCGCTGCCGCTCCCGCCAAGAAATAAGCTGGTGCGCCGCGCCCCATTGCGGGGCGGCGGCGCAGCTTTTTCCACCATCCCCTGCGCGTTTTCGCGTAAAATATCTGGTTTGGCCGTCCGCATGACGGCTGCGCGCGCCACATGGTCCGTGCACCACATTGTTCATAGATTAAGTCATTCCCATGCCGAATTGGCTACTGCCTGAGAATATCGCCGACGTCCTGCCGTCGGAAGCCCGCAAGATCGAAGAGCTGCGCCGGCTGATGCTGGACAACTTCCGCCTGTACGGCTACGAGCTGGTAATGCCGCCCCTGCTGGAATACCTGGAGTCGCTGCTGACCGGCGCCGGCGAGGACACCAACCTGCGCACCTTCAAGCTGGTGGACCAGCTTTCCGGCCGTATGCTGGGCCTGCGCGCCGACATGACCACCCAGGTGGCCCGCATCGACGCCCACCTGCTGAACCGCGCCTCGGTCACTCGCCTGTGCTACGCCGGCAGCGTGCTGCACACCCGTCCCTCGGGCCTGCACGCCACCCGCGAGCCGCTGCAGATAGGCGCCGAGATCTACGGCCACGCCGGCCTTGAAGCGGACGCCGAGATCCAGGAACTGGCGCTGGCCTCGCTGGCCCTGGCCGGCTTCACGGAAGTGCGCCTTGATCTGTCGCACGTGGGCGTGCTGCGCGCCATCCTGGACAGCGACGCTGCCGCCAAGCGCGATGAGGCCCTGCTGTACCAGCTGCTGCGCGGCAAGGACGTGCCCGGCCTGCAAGCGCAGACCGTCAACTATGCGCCGGCCGTGCGCGCGGCCCTGCTGGCGCTGCCCAACCTGTATGGCGACGTCGAGGTACTGAAGAAGGCGCGCGAGGTGCTGCCCGACCTGCCCGGCATGGGCAAGGCGCTGGCCGAGCTGGCCGCCCTGGCCGGTTCCGCCCTGGGCCGCGCCGAGATCGCCATCGACCTGGCCGATCTGCGCGGCTACCAGTATGAAAGCGGCGCCATGTTCGCGCTGTACGTGCCGGGCCTGCCGAACGCGGTGGCGCGCGGCGGCCGTTATGACCACGTCGGCGAAGCTTTCGGCCGGGCCCGTCCCGCCACCGGCTTCTCGCTGGACCTGCGCGAGCTGGCGCGGCTGCTGCCGACCGCCGAACGCAAACATTCGATCCGCGCGCCGTGGGGCAATGCGCCGGAACTGAAGGAAAAAATCGCCGAGCTGCGCAAGTCCGGCGAGGTTGTGATCCAGAGCCTGCCGGGTCACAGCCAGGAACTGGACGAGTTCGAGTGCGACCGTGCGCTGGTGCTCGACGAGAGTGGTAGCAACTGGATTCTTAAAAACTTAGGTTAGTGTGATGTCAAATAAAAACGCAAAGAACGTGGTCGTCATCGGCACCCAATGGGGCGATGAAGGCAAGGGCAAGATCGTCGACTGGTTGACCGACCATGCGCAAGGCGTGGTGCGCTTCCAGGGCGGCCACAACGCCGGCCATACGCTGGTCATAGGCGGCGTAAAGACCGCGCTGCAGCTGATCCCCTCGGGCATCATGCGTCCCGGCGTGGCTTGCTACATCGGCAACGGCGTGGTGGTTTCGGTGCCCGACGTGCTGCGCGAAATCGACAAGCTGGAAAAGGTCGGTGTGGAAGTGGCCTCGCGCCTGAAGGTGTCGGACGCCGCTCCCGTGATCCTGCCTTACCACTCGGCGCTGGACGCGGCCCGCGAAGCGGCCCGTGGCGACGCCAAGATCGGCACCACCGGCAAGGGCATCGGTCCGGCCTATGAAGACAAGGTGGCGCGCCGCGCCATCCGCGTGGCCGACCTGCTGAACGAAAAACGTTTCGCCGAGAAACTGGCCGAGAACATGGACTACCATAACTTCGTGCTGGAAAACTACCTGAAGGCGCCCAAGGTCGATTACCAGAAGACCCTGGACGACGCCCTGGCCTATGTGCCGCGCCTGCGCCCCATGGTGACCGACGTCTCCAGCGCCCTGTACGCGGCCCATAAAGCGGGCTCCAACCTGCTGTTCGAAGGCGCGCAGGGTTCGCTGCTGGACGTGGACCATGGCACCTATCCCTTCGTTACCTCGTCCAACTGCGTGGCCGGCAATGCCGCCGCCGGCGCCGGCGTGGGCCCGAACATGCTGCACTACATCATGGGCATCACCAAGGCCTACACCACCCGCGTGGGTTCCGGTCCATTCCCGTCGGAGCTGCCGACCGACGCCGGCGTGGGCCACCACCTGGCGCAAGTGGGCCACGAGTTCGGCACCGTGACCGGCCGCGCCCGCCGCTGCGGCTGGTTCGACGCTGCTTTGCTGCGCCGCTCGGTGCAGATCAACGGCGTGACCGGCATGTGCCTGACCAAGCTGGACGTGCTGGACGGTATCGCATCCCTGAAGCTGTGCACCGGCTACACCATCGACGGCCAGGCCGTGGACATTTTCCCGTCCGGCGCCGAGGAAGCGGCGCGCTGCGTGCCGGTGTACGAAGAAATGCCGGGCTGGAGCGAAAGCACCGTGGGCGCCAAGTCCATGGATGCGCTGCCAGCCAATGCCCGCGCTTACATCAAGCGCATCGAAGAACTGGTCGGCGTGCCGGTGGATATGGTCTCGACCGGCCCGGACCGTGAAGAAACCATCGTTCTGCGCCATCCGTTCGCTTAATCTACGAGGTTAACAACAATATGAGCACTCCTGAATCGAACGACAAGCACCTGTGGGTGTCCTGGGATGAATACCACCGCCTGATCGAGCGCCTGGCGCTCAAGGTGCACGAATCGGGCTGGAAATTCGACCAGGTGCTGTGCCTGGCCCGCGGCGGCGTACGTCCCGGCGACGTGTTCTCGCGCATTTTCGACGTGCCGCTGGCCATCCTGTCGACCAGCTCCTACCGCGCCGAGAAGGGCACCGTGCAGGGCGACCTGGACATCGCCAAGTACATGACCATGACCAAGGGCCCGCTGGCCGGCCGCATCCTGCTGGTGGACGACCTGGCCGACTCCGGCGTCACGCTGACCAAGGTGATGGACCACGTCAAGAATAACTTCGAGGGCGTGACCGAGGTGCGCTCGGCCGTGATCTGGACCAAGGGCAGCTCGGCCTTCCGTCCCGATTACCAGATGGAAGAACTGCCCCACAATCCGTGGATACACCAGCCGTTCGAGGATTACGACGGCCTGCGTCCGCACCAGCTGGCGGCCTGGATCAAAAAGGGCGAGACTGCCGCTTAAATAAAGAAGTTTCGACGAAACCGTCCAATGCCTGCGTGGCTTGGGCGGTTTTTTTATTGTTGTTTTGATGCAGCGCAGCGTTGTTGTATTTAAGTGACTTTCAGCCTACGGATAGTAGTATCTACGCCACGTTTTGTTGCTGTGCGGAATAAAAAAACGATTTAAAATTTCCTGTCAAAAATTTATTTACTTCATGGAAATTTAAATTGCAGTTTTCTTACCGAATTTCTAAAAAAGTTAATTGATTAGGAATAAACCATGGTAAGATTCATCTCAAGTAACAAGTAAATGCGAGCAACCCAGGCCTGTTGTTTGTATCTATCAACAAATAATTTCCAGGAAGAACCTTATGAACATGAAGAAAATCTCCGCGGCGATGCTCGCAGCTACTAGCTTGTTCTCTGCGTCGGCCATGGCTGCTTCCTACAGCACGCCTATCATCGACGTGCCCTCCGGCACCACCAACCTGGCCGGCGTCGTCAGCTTTGCTGGCTTTAACACCTCCCTGGGGACGCTCACTGCAGTGCAAGTCACGCTGGATGCCTCGGTCTCCGGCTACTACACCGCCGCCAGCCTCACCCCTGGCGTCAAGAGTGGTACGGCTTCGCTGGATGTGCTGCTCGGGTTTAGCACTGGTTTGACCGCCACCCCTACCTTGGTTGGGGAGCTGTACAACACGACCTACACGGTGACCGCTCCTGGCAACGCAGGCAAGTACACTTCGATCACCTACACGGGCAGCAAGTCGCTGAGCACTACCTACACGACTGACCTGAGCTATTTTGAAACGTCGGAGGTGAAAGGTTCCGCCGCGATCAGCGCTGTTTCCCATGTTGGCGGTGCCGCCGGTGTGCTGACCGCGTTCAAGACGAGCGCCATCGGCAGCGGCAACGTGACTTACATTTATACCCCTACTCCTGTTCCCGAGCCAGAAACCTACGGCATGCTGCTGGGCGGACTCGGTGTGATGGGCGCCTTGGCACGCCGCAAGCGTAACGCCGCCAAGGCCTAAGGCAAGTTCTAGTTAACAGACCAGAATCAGGAGTAACGAATGAAAAAAACTATACAGATGGCCGTAGCTGGCGCCTTGTTGTCGATCGCAGCGTTTGCCAACGCTGCATCGGTATCGCAGTCTTCCAGCCCTATCCTCGATATCACCAATGCAAGCAGCGCATCCAGCCTGAATTTCTCGGCTTTTAACGGCAGCCTGGGACATCTGGATTCCGTCGTGTTCACCGTCACCAGCACCATCAGTGGCTGGTCGGGCGCCGCCAATCTGGCGACCTATGCGGATACCAGCACCGTGGGCGCGGGTGCAGATCTGGAATTGACCGTGGCTGGTCTCAGCAGCCCGCTCAACCTGAGCACCCTGTTCTACCAATCCTTCTCGCTGGCCGCCAATCCCAGCGGCGACCTGGATTATGATGCTTTCCTGAATGGCGATGACCTCGGTTACGCCAAGTCTGCATCGTTCTCCGGCAAAGTGGTGTCGGCATCGTCCGCGGTGAGCGACCTGAGCGTATTTACCAGCCCTTCCGGTGTCAGCCTCCTGTTTGCAGGCTCCTATGCCGGTTCGGGTAGCGGCAATGCCGCCTATGCCGCCATTCCGGTGGTCGATGCGGTCGTCAGCCTGACCTACAACTACACCCCGGCCCCAGTGCCGGAGCCGGAAACCTACGGCATGCTGCTGGCCGGCCTGGGCCTGGTTGGCGCCATCGCCCGCCGCAAGGCCAAGAAAGCCGCTTGATCGTTCAGGTAGCTGTTCAAAAAAAACGGGAGCTTCGGCTCCCGTTTTTGTTTCTCCTACGCTATAGTGCGCCGCATGACCCAGAATTTCTTCCAGACCTTTATCCTGCTGCTGCTGGTGACCGACCCCTTTGGCAACGTGCCGCTGTTTGCCAGCGTTCTCAACCCGGTGCCGCCGGCGCGCCGTTCGCGCATCGTGGTGCGCGAATGCGCCATCGCCTTCGTGCTGCTGCTGGTCTTCATGTTCTTCGGCCGCCACTTCCTGACCGCGCTGCAGCTGTCGGAAGTCTCGCTGCGCATAGGCGGCAGCGTGATCCTGCTGCTGATCGCCATCCGCATGATCTTCCCGCACCCGGACGGCGTGCTGGGTAAAACCGATGGCGGCGAGCCCTTCATCGTGCCATTGGCGATACCGGCGCTGGCCGGGCCGTCCGCGCTGGCCACCGTGCTGCTGTTCTCGCGCGAGAGCATGGGCGAGGTGCTGGTCCACGTGGCCGCCCTGGGCGCCGTCGGTGTGGTCTGGCTGGCCGTATTCCTGGGCGCCGAGCGCCTGCAGAATGCGCTGGGACCGCAGGTCATGACGGCCTTCGAGCGCCTCATGGGATTGATCCTGACCGCCATGTCCATCGAAATGCTGCTGGGCGGCATACGCGAGTTCGTCAAGACCCTGTAAAGCGCCGGCGCTGCTTGCCAGCGGCGCTGTTTCGGCCTATAGTTAGATATCCATCTAATTAGATAGTTGCCTTAATAAAGTGAATGCCGCCAACAACGCCTTCAAGGCCATCGCCGATCCGGCCCGCCGCGAGATTTTGCGGCTGCTGCGGCGCGGCGAAATGTCGGCCGGCGAGCTGTCCGCCCATTTCGACATGAGCAAGCCCACCATGTCGCACCATTTCGCGGTGCTCAAGGAGGCCGACCTGATCACGCGCCGGCGCGAGGGGCAAACCATCTGGTATGGCCTGAACACCACCGTGCTGGAGGATGTGCTGGCCTGGGTGTTGGACCTGACCGACGCGGCTAACAAGGGAGCTAGAAAATGACCAAGCGACATATCCTGCTGTGCCTGCTGCTGATCGCGGCGGCGTGCGCGGCCACCTTCTGGTACTGGCCGCAATTGCCGGAGCGGGTGCCCACGCACTGGAATTACGCCGGACACGTGGACGGTTACAGCAGGCGTGCCACACTGTGGCTGCTGGGGCCGGGCCTGATGGCCGCCATGCTGGCGTTGGGCGTGGCGCTGCCCTGGCTGTCGCCCGAGCGCTTCGACCTGCGCCGCTCCGGTCCCACCTATGCCTACATGATCACGGTGGTGGTGGCCATGCTGGGATGCGTGTACGCCATGGTGCTGGCCGCCATCCTGGGCGGCCAGGTGGCGATGCCGCGCGCGCTGCCAGCCCTGATCTCGCTGCTGTATATCCTGCTCGGCAACCCCATGGGCAAGCTGCGCCGCAATTTCTATGTTGGCGTGCGCACGCCATGGACCCTGGCCAGCGAGCGGGTCTGGTATGCCACTCACCGCCTGGCGGGCAAGCTGATGGTGGGCGCCGGCCTGCTCGGCCTGCTCGCTGCCGCCCTGGACGCGCCGCACTGGCTTGCCCTGGTCCTGCTGCTGGCGGCGCCGCTGCTGCCGGTGCTGTATTCCCTGCTGTACTACAAGCGCCTCGAGCGCACCCATCAATTGGAAACCTGAGGAGCTGAGATGCGCCGTTTGCTATTGTTGCTACTGTTGCCCCTGGCCTGCAAGGCCGCCCCACCGGCCTTTACGGAGCACGCCGTGACCCAGGCCGTGCCCGGCGGCACCCTGTATGGCACCGAGCTGGTGCCGGAAGGGCAGGGCAAGGTGCCGGTGGTGCTGCTGCACGCCGGATCAGGCCCAACCGACCGCGACGGCAACAGCCGGGGACTGCCCGGACCGAATAATTCGCTGCGCCAGCTGGCCGAAGCCCTGGCCCGCAAGGGCATCGCGTCAGTGCGCTACGACAAGCGCCTGATCGGCGCCAGTACTGCGCCCGGCTGGAAAGAGGACGATATCCGCTTCGACGACTACATCAACGATGTAGAGGCCTGGAGCAAGCGGCTGCGCGCCGACAGCCGCTTTTCGCGCCTGGTGCTGGCCGGCCACAGCGAGGGCGCCCTGATCGTGACGGCTGCCTGCAACCCGTCCGGCGCCGACGCCTGCATCAGCATCGCCGGCATGGGCCGCAATTTCGCCGACGTGCTGGACGGCCAGCTGCAGGCCAGCCTGCCGCCCGAGCTGCAGGCGCAGAGCGCGGACATCCTGGCCCAGCTGCGTAAGGGCCAGACCGCATCCTACGTGCCGCAGCCGCTGCTGGCACTGTACCGGCCCTCGGTCCAGCCCTACCTGATCTCGCTGATGAAGTATGATCCGGCCGCGATCGCGGCCGCCATCAAGGCGCCGCTGCTGATCGCCCAGGGCACGTCCGATATCCAGGTATCGGTCAAGGATGCCGAAGCGCTGGCCGCCGCCGCGCCCAGGGCCAAGCTGGTGATCGTGGACGGCATGAACCATGTGCTGAAAATGGTGGGCACGGATCCGTTATTGCAGCAAAAATCCTACATTAGTAGCGACTTGCAAGTATCGCCGCAGCTGGTCGACGAATTGGTAACGTTTATCCTCGCCCAGCAAGGCAAATAATCAGCAGATCGATTCAACCGCATCCGTTTTCCATTCTAAGCTGGTCACCCCACAAAATAAGAACGGAGACAAGATGCGTACCTTCAAACTGAAAGGCGCGCTGGCGGGCTGCATGCTGCTGGCGCTGTCCGGAGTGTCCTTGCAGGCCCAGGCCGCGTTCGGCCTGACCACCAATACCGCCGACTACACGGTCGATACCGGCGCCGGGCTGGTGTTCAAGGTGCAGCGCACCAAGCTGTCGCGGGCCGGCATCGGCGATATTTCCAGCCTGGTGTACAACGGCGTCGAGTTGCAGGGCCAGACCAAGGGCTCGCACATCGCCAGCGGCTTTTCCGGCCTGTTTACCGGCATCAGCGACGTCAGCGTGGCGGCCACCCAGCCCGACAGCGACACCATACAGATCACGGTGGCGACCGGCACCCTCAAGCACTACTACCTCGCGCGCCGCAACCGGGCCGCCATCGTCATGGCCACCTACAGCGAGGCCGAGCCCTCGGTCGGCGAGTTCCGCTGGATCACGCGCCTGGCCGGCAACAAGATGACGGGCGTGCCCGAGCAGTCCAACCTGACCGACAACACCGGCGCCATCGAAAGCTCGGACGTGTTCGGCCTGGCCAACGGCCAGACCCGCTCCAAGTATTACGGCAACCAGCGCGCCATCGACTATGGCGTGCGCGGCATCACCGGCAACAATGTCGGCGTCTACATGGTGTACGACGACCGCGAACTGTCCAGCGGCGGCCCGTTCTTCCGCGACATCCAGAACCAGAGCAGCAGCACCAACAACAATGGCGACACCGAGCTGTACAACTACATGAACTCGGGCCACAACCAGACCGATTCCGCCTACCGCATGGGCCTGCACGGCCCGTATGCGCTGGTGTTCACCAACGGCAGCGCGCCGAGCGTGCCCAACATGGGCTTTGTCGCCAATCTGGGCCTGGCGGGCTATGTCCCGGCCAGCGCGCGCGGCGCCATCGACGTGTCCTCCATCACCGGCCGCGACAGCAGCTATACCTACACGGTGGGCCTGGCCAACAGCACGGCGCAGTACTGGACCACGGCGCGCGCCAGCGACGGCTACGCCAGCAAGACCGGCATCCGGCCCGGCACCTACACCATGACCATCTACAAGAACGAGCTGGCCGTGGACACCCGCAGCGTGACGGTGGCGGCCGGTTCCACCACCTCGGTGGGCAGCGTCGCCATCGCCAACGACCCGAGCGCCGCCACGGCCCTGTGGCGCATCGGTAACTGGGATGGCACGCCCAAGGAATTCCTCAACGGCGACAAGCTCAATGACATGCACCCGTCCGATGTGCGCATGGCCTACTGGCAGCCGGCCGACTACATCGTCGGCACGTCCAGCGCCGCGACCGGCTTCCCGGCCTACCAGTGGAAGGGCGTGAACGGCACCGTCAAGATCCTGTTCAACCTGAAGGCCTCTCAGCTGTCGGCCGCGTCCACCTACACCCTGCGGGTCGGCCTCACGGCTTCCTACGCCAATGCGCGCCCGGTGGTGTCGGTCAACGGCTGGACGTCCAGCGTGCCGACCGCGTCCACCCAACCGTCCAGCCGCAGCCTGACCATAGGCACCTACCGCGGCAACAACGCCATGTTCAGCTACAGCGTGCCGGCTTCGCAGCTGGTGGTGGGCCGCAACGTGCTGACCCTGTCGCCTGCCAGCGGCAGCGGCAGCACGCTGTACCTGAGCGCAGGCTATGCCTACGACGCGGTGGACTTCATCAAGTCCAACTAAGGAGACGTCATGCAAATCTTTAAATTCAAATCCGCGCTGGCCGGCGCCATGCTGCTGGCCCTGTCGGGCGTCTCGCTGCAAGCCCAGGCTGCGTTCGGCCTGACCACCAACAGCGGCGACTACACGGTCGACACCGGCGGCGGCCTGGTGTTCAAGGTGCTGCGCACGGCCACCTCCAAGGCTGGTGTGGGCGACATCGCCAGCCTGGTCTACAACGGCGTCGAGCTGCAGGGCCAGACCAAGGGTTCGCACATCGCCAGCGGCTTTTCCGGCTTGTACGACGGCGTCACGGCGGTCTCGGTGTCGGCCGCGCAGCCGGACACCAGCACCATCGTCATCACGGTGCAGACCGGCAGCCTGACGCACTACTACATCGCGCGCAAGAACGTGGCCACCATCTACATGGGTACCTACATCAGCGCCGAACCCTCGGTGGGGGAGTTCCGCTGGATCACGCGCCTGCAGGGCGCGGTCATCACCGGCGTGCCCGACCAGTCCAACCTGACCGGCACCACGGGCGCGGTGGAAAGCTCGGACGTGTTCGGCTTCTCCAACGGCACCACCCGCTCCAAGTACTATGGCAACCAGCGCGCCATCGACTACACGGTGCGCGGGGTGACCGGCAGCGGCGTGGGCGTGTACATGGCCTACGACAACCGCGAGTACAGCAGCGGCGGCCCATTCTTCCGCGATATCCAGAACCAGAGCAGCAGCACCACCAACAATGGCGACACCGAGCTGTACAACTACATGAACTCGGGCCACAACCAGACCGACTCCGCCTACCGCATGGGCTTCCACGGCCCGTATGCACTGGTGTTCACCAGCGGCGCGGCGCCGTCGGTCCCGGACATGAGCTTCGTGTCCGGCCTGGGCCTGACCGGCTATGTGGGCAGCAGCGGGCGCGGCGGCGTGGGCGTGGCCAGCATCTCGGGACGCGACACGGCCTATACGTACACGGTGGGCTTCGCCAACAGCACGGCTCAGTACTGGACCACGGCGCGCGCCAGCGATGGCAACGCGGCCAAGACCGGCATGCTGCCCGGCACCTACACCATGACCGTCTACAAGAACGAGCTGGCGGTGGACACCCGCAGCGTGACGGTGACGGCCGGCTCCACCACGTCGGTCAACGCCATCGCCATCACGGGCGACCCCAGCAGCACCACGGCCCTGTGGCGCATCGGGAACTGGGATGGCACGCCCAAGGAGTTCGTGAACGGCAGCCTGCTCAACAACATGCACCCGTCCGACTCCCGTATGAGCAACTGGAGCACGGCCGACTACCTGGTGGGCAGTTCCAGCGCCTCCACCGGCTTCCCTGCCTACCAGTGGAAGAATGTGAACGGCAGCATCAACATCAAGTTCAACCTGACCGCCGCGCAGATCTCGTCCGCCTCGACCTACACGCTGCGGGTGGGCATCACGGCCGCCTATGCCAGCGCCCGTCCACAGGTGACCTTGAACGGGGTGAGCTCGGCCGTGCCCGGCGCCTCGGCCCAGCCGTCCAGCCGCAGCCTGACCATCGGCACCTACCGTGGCAACAACGCCATCTTCAGCTACAGCATTCCCTACACCCAGCTGCAGGTGGGGCAGAATGTGCTGACCTTGACGCCGGCCAGCGGCAGCTCTGGCACCACTTACCTGAGCCCGGGCTATGCCTATGACGCGGTGGATTTCATCAAGACCAACTAAGCAGTAACAAGGCCGCCCTCGGGCGGCCTTGAAAGTCATGCCACGTTGTCCGCGCCGGGAGCGCCGAACAGCTGCTGCCAGCAAAAGGCCGCCCCGGGGCGGCCTTGAAAGTCATCCCACGCTGTCCGCGCCCGGCGCACCGAACAGCTGCTGCTTGAGGGTGTGCAGCTGGTCGCGCACCTGGGCCGCTTTCTCGAACTCCAGGTTCTTGGCGTGCTCCAGCATGGCTTTTTCCAGGCGCTTGATTTCCTTGCTGATTTGCTTCTCGCTCATGGACTCGTACTTGGCCGTGGCCTGGGCCGCCTCCAGCGTTTCCCTGGCGTCCTGAGGGCTGTAGACGCCGTCTATCATGTCCTTGATGGCCTTGCTGACGCCGCGCGGCACGATGCCGTGCTCGGCGTTGAAGGCGATCTGCTTGGCGCGGCGCCGTTCCGTCTCGCCGATGGCGCGCTCCATCGAGTCGGTGATGCGGTCGGCGTACAGGATGGCCACGCCGTTCAGGTTGCGCGCGGCCCGGCCTATGGTCTGTATCAGCGAGCGTTCCGAGCGCAGGAAGCCTTCCTTGTCGGCGTCCAGGATGGCCACCAGCGACACTTCGGGCAAGTCCAGGCCCTCGCGCAGCAGGTTGATCCCGACCAGCACGTCGAAGGTGCCGATGCGCAGGTCGCGCAGCAATTCCACCCGTTCCACCGTATCGATATCGCTGTGCAGGTAGCGCACCTTGACGCCGTGGTCGGCCAGATATTCGGTCAGCTGCTCGGACATGCGCTTGGTCAGGGTGGTCACCAGCACCCGCTCGTTCTTGGCCACGCGGTCGGTGATCTCGGACATCAGGTCGTCCACCTGGCTCAGGGCCGGGCGCACGATCACCTGCGGGTCGACCAGGCCGGTGGGGCGCACCACCTGTTCCACCACCTGGTCGGCGTGGCTGTTCTCGTACTCGGCAGGAGTGGCGGAGACGAAGATCGTCTGGCGCATCTTCTGCTCGAATTCCTCGAACTTGAGCGGGCGGTTGTCCAGCGCCGAGGGCAGGCGGAAGCCGTAGTCGACCAGGTTGGTCTTGCGCGAACGGTCGCCGTTGTACATGGCGCTGAGCTGGCCGATCAGCACGTGCGATTCGTCCATGAACATGATGGCGTCCTGCGGCAGGTAATCGATCAGGGTAGGCGGCGGCTGGCCGGGCAGGGCGCCGGACAGGTGGCGCGAATAGTTCTCGATGCCCTTGGTAAAGCCGATCTCGGCCATCATTTCCAGGTCGAAGCGGGTGCGCTGTTCCAGGCGCTGCTCCTCGATCAGCTTGCCCTCGCGGCGGAAGAATTCCAGCCGTTCGCGCAGCTCCGCCTTGATGGTCTCGATGGCGCGCAGCACGGTGGAGCGCGGCGTCACGTAGTGCGAACCGGGGTAGACCGTGAAGCGCGGGATCTTCTGCTTGACGCGGCCGGTCAGCGGGTCGAACAGCTGTATCGATTCCAGTTCGTCGTCGAACAGGTCCAGGCGCACCGCCAGCTCGGCGTGCTCGGCCGGGAAGATGTCGATGGTGTCGCCGCGCACGCGGAAGGTGCCGCGCCCGAAGTCCACCTCGTTGCGGGTGTACTGCATCTGTATCAGGCGGGCGATGATGTCGCGCTGGGCCACGCGGTCCTTCTGGCGCAGCGTCAAGATCATCTGGTGGTATTCGTTGGGATTGCCGATACCGTAGATGGCCGACACGGTGGCCACGATCACCACGTCGCGCCGCTCCATCAGCGACTTGGTGCAGGACAGGCGCATCTGTTCGATGTGCTCGTTGATCGAGGAATCCTTCTCGATGAACAGGTCGCGCTGCGGCACATAGGCTTCCGGCTGGTAGTAATCGTAGTACGACACAAAGTACTCGACCGCGTTCTCGGGGAAGAATTCACGGAATTCCGAGTACAGCTGGGCCGCCAGCGTTTTATTCGGGGCAAAGACGATGGCCGGCCGGCCCAGGCGGGCAATGGTGTTGGCCATGGTATAGGTCTTGCCGGAGCCGGTCACGCCCAGCAGGGTCTGGAAGTACAGGCCGTCGTTGACGCCTTCCACCAGGCTGTCGATGGCGGCGGGCTGGTCCCCGGCGGGCGGGAAGGGCTGGTGCAGGCGGAATGGCGAGTCTGGAAACGTCACCACCTCGGCCGCCGGGCTTGCTTGGGAATTTGCTACGGTTAATTCAGCCATCAGTATCAGACCTTTGTTAGAATAATGGCCTGCAACGGCCCTGGAGCTGTATTCGGGGGTCGGTGTCAACCTGCTGTGAACCGCATCCAATCGAATCCTATCTTATCATGACGACCCCTTCCGCCAGCATCTTCAGCGCCATCGACATGGCACCGCGCGACCCCATCCTGGGCATCACCGAAGCATTCAACGCCGATACCAATCCGGCGAAAATCAACCTGGGCGTGGGCGTCTATTATGACGACAACGGCAAAGTGCCGCTGCTATCGTGCGTGCAGAAAGCGGAAGCGCTGCTGATCGAGCAGCCGGCGCCGCGCACCTACCTGCCGATCGAAGGCCTGGCCAGCTACGACAAGGCCGTGCAGGAACTGGTATTTGGCGCCGACAGCGCCGTCATTCAAGAGAAGCGCGCCGTCACCGTGCAAGCCATCGGCGGCACCGGCGCCCTGAAGATAGGTGCCGATTTCCTGCAGCGTTTCGCCCCGGGCGCCGAGGTCTACATCAGCGATCCGAGCTGGGAAAACCACCGCGCCCTGTTCGAGAGCGCCGGCTTCAAGGTCAACACCTACACCTATTTCGATCCGGCCACCCATGGCGTGAACTTCGCCGGCATGATTGCCGACCTCAAGGCCATGCCGCGCGGCGCCATCGTGCTGCTGCACGCCTGCTGCCACAACCCCACCGGCGCCGACCTGACTGCGGACCAGTGGGGCGAAGTGATTGCCGCCGTGGTCGGCAACGGCCTGGTGCCCTTCCTGGACATGGCTTACCAGGGCTTCGGCTCCGGTATCGCGGAAGATGGCGCCGTGGTGCGCCGCTTCGCCGCGGCCGGCGGCCCGCTGCTGATTTCCAACTCCTTCTCCAAGTCGTTCTCGCTGTACGGCGAGCGCGTGGGCGCCCTGAGCGTGGTGGCCGCCAGCGCCGAAGAAGCGGCGCGCCTGCTGTCGCAATTGAAGCGCGTGGTGCGCACCAACTACTCCAACCCGCCGGTGCACGGCGGCAAGGTGGTGGCCACCGTGCTGACCACCCCGGAGCTGCGCCAGCTGTGGGAAGAGGAACTGGCCGGCATGCGCGTGCGCATCAAGGAAATGCGCGAAGCCTTCGTCACCAAGCTGGCCGCCAAGGGGCACGATTTCGCCTTCGTGCGCGACCAGGTCGGCATGTTCTCGTACTCGGGCCTGACCAAGGCGCAAGTGGAGCAGCTGCGCGCCGAGTCCATCTACGCCGTCGATACCGGCCGCATCTGCGTGGCCGCGCTGAACTCGCGCAATATCGACACCGTGATTGACGCCATCGCGAAAGTTCTGTAATATCTTGCTTCTTCGGACTGAAAGGTTCGAATGGCAACATGCAGTACGGTAAGTTGCTCTGTCAGAAACCTTGATGGAATAAACGAAACAGTATAAAATGTTGCCTCTAATCCCTGATAGCTCAGTCGGTAGAGCGACGGACTGTTAATCCGCAGGTCCCTGGTTCGAGTCCAGGTCGGGGAGCCAGAATTTGAAAAGCCTTGTGAGCGATCACAAGGCTTTTTTGCTATCTGGGCGCTTGTACATTCAGGGAAACAGCGCCGCGATCTGTTTCATTGGCAAAAACAGCCCTGGGCAAGTATCAATGGCATTCCAGCCCCGCTTTTCGGCGGTAACTTTCGGCCGCCTGGCTTAGGCGCGCGCCTGGCTGAGGAGCTTCGAGGAGCGCTGACACGAAGGCGATTTGCTGCTCTCGTGACAAGCGAACCAGGTCGTACTCCTGCACTACCTGGATTGCTGCCTTCTGCGTACTCTCAATCACAAATTCGCTCAAGGTCCGTCCGGATAGCGTAGCGGCACGTTGGAAAAAATCCTTTTGATCACTCGGTACCCGTGCTTCCAGTCGCGCATTGCGGGGCCTTGCTTTTGCCGTGCTTGTCATGGCTATCTCACTGGTATGGATAGCCCTTTAATGTATGCCACATGTACGGACGAGGCAATAAAAAACGCCCCGCGGCTTGATGCTGACGGGGCGTAGGCATACCAAGAAAAAACGCTTACAGCGGGGGCAGCGGGCCGTTGGCGTAAGGGGCGCCGGACAGTTCGAACACGCGGCGCAGGGCGCGGGCCAGGCGCAGCATCAGGCTGGGCGAGCTGGTTGCGGGGGCGGTGAGGGTGGCGGTGGTTTTCATTGCAGCTCCTGGTATTTGGTTGGCGTTCAGCGATGGAGTCACTTTACGCCACCCTCAGATATAAATCTAATTTCATTTTCCGATTTCCGCCATAAAAAATTCAGATAACTTTGCTGTGATAGTCATAGGTCATGTGTATATCTGCTGGACATTGCTGACAGCCGTGTCACGACGGCATGCGAAAAAAAGTGTGGCGCGGCACTCGCCAAATCCGTTTTGACCCTATATAATTCGGCCTCCTTTCCCTGATAGCTCAGTCGGTAGAGCGACGGACTGTTAATCCGCAGGTCCCTGGTTCGAGTCCAGGTCGGGGAGCCAGAATTGAAAGGCCCAGCGTGCAAGCGCTGGGCTTTTTTGTTATGCGCGCCGGGAAAACCACATTTCTCCGATACATGTGGACGCGGATGTTGCGCTTGAGCATACTCCTGTTGTGGACGGGGCAGGCCGCGCCGGAGCGCGCACGCGCCTGCCACAGGACCCAGGAATAAGAGGAACTACAATGAGCGAGGAAAACAAAGGCGTGGTGTACGGAACAGAGGATTTGCTGACCAGTTTGTGTAATTCGGTCACGCGCGTGCTGGGTATCGCAACCCAGAGCAAGGTGCATTATTCGGCCATGGTGCAACGTATCACCAAGGTTGGTTTGAAGCCCGACATCGGCTGCTTCGTGCTGTTCGACGGCGGCTTCACCGGCCTGGTGGTGCTGAACTTCGCGTCCGAGACCGCGATGGAAATCTATGAGCGCTACATGCTGCACATGGGCATGCCCAAGTCGGAGCTGGCCAGCTCCCATACGTCGGACGAGGTATCCAACATCATGGGCGAGCTGATGAACCAGATCGTGGGTGACTTCACCGGCAAGGTGCGGCGTGAGTTGCAAACCAACATTACTCAAAACCAGCCCAAGATGCTGGTGCTGAACAAGAACGTGATGCTGAGCGTGGACACCAACCTGGACCGTCCGGAAATGCGCCGCGTGTCCTTCTATACGGAAAAGAGCAATGTGTTCTACCTGGAGCTGGCCATAGACCGCACCGAGTTCATCCGCCTGCACGAGTTCGACGCCAACGAGGAAACCGATCCCGACAAGCTGATGGAACAGGAGGCGGCCTCCAAGGCCGAGCAGGCGTCGGCCAATGCCGCGCCGGCCGGCGACGACGACGCCGACGAGCTGCTGAAGTCGCTAGGCATGTGACTTCGGCACAACATTGCGCATGAAAAAGCCCGCGAGTAATCGCGGGCTTTTTGTTTTTTTGCTACTGTAATCGCGCCCGGCATTAGCATTTTCCTGCGTATTTTGTATAAGGGTATTGCAATACCTGCTATCAATATCGGACAATACCGGCTTTTTTTACAAGCCGTTACATTCGTTGCTTGTTTTGCCATGTGTCCAAAAGAGCCGCAGGCGCGCTAAGAGAGAAACAGGAGACGCACTGTTGTCCACTCTTTACAAGTTTCACACCTATCGGGAAATTGAATGATCAAACTGTCCAAGATGCACAAGCGCCTGCTGGCGCTGAGCGCCGTGCTGCCAGTCGGCACCGCCTTCGCCCAGACCGCCGCCGCGCCTGCCGCCCCCGCTGAACAAGCCCAGCTGGAAACCGTCACCGTGACGGCCCAGCGCCGTACGGAAAACATCCGCGACGTGCCGGTGTCCGTATCCGCGCTGAACAATGAAAAGCTGGATGTGCTGCTGTCCAGCGGCCAGGACATCCGCGTATTGGCCGGCAAGGTGCCCAGCCTGAACGTGGAATCGTCCACCGGCCGCGTGTTCCCGCGCTTCTACATCCGCGGCTACGGCAACACCGACTTCTCGATCTTCGCCTCCCAGCCCGTGTCGCTGATCTATGACGACGTGGTGCAGGAAAACCCCATCCTGAAAGGCTATCCGCTGTTCGACATCAAGAATGTCGAAGTGCTGCGCGGCCCGCAGGGCACCCTGTTCGGCCGCAACACCCCGGCCGGCGTGGTCAAGTTCGAGTCCGAGAAGCCCAACCTGAAAAAGGTCGAGGGCTACTACAGCCTGTCCTACGCCACCTACAGCACCATTAACGCGGAAGGCGCCGTCAACATCCCGCTGAGCAACGAGTGGGCCATGCGCGTCTCGACCCTGCGCCAGCACCGCAATGGCTTCGTGACCAACACCTACACCGGCGCCCACGACGAGCTGGAAGGCTACAACGAGCACGCCGAGCGGGTGCAGTTCCTGTACCAGCCGAATGCCGTGTTCAACGCCCTGTTCAATGTGCACCAGCGCACCACCACCGGCAGCGCGCGCCTGTTCCGCGCCAACATCATCAAGCCGGGCACCAACGACCTGGTGGACGGCTTCGACATCAACAAGATCGCCACCAACGGCAAGAACTACCAGAACCTGCAAACCAGCGGCGGCAGCGCGCGCCTGTCGTGGGACCTGGGCGCCGTCAAGCTGTACTCGATCACCGGCTACGAGACCGTCAACCACTACAACAGCCGCGGCGACATCGACGGCGGCTACGTGGACGGCAAGATCCCCTTCCAGGTCGAGACCGCCGGCACCATGCCCGACCTGAAGCAATGGAGCCAGGAATTCCGCGCCGAATCGAAAAACGCGGGTCCGTTGAACTGGCAGGCCGGCCTGTACTACTTCGATGAAGACGGCAAGGGTGGTTCGGACGGCTACAACACCGCCACCGGCGCCCAGACCTCGCACGTGCTGAGCCAGCAAAAGAACAAGGCTTATGCCGTGTTCGGCTCGGTCAACTACGACCTCAGCGATGTATGGTCGCTCAAGGGCGGTCTGCGCTATACCGACGACAAGAAGGATTTCGCCACCGTGGAATCGTGGGGCACCGTGCTGGTCAATCCGCAGTCCGTATCGGAAAGCAAATCCAAGGTCAACTGGGATGTCAGCAGCGTCTACAAGCTGAACAAGGACGTCAACGTGTACGGCCGCATCGCCACCGGCTTCCGCGCCCCGTCGATCGCCGCCGCCAGCACCAGCCAGCCGATCACCGTGGCCGACGCCGAGACCATCACCTCGTACGAAGCCGGTATCAAGGCCGATCTGTTCAACCGCCGCGCCCGCGCCTCGCTCAGCGTGTATGACTACGACGTGAAGAACCAGCAGCTGACCGTGGTTGGCGGCCTGTCCAATGTCACCAAGCTGATCAACGCGGCCAAGACCAAGGGCCGTGGCGTTGAAGGCGAGCTGGAAGGCTTCGTCACCAACCAGCTGAAGATGACGGCCGGCGGCTCGTACAACTTCACCAAGATCGAAGACCCGACCCTGCGCCTGCCCAAGTGCACCACCTGCACTCCGCTGGACCCGGTCGTGAACGGGTTCATGCTGCTGAACGGCAATCCTCTGCCGAACGCGCCGAAATGGACCGCCAACGTCACCGCGCGCTATTCGGTCCCGACCGAGAACGGCGAGTTCTTCGTGTTCACCGACTGGTCCTACCGCAGCAAGGTCAACTTCTTCCTGTATGAGTCGGCGGAATTCACCGGCAAGGCCCTGACCGAAGGCGGCCTGCGCGTGGGCTACAACTGGGATGGCGGCAAATACGAGCTGGCAGCCTATGGCCGCAATATCACCAACCAGACCGTGGTGACCGGCGCCATCGACTTCAACAACCGCACCGGTTTCGTGAACGAGCCGCGCATCTGGGGCGTACAGTTCCGCAGCAATTTCTAATTGCTGTCGCGCACTAGACAGGCCGGATTCCGCTGTATATAATTCGGCCTCCTTTCCCTGATAGCTCAGTCGGTAGAGCGACGGACTGTTAATCCGCAGGTCCCTGGTTCGAGTCCAGGTCGGGGAGCCAGAATAAAAAAGCCCAGCATGCAAGTGCTGGGCTTTTTGCATTTCCGGCCGCGCCAGGCGCGTTTTGTGCGGTTCGGCGATAATCGGCGTTTGCACTGCATCGCCAAGGACCATCATGACCGACCTGTCGCCATTCCCCATCACCAAGAAATGGCCGGCCCAGACGCCGGACCGCATCCAGCTGTACTCGCTGCCCACGCCGAACGGCGTCAAGGCCTCCATCATGCTGGAGGAGGCCGGCCTGGCCTACGAGCCGCACCTGGTGAGCTTCGAGACCAACGACCAGCTGAGCCCGGAATTCCTGTCGCTGAACCCGAACAACAAGATCCCGGCCATCATCGATCCGGACGGTCCGGGCGGCAAGCCGCTGGCCCTGTTCGAGTCGGGCGCCATCCTGATCTACCTGGCCGAGAAAAGCGGCAAGTTCCTGCCGCAGGACCCGGCCGCGCGCTACGAAACCATACAGTGGCTGATGTTCCAGATGGGCGGCATCGGCCCCATGTTCGGCCAGCTGGGCTTCTTCCACAAGTTTGCCGGCCGCGAGGTTGAGGACAAGCGTCCGCGCGACCGCTATGCCGCCGAAGCCAAACGCCTGCTGGCCGTGCTCGACCAACGCCTGGAGGGCCGCAGCTGGATCATGGGCGAGGAATACACCATTGCCGATATCGCCACCTTCCCCTGGGTGCGCAACCTGGTCGGCTTCTACGACGCTGGCGAGCTGGTGGAATTCCCGCGCTACGCCAACGTCCAACGGGTGCTGGACGCCTTCCTGGCGCGCCCGGCCGTGGTGCTGGGCCTGAACATCCCCAAGCGCGGCTGATCAGTTCGCCGCGCGGCAGGCGGCGTCGTTTTCCCAGCGGCCGGAGCAGATGCGCGAGCGGCACAGCAGGCTTTCGATCAATCCCAGCTGGCGGCAGCGCGCCAGTAGCGAGGCCGTGCTGTCGCCTTCCTGGCGTTCGACCACGTCGCGCGTGCGCTCCGGGACGGTCTTGGAGGGCTTGCCGGCATGGTCGACCAGTGCCGCCAGCAGGGCAACGTCGGTATCCGCAGGTGCGCTGGCGGCCTGGGTGGGTGCAGATGGCGCTGCCTTGCGCGCTGCGGGCACAGGCTTGGCGTCCGCCATCGCACCGCCTTGCGGCGGGCTGCGGGCTGCGCCCGCCTGCGCCGCTGCCGCCAGCGATGGCGCCGGATGTTGCGTCTGTTGCGGCCCCGTGCGCAGCGCCTGATGGGGCGGTGGATATTGCAGCGTATGCTGCTCACCGCCTCTGGGCGGCATGGCGGAGATAGCTTCGTTGACGATGGTCGCGGCCTGTTGCTGCTCCTCGGCCACCACTTCCCGCGTGGGAATTGTGGGTGCATGGCCGGCGCTGGAGCTGCGATAGCCGCCATAGCTGCTGCTGGTGCTGCTTGTACCATAGCGGCGCGGCGTAATCTGTCCATCGCGCGTCATCCATACCAGTACCGACAGCGCGGCCAGCATCAGCATCAGGGCCACGGTCCAGCCATCCAGCTGCCAGCGCATGGGGCGGCGCGCCACGGTTGCCGGCGCGCCGCCATGCTCCAGGCTGGACAGGATGCGGCGGCTGTGGTCGCCGGCTCCGGCCGCTCCGGTCCGCAGCTCGGGCCCAGGATTCAAAGTATCCACAATTTCCCTCCGGGTTGATGCAGGCTTAGCCGCGATATCGGCGCCGGCTTACGATGGGCGCTTGCGCGCCGCGTTCCGCTAGTGTCCGGTCAGTGGAACAGGGGCGTTTTGATGGAGCGCACCATGTTTCTCTTTTCAATGCTGCTATTGTTCGTGCTGGTTTGCGCTGGCGCTGCCTTGCTGGTGTTTCCGGCAGGGAGGGAGCTGGCCTGGCGGGTTACCGCCGGGTGGGGAGGGTGGCTGGAGGGTGGCTGGCGCCGCCTCGGCCATGGCGGCGCGCGGCAAGGCGCCCGCCTGGCCACCGTGATGGTGGCGCTGTTGCGCAGGGCCTTGTCGCGCCTGCGGCGGCACTTGCTGCTGGCTGCCTGCGCAGCCGTACTGGTGCTGGCGCCGCCGCTGCTGGCGCTGCTGCTTGGCGCCCGCATCGAGCCCGGCTATGGACAGCAGGCGCCCGCCAACGCGCAGGTCGAGGATTTGCTGAAGGGCGAACAACTCGCGGCGCCGGCCGCCCTGCCACCGCCCGTTTTCCTGACCGCAGAGGTGGCGCGCGAACGCCCCTTGCTGGGCGCCGCCAACCGCAACTGGCAGCAGCTGGCGCCGGAATTTGCCCAGCGTCTGCTGCTGGTGTTCAGGATCATGCGCGAGCGTCACGGCTACGAGATGGCCATCCTCGAAGGCTACCGCAGCCCGGAGCGCCAGAGCCTGCTGGCGGCGGCCGGACCCTCCGTGTCCAATGCACGCGCCTTCCAGAGCTATCACCAGTTCGGACTGGCTGCCGACTGCGCCTTCCTGAAGGATGGCAAGCTGCTCATTTCCGAGCGCGACCCGTGGACCTTGCGCGGCTACCGCCTGTACGGCGAGACGGCCGAAGCGCTGGGCCTGCACTGGGGCGGACGCTGGACCATGTTGGACTACGGCCACACCGAGCTGCGCGCGCCCGGTGTGCTGCACAAATAGGTCGCAGCAACTATTGCTTTGCCTCAAAAAATAGCGGCCCCAGCGGTGGCACCATGGCTGTTCCTTGCCTGGGATGCCTGCCATGATGCGACGAATCTGGGATTTCATCACCGATACCCGCCACCTGACCCTTGCCGCCCTGGCGCTGATGGTCGTGCTGCTGTTGCTGGGGGCGGAAGTGCTGGAGCTGGCGCTGGCCTGGGCGCTGTGCGCGGCGCTGCTGTTGCTGGCAGCGGCGGCGCTGGTGTGGTGGTGGCGCCGCCGGCGCGCGCTGCGCGGCTCGGAGCAGCTGGGCGCGGCCATGGCTGGCGCAGCGGCGCAGCCGGCTGGCGGCGCCGGCGCTGAAGCGGCGCGGGTCGATATCCAGGCCCTGCGCGACGGCGTGCTGAAAGCCATCGCCACCATCCGGGGCTCCAGGATGGGCCGGGTGTCCGGCGCTCGCGCCCTGTATGAATTGCCCTGGTACATGATCATCGGTAACCCCGCAGCGGGCAAGAGCAGCGCCATCGCCCACTCCGGGCTGCGCTTTCCCTTTGCCGAAGCGCGCATCGTGCAGGGCGTGGGCGGCACCCGCAACTGCGACTGGTTTTTTACCAACGACGCCATCCTGCTCGATACGGCCGGCCGCTATGCGGTGCTGGACCAGCACCGCGAGGAGTGGTGCGGCTTCCTCGAGCTGCTGAAGAAGCACCGCAGCCGGGCGCCCATCAACGGCATCCTGATCGCCGTCAGCGTGGCCGAGCTGCGCGGCGACCAGCCGGAGGCTGCGCTGCAGCTGGCGCGCAGCCTGCGCAAGCGGGTGCAGGACCTGATCGAGCGGCTGGAAGTGTACGCGCCGGTGTATGTGCTGTTCACCAAGGTCGACCTGGTGGCCGGCTTCAGCGACTTCTACGCCCAGGCCCAGGGCAGCGAACGCGAACGTGCCTGGGGCGCCACCATGGCTTACCAGCGCAAGGCCGGCAGCCAGCAGCTGCTGGCCTTCTTCGAGCAGACCTTCGACGAGCTGTGCGCCGGCCTGCGCGAACTCTCCATCGCCACTCTGGGCCAGCAGCGGCGCGAGGCGCCCCGGCCCGGCGTCTACACGTTTCCGCAGGAGTTCGCCACCTTGCGCGCGCCGCTGCGTGCCTTCCTGGCCACCCTGTTCGAGGAGAACCCGTTTCAGTTCCAGCCCGTGTTCCGTGGCTATTATTTCACCAGCGCGCTGCAGGAGGGCGAGCCGGCCAGCGAGCAGTCGCGCCGCATCGCCGAGCGCTTCAAGCTGACGGTGCCGGAGCAGCCGCCCGCCATGCGGCCGGGACAGTCGGGTTATTTTTTGCTGGACCTGTTCCGCAAGGTGATCTTCGCCGACAAGGAACTGGTGTCGCAATATGCGAGCAAGGGCAGGCGGCGCCTGGTGCTGGGCGCCTTCCTGGCGGCCACGGTGACGCTGGGACTGGCGCTGGGCGGCTGGAGCTGGTCCTACCTGGGCAACCGCCAGCTGGTGCGCAGCGTGCAGGCGGACCTGGAACAGGCGGTCAGGCTGCAGCAGCGCGGTCCCGGCCTGCAGGCGCGGCTGGAGGCGCTGGGTGTCCTGCAGGACCGCATCGAGCAGCTGGAGCGCTACCGCCACGAGCGTCCCTGGTCGTTGCGCATGGGGCTGTACCAGGGCGATCTGCTGGAACGCAAGCTGCGCGAGGAATACTTCGGCGGCGTGCGCGAGCTCATGCTCAAGCCTGTGGCGGCCAGCCTGGAAACCCTGCTGGCCGAAATGAACGCGCATGCCGCCGAGCTGCAGCCGGCGCAGCGCGTCGCGGCGGCGCCGGCCACGAGGCAATTCGTCGAGGCCTCGCCGCTCAATACGGAAGACGCCTATAACGCGCTGAAGACTTACCTGATGCTGGCCGATAAGGCCCATGCCGAGCCGGGCCACCTGAACGACCAGCTGACCCGCCACTGGCGCGCCTGGCTGGAGGCCAACCGTGGCGCCATGCCGCGCGAGCAGCTGATCCGCAGCGCCGAGCGCCTGATGACCTTCCACCTGGCGCAGCTGGCCGATCCCTCCTGGCCGCAGCTGCAGCCCAGGCTGGCGCTGGTGGACCAGGCGCGCGAGAACCTGCGCCGCGTGGTGCGCGGCATGCCGGCCCGCGAGCGCGTGTACGGCGAGATCCGGGCCCGCGCCAATACCCGCTACGGCGCGGTCACGGTGGCGCGCATCGTCGGCCCGCAGGACCAGGCCCTGGTGGCGGGCAGCCACGCCGTGCCCGGCGCCTACACGCGCGAAGCGTGGGAGCAGTATGTGGCGCCGGCCATCCGCGACGCCGCCACCCGCGAACTGCAAAGCGCCGACTGGGTGCTGCGCACGGCGGCGCGCGACGACCTGACGCTGGAAGGAAGCCCCGAGCAGATCCAGAAAGGCTTGACGGAGCTGTACCAGGCTGACTACGTGCGCGAGTGGCAGCAGTTCGTGCAGGGCGTGACCATTGCCGACCTGGGCGGTTTCGAGGCGGCGGTGGCGGCCATGAACCGCCTCGGCGATCCGCAATCCTCGCCGATCGCCAGGCTGCTGGCGGCCATCCACCAGCAGACCGCCTGGGACCAGCCGGGTGCACTGGACACCGTCGCGCGCGAGGCCGGGACCGGCATGATGGAGTGGATACGCAATCACGTGTTGAACCGGTCCCCATCCATCCCTGTCAAGGCCGAGCTGCGGCTGGACGGCGCCGGGCTGGAGCGACAGCCCGGCCCTTCCCCACCCCCCCGGCCCGGTAGGGCGCGAATTCGCCGCGCTGGGCAAGCTGCTGGCGCCCGGCGACAAGGGTGACTCGCTGCTGCGTGCCTACCTGGAGGCCCTGGCGCGCGTGCGCAGCCGCCTGAACCAGCTCAAGACCCAGGGCGATCCCGGTCCCGGCGCGCGCCAGCTGATGCAGCAGACCCTGGAAGGCACGGGCTCCGAACTGGCAGACGCCCTGCGCCTGGTCGACGACCAGATGCTGAACGGGATGAGCGACAGCCAGAAACAGGCCATCCGTCCCATCCTGGCGCGGCCGCTGATGCAGACCTTCGCCATGATCGTCGGCCCGGCCCAGGCCGACATCAACAAGACCTGGCAGGCCCAGGTCTACCTGCCGTTCCAGCAGACGCTGGCCGCCAAGTATCCGTTCGCCCCGGCCTCGCGGGTGGAGGCCAGCAGCGCCGAAATTGCCCAGTTCTTCGGCCCGGACGGCCTGATCGCCAGGTTTGTCACCAGCGCCATGGGGCCTCTGGTGGTGCGGCGTGGCGACGTGCTGGCGGCGCGCACCTGGGCCGGCATGGGCATTGCGCTGTCGCCGCAGATCCTGGCGCGCTTTCCCGGCTGGATCGCAGCGCCGGGCGCCGGCGGCCTGGCGCCATCCGGCGGTCCGGCGCAAACCCTGTTCCAGATCCAGCCCATCCCGGCGCCTGGCGCGCTCGAATACACCATCGAGATCGATGGCCAGCAACTGCGCTACCGCAATACGCCGCCGCAGTGGACCAGTATGGTGCATCCGGCAGCCCAGGGTGCGCCGGGCGCGCGCATCACCGCGGTGGGCGCCGATGGCCGCAGCGTGGAACTGTTCAACGAGCCGGGCGAACAGGGCTTGAAGCGCATGATCGACGCCGCCAGCAAGCAGCGCAAGGAGGGCGGGGTGTTCGAGCTGCGCTGGGCCAGCGGCGCCATGAGCGTGGGCTTGAACCTGAAGATCACCAGCAGTCCTGACGCTGGCGGCGCGCCGGCACAGGGGCCGGGCCTGCGCGGCATGACGCTGCCGGAGACGGTGGTGGGAGGCGCGCCATGACGCAGGCAGCGCAAGCGCTGCGGGTCGGCTATTTCGGCAAGCTCCCCGCCTGCGGGGATTTCCTCCGCTCCCCCAGCCTCCCGGCCCTGGCCCGGCTGCTGGACGCCTGGCTGGCCGAAGTCATGGAGCGGCTGGTCGCCGAGCCGCGCTGGAAACTCCATTACGATGCGCTACAGCCCTTGCATTTCGCTTTCGTCGGCACGCGCAGCAGGCGCGCCGTGGCCGGCCACCTGGTGGCCAGCAGCGACCAGTCGCAGCGCCGCTATCCCTTCCTGGCCATGACCATGCTGGAGATTGCCGAGCCCGCACCCTTCCTGGCGCGCAGCCCCCTGGTGCTGGCGCCCCTGTGGCGCGAACTGGAACTGCTGGTGTGTGATGTGACCGGGGCCGCCGATCCCCATCCCTGCCTGCAGGCCGTGGCGCACGCCGCCCCGGCGGCCGCGCCCGGCGACGCCGGGCACGGGCGGCTGTACCAGGATTTCCTGGCCGGGAACGCCCTGGAGGAGCTGGAGCGGTTGCTGGCGCATGGCCAGGCGCGCCGCATGATACTGGCCGTCGGCCTGCTGCTGCAGGCGGCGCGGGACGGACAGCGGCCGGACAGGAGCCTGGCGCTGCCGCTGCCGGCCGCGCCAGGGCAGCAGCCGCTGGTGGCGGCCTTCTGGCTGGACCTGGCCTGCCTGTTCCTGGCCCACGACGACTACGAGCTGGCCTTGTTCGTGGGCGTGGTCCGCCAGCGGCCCGTACTGGTGATCGGCTTTGCCGGCGCCGCGCCGGACACCCTGCAGGCCATCATCGACCCCCAGTACGCGGCGCAGCAGCTGGTCACCCTGGAGCAGCTGGACTGGATCGATCCGCTGGTGGCCGCCCAACCCGGCTTGCACAAATTGTCCGCTTGCCTGGAACAGGGCAGATTGCCGTTGCAGGCGGCGCTGGACCTGTTCCGCGCCGCCTTTACCTGAATGGAGACTACCGCCATGCGCGCATCGTTCCTGCTGCTTTGCCTGGTCTTTAACGATGGCGCGGCCCAGACGCCGCCGGTGGCCACGCCCCGGCCCGGCCAGGTCCTCGTCAGCGGCATGGTGGCCGATGAAGCCACCAAGGCCGCGCTGCTGGCGCGCCTGCGCGAGCTGTATGGCGCCGAGCGGGTGGCCGACCAGCTGGCCATCGGCCAGGTGGCGCCGCCGCCCAACTGGAGCGCCTACGTGCAGCGGCTGGTGCAGCCCGGCCTCAAGCTGGTGAGCCGGGGCGAGATCAAAATCGACGGCAACAACGTCAGCCTGCGCGGCGAGGTGGCCAACGAGGCGCAGCGCCAGCAGATCGCCAGCGACATCGCGGCCAGCCTCAATCCCACCTACGTGGTCAGCAATGGCCTGCGCGTCAGCGCCGCCGGCCAGGAGCTGCTGGACGCCACCCTGGCCAACCGCATCATCGAATTCGACAGCGGCCAGGCCACGCTCACGCCAGCCGGCCAGGCCATCCTCAATGAAATGGCCGCCGCGCTGCGCAAGCTGGGCGGGCGCAAGGTGGAGGTGATAGGGCACACGGACGATGTCGGCCTCAGGGCCAGCAACCTGGCGCTCAGCCAGGCCCGCGCCCAGGCCGTGCGCGCCTATCTGGCGGGGCAGGGCATTGCGCCGGACAGCATAGTCGTGTCGGGCCAGGGCCCGGACTGCCCGGTGGCCGACAACGCCAGCGCGGACGGCCGGGCGCGCAACCGCCGCATCGAATTCCGCATCGCGCTACAGGAGGGCGTTTCAAAATGAGGGTGGTCAGGCGCTGCAACGGCGCCGTGATCTTTTTGCAGCGCACTGCAAGTCAGGGCAGGGTGATGGTGACGTAGGCCGGGCGCGGCGCCAGCTTGACCACGTCGCTGTAGGCCGCCATGCTATCCTGCGCGGCCTGGCGCAGCGAGGCCCGCAGCCCGGCGTAGGCGGCGACTGCCACCAGCGCGAACAAGGTCGCCATCACCCACAGCGGGGTATTACTGCGCAGCTTGTGCGCCACCTGGTCGGGCCGCTCCGCATGCGGCGCGAAGCCGCGGCCGCGGCCCCGGATGTGGGCGATCTCGTCGCCCAGGCGGCTGATCAGCCAGGCCAGCTTGTCGCTGCCGTCGGTGGCGTACTTGCCGCGAAAGCCCAGCAGCAAGCACATGTGGAACACCTGCAGCGCCTGCACCCGCGCGCTGCCCCGGCTGCGCAGCGCTTCCAGCCGGTCGTAGAAATGCTCGCCGGCCAGCTGGTCGCCGAACAGCGCCAACTGCAGCGGGTTGCGCTCCCAGGCGGCGCGCAGCGGCAGGCCGGAGGCCAGGATGATCTCGTCCAGCGCCGAGCACCAGGCATATTTCGCGTCCTCGATATCCTCGGCCGTGGCGTGCAGCTTGCGCGCCTCGCGCTCGAAGCCGGCCAGGTAGTCGCGTACGCTGTCCAGCAATTCCCGCTCGCCGGGCGGCGCGCTGCCCTGCTTGAGCATGAACAGCAGGTAGAAGCCGTCGTGCAGCAGGTCCAGCAGGGTGCTGCTGTAGCCGTAGCCGGGCCGCATCTCGCGCCGCTGGCCGCCCATCAGCGAGGGGATGGCGCGCCGTTCGATCTGGAAGCTCATGGCGCCACCGCGATCAGTTCCAGCCGCAGGTCCGGGATGCCGGCCGGGACGTAGATGCAAATCGATTGCGCCTTGAGCATCCGCTCATACAGCGTCCCCTTGTTCTCCAGCGCGAAGTAGCAGGTCTCGGGCCGTACCGGAATCGCGGCCGGCACCTGGGGCGCGTGGGTCAGGCGCACCCCGGGCATGGCGGACAGCACGCACTGGGCCACGTCGTCCGGGGCGCCGGCCTTGATGCGCAGCGGCGCCACCTCCACCAGCTCGTGGGCCGGCAGGCTGGCGCCCACCGCCAGGTACAGCGCCGTGTGCGGGCCGATGCGGCCGGAATCGAGCTTGCCGCCATGGTAGCCGGGCTTGTCCTCGTTCAGGGCGATGGCGAAGTAGCGGGTCGAGATCACGGTGTCGAGCAGGTCGCGGATGATGCGGTCCAGCTCCCCGAAGCAGCCGCCCAGGTCCTCGTGGCGGTAGGGCGGCAGGTGCGCCAGCGTGTAATGCTTGGAGTAGGTCATCAGGGCCCCGGCCAGGGCCAGCATGGCGGCGTACAGGCGTTCCGGATGCAGGGCGCCGTGGCGCGCCAGGTGGGCCAGGCCGGCGGCCGCGGTGCTGGCCGTGTGCAGCAGCCAGAACGAGGACACGTCGCCCGAGCGGAACTCGATCACGTTGCGGCTGGGTTCGCGCATATGGCCTTGCAGCGCATGGATCTTGGCCTGCAGGGCGTCCAGCAGAAGGTCCAGCAGCTGGCGCAGGCGCGGCGCGCCGTCGATGGCCAGGGCCGGCGGGATGAAGGCCGGATCGGGCTCGAAGGCCCCGGACACCGTGCGGCGCAGGCGCGCCAGCGGCAGGTGGTCGTAGCCGCCCAGCGTCTCCTGGTCGCTGACCAGGCGCAGCACCGGCTGCAGGGAGGCGATGTCGGTGTCCGCCGCAGTCCCGTGCTGGTCGCTGCAGGGGCAGCGCCGGACGCGGTAGCGGGCCCCGGTGTCGGCCACGTTGCCGCTGGCCGCCAGCGCGGGCAGGGCGGCGTAGCAGATGAATTCCTGGGTGGCGGGGGCGATGGCGGCCAGGTCCAGCGCCGGCGGCGCCGGCGCGCTGGCGGGCGCATCGACCATCTCGCCGTCGGGGAAGATGGCGCGCAGCGACAGCAGGCGCAGCTTGTTCAGGGCCAGCGCCTCGCGGTCCCACTCGATGCCGCGCACGCCCCACAGGAAGGGCTGCAGCGTGCGTCCCAGCTGCAGCAGGTGCGCTTCGTGGTAGCGGTCCTGCTGCTGGAAGTGCTGGGGATGCAGGAATTCGCCCTCGCCCCACAGCAGCCTGGATGGTATGCCCATGTGTCTCTCCCGAAGATGGTTGTCCGCCATTAGAAACACAGCGCGCCAGCCTGTACTTGCGTCTGCGCAAGCATGGTGGATTTGCGCCCGGGCTTGTGCCAGCGCAATCCCATCGATGAAGCTTGTGGGAATAATGGCCCTCCTGTCCAGTTCAACAGTGGAGCCAAGATGAAGACATTGACACGATATGCGCCGGCACTGGCCTGCGCCATGCTGCTGTCGGCCTGCGCTACCGACGGTGCGTTGGTGCGCAACGACAAACCCGCCGCGCCGCCGCTGGAGCGCTCGCTGGCCGACGCCGACACGGCGATTGCCGCCGGCCAGGCCGACAAGGCGCAGGCCATGCTGAAGGCGGCCGCCGCCAGCTACCCTGCCGACAAGGCGCCCTGGCTGCGCCTGGCCCAGCTCAAGTTCGACCAGAACAACTACGGTGACGCCATCGGCAACGCGCTGGAGGCGCTGCAGCGCGATCCGGTCGACAAGCTGGGCAACAGCATCGTGGCCGTCAGCGGCTTGCGGCTGTCGACCAGGGCGCTGTCGGACCTGAGCCAGCAGAACAACCTGAACGGCCCGCTGCGCTCCGAGGCCCAGGAGCTGGCGCGGGTACTGCGCAGCGCGCTGGGCGAGGAGGTGCTGGTGCCGCCGGCCGCCCCCAACCGCAAGCCGGCTTCGCCGGCCAGGAAAGCGGCCGCCACGGCGTCCAATCCGGTCCCGGCCAGGCCCAATGCGCAAGCGGGAACCGATCCCTTCGGCGGCCTCAAATAACCCTCACGGAGCAGCCATGGCTAAGAGCGACAGTGTACAAAAGCGCCTGACCAAGGTGCGTGCCCCGCGCGTGCAGATGACCTACGATGTGGAAATTGGCGACGCGCTGGAAAACAAGGAGCTGCCCTTCGTGGTCGGCGTGGTGGGCGATTTCGGGGGGCATCCCGGGGCCGTCCAGAAGCGCCTCAAGGAGCGCAAGTTCGTCAATATCGACAGCGACAATTTCGACGAGGTGCTGGCCGGCGTGGCGCCGGTGGCGCGCTTCCAGGCTCCCAACAAGCTGGATGCGGAAGGCGGCAGCTTCGCGGTCGAGCTCAATTTCAAGGCCATGGCGGACTTCCGTCCCGAGGCCTTGGTGCGGCAGGTCGAGCCGCTGGCCAGGCTGCTGGAGGCGCGCACCAAGCTGGCCGACCTGCGTAACAAGCTGGCCGGCAACGACAAGCTGGAAGACATCCTTACCGAGGTCCTGAACAACACCGACAAGCTGGCCAGCCTCGGCGCCGGCAAGGAGTGCTGACATGTCGGCCCTGTTGCATCCATCGGCGGCCGGCGCGCCGCTGCAGCAAGTGTCGCTGCTGGACCAGATCGTCGAGGAAAGCAAGGTGGCCAAGTCCAGCGTCGAACATGCGCGGGCGCGCGACCTGATTGCGGAACTGGCCCGGCAGGTGCTCGATGGCACGGTGGTGGTGTCGGCCAGCCTGAGCGCCACGCTCGATGCGCGCGTGGCGGAGCTGGACCGCCTGATCTCGTCGCAACTGAGCGCCATCTTGCACGCGCCCGAGTTCCAGAAGCTGGAGCAGAGCTGGACCGGGCTGCACTACCTGGTGCGCAATTCCGCCACCGGCCCCCATCTCAAGGTCCGCATGCTGAACGCCACCAAGCGCGAACTGGTGAAGGACTTCCAGAGCGCGCTGGAGTTCGACCAGAGCAGCATGTTCAAGAAGGTCTACGAGGAGGAATTCGGGACCTTTGGCGGGGCCCCGTTCGCGGCCCTGGTGGGCGACTTCGAAATCTCTCGCCAGCCCGAGGACATGTACTTCATCGAGCAGATGTCGCACGTGGCCGCCGCCGCCCACGCGCCCTTCGTGGCGGCCGCCTCGCCCGAGTTGTTCGGCCTGGAGACCTTCGGCGACCTGGGTAAGCCGCGCGACCTGTCCAAGGTGTTCGATACGGTGGAATACGCCAAGTGGAAGGCCTTCCGCGAATCGGAAGACTCGCGCTACGTTGGCCTGACCCTGCCGCGCTTCCTGGGCCGGCTGCCGTTCAACCCGGTGGACGGCACCACGGTGGAAGGCTTCAACTTCGTCGAGGAAGTCGATGGCAGCGACCACCACAAATACCTGTGGTGCAACGCCGCCTACGCCTTTGGCGCCCGCCTGACCCAGGCCTTCGGGCAGCACGGCTGGTGCGCCGCCATCCGCGGCGTGGAAGGCGGCGGCCTGGTGGACGACCTGCCCACCCACACCTTCAAGACCGACGAGGGCGAGATCGCGCTCAAGTGCCCGACCGAGGTGGCCATCACCGACCGCCGCGAGAAGGAGCTGAGCGACCTTGGTTTCATCTCGCTGGTGCATTGCAAGAACACCGCCTACGCCGCCTTCTTCGGCGCGCAGTCGGCCCAGAAGGCGCGCAAGTACGATACCGACGCGGCCAACGCCAACGCGGTCTTGTCGTCGCAGTTGCAATACATTTTCGCGGTCTCGCGCGTGGCGCACTACATGAAGGCCATGATGCGCGACAAGGTCGGCAGCTTCAGCGCCGCCGCCAACGTGCAGGACTTCCTGAACCGCTGGCTGATGAAGTACGTGCTGCTGGACGATAACGCCAGCCAGGAACAGAAGGCCCAGTTCCCGCTGCGCGAAGCCTCGGTGCAGGTGCAGGAAGTGCCCGGGCGGCCGGGCGTGTACCGCGCCGTTTCCTTCCTGCGCCCGCACTTCCAGCTTGACGAGCTGTCCGTTTCGCTCCGACTGGTCGCGGAGTTGCCGAAATCGACCAATTAACCAACCAAAGCAAACCCTAAGGAGCACAGCATGGCAATCGACGTATATCTGCAAATCGACGGCATCAAGGGCGAATCCGCCGACGACACCCACAAGGACTGGATAGAGTGCAAATCGGTCAGCTGGGATGTGTCGCAGCCCAAGTCCGCCACCGCCTCCACCGGCGGCGGCCACACGGCGGAGCGCTGCGAGCACAGCGAAATCATCTTCACCAAGCTGGCCGACCTGGCCACGCCGGTGCTGCTGCAAACCTGCGCGTCCGGCAAGACCATCCCCAAGGCCAAGTTTGAATTCATGCGCGCCGACGCCCAGGGCCAGCGCGTCAAGTACTTCGAGATCGAGATCGAGAACGTCCTGATCGGTACGGTGGCGCCGTCGGTGCAGGAAGGCGACATCCTGGGCGAGGACGTGGGCCTGAAATTCTCCAAGGTGCGCTGGAAATACACCCAGCAGAAAATCACCGGCGGCGCCGGCGGCAATACCTCCGGCGGCTGGGATCTGTCGGCCAACCGCGTGGCCTGAACCGACCTCCCGGCGCCTGCGGAATGGCAGCCGCAGGCGCTACCCCTTGGCCAGGCCGCCCGGCCTGGCTTTTTTTATGCGAGGGCTATCATGACCGGCTATCTCCCCGGCCTGTTCGACCGCCTGCTGGGCGGCGCCGAGGGCCCGCTGACGCTGGACCAGTTGAAGGACGCCGTGGCGCGCGACCTGGAAGACTTGCTCAACACCCGCGCCGTGCTGCCCGAGGCCATGCTGCTGCCTTATCCCGAATGCGCTGCCTCGATCGCCAACTACGGCCTGCTGGACTTCGCCGGCATGTGCCTGGGCAGCGCCGACGACCGGGCCCGTATTTGCACCAGCCTGCGACTGGCCATAGAACGGCACGAGCCGCGCCTGCGCGGCGTCGAGGCGCGCCTGCAGCACCAGCCCGGGTCCATCAACCGGGTCAGCTTCGCCATCAGCGCCGCCCTGCATGCCAGCGGCGGGGCCGAGGCGGTCAGCTTCGACGCGGTGCTGCAGCCATCCACCCTGCATTATTCGATCAATCTTAGCGCGCGCGGAGCGACAGCATGAGCATCGACCTGAAAACCCTGATCGGCAAACTGAATGACTCCACCCGCCTGGCCGCCACCCGCGCCGCTTCCATCTGCGTCGGGCTGGGCCAGTACGAAGTGGAGCTGGAACACCTGCTGCTGGCGCTGCTGGAACAGGAGCGCTGCGACCTGGTGCTGATACTGCGCCGCTGCGACGTCAGCCCGGCGGCGCTGGAGGACGACCTGCGGCGCGAGATCGCCCGCTTCCGCACGGGCAGCGAACGCACCCCGGTGTTCGCGCGCCCGCTGCCGCTGCTGCTGGAACATGCCTGGCTGATCGCCTCGCTGGCGCTGCCGCAGCCGGACCGCATCCGCAGCGCCCACCTGCTGGTGGCGCTGCTGGCCGAGCCGGAACTGGCCCAGCTGGCGCTGCGCGCCTCGCCCCTGCTGGGCCGCCTGCGCATCGACGAGATCAAGCACCAGCTGGACAAATACACGCAGGGCTCGGACGAAGTGGCGCAAGCGGCCGCGCCCGACCCGCTGGCGCAGATGGCCGGCCAGCCGCGCAGCCCCGCTCTGGAGCAGTACACCAGCGACCTCACGGCCCAGGCGGCGCAGGGCAGGCTGGACCCGGTGATAGGGCGCGAAGCGGAAATCCGGCAGCTGACCGACATCCTGCTGCGGCGGCGCCAGAACAATCCCATCCTGACCGGCGAGGCCGGGGTCGGCAAGACCGCCGTGGTGGAAGGGCTGGCGCTGCGCATTGCCGCCGGCCAGGTGCCGGCGCCGCTGCAGGACGCGCACATCCACGCCCTGGACCTGGGCCTGCTGCAGGCCGGCGCCAGCGTCAAGGGCGAGTTCGAGCACCGGCTCAAGTCCGTCATCGACGAAGTCAAGCGCAGCCCGCATCCCGTGATCCTGTTCATCGACGAGGCCCACACCATGATAGGCGCCGGCGGCGCGGCCGGGCAGGGCGACGCCGCCAACCTGCTCAAGCCGGCGCTGGCGCGCGGCGAACTGCGCACCATCGCCGCCACCACCTGGAGCGAATACAAGAAGTATGTGGAGAAGGACGCCGCGCTGGCGCGCCGCTTCCAGGTGGTCAAGGTCGAGGAACCGGACCAGGAAGTGGCGTGCGCCATGCTGCGCGCCATGGCGCCGCTGATGGAGCGCCACTTCGGCATCCGCATCCGCGACGAGGCGGTGATGGAAGCGGTCAGGCTGTCGCAGCGCTACCTGAGCGGCCGCCAGCTGCCGGACAAGGCGGTCGGCGTGCTCGATACGGCCTGCGCCCGCGTGGCCCTGGGGCGCGACGGCATGCCGGCCGGACTGGAACTGGCGGCAGCCCGGCTGGCGCGCCTGGACGGCGAGATTGCCGCCGCCGAGCGTGAACGCGATGGCGGCAGCCGCAACCAGCGCCGCCTGGCGCAGTTGCGCGACAGCCACGCCGCGCTGCAGGCCGGCCACGAAACCGACAGCGCGCGCTGGCGGCGCGAGCGCAGCCTGGTGGCCGACATCGAACGCTTGCGCGGCAGTGGCGACGAGGGCGCGGCGCAGGCAGCGCAGGCGGAGCTGGCTGACCTGCAGGGCGATGCGCCGCTGGTGCCGCTGGAAGTCGATGGCGCCGCCGTGGCCGCCGTGGTTTCCGGCTGGACCGGCATCCCGCTCGGCAAGATGGTGGCCGATGACATCCGCACCGTGCTCGGCCTGCAGGAAGCGCTGCAGCGGCGCATCCTGGGCCAGGACCATGCCATGGCCGCCGTGGCGCAGCGCGTGCGCACGGCGCGCGCCAGCCTGGACGATCCCAACAAGCCGCAGGGCGTGTTCCTGTTTGCCGGGCCGTCCGGGGTCGGCAAGACCGAGACCGCGCTGGCCCTGGCCGAGCTGCTGTATGGCGGCGAGCGCAAGCTCATCACCATCAACATGAGCGAGTACCAGGAGGCGCACAGCGTGTCCGGCCTGAAAGGCTCGCCGCCCGGCTACGTGGGCTACGGCGAGGGCGGGGTGCTGACCGAGGCGGTGCGCCGCAACCCGTACAGCGTGGTGCTGCTCGATGAAATCGAAAAGGCCCACCCCGACGTGTGCGAACTGTTCTTCCAGGTGTTCGACAACGGCGTGATGGACGACAGCGAGGGGCGCGAGATCGACTTCCGCAACACCATCATCATCGCCACCTCGAACGCCGGCTCGGGCGCCGTGATGCAGGCCTGCCTCAACGAGACCGAGGCCGAGCGTCCCGGCCCGCAAGCCCTGGAACAGCTGCTGCGCCCGCAGCTGGTCAAGCACTTCAAGCCCGCCTTCCTGGGCCGGATGAAGGTGGTGCCGTTCTATCCCATACCGGACACTATCCTGGCCGGCATCATCGAACTCAAGCTGGCCCGCATCGCGGCGCGCATCGCCGCCAGCCACGGGGCCGAATTCAGCCACGATGCGGCGCTGGTGGAAGCCGTGCTGGCGCGCTGCACCGAGGTCGATTCCGGCGCCCGCAACGTCGACCACATCCTGAATGGCAGCCTGCTGCCCGACATTGCCGACGCCGTGCTGGCGCGCATGGCGCAGGGCGAACCGGTGACCCGCATCAAGGCCGGCGCCAGCCGCCAGGGCCAGTTCAAATACACCGTTAAATAAGGGGGGGCGCCATGTTCAGCGTTGCGCAACTGCTGCTGCCGGTCAGCGCCGAATCGGCCTGCGGTGAGGACATCAGCTTCAGCAAGGAAGTGGACGAGATCGCCAAGGCGCGCATGCATGACGATCCCACCCTGGACCAGGGCGAATGGGTGGTGGCGCTCAGGGAGGCCGACTGGAACCTGGTGGCGGCGCGCAGCGCGCGCCTGATCGAAAGCCGCAGCAAGGACCTGCGCCTGGCGGCCTGGCTGGCCGAAGCCCTGGCGCACACGCGCGGCCTGCGCGGCCTGGGCGACGGCTATGCCGTGCTGACCGGCTTGTGCGAGCATTACTGGGACGGCCTCCATCCGCTGCCCGAGGAGGGTGACCAGGAGCAGCGCATCGGCAACCTGCACTGGCTGCTGGCGCGCACACCGGTGCTGGTGCGCGCCATGCCGGTGGCGGAGGATGGCTCCTGCAGCATGCTCGATATCGAGGCGGCGCGCCAGCGTGTGGCCGCCGCAGCCGATCCCGGCCAGCAGAGCGGTGAGCCGTACGGCGATCCGTATGGCGGGCACGGCGAGGCCGCCGCCGCGCTGGCGCGCATGGAGGCGGCGCGGCGCCGCAATGGCGCGGCCTACAGCGCCGCCCAGCACGCCGACGCAGAATACTGCCTGGCGGCGCTGGAGGGACTGGAGCAGGTGCTGGACCGCCGCCTGGGGGCGGACGGACCGGCGTTCCGCGCCGCGCGCGAGGCGCTGCAGGCTGCGCTGGAGTTCCTCACCCCGGCCGGGGTGCTGGCGGCGGCCGGGGTTCCGGACCAGCTGGCGCCTGCGGCACGGGACGCCGCGGGCGCGCCGCGCGCACGCGCCCAGGCCCTGGTACAGCTGCGCCAGGTCGCGGATTTCTTCCGCCGCACCGAGCCGCACAGTCCGGTGGCCTACATGGCCGAGAAAGCGGCCGCCTGGGGCGAGATGCCGCTGCACGTGTGGCTGCGCGCCGTGGTCAAGGATGCAAGCACGCTCGGGGCCCTGGAGGAGCTGCTTGGCGCGGACACAACAGACAGCTAAGTGTTGCTGTATCCAATAGGCAACATTTCCGCGCTTAGCGCGGAATTGCACGTGAATGGTGCTAGCATGAACGAACAGTATTTCCAACCACAGGAAAGCACCATGAACAATCTGAAGATCGGCACCCGTCTCGGGCTTGGTTTCTCGTTGATTTTGCTGCTGCTGGTCGCCATGACCGCCATCGGCCTGCTGCGCCTCTCCAGCGCCAGCGCCCTCACCGACGACATGGTGCGCGAGCAGATCCGCGACGAGCGCCTGATCACGGAATGGCGCACCGTAATCGAGGTGAACGCGGCGCGCACCATGGGCGCCTGGATGGTCAGCGACCCCGCCAGCCAGAAGGCGCTGGAAGAGCTGATGGCGGCGTCCTCCGCGCGCGCCACCGAGATCCAGGACCAGATCGCCAAGAGCGAAGATAATCCGGAACTCAAGGCCCTGTTCGGCGATGTGCTCAGCACCCGCAAGGCCTATACGGATGCCCGCAAGGAGCTGTTCGCGGCCAAGGCGGCCGGCGACATGGAGCGCGGCAGGAAGATCTACGACAGCGACATGTCGCCCAAGCGCGAGGTCTACCTGGCCGCGCTGCAGAAGTTCGCCCAGAAGCAGCAGCAGATCCTGGATGAATCGGCGCAGCAGATACAGGCCCAGTACCGCAGCGGCCGCACGCTGCTGATACTGCTGGGGGTGGCGGCCATCGCGATCGGGGTGTCGTCCGCGTGGTGGATCACGCACACCATCACCCGCCCCCTCAACTACGCGGTGCGGGTGGCGCAGACCGTGTCCTCGGGCGACCTGACCAGTGACATCCGGGTCTCCAGCAAGGATGAAACCGGGCAGCTGATGTCGGCCCTGAAGACCATGAACACCAGCCTGGTGAACATCGTGGCGCAGGTGCGCGACGGCACCGAGACCATCGCCACTGCCTCCACCCAGATCGCGTCGGGCAACCTGGACCTGTCCTCGCGCACCGAGGAGCAGGCCAGCTCGCTGGAGGAAACTGCCTCGTCCATGGAGGAACTGACGTCCACCGTCAAGTTCAACGCCGAGAATGCGCGCCAGGCCAACCAGCTGGCCATCAACGCTTCCGAGATCGCCAGCCGGGGCGGCGCCGTGGTGGGCGAAGTGGTCGACACCATGGGCTCCATCAACGAATCCTCGCGCAAGATCGTGGACATCATCTCCGTGATCGACGGCATCGCCTTCCAGACCAACATCCTGGCCCTGAACGCGGCCGTGGAAGCGGCGCGCGCCGGCGAGCAGGGCCGTGGCTTCGCCGTGGTGGCTTCGGAAGTGCGCACGCTGGCGCAGCGCTCGGCCTCGGCGGCCAAGGATATCAAGGGCCTGATCGACGATTCGGTGCAGAAGGTGGAGCAGGGCTCGCAGCTGGTCGACAAGGCCGGCCAGACCATGGACGAAATCGTGCAGAGCATCAGCCGCGTGACCCAGATCATGAACCAGATCACCCACGCCAGCGAGGAGCAGAGCACCGGCATCGAGCAGGTCAACATGGCGGTCTCGCAGATGGACCAGGTGACCCAGCAGAACGCCGCCCTGGTGGAGGAAGCGGCGGCGGCGGCCGAGTCGCTGCAGGACCAGTCGGCGCGCCTGGCGCAGCTGGTCAGCGTGTTCAAGCTGGACGCCGCGCAGGTGGCGCTCACCCCTGCCGCCAGCCACCACGAGGTGCCGAAAGCGGTGGTGGCCCAGGTCAAGCGGCCGGCGGTGGCGGCGCCGGTCCGGCAGGCCCGGGCTCCGGCCGCCAGCACGGCGGCCGCCAGGGCGCCAGTGGCAGCCTCCTCGGACGACGGCTGGGAAGAGTTCTGATAAGAGTCTGATGCGGGGCTGGTGGCGCTTGGGTACAATGGCGTACCATGAACGCCAGCGCCTACCCTTCTTTGCCTCCGCAGCGGGCGCTGTGTCCCGCCTGCCTGCGTGCACAGCGCACCTGCATCTGCCGCTGGATAGCGCGCACCGATAACCTGCCCGAAGTCCTGATCCTGCAGCATCCCATGGAGGTGGCCAACGCCAAGGGCAGCGCGCGCCTGCTGCACCTGGGGTTGGCGCGCAGCCGGCTGGAAGTGGGAGAGCAGTTCGCGCCAGCGCAGCTGGCGCAGTGGCTGGGCGGCGATGCGCATCCGCTGCTGCTGTATCCGGGCGACGATGGGCCACCTTGCGACCCGGCCTGGCTGGACGCGCCACAGCGGCTGCGCCTGGTGGTGCTGGACGGGACCTGGCGCAAGAGCCGCAAGATGCTGCACCTGAATCCCCAACTGGCCGCGCTGCCACGGCTGCCGCTGCGCGCCATGCCGGCCTCGCATTACCTGATACGCAAGGCCCACCTGCCGGACCAGCTATCCACGCTGGAGGCCACCGCCTACGCGCTGGCGCGGCTGGAGGGCGACGAGGCCAAGTACCGGCCGCTGATCGCGGCCTTCGACGGCTTCGTGGCCCAGCTGGCCGCGCAGGGCCACGCCGCGCGTGCCTGCTGATGAACGGGCGCCGCTTGTTCCCCTTGTTCCGCGCCTTGCGCCCGTCCGTGCTGGCTGCCGCCATGGTGCTGGCCTGCCGGCTGGTCGGCGCGGCCCCGGCCGCCGCGCCGGAACCCATCATCGGCATGCAGCACTCCAGCTGGACCGCGCAGGAAGGCGCCCCGACCGGCATCACCGGCATCGCCCAGACGCCGGATGGCTGGCTGTGGATAGGCAGCTCGGTCGGCCTGTTCCGCTTTGACGGGGTACGCTTCCAGCGCGCCGCAGGCGAGCAGGCCCAGCTCTCGTCCAGCATCGCGGGGCTCGGCCTGCTGCCCGACGGGACGCTGTGGGTGGGCTACAAGTACGGCGGCGCCAGCGTGATGGCCGGCGGCCGCATGCGCCATTTCCGCGTCGGCGAGCAGGGCATGCCGGGCGGTGCGGTCCTGGCGATGGGGCGCGACGCCGATGGCCGCCTGTGGCTGGGCGGGCGCGGCCTGTACCTGCTGGGGGACGATGGCGCCTGGCGCAAGCCGGCCGCCGCGATGGGGGCTCCTGAGACGGAAGTCATCGACCTGCTGCGCGACCGCGGCGGCGTGCTGTGGGTGCGCGCCAGCCAGGCCATCTACACGCTGGCGCCGCACGCGGCGCGCTTCGAGCTGCACCGCGAGCCGGTGCAGGGCTATGGCAAGCTGGCCCTGCACCCCAACGGCAGCGTATGGTCGTCCGACATGCTGCGGCCCGGCCTGCATTGGCTGGCGGGCCCGCCGGGCAGCGAGCGCGGCTGGGACACACAGGACAAGATCAGCGCCTTTGGCTTCGATGACGCCGGCAACCTGTGGCAGCCCGACTATTCCGGCGTCGCGCGCGTGGCGGGCGCCGGGGGACGGCAGCGCACCGGCGCCGAACAGGGCTTGTCGGGCGTGCATGGCATTGCCGTGTTCCAGGACAGGGAGCGCAATATCTGGATCGGTACCGAGAATGGGCTGGACCGCTTCCGCGACTACCGCCTGGCGCCACTGGCCCTGCCGCGCTACATCAGCGGCGCCCGTCCGCTGGCAGCGCGGGCCCGGGGCGGCGCCTGGGTGGACCGCTACGCCGTGGCCGGTCCCGATGCGGCGCCGGTGGCGTTCGCGCCGCCCGCGTCCGTGGCCGACCTGACCTCGGCGCTGCACGAGGCGCCAGACGGCCGGCTGTGGAGCGGCGGCATAGGCGGTTTGTGGCTGGTGCGCGATGGCCGGCGCGAGGCGGTGCCGCTGCCGCCGGGACTGGCCGAGCCCATGCGCGCGCCGGTGCTGTCCATGGCCAGCGATGGCGCTGGCGCGCTGTGGGTCAGCCTGGGCCGGCGCGGCCTGTACACGCTGCGCGACGGCGTCTGGCTGGAAAATGGCGGCGTGTCCGGCCTGGCGGGTCTGTACCCGCCGGTGGTGGCGGGCGACGGCCGGCGCATGTGGTTCGGCGCCACCGGCGACCGGCTGGTCGTGCTGGAGGGCGGCGCACTGCGGCGCTACGGCAGCGCCGACGGCCTGCGGCTGGGCACCGTGCTGGCCATCCTGCCCACGGCCGATGGCGCCTGGGTGGGGGGCGAAAATGGCATCGCCTACGTGGATGGGCGGCGCGTGCTTCCCATCACCGGGCGCGGCGGCGATCCGTTTGCCGGCACCACCGGCCTGGTGCCGGCGGCCGACGGCACGCTGTGGATCAATGGCGGCGCCGGGATATCCGCGATCGCGCCCGACCAGCTGCGGCGCGCGCTGACCGAGCCCGGCTACCGGGTGCAGTTCGCCCGCTACGACTACCGCGACGGACTGCAGGGCACCGCCAGCCCCATCACGCCCATGCCGTCGGCGGTGCGCGGTAGCGACGGCAGGCTGTGGTTCTCGACCATGGGCGGCACCTACTGCATCGACCCGGCGGCGCTGCCGCGCAACCGGCATGTGCCGCCCGTGTACATCACCGGCCTGAGCGCCAATGGCCGCGACTACGCGGCGCTGGAGGGCATGCGGCTGCCGCCTCACAGCAGGGAGCTGAACCTGGAGTTCACCGCGCTCAGCCTGCGCGCGCCGGAACGCATGGCCTTCCGCTACCAGCTGGAGGGCGTGGACCACGGCTGGCAGGACGCGTCCGGCCAGCGCTCGGCCCATTACACCAACCTGGCGCCGGGCAGCTACCGCTTCCGCGTGCTGGCCTCCAATGACGATGGCGTGTGGAACGAGCAGGGCGCGGCGCTGTCGTTCCAGATCCTGCCGGGGCTGGAGCAGACGGCCTGGTTCCGCGTGCTGTGCGGCCTGGCGGTGCTGGGCGCACTGTGGCTGCTGCACGTGCTGCGCCTGCGCCGCGTGGCGCACCAGGTGGCGGCCCGCATGAACGGGCGCCTGGCCGAGCGCGAACGCATCGCCCGCGAGCTGCACGACACCCTGCTGCAGTCGGTATATGGCCTGATCCTGAAGATGGGCGTGGCGGTACGGCGGCTGCCGCCGGCCCAGCGCCAGCCGCTGGAGGAGGCGCTGGACGCCGCCAACGCGCTGCTGGAGGAAGGGCGCGACCGGGTGGCCGGCCTGCGCGGCGCGGCGCCCACCACGGCGGCGCTGGCCCATGCGATACGCGACTTTGGCGCCCCTCTGGCGCAGGAGCGCGGAATAAGCTTCGATGTGACGCCGACGGGAGAGGCGGTGGCGCTGGAAGCCGGTCTGGCCGGCGACGTGCTGGCCATCTGCCGCGAGGCGGTGTGGAACGCGCTGCTGCACGCCCAGGCCCGCGCCATCAGCGTGAGCCTGGCGCTGCGGGACGGCCGTCTGCTGCTGGCGGTGGCCGACGATGGACGCGGCATGCCGCCCGAGGTGATGCGTACCGGCACGGCGGCAGGCCATTGGGGCATACGCGGCATGCGCGAGCGCGCCGCCGCCATCGGCCGGCTGGAGCTGGCCTCGGGTCCCGGCGGCACCACCTGGACCCTGAGCCTGCCGCTGCCGGCGGCGCAGGGGAATTAGCCGGCCGCCGAGGGGTGTTCGGCCAGCGGGATGAAGCGTCCGCTGGCGGCGTCCAGCGCATCGATGGAGCCGGTCTCGATATCGTAGACCCAGCCGTGCAGGGTCAGCCGGCCCTGGGCCATGGCCAGCGCCACCGAAGGGTGGGTGCGCAGGTTGTTGAGCTGGGCCACCACGTTGGCGCGCACCATGCCGTCGATGCGCCCCTGTTCATCCGGATGGTTGTCCGATTCGTTGATCATGCGGGCCGCGTCCGTGTAGTGCAGCCAGTGCCTGACGGCCGGCATGTGGTCCAGGCAGGCGCAGGTGGCCACCGCCTTCATGGCGCCGCAATCGGAGTGGCCGCAGATGACGATGTCCGACACCTTGAGTGCCGCCACCGCGTATTCCACGCTGGCGCTGACGCCGCCCGGCTCTGGGCCGAAGGAGGGCACGATGTTGCCGGCGTTGCGGATCACGAACAGCTCGCCCGGTTCGCGCTGGGTGACCAGCTCCGGCACCATGCGGCTGTCCGAACAGGAGATGAACAGCGCCTTGGGCGTCTGTCCGTGCGCCAGGGTCTTGAACAGCTCTTTGCGTGCCGGGAAAACCTCGCTCTGGAAGCGGAGAAAACCGTTGATGATATCGCGCATGGGGGCCTCTTATGGTCGCTCTGATGGTTAGTGTATCAATTTGAGTCCGGGCGGCAGTGCATCGCCCAGCAGGCGTTTTTCCTCGGCCTGGTCGAGTTGGTGGACTTCGCGCACCATGGTGCTCCAGTGCGGCGGGGCGCCGCTGGCGGCCAGGCGGCGCAGCACTTCGGCGCGCAAGGTATCGTTGATGTCGCGCGCGCGGTCGCCCGTCATGCGCGCCAGGTGGGCGGCGGCGTAGCCTGCCGGTTCCGTTTTTTTCCAGTCCAACGCCAGGATGGCGTCCAGCCATTGCTCCACCGTGGGCGTGGGCGCCACGTCGTGCGCGCTGCCGTGGAAGGGCTGGCGCGCGCCGACCCGGCTCAGGCCCCACAGGAAGCGGCCCTGCGCCGCCTCGGCCCGGACGGCGTCGCCGGCGCCGCCGCGGCTCTTGTTGGCGGCGGCCTTGGCGCCGGCCCGGGTGGCGGCCTGCAGCTGGCCCAGGATCCAGGCGCCGATTTCCGCCTTGTAGCTGCCGGGGATGCGTTCCAGCGATGCGCCCAGGCGCAGCATGTCTTCCTCCCCGCCGTTGACCAGGGTGACCGGACGGCGGCCGCGCTCGGCGGCATCGGCCTGTACGTTGAAGGCGAAATCGTCCAGCACGCGCAGCTGGGCTTCCACCGGCAGGCCGCCGGAGACGCGCCGCCACATGGTCCACCATTCGGCGCAGACTTGGTTCTCCTTGTGGTTCTGCACGCCGGTTTCGTACAGGGCCCACAGCTGCTCGATGCGCCACTCGTCCAGCGCATAGCCGTAACCGGGACGCAGGCAATAGCCGCACAGGTTGAGCCAGGCCCGCTCGTGCTCGGCCGAGCGGCGGCGGCCCTTGGCGCGCTGCAGCAGGGCGTCGAACAGGCGGCGCAGCAGCGGCGTGCTCCAGCTTTCGCGGCTGCCCAGCAGGTGTTCCAGCTGGGCGCGCAGCTGGCGCACCTCCTTCAGGTCGACCTGCTGCGCGCGGCTGCCGAAGATGCGCTCGATTTTTTCCAGCGCGGCCGGGGCGCCGGGCGGCAGCCGGACTTCATCGGATGGCGCGGCCTCGCCGCTGTCGCGCAGCTGGAATTCCAGCTGCCAGCGCTGCCCCGGCTCCTGGTCGGACACGCAATGCACTTCCAGCGTGCCGACCTCGCTCAGCGTGGCGGCCAGGCGCACCGGGATGTCGCGCCGGGCGCCGGCGTCCGCCGCATCGCGCAGCACGGTGGCGATGGGCGGCAGCGCGTCGTATTCTCCCTGGTCCAGGTCCACCAGCGCGCCGGCCGCCAGCGCGTCCCCGGACAGGGACGAGACCAGGTGGAAGCGCACCGGGCGGCCCAGGCGCAGGGCGAACACGCGCTCCGCCAGCAGCACTTCGCGGCCCTCCGGGGTGCCGTGCGGCAGCAGGCAGACCGCGCGGCCGGGTTTGCCCTGGCCTTGCTCCAGCACCAGGAAATAGGCGCGCGGCGAGCCGCCGCCTATCACCGGCGCCAGCCCTTGCCGGCCCAGCGCATAGGCCACGCCGCCGCGCGCCACCGCCACGTCGGGATTATCGTTGTGCAGCAGGCGCAGCGGCTGGCCGCGCCAGCCCTCCAGTGTTTGTTGCAGGCGGCGCGCCAGCGCGTCGGCGCGGAACACGCCGCCGTTCAGCAGCAGGGTGTCCGGCACCGGCACGGGGCTGTCGGCCGGCAGCCCTAGCGCGGCGCGGGCCGCATCCGCGTGCAAGGCCAGGAAGCCCGCCAGGTGTCGGGTGATGGCCGCGTCGGCCGCGTAGGGCAGGCCGAATTCGACGATGCCGCCCCGGCTGCGCCTGGCCGGCTCCCGGCTTTCGTTGAGGGGGAAGAAGCCGTCCACCACCAGGCCGGCCACTTCCTCGCGGGTCAGCTCGGCGCTGCGGGTACCGCCGATCAAGCGCGATCCGGCGCCCAGCAGGGTGACGGTGGTGCGTTCGGGCGCATCGGCTGCCAGCAGCACTTCCTTGGCGGCCCGGCAGCGCTCCGTCAACTGCGACAAGCGGCTGGCCGGCAGCTTCTCGCCGCCGCCCATGCGCGACTCGGCCAGGTGCGCCAGCGCCAGGTCCATATTGTCGCCGCCCAGGATCAGGTGGCTGCCGACGCCGATGCGGCTGATCACCGGTTCGCCATCCTGCAGCGCGACCTGGATCAGGCTGAAGTCCGTGGTGCCGCCGCCGACGTCGCACACCAGCGCCAGGCGCGTGTGCGCCAGTTCGTCGGCCAAGGTGGCGCGGTGGCGCAGCAGCCAGTCGTAGAAGGCGGCCTGCGGTTCCTCCAGCAGGCGCAGCGACGGCAGCCCGGCCATGCGCGCCGCCTCCAGCGTGAGGGCGCGCGCGCCCTCGTCGAAGGAGGCGGGGATGGTCAGCACCAGCTGCTGGCGTTCCAGCGGATGCCTGGGGAAGCGGGTATTCCAGGCCGCGCGCAGGTGCGCCAGGTAGCTGGCGCTGGCCGCCACCGGCGACACCTTGGGCACCTCGTCCCCGGCGCCCCACGGCAGGATGGGCGCGGAACGGTCCACGCCCGGATGCGAAAGCCAGCTCTTGGCGCTGGCCACCAGCCGTCCCGGCGCCTGGGCACCCAGCTGGCGCGCCAGGCGCCCCACCGCCACCCGCTGCAATCCGGCCACGTCCTGTCCGGACCAGGGCAGCTGCAGCTCGCCGTTCGCCAGTTCGCCCTCGGCCGCGTGGTAGCGCAGCGAGGGCAGCAGCGGTGCGGCCGCCACTTCGCCCGGCGCCACCAGCTGCTCGATATCGAACAGCCGCACCTGCTGCGTACCCGGCTCGGCATAGGCCAGCACCGTGTTGGTGGTGCCCAGGTCGATGCTGACGATGTAAGAACTCACCGCGCCTGCTCCGGTAGTGGTCAGCCCGCGCTGCGCACGTCGAACTCGATCTTCCAGCGCTGGCCATCCTTGGCCACCGCCAGCAGTTCCAGCGTTCCCGATTCGGTGGCCATGGCGTGCAGGCGCACCTGCACCACGTCGCCCGGCTGGCGGCCGTCGGCGGGCAGGTCGGCGCGGATCTCGTTCATTTCCTGCAGCTCGTCCGGGCCCCAGAAATCGAGCAGGTCGCCGATCTGGTCCTGGCGCCGCACCGAGGAGCCGAAGAAGCGGAACTGCACCGGCTCGCCCACCACCAGGCCGAATTCCTGGTTGGGCAGCTCGACTTCGCTGCCTTCCTCCAGGCCGAAGGGCGCCACGCACAGGGCCTGGATGGGCGGTTCCATGCCCGGGATGGCCGGCATGGCCGACTCGATGGCCACATAGTAGGAACGCGCCGTGCCGCCACGGATGCGCACCCCGGCGCCGCGCCGCGCGTAGCTGTAGTAGGCGGCGCCGCGCGCCACCGCCAGGTCGAGGTCGGCGCCGCCCAGCATGCGGGCCGGCTCCGCGCCTTCCATGTACAGCCAGTCGTTGATGGTGGCCATGACGCGCTGGGCCAGCAGCTCGGACTTGAACACGCCGCCGTTGAACAGCACGGCGGTCGGATGCAGGAAGGTGGCGTCGGCGCTCTGGCGGCCGGCATAGCCTTCCAGCTCGCTGGTGGCGCCCAGCTGGCGGCCCAGGAAAGCGGCCAGGTGGCGCGTGACGGCGGCGTCCTGCGCGTACGGCAGGCCGAGCTGGGTCAGGCCGGCGCGGGTGCGCACGGCCGGACGGGCCGAGGCTTCCACCTGCGGGAAGAAGCCGTCCAGGATGAAGGTCTTGACTTCGTCGCGGGTCAGTTCGGTGCGGATCGAGCCGCCTATCAGTTTCGAGCCACGGCTGGGCACCACGATGGGCCAGCTCTCGGCGCTGGCGTCGGACAGCAGGTTTTCCTTGGCCGCGCGGCAGCCGTAGGTCAGGGCGCGCAGCTGCCAGGCGTCGAGCTGGGTGCCGTTGGCGGCCAGCTTGCGCGCCACCAGATGGGCCAGCGCCAGGTCCATGTTGTCGCCGCCCAGCAGGATATGGTCGCCCACGGCGACCCGGTGCGGCTCCAGCACGCCGTCGCGTTCCAGCACGGCGATCAGGGAAAAGTCGCTGGTGCCGCCGCCCACGTCCACCACCAGGATGATGTCGCCCGGCTTGACTTCCTTGCGCCAGCGGCCCTCGCTGCCCTGGATCCAGCTGTACAGGGCAGCCTGCGGCTCTTCCAGCAGGGTGATCTGGTCGTAGCCTGCCGCCCTGGCCGCTTCGGCCGTCAGTTCGCGCGCGCCCGGGTCGAACGACGCCGGAATCGTGACCGTGATGGCCTGCTGGCCGAACGGCGCTTCCGGATGGGCCTGGTCCCAGGCCTGGCGCAGGTGCGACAGGTAGCGGGTCGAGGCCTGCAGCGGCGAGACGCGCGCCACTTCCTCCGGCGCGTCATTGGGCAGGATGGCGGCGCGGCGGTCCACGCCGGGGTGGCACAGCCAGCTCTTGGCGCTGGACACCAGGCGGATGGGCGTGGTGGCGCCACGGCTGCGCGCCATTTCGCCGGCCACGCCGGCCTGGCCCGGGACCTCCGCCCACGGCAGGCTCAAGTCGCCGGCCGCCAGTTCGTCCGGGTGCGGCAGGTACAGGAAGGAGGGCAGCAGCGGCAGGTCTTCCACCGTGCCGGGCGCGGTCAGCTGGGGGATGGCCAGCACGCCCTGGGTGGTTTTCTCGCCATCGCTGGCGCCCAGGTCCACATAGGACAGGGCGCTGTGCGTGGTGCCCAGATCGATGCCGATGGCGTAGCGCGGATCGCTCACAGTTCCACCTCCGCCGGGGCCAGGATGGAGGCGTCGTGGGCCTCGGCCAGCTTGGGCAGGCGCACGCTGGACGAGCGCCAGCCGCGGTGGCTCAGGGTGCCGCGGAAAGGCGCCTTGCCGACCACGTTGCCGGTCAGGCGCACGGCGGCGGCGTCGAAGCCTTCCTCCAGCACCACGCGGCTGCCTTCGGCCTCGGCGCGCACCGGTGCGATGGTGAAGTGTTCGCGCAGCACCTTGGCGCAACCCTCGTGCACCACGCGGGCGGCGGCGCCGATGTCGGCGTCGGAATAGGCGGCCAGGTTTTCCTGGGTGAAGTCGATCAGGCGGGCTTCGCGCTGGAACAGGTTGAGCAGCTGCAGGGCGGCGTCTGGCGTGGCGATGCGCAGCGGGGCCGGAGCGGGAGCCGGGGCGGGGGCACGTGCAGGTGCAGGTGCAGGTGCAGGCGGCGCTACCGGCGCGGCAGCCGGCGCCGGCAGGTCGTCGATACCGGCCAGGCGGCCGGCGTACTCGGCGTCGGACAGGGCGCGGAAAAAGGCGCCGATGGCGATGGAAATCCGGCTGAAGAAGGATGGCGGCGTTTGGTTCGAATTGTTTTGGTTGTTCATTTCATGCTCACTGAACGGGTACAAGCCGGGACGCCGCCCCGCATGGAAGGCGGGCGTCCTGGCCGGTTATCTGTGGAAAGAGGGCGCAGGGCCCGGAGATTTGTGCGCATGATACCAGTTCGACGCAGTTTTACCTTGAAAGCGCCGCAAGGGCGGCATAGAATGCTGTATGCATGTACAGTATTGGTGTCGAGGACGGCGGCGATGGCAGTGGATGAAAACAATCTGGAACCGGGTGTGGAACAGACCATGTTGCCGCTCAAGCCGCTGCAGGCGCGCAAGGGGCGCGGCGCCGTCTCCAACCTGCAGGGGCGCTTCGAGGTGAACGGCCGCGAGGAAGTCGACGACGGCTGGGAGCGCGAGGAAGACGAGGCCCCGGCCCTGAAAACCCAGGTAACGGACGAGTACGCCAAGACCATACTCAGCCGCAACGCCTCGCCAGACCTTCCCTTCGGCGTCTCGCTCAATCCCTACCGTGGCTGCGAGCATGGATGCATCTATTGCTACGCGCGTCCCACGCACAGCTACCTGGGCCTGTCACCCGGCATGGATTTCGAGACCCGCATCTACGCCAAGGTCAACGCGCCCGAACTGCTGCGGCGCGAGCTGGCCAAGCCGTCCTATGTGCCGGAATCGATTGCGCTGGGGGTGAACACGGACGCTTACCAGCCCTGCGAACGCGAGCTGCGCCTGACGCGCCGGGTATTGGAAGTGCTGCAGGAATGCGCGCATCCGGTCGGGCTGATCACCAAGTCTTCGCTGATCGAGCGCGATATCGACATCCTGGCGCCCATGGCGGCCCGGCGCCTGGCCGGCGTGGCCGTCACCCTGACCACGCTGGACCCGGCCATTTCGCGCACCCTGGAGCCGCGCGCGGCGGCCCCGGCGCGGCGCTTGCGGGTAATACGCACCATGACCGAGGCCGGGATACCGGTGGCCGTCAGCATCGCGCCCGTCATCCCCTTCGTGACCGAGCCGGACCTGGAACGGCTGCTGGAGGCGGTCAGGGATGCCGGCGCGGTGAGCGCCCACTACACGGTGCTGCGGCTGCCGTGGGAAGTGGCGCCCCTGTTCAGGCAATGGCTGGAAGCGCACTTCCCGGAACGCGCCGAGCGCGTGATGAACCGGGTGCGCGAAATGCGCGGCGGCAAGGACTACGACAGCAACTTCGCCACCCGCATGTCGGGCGAGGGCGTGTGGGCGGACATGATCAGGCAGCGCTTCAAGATCGCCACCGCAAGGCTGGGCCTGAACCTCAGCCACAGCAGCCGCTTCCACGCCATGGACACCAGCCAGTTCCGCCGGCCGCCCATCATTCCCGCCGCCAGCGCCAAGTCCCGCCCCGGCGGAGCAGGGCAACTGGACCTGTTCTAGAATGTTGGTGAGAGAGGGAGGTGATCATGACTGGCCTGAACGGAAAAAAGCATGCAGTCACACGCTGGATCAGTGGGCGACAGGCCAACAAGTTGGCCGCCCAAGCACTGGGTCGGCAAATCCGAACTTGGACCGGGACGCTGCAGGCCAAGTCCGCAGTGGACCATGCAGGTCCGGCCCCCGGTGCTGCCGACACGCCCGAAGCGAAAGAGGCCAGACGCCAGGCCCGCATTGCCAGGCTGATGTCGACGCATGGCATGTGGCGGAACCGGACCGATATTCCAGACGGCCTTCAGTACCAAATAGAACTGAGGGCGGAATGGCCATAGTCCTTTTTGACACCAATATACTCATCGACCATCTTCGAGGCATCCAGGCTGCAACTAACGAGCTTGGTAGCTATGAGGACGCTGTCATCAGCACCATAAGTTGGATGGAGGCGTGCTGCAAAATGAATGAAATAGAGCGCGCCGAACTGAATGCTGCCTTGGCGGACATCGGGATAGCGGTGCTGCAGACTGATGTGGACATCATGGAAATGAGCGCCGACCTGCGCGGCAGGACCAAGAAAAAGCTACCGGATTGCATCATACGGGCGACGGCTCTCGGTCTAAGCAGGACCATCATCACGCGCGATCCAAACGATTTTGGCGGCTTGGGAGCTGCTAATGTGCATGTTCCGTACGAGCTGGTGGGTGGTGTTGTGGTTAATATCAAGCCAGTAGCCTGCGCTTCGCAGCGCTAACGGGCGATGGCTTTGGAACGGCTTGACGGCTGGGCCAGCACGCATCGGCCATCGTCACTGACATCCAGCTATGTGTGGAGGTTAGCCTCATCCCTGCAACCGCGCCAAATGCGCCTCGATGGCAAACACATGCGCATCCTCGCGGCCCATGTCGCGCAGGGCAGCCGCCAGGTGGTTCAGGTAATCGCTGTTGGGGCCGCTGGGGCCGGCCGAGCGGGCGATGTGGCGCGCGATGTCCAGCTCGGACGCCTCACCCAGGAAGGCCGTGTTGTCCTCGGTGGCGATGTACACCAGGCCCCGGGCGCTGCCGCCACCGGCTAAGGCCATATCGATGGCCAGGCGCAGGTAGCCGTTTTTCTCGCGGTGGTCCAGGTGCTCGAACACGTGCGGCGTGATCAGGTAAGCCATGCCGTGGCAGACCGCACCCGGCTGCGCCACCAGGGTCACCACCCGACCGGGCGCTTCCGGCGTGCCGCGATGGTCGTGCGAGCCCTGCCAGAAACGCCGGACCCAGCCCGTGATGCTGGCCGGGCGCCGCTCCAGATAGGGGAAGTCGGCCTTGTAGATCAGCGAACCGTAGCCAAACAGCCACACGCTGTCATGGCTGTCGAACTGGTTCATCATGCGGTTGGTGGCGATGGTGTCGGCGCTCATGGGCGCCATTATATGCCCGCCACGAACTGGTGCAGGAAGGCTGCGAAACTGGCTGCGGCAGGACTCGGCTGCCTGCCTTCCCTTGTATGGATGAAGAAGCGCCGCGTCAGGCGCGGCTCCTCCAGCAGGCGCATGCGCAGGCCGTACAGTTCCACCATGGGGGCGGCATAAGGCAGGCACACCGTGATGCCCAGCCCCGCGCTGGCCATGGCCAGGGCCGTGGTCATGAAGGTCACCTCGTGGTGCGGCGCCAGCGACTGTTCGCGCAGGGCGGCGTCCATGTCGCGCAGCAGGCGCTCCGTGAACTGTCCCTGCAGCGCGATCAGCGGATGGGCGGCGAGGTCGGCCCAGGCCACGCGCTCGAGCCGCTCCAGCGCATGGCCGGGCGGATGGACCACGGCAAACGGCATCTCGAACAGCGGCTCGGTCTCTATCTCCACCGTGCCGTCGCGCTCGGGACCGATGCCGAAATCCACCTCGCCGCTGAAGATGCGGGCGCCGACCTGTTCCACCGGGCAGTCCACCAGCCGCACCTGGATCTCCGGCTGGGCCTCGCGGTAAGCCGCAATCGCCCGTGGCAGCAGGGTGCAGGCCAGCATCTGCGGCGCCGCCACCCGCACCATGCCCTTCTTCAGGGCCTTGCGGCTGGCGATGTCGGCCATCATGCCGTCCAGGTCCTGCAGCATCTTGTCGAACAGCGGATACAGTTCGCGCCCCAGCTCCGACAGCTGGGTCTTGCGCGTGGTACGCTCGACCACCCGCACGCCCAGCAGCTGTTCCAGTTCCTTGATCTGGCCGCTCAAGGCGGACTGGGTCAGCGATAAATGTTCGGCGGCCAGGGTGAAGCTGCCGGTGCGGGCGATGGCCACCAGGGCGCGCATCTGGCGCAAGCTGGGATTCATAAGAAAAATCGATAAGTGATGTGAAAAATATCGTTTGTATGATATCTGAATCTGCCCTAAGGTAGCGCAATATCATCTGGAGACAGCCCATGAAACTCGCCACACTCAAGGACGGCAGCCGCGATGGCCGCCTGGTGGTCGTCAGCCGCGACCTGCAAACCTGCCTGGCGGTGCCGCACATTGCCGCCACCCTGCAACAGGCGCTGGACCGCTGGGACGATACCGCGCCGCAGCTGCGCCAGGCCTATGCCGTGCTGAATGCGGGCCAGGCCGGCGGCGCCCAGCCGCTGCGCCAGGAAGACTGCCATTCGCCCCTGCCGCGCGCCTATCAGTGGGCGGACGGCTCGGCTTATATCAACCACGTAGAGCTGGTGCGCAGGGCCCGCAACGCCGAGGTGCCGGCCTCGTTCTACACCGATCCGCTGATGTACCAGGGCGGCTCGGACAGTTTCGTGGGCCCGCGCGATCCCATCCATGCCCTCAGCGAGGACTGGGGCATAGACCTGGAAGCCGAGGTGGCGGTGATCACCGGCGACGTGCCCATGGGCGCCAGCGTGGACGATGCGGCGCGGGCCATCCGCCTGGTCATGCTGGTCAACGACGTCTCGCTGCGCAACCTGATCCCCAACGAGCTGGCCAAGGGCTTCGGCTTCTTCCAGTCCAAGCCCGCCAGCGCGTTCTCGCCGGTGGCGGTGACGCCGGACGAACTGGGCGAGCACTGGAGGGACAGCAAGCTGCACCTGCCGCTGCTGGTGCAGCTCAATGGACGTCCGTTCGGCCGGCCCAACGCGGGCGAGGACATGACCTTCAGCTTCGCCCAGCTGGTGGCGCATGCGGCCCACACGCGCGAACTGGCGGCCGGCACCATCATCGGTTCGGGCACGGTGTCCAACAAGCAGGGCGGCCTGCACGGCTCCAGCATAGCAAACGGCGGGGTAGGCTACTGCTGCCTGGCCGAATTGCGCATGTACGAGACCATCGAAGGCGGCAAGCCGGCCACGCCCTTCCTCAAGTTCGGCGACTCGGTGCGCATCGAGATGCGGGACGGGCAGGGCGCCAGCATCTTCGGCGCCATCGAACAAAGCGTGGCGCGCTACCCGCAGCGGGGCTGAGATGAAGCTCTACACCTACTTCCGCAGCTCGGCGGCCTACCGGGTGCGCATCGCCCTCAACCTCAAGGGCCTGGCCTACGACGCCATCCCCGTGCACCTGCTGCGCAACGGCGGCGAGCAGCTGTCCGAGGGCTACCGCGCCATCAATCCCAGCGCGTTGGTGCCGGCCCTGGACGATGGCGGCGAGATCGTGACGCAATCGCTGGCCATCATGGAATACCTGGACGAGGTGCATCCACTGATTCCCCTGCTGCCGCAGGACGCCCTGGGCCGCGCCCGGGTGCGCGCGCTGGCGCTGGACATCGCGGCCGACACCCACCCGCTGGGCAATTTGCGAGTGCTGAAATACATCACCGGCCCCTTGGGCCAAAGCGAGCAGGCCAAGCTGGCATGGCAGCAGCACTGGCTGGGCACCGGCCTTGCCATCCTGGAACGCAAGCTGGCGGAGGACAGCCGCACCGGCCGCTACTGCCATGGCGACACACCAACGCTGGCCGACTGTTGCCTGGTGCCGCAAGTATTCGCCGCCCAGCGCTTCCAGGTCGGCCTGGCGCCATACCCGACCGTGCTGCGCATCCACGACGCCTGCGCCACGCTGGAAGCCTTTCAGCTGGCCCACCCCGCGCGCCAGCCCGACAGCGAATAACACCGCGCCTTTGATTTCAGGCGCAGACCACGCGGTCGCGGCCCAGCTCCTTGGCGCGGTACAGCGCCTGGTCGGCGCGGTTCAGCAGCGAGGAGGCGGTGTCCGGCGGGCCGCTGGGATTGGAGGCCGCCACCCCGATGCTGATGGTGAGCTGGATGACTTCGCCCTTGTCGCCGGCAATGCGTAGCGCTGCCACCTCCATGCGCAGGCGTTCAGCGGCCTGGCGCGCCACTTCCAGGTCGGTGTCCGGCATCAGCAGCACGAATTCCTCGCCGCCGAAGCGCGATGCCATGTCGGCGCCGCGCACCCCGCCCGCCAGCGCCTGCGCCACCGCCACGATGGCGCGGTCGCCTGATTCGTGGCCGTAGCGGTCGTTGATGCGCTTGAAGTGGTCGATGTCCACCATCAGCAGCGCCAGCGTGTGCAGGCTACGCCGGCTGCGCACCAGTTCCTGGTTGATCTGCTCCGTCATGCGGCGCCGGTTGCCGATGCCCGTCAGCGGATCGGTGGTGGCCAGCAATTCCAGCTTGTCGTTGGCCGCCTGCAGCTCGCGCGTGCGCTCCAGCACGTGCAGCTCCAGCTGGCTGCGCTCGGCCTGCAGCGCCAGCGTGGTCTGGCGCCGGCCGCGCAGGGCCCGCACCAGCGCCACGATCAGGGCCGCCTCGGCCAGGATCAGCGGCGCCCCGAGCACGATTTCCCACAGGTGCTGGCGCACGATGCTGCGCGGCTGGCCCAGCCAGGCCACCGGCTCGTCCAGCTCGCGCAGGCCGTGGCGCTGGAACGCCGCGTGGTCGAAAACGTAGTGCGGTATGGCGGCGATATCGGGCTGGCGTCCCAGCAGCAGCCGGCCGAGCGCATGGCCCATGGCCACCCCGCCGGTCACATAGCCGCCCACCACGCCGCCCTGTATCGAGGATTCCACATTGGTGAACACCGGCACGTGCGAGACGGCCGCCATACGGCGCGCGATGTCCACCGGCCGGCTGCGCGCGCCGTTGCGGTCATAATAGCCGGCCAGCAGCAGCACGGCCGTGCCTTCGCCCAACAGCCCGCTCTGGTGGTACAGTTCCTCGAAGCTGAGATTGTCCCAGTATTCGAACTGTATCCGTTCGCGGTAGGGCGTGGACGCGGCCCGTATGCTGGCGATCCATTCCTGCACGCGGGGGCTGCGGTCGCCCACCACCACGATGTGGCGCACCCCCGGCATCACGCGCGGAATGACGGCCAAGGATTGCGACAGGCCGGTCGGCACGTCGTATCCCATCCCGTCGGCGGGTCGCCAGCCGGGCCGGCCGTGGTTCAGGTAGTGGCGTGCGGCGCCGGGGAACAAGCCGGGGCGCTCGCTCAGGAAGTGCGCCGCCGTATAGTTTTCCGTGATGACCGTGTCGAATCGGGTCTCGGCATACTTGATGCGCAGGTAGGGCTCCATGGCGTCCATGGAGCGCTGTTCGCCGACCCGGATAGCATCGAGCCGCTCCTCGTAGACGGCGACGTCCGCCATGCCGTCCTGCCCGGCCAGTTCCGCGTCCAGCCCCTTGCGCACCATGGCCTGCCACACCGAGACCGCGTCCGACCCCAGCGAATACAGCACCAGCACCTTGCGCTGCTGCCCGGCCTGGGCGCTGAACCCGGCCAGCAGCAACAGCAGGCAGCACAGCTGCGGGAGACGGCGGGACAGTCGCTGGAACGGGACCCACATGGCGCGGCTCGCAATAATAATTTGCAATGAAGAAAGTCTAGCACGCCGGGCCGCCGCCATCTGTGGTCCCGGCGCATCGTTTCTGTGGGCTGTGCCACACAGGCGGCCGGGCGGCTGTGACAAGCTGGCGCATCAGTGATGTATGCCCGCATATAGCCCATGACCACCCTGCCTCCGAACTGTTCCGCCGCCACCCTGGATGCCGCCACCCTGGACATGCTGCAGCAGCTGCAGCGGGACTCGTTCGACTACTTTGTCACCGAAACCAACCCGGCAAACGGCCTGGTGCGCGACAAGACCGCGCCTGGCTGGCCGGCCAGCATTGCCGCCGTCGGCATGGCGCTCACCGTGTATCCGATCGGCGTCGAGCGCGGTTTCATGGCGCGCGCCGAGGCGGTGCTGCGCACCCTGACCGTGCTGCGCTTCTTCGCCCGCAGCGAGCAAAGCGAGTCGCCCAGGGCCACCGGCTACAAGGGCTTTTATTATCACTTCATCGACATGGACAGCGGCCAGCGGGTGTGGAACTGCGAACTGTCCAGCATAGACACGGCGCTGCTGGTCGCCGGCATGCTGACGGCGGCCGAATACTTCCAGGCCAACACCCCGGAGGAAGCCGAGATCCGCACCCTGGCCGACCAGCTGTACCGCCGCGTGGACTGGCAGTGGATGCTGACGCGCAAGGGCACGCTAAGCCACGGCTGGGGGCCCAGGAAGGGTTTCCTGCGCTGGCACTGGGAAGGCTACGATGAAGCCCTGATCCTGTACGTGCTGGCGCTGGCCTCGCCCACTTACCCCATCCCGCGCGCCAGCTACGACGCCTGGTCCCGCACTTACGAGTGGAAAAGCGTGTACGGCATCGACTATCTGTACGCCGGGCCGCTATTCATCCACCAGATGTCGCACCTGTGGCTGGACCTGCGCGGCATCCGCGACGATTTCATGCGCGACCACGGCCTCGATTATTTCGAGAACAGCCGCCGCGCCACCCATGTGCAGCGCCAGTATGCGATCAGCAATCCGCTCGGCTTTCCGGAGTACGGCGAACTATGCTGGGGCATCACGGCCAGCGACGGTCCGGGGCCGGCCTGCCGCCGCATCGATGGCGTGCAGCGCCGGTTCTACGACTACGTGGCGCGTGCCGCGCCCTACGGTCCGGACGACGGCACCCTGGCGCCGTGGGCGGTGGCGGCCTCGCTGCCGTTCGCCCCGGAGATCGTGCTGCCCAGCATACGCCACTACCACGGCCTGCCCTTGTGCGAGGCCGATACCAAGGGTTTCAAGGCCTCGTTTTCCACCGTCTACCGGCACAACGACGGCACCCGCTGGGTCTCGCCCTATCACTTCGGCATCAACGAGGGACCGACCATCATCATGGTGGAAAATTACCTGCACGACCGCCCCTGGAAGCTGATGCGGGGCTGCGCCTATCTGCGGGAAGGCTTGCTGCGGGCGGGATTCCGTGGCGGCTGGCTGGACGCCGAACCGCCACGGCAAGGGGAACGCTAGCTTACTTGCGCTGCGCCGCGCTCTGGTCGCGGATGGTGCGGAATTCCGCGTCCTGGGCCCAGTTCGGCCAGGCGCGCGACTCGGCCAGGTCATGCCCCAGCGTGTACAGCAGCTGCAGGTCGCGCGCCATGCCGGTGAACGGCCAGTCGGCCTTCCATTCGTCGGACGGCTGGTGGTAGTTGTTGTTCACGTAGTCGTCCTCGGCCTTCTTGCCGGCCGCCACGCCGCCTTGTTCCCAGTCCTCGCCGGAGCCGAAGGAGATGGCGGGCACGCCGCGCTTGGCCATGGGGAAGTGGTCGGAGCGGAAGAAGTGGCCGGCTTCCGGTTTCGGATCGGGCGCGTAGCTCAGGTTCCACTTCTTGGCGGTGGCGACCAGCTGGTCCAGCAGCTCCAGCTTGGCGCTGCCGGAGATGGTGAAGTTGCGCGCCGGGCCGTGCGGGTCCAGGGCGTCCATGTTGATGTTGGCCACCGTGGTGGCCAGCGGGTAGAGCGGGTTGGCCGCGTAGTACTCGGAGCCGAGCAAGCCCTTTTCCTCGGCCGTGACGGCCAGGAACACCACGCTGCGCTTGGGCGCCGGCGCCTTGCCATAGGCGCGCGCCAGTTCCAGCAGGGCGGCCAGGCCGGTGCCGTTGTCGACCGCGCCGTTGTAGATCTTGTCGCCCCTGGCGTCCGGCAGGCCCACGCCCAGGTGGTCCCAGTGGGCGCTGTACAGCACCGTCTCGTTGGGATGCTCGCTGCCGCTGCGGATCGCCACCACGTTCTTGGACTTGATCACCTGCGCATCGACGGCGTAGCTGCCCGACAGGGTCACACCTTTCAGTTCCACCGGCTTGAAGTCGCGGGTCTGGGCCTGCTTCTTCAGGGCCTCGAAATCCAGGCCGGCATGCTGGAACCAGGCCGCCGCCACGTCGCGCTGCACCCACGCTTCCACCGGCGCGTGCGCCTTGCCCGGCTCCTTGCGCACGATGTCGTACATGACGTTGGTGTTGGAATTCTTCACCGTGGCCCAGCCGTAGGAGGCGGGCGCGGTCTCGTGCACGATCAGGGTGCCGAGGGCGCCGCGGCGCGCCATTTCCTCGTACTTGTAGGTCCAGCGGCCGTAGTAGGTCATGGCTTTGCCGCCGAAGTCGCCGCTGCCGGTTTCGAAGTCGGGATCGTTGATCAGCACCACGGCCAGCTTGCCCTTCAGGTCCTGGCCCTTGAAGTCGTCCCATTTGCGCTCGGGGGCGTGGACGCCGTAGCCGACGAACACCAGCGGGGCGTTCTTGAAGTCCACATGTTTGGCGCCGTTCATGGCGGCGCGCACGGCCAACTGCTCGCCCTGCGCCAGTTCCTGGCTTTGCTTGCCTTCGGTGACGCTGAGCTTGACGGGGCCCTTGATTTCAAAGCGGCCCAGGGGCACGTCCTGGGTCCAGGCGCGCTTGCCGTTGACCAGGTCGCCGCCCGGCTGCAGGCCGGCCGCCTTGAACTGCTCGACCAGGTAGGCCACGGTCTTGGTCTCGCCCGCCGTGTTGGGGCCGCGGCCCTCGAACTCGTCCGAGGACAGCACCTTGACGTCCTGCGACAGCCGCTTGGCGTCAAACACCGGCGTATAGGCCGCACTGGCCACACCGGCGGCCAGGAGCAGGGTTACCAGCATAGTAAATTTCACTGCGTAGCTCCTTTTTATTAGATGGAAACGAAATGGGACGCGGCAAAGTATCGGCGTATTGGCAAAGAACGTCAAACTTTCTTCGGATGGCTGCGCCGCAGGCGCTACAATTCCGCCTTTTCCTTCCTGACCAGTGAACGCCATGACCATCCCCGCGCCCATCCCTGCGTCCATCCTTGTTGCCCTGGACCTTGCCGACGCCTCCTGGCGCCCGTTGCTGCTGCGCGGGCTGGAGGCCATGTCGCCGGCCTACCTGGCCGAGCTGGCCCAGGACCAGTATTTACCCACGGAGCAGCGCCTGTTTGCCGCCTTCGCGCTGCCGCTGGGGCAGGTGCGCTACGTGCTGATGGGCGAGGGACCGTATCCGCGCGCGGAAAGCGCCACCGGGGTGTGCTTCATGGACGGCGCGGTCGGCAGCCTGTGGTCGTCCGAGGCGGGCGGCGGCCTGTCCAAGCCGGTCAACAAGGCCACTTCGCTGCGCAACTTCATGAAGATGCTGCTGGTGGCCGATGGCCAGCTGCAGGTGGAGCAGACCGCTGGCGAGGCCATGGCGGCCGTGTCCGCGCGCGCCCGGCGGGACGGCAGCGGCGTGGTCCAGACCCTGGCCCAGCTGCAGGCGCAGCTCACCGCGCGCGGCTTTTTGCTGCTGAACGCCTCGCTGGTGTTCCGCCCGCACGTGGCGCCGGCCAAGGACGCCAAGGCCTGGCTTCCCTTCTTCGAGACCGTCATGGCGGGCCTGGCGCAGCAGGCCGACACGGCGCCCACCATGATTTTGTGGGGCAAGATCGCCGAGCTGCTGAATAAATTGCCTGTGATGAAATCTTTCCCGCAGATTAACGCGGAACACCCCTACAACATCAGCTTTATTGGTAATAAGCATATGCATGCGCTGTTCGGTCCGATGCGCCTGCTGCAGTTGCAGGGGAAATGAGGGGAGGCGGGCATAAAGGCGGCAATGGGCCGCCCGGCAAACTTCGTTAAAGTTTGGTATACTTGACTAAATCGATCAACTAATCAGGCTTTGATCAGTTGGAATACCCGATATTTTAACCGAGCTGAACCGAGGTAGGAATGCGTCTGACCACCAAAGGCCGTTTTGCCGTGACCGCCATGATAGACCTGGCCCTGCGCCAGGGCAAAGGCCCGGTCACGCTGTCTGGTATCAGCCAACGCCAGGCAATTTCGCTGTCCTACCTGGAGCAGCTGTTCGGCAAGCTGCGCCGCCATGAGATCGTGGAATCCATCCGCGGCCCCGGCGGCGGCTACAGCCTGGCGCGCCGGGCCGACAAGGTAACGGTGGCCGACATCATCATCGCCGTGGATGAACCCCTGGACGCCACCCAGTGCGGCGGCAAGGAAAACTGCCACGGCGCCGACGCCAGCAATGGCGCGCGCTGCATGACCCACGAACTGTGGGCCACGCTGAACGAGAAGATGGTCGATTACCTGGATTCGGTGTCGCTGCAGGACCTGGTCGATCAACAAAGGCTGAAGAATGCTGAACAGAACGTGGTTGTGATGCATCGCAACGACCACGCGGCGCTCGGTTGAAAATATCTATTACGGAGTAAACGGATGAACGCCCCAGAAAAAAACGTCGCGCAGGTTGCCCCGGTCGAGTTCAAGACCGCCCCGCATTTCCCGATCTACATGGACTACTCGGCCACCACGCCGATCGACCCGCGCGTGGCCGACGTCATGATCCCCTACCTGCGCGAGCAGTTCGGCAACCCCGCCTCGCGCAGCCACATGTACGGCTGGACCGCCGAGAAGGCGGTGGAGGAGGCGCGCGGCCACGTGGCGGCCCTGGTCAATGCCGACCCGCGCGAAATCATCTGGACTTCCGGCGCCACCGAGTCGAACAACCTGGCCATCAAGGGCGCGGCGCAGTTCTACAAGACCAAGGGCAAGCACATCATCACCGTGAAGACCGAGCACAAGGCGGTGCTGGACACGGTGCGCGAGCTGGAACGCCAGGGCTTCGAAGCGACCTACCTGGAACCGCAGGACAACGGCCTGATCACCATCGAGCAGCTGAGCGCCGCCATCCGTCCGGACACCATCCTGGTCTCCGTCATGCTGGTCAATAACGAGATCGGCGTGATCCAGCCCATCGCCGAGATCGGCGCCCTGTGCCGCTCGAAAGGCATCATCTTCCACTGCGACGCGGCCCAGGCCACCGGCAAGGTCGAAATCGACCTGCAAAAGACCAAGGTCGACCTGATGACCTTCACCGCCCACAAGACCTACGGTCCCAAGGGCATAGGCGCGCTGTACGTGTGCCGCAAGCCGCGCGTGCGCATCGAGGCGCAGATGCACGGCGGCGGCCACGAGCGCGGCCTGCGCTCGGGCACCCTGCCGACCCACCAGATCGTCGGCATGGGCGAAGCCTTCCGCCTGGCCAAGGTCGAGATGGACGAGGAAATCAAGCGCATCAAGGCGCTGCGCGACCGCCTGGCGGGCGGCCTGCAGGAAATCGAGGAAACCTACATCAACGGCGACATGGAGCACCGCGTGCCGCACAACCTGAACGTCAGCTTCAACTACGTCGAGGGCGAGTCGCTGATCATGGCGGTCAAGGACCTGGCGGTGTCGTCCGGTTCGGCCTGCACCTCGGCCAGCCTGGAGCCGTCCTACGTGCTGCGCGCCCTGGGCCGCAGCGACGAGCTGGCGCACAGCTCCATCCGTTTCACCATCGGCCGCTTCACGACCGAGAAGGATATCGACTTCGCCATCGAACTGATGAAGTCCAAGGTTGGCAAGCTGCGCGAACTGTCGCCGCTGTGGGACATGTTCAAGGAAGGGATCGACATCAATTCGATCCAATGGGCCGCACATTAAACGCATACACTAGATAGAACTGGAGCACCAAATGGCTTACTCGGAAAAAGTGTTGGACCACTACGAAAACCCCCGCAACGTCGGCGCCTTTGAAAAGGGCGACGAATCGGTAGGCACCGGCATGGTCGGCGCCCCCGCCTGCGGCGACGTGATGAAACTGCAGATCAAGGTCGGCGCGGACGGCCTGATCGAAGACGCCAAGTTCAAGACCTATGGCTGCGGTTCGGCCATCGCCTCCAGCTCGCTGGTGACGGAATGGGTCAAGGGCAAGTCGCTGGACGAGGCGCTGGCCATCAAGAACACCCAGATCGCCGAGGAACTGGCGCTGCCGCCCGTCAAAATCCACTGCTCGATCCTGGCCGAAGACGCGATCAAGGCCGCCGTCGAGGATTACAAGGCGAAGCACCCCGTAGCAGCGTGACGGTCGCTCCCGCGCGAGCGGGAGCCCATACTGAGCTGATCATGATACTCAGCATAGGTTCCCGCTCGCGCGGGAACGACACGGAGAAGCAAATGGCAATTACCCTGACCGAAAAAGCAGCAAAGCACATCAACCGCTACATCGAGCGCCGCGGCAAGGGCATCGGCCTGCGGTTCGGCGTGCGCACCACCGGCTGCTCGGGCCTGGCCTACAAGCTGGAATACGTGGACGAGGTGGCCGACGAGGACAGCGTGTTCGAATCGCACGGCGTGAAAGTCTTTGTCGATCCGAAAAGCCTGCCCTATATCGACGGCACCGAACTGGACTTCGCGCGCGAAGGCTTGAACGAAGGCTTCAAATTCAACAACCCGAACGAGAAAGATGCGTGTGGCTGCGGCGAGAGCTTCCGCATCTGAGCGCCATGCAAAATCACTTTGAGTTGTTCAACCTGCCGCAGCGTTTTGCCGTCGACAGCGCCGCGCTGGACAGCGCCTACCGCGACGTGCAGAGTCGCGTCCATCCGGACAAGTTCGTCAGCGCCACGGACGCCGAAAAGCGCGTCGCCATGCAGTGGGCCACGCGCGCCAACGAAGCCTACCAGACCCTGAAGAATCCGCAGAAGCGCGCCCAGTACCTGTGCGAGCTGCATGGAGTGGACTTGCAGACCGAGTCCAACACGGCCATGCCGATGGCTTTCCTGATGCAGCAGATGGAGTGGCGCGAGGCGCTGGGCGAGGCCCGCGCCGCCAGGGATGCGGATGCGCTGGACAAGCTGGACCGCGATTTGCGCCTGGAACGCAAGGGCCGCTTGCTGGACATCGAGCAGCAGCTGGACGCCGGCGACTACGCGGCCGCCGCCCAGGGCGTGCGCGCCCTGATGTTCCTGGAAAAATTCGGCGAGGAAGTCCGTTTCGCCTTCGAAGCGATCGAAGCCTGATCGCCCGCCGCCCGCCGGGCGGCGCCCCTGACAAGAATACAGCTTAGACCTCAGCTTAGACATCAGCTTACACCCCATGGCACTTCTGCAAATTTCCGAACCCGGCATGTCGACCGCGCCGCACCAGCACCGGCTGGCGGTGGGCATCGACCTGGGCACCACCAATTCCCTGGTCGCCACCGTGCGCAACAGCATCCCCGAAGTGCTGAACGACGAGGAAGGCCGCCCGCTGCTGCCGTCCGTGGTGCGCTACCTGCCCAATGGCCACGCCCACATCGGCTACAAGGCCCAGGCCGCGCAAACCACCGATCCCAAGAACACCATCGTGTCGGTCAAGCGCTTCATGGGACGCGGGCTGAAGGACATCGCCTACGCGGAAAACCTGCCGTATGACTTCGTGGACGGCCCCGGCATGGTGCAGCTGAAAACCATCGCCGGCGTGAAAAGCCCGGTCGAAACCTCGGCCCAGATCCTGGCCACGCTGCGCCAGCGCGCCGAGGACTCGCTGGGCGACGACCTGGTGGGCGCAGTGATCACGGTGCCGGCCTATTTCGACGACGCCCAGCGCCAGGCCACCAAGGACGCGGCCCAGCTGGCCGGCCTGAATGTACTGCGCCTCTTGAGCGAGCCGACCGCCGCCGCCATCGCCTACGGCCTGGATAATGGTTCGGAAGGCGTGTACGCCGTGTACGACCTGGGCGGCGGCACCTTCGACATTTCCATCCTCAAGCTGAGCAAGGGCGTGTTCGAGGTGCTGTCCACCGGCGGCGATTCGGCCCTGGGCGGCGACGACTTCGACCACCGCCTGTTCTGCCATATCCACCAGGAAGAGCGCTTGCAGCCGCTGTCCGACGTGGACACGGCCACCCTGATGGTGAAGGCGCGCGAGGCCAAGGAACTGCTGTCCACCAAGTCCGAAGTGATGGTCGACGCCATCCTGAAATCGGGCGAGGAAGTCCACCTGCGCATCACGGCCGAGACCTTCCATGAGATCACCAAACACCTGATCGCCAAGACCATGAACGCGGTCAGGAAGGCCCTGCGCGACGCCAACATCGACGCCGACGACGTGGACGGCGTGGTCATGGTGGGCGGCGCCACCCGCATGCCGCACGTGCAGCGCGCCGTGGGCGAGTTCTTCCACACCATCCCGCATGCCAACATCGATCCGGACAAGGTGGTGGCGCTGGGCGCGGCCATACAGGCCAACCTGCTGGCGGGCAACCGCGCGCCGGGCGACGACTGGCTGCTGCTGGACGTGATCCCGCTGTCGCTGGGCATAGAAACCATGGGCGGACTGGTCGAGAAGATCATCCCGCGCAATTCCACCATCCCGTGTGCGCGGGCCCAGGAATTCACCACCTTCAAGGATGGCCAGACCGCGCTGGCGGTGCACGTGCTGCAGGGCGAGCGCGAGCTGGTGAGCGATTGCCGCTCGCTGGCGCGCTTTGAGCTGCGCGGCATCCCGCCCATGGCGGCCGGGGCGGCGCGCATCCGCATCACCTACCAGGTGGATGCGGACGGCTTGCTGTCGGTGTCGGCGCGCGAGCTGCGCTCGGGCGTGGAAGCGTCCATCAGCGTCAAGCCTTCGTACGGCCTGGGCGACGACGACGTGGCGCGCATGCTGCAGGATTCCTACAAGTCGGCCGAAGGCGACATGGTGGCGCGCGCACTGCGCGAGGAACAGGTCGAAGCCGAGCGCATCCTGCTGGCCACCCAGGCCGCGCTGGACGAGGATGCGGCCCTGCTGTCGGCCGACGAGCGCGCCGCCGTCGATGCGCTGATGGCTCACACCCGCGGCATCCTCGCCCAGTCGGCCGAGGGCAAGGTGGACCACCGCGCCGTGAAAGCGGCCGTCGAGGCGCTGGCACACGGCACCGAGGAATTCGCATCGCGCCGCATGGACCGCAGCGTGCGCAGCGCCCTGGCCGGCAAGTCGCTGGACCAGGTCGCGTAAATAAACCGCGCAGCGTCGCTCCCGCGCAGGCGGGAGCCCATGCTGAGCATCAGAATTCGCTCCCTATGGGCTCCCGCGTGCGCGCGAGCGACGCCGGGGGCAGAACTTGAAAGAGGTAACAAGTGCCACAAATCGTATTCCTGCCCCACGCCAAGCTGTGCCCAGACGGCGCCGTGGTCGATGCCCCCGCCGGCAAGACCTTGTGCGACATCATGCTGGACAACGACATCCACATCGAGCACGCCTGCGAGAAATCGTGCGCCTGCACCACCTGCCACGTGCTGGTGCGCGAGGGTTTCGATTCCCTGAACGAAGCCAGCGAAACCGAGGAAGACTTGCTGGATAAGGCCTGGGGCCTGGAAGCGGTGTCGCGCCTGTCCTGCCAGGCCGTGGTGGCGGACGAGGACCTGGTGATCGAGATCCCCAAATACACCATCAACCACGCCAGCGAAGGCGGCCACTGACATGAAGCAGAACAAGGCAGCCAAGGCCGCCAAAGCCGCACCGGCGGCGTCCATCGGCGCCACCACCTCGGCCGCCACCCTGCCGGAGATCCGCGACGGGCAGTCGGTGGCGCTGCTGCAGGAATTGCACATCCTGACCCGCGACGGCAAACTGAACCAGGACAGCCGCCGCAAGCTCAAGCAGGTCTACCACCTGTACCAGTTCATCGAGCCCCTGCTCAAGGACGTGCAGGAGCACAAGGGCGGCGTGTCGCTGGTGGACCACGGCGCCGGCAAGTCCTACCTGGGTTTCATCATCTACGACCTGTTCTTCAAGGCGCTGCAGGATGGTTCGCACATCTACGGCATCGAGACGCGCGAGGAACTGGTGGCCCGTTCGCAGGAGCTGGCCCGCAAGTTCGATTTCCCCGGCATGTCCTTCTTGCCGCTGTCGGTGGCGGAATCGACTTCCTCGACCCTGCTGCCGGAGCAGGTCGACATCGTCACCGCGCTGCACGCCTGTAACACGGCCACCGACGACGCCATCGATTTCGCGCTGAAGAAAAAGGCCAAGCACATCGTGCTGGTGCCGTGCTGCCAGGCAGAGGTGGCCTCCGTGCTGCGCAAGAACAAGGGCCAGGACCTGGGCAAGAGCGCGCTGACGGAAATCTGGCGCCATCCCATCCACACGCGCGAATTCGGCAGCCAGATCACCAACGTGCTGCGCTGCCTGCAACTGGAGGCGCACGGCTACCAGGTTACGGTGACGGAGCTGGTGGGCTGGGAGCACTCGATGAAGAATGAGCTGATCATCGCGACGTATAAAAACCTGCCGCGCCGCCGTCCGGCCGAGCGCCTGAAGGAAGTGCTGGACACGGTGGGCCTGCGGGAAATGGACAAACGCTTCTACGCGGAGGCATGATGGACCACTGGCTGGACCTGCGCAGCGACACCGTCACCTGCCCCAGCGCGGCCATGCGCGAGGCCATGAACGCGGCCGACGTCGGCGACGACGTGTATGGCGACGACCCCACCGTCAACGCGCTGCAAGAGTACGCGGCCGATTTGTTCGGCCATGAGGCGGCCCTGTACGCGCCGTCCGGCACCCAGAGCAACCTGCTGGCGCTGCTGGCCCACTGCGGGCGCGGCGATGAATACCTGGTGGGCCAGGAAGCCCACACCTACCGCTACGAGGGCGGCGGCGCGGCCGTGCTGGGCAGCATACAGCCGCAGCCCATCGCCAACCAGGCCGACGGCAGCCTGGCGCTGGCCGATATCGAAGCGCAGATCAAACCCGACGATTTCCACTTCGCCCGCACCCGCTTGCTGGCGCTGGAAAACACCATAGGCGGGCGCGTGCTGCCGGTTGAATACGTGCGCGCGGCCACGTCGCTGGCCCATGCGCGCGGCCTGGCCACCCACCTGGACGGGGCGCGCATCTGCAATGCGGCCGTCCGGCAGGGCGTCTCCCTGCGCGAGGCGGTGGCGGGCTTCGACAGCGTGTCGGTCTGCCTGTCCAAGGGCCTGGGCGCGCCGGTGGGCTCGGTGCTGTGCGGCAGCCGCGCACTGATCAAGGAAGCGGCGCGCTGGCGCAAGATGCTGGGCGGCGGCATGCGCCAGGCCGGCGTGATCGCGGCCGGCGGCCTGTACGCGCTGCAGCACAATGTGGCGCGGCTGGCGGAGGATCACGATAACGCGGCCTGGCTGGCGTCCGAACTGGCGGGCATCGATGGGCTGAAGGTCAGTACGCCGCAGACCAATATCTTCTACGTGGACCTGCCGGCCGAACGCTGCGCCGCGCTCAACGAGGCGCTGCTGGCCGAACGGGTGCGGGTGTCCATGGGGCCGCGTTTGCGCATCGTCACCCACATGGATGCGCCGCGTGCGGAGCTGGAGCGCGCCGCCGCCGTATTCCGCCACTTCTTCCGCTAAGGCCCCCCGCTCGCCAGGCTGCCGCTTGCATGCCGGCCGCCGATGCGGCGCGGCGGCCGCGCTGGCGTATAATGCCCGCCTTCCGCACCTCAAGGCCCACCATGACCGACACCGACAACACCGTCCGCCTCGCCAAGCGCGTGGCGGAGCTGCGCCCCTGCTCTCGGCGCGAAGCCGAACTGTATATCGAAGGCGGCTACGTCAGCGTGGACGGCGCCGTGGTCGAGGAGCCGGGCGCGCGCGTGGCGCCTGGCCAGCGCATCGAGATCGCGCCCGACGCCAGCCTGCTGGAAATCGCGCCCGTCACCCTATTGCTCAACAAGCCGGCCGGCGCCGGCGAGGCCGCCGCGCTGCGCTGCCTGCTGCCGGAACACCTCTCCGGCGCCGCCCCGGGCGGGCGCTTCCTCAAGCGCCACGTCAGCGGCCAGCAGCTGACCATCGCGCTGGACGACAAGGCCAGCGGCCTGCTGGTCTATACCCAGGACTTCCGGGTGGCGCGCAAGCTGATCGAGGAGGGTTCGCGCATGGAACAGGAAATCATCGTGGAAGTGCAAGGGACCATCGCGGACAACGGCCTGGCGCAGCTGAACCAGATTCCCGGCAAGGTCTCGTGGCAAAACGAGAACCGGCTGCGCTTTGCCATCAAGGGCGCGCGCCCCGGCCTGATCGAGCGCTTGTGCCGCGAGGTCGGCCTGACCGTGGTCTCCATGAAGCGCATCCGCATCGGCCGCATCGCCATGGCCGGGCTGCCGGCCGGCCAGTGGCGCTACCTGCAGGGCTACGAGCGCTTCTGATCACTGCCCGGTAGTCTGCGACAGCACGAAGGCGTAGGTGTCGGCGGCTTCCGCATCCTGCTGGGCGCGGGTGGAACCCATGCCGTGGCCGGCGTCGAAGTCCACCCGCAGCAGCACCGGCTTGCCGCTGGCCGTGGCGGCCTGCAGCCGCGCCGCCATCTTGGCCGGATGGAAGGGCGCCACGCGCGGATCGGTGACGCCGGTGGTCAGCAGCACGGCCGGATACTTCACGCCATCGGTCACGGCCTGGTAGCTGTCTATGCTTTTCAGCGCCTTGAAGCCGGCTCTATCGCTGATCGCGCCCCATTCCGGTTCCTCGCCATAGCCATTCTGTTCCGCCACGTAGCGCAGCGGATTGTGCCAGCCCACGCCCGAGACCACGGCCGCGAACAGGTCGGGGCGCTCGGTCAGGGCGCGGCCCATGGTGATGCCGCCGGCCGAGCGGCCGTTGATGGCGGTGCGCGCGGGCGAGGTATAGCGCTTGGCGTCCAGGTCCTCGCACACGGCAATCAGGTCGCGCCAGGTATTCGGCTTGTTTTCCAGCTGGCCGGCGCGGTGCCAGGCGCGCCCATATTCGCCGCCGCCACGCACATTGGCGAAACCGACCACTGCACCCTGGTCGATCAGGGCCAGCAGGCGTCCGGCAAAGGCCGGGGTATAGGCCGCCGCGCCGTAGCTGCCGTAGGCCGAGATGTAGGCGGGGTGGCTGCCATCCTGCTTCAGGCCTTTCTTGTAGATCAGGCTGTACGGCACTTTCGTGCCATCCTTGGCGGTGGCGAAACGGCGCTCGGTGGTGTAGGCGCTGACGTCGATGTTGGGGCGCGGCGTGATGCCGGTGTCGGCCAGCTTGCCGCCGGCGTCCACCGACCAGATGGCGGTCGGCGTCAGCCAGCCGGCCAGCAGCATCAGCACGCCCGGCGCGTCCGGATCGGCTGCCATGCGCGAGACGGTGCCGTCGAAGGGCAGGGCGATGCTGGCCAGCTTGCCGTCCGCACCCAGGCGCTGTACGCGGCTGATGCCGCCGTCCATGGCGCGCAGGTAGAGGCCGTCGCTGGCGCGCACCAGGCCCTGTAGCACCAGGTCCGATTCAGCCACCACTTCCTTCGCGCCCTTGAGCGTAGGAGAGGACGCCTTCAGCTTGAGCACGCGGCCGCGCGGATGGCCGCGGTTGGCCAGCAAGTACAGGTCGTCGCCATGCAGGTCGATGTCAGTCACCTCGTCGGCGAAGTCGGCCACGGTCTTCCAGCGCGCCTTGCCTTTCAGGACATCCGCCAGCGGCGCGGTCAGGAAGCGCTTTTCGCTGCGCACGTCGGTCAGCACCAGTAGCGCGTGGCGCGAGTGCGGCGCCGTGAAGATATAGGGCGCCTGGATTTTCTCGTACTTGACCTTCTGGCCCAGGTTACGGGCCATCAGGATGGGATCCTTGGCGGGATCGCTGCCCAGCCGGTGGAAGCGGGCGCGCGAGTCGAGGAAGCGTTCCGGCGTATCGACCTTGCCGGTCAGCCGGTTATAGAAAAACCCGGAGCTGTCGGCCAGCCAGCTGGGTTCGGCGGCCTGGGTGTCGGGGATGCGCTCCGGCAGGATGGTCCCGCTGGCCACGTCCATGATCTGCAGGGTGGAGTCTTCGCTGCCATCCCTGGACAGGCCATAGGCCAGCTTGCTGCCGTCCGGTGACACGCTCCACCAGTCCAGCGACACGTGGCTGGTGGCGGTGTCCAGCGTGGTGGGATCGACCAGCAGGCGGCTGGCGCCGTTTTCCTGCACGAACAGCTTGAAGTTGTTGCTGCCGGCCGGACGCTGCTGGTAGAACACGCGGCCGCCGGCGCGCTGCACGGCCATGGGCGCGGCCACGTCGCCGGATAGCTGCTGTATGCGCTTGAGCAGTTCCGCCCGCAGGGGCAGGGTGGCCAGCACCGAGCGCGCGTAATCATTCTGGCCCTTGAGGAAGGGCAGCCAGTCGGGATCCTTGCTGTTTTCCATCCATCGGTAGCGGTCCACCACCTGCTCGCCGAAATAGGTGTCGGTGACGGGCTCGACGCGGGCCACGGGCGGGCCGGCAAACGCGGCGGCAGCGGACAGCGCCAACACGGCGCCGCCCAGCAGGCGGACAAGCACAGGCATGGGTTTCCTCCTCAAGACAATATCTTGCAATATTGCCACAATTAGGAGGCGGTCTTCACCTTTTTCGGGGGCTTGGGCAGCTGCAGCAGGCGGGTGCCGGCCAGGCGGTCGTGCAGGAACTGGCGGTCACGGTCGAGGAAGGCGGTCAGCGACCACAGCAGGATGCCGGCCAGCACGGCGCCCAGCGCTTGCCAGCGCTGCAGGCCGACGGCGTAGTCCAGCAGCAGGGCCGGCAGCACCCACATCCAGGCGAGCAGGTAGCGCAGCGCGGCCACGCGCGGTGGCGGCAGGGCGCCGTCCGGCAGCGCCACCCGGATGCGCCAGGTTTTCATGGCCAGGGTCTGGCCTTGGCGCGTCCACTGGTGGATGAAGTAGGCGCCCAGCACCAGGAAGGCCAGGGCCTGGCGCATGTGTTCGGCCACCGGCGTGTGGCTGGCGCCGCTGGCGACTTCGAACACGAGGAAGGGCAGGAACAACACGGCAAAGGCCAGCAGCAATTCGTACACCATGGCGACCAGGCGGCGCCGGACGGTCGGGGTGGGGAGTGCCGCCAGGGGCGCGCCGGTGGGCGCCGCCCCGGCCGGCAGAGAGGAAGATGCGGCCAGTGCATCGGTGGATGGCATGGGAGGCGTTGCGCGGCCGGACCCAGCCGGTGTAGCGGCGCCGGCATCCGGACGGCTGGCGGCGTGCATATTTACCTTATTTACCATTGGCGGAGGCGGGTGGCGTGCTGGACGGCGGCGTCGCTGCGGGCGCCGGGGCGGCGGGGGCCGGCGCCGGCGTGGGGGTAGCAGAGGGCGCAACCGTCATACCGGGTGCAACAGCGGGCGCCGCGGCCTGGGCCGGGGCGGCGATGGTGGGCGTGATGTTGGAAGCCCCCGGGGCGTTGGCCGGCAGCGGCACCAGCGGCGCGCCGGGCTGCGGCGCCGGGGCCGAGTACGAGGGCGCCGGTGCAGCGGCGGCCGGCGCCGAAGCCGGTTCGGCGGTCTTGATCGGGGCCGGGGTCTTGACCTTGGCCTGGGCCGCCGTCGGCAGGTTCACCACCTGCTTTTTCTGCGGCGCGGCGGCGGCCAGCTTTTTCTTCTGTTCCTCGGGCAGCTGCTGGTATTCCTCCCACTGCAGCGACTTCTTGTCGGCGGCCAGCTTCTGCGCGCGGGCGAAGTTCTGGCGCACCTGGCGCCGCTCCTCGGGCGTCATCTTGACCCATTCACGCATGCGGTCGTGCACGCGGGCCTGCTCGTCCGGCTTCATGGACGAGTAGCGGGCCGCGATCTCCAGCCATTTCTGCTTGCGGATGGGTTCTATGGTGTCCCACTCGTCGCGCAGCGGTTCCAGGGCCTGCTGCTGGGCCGGACGCAGTTCTCCCCACAAGGGCTTGGTGCGCTGTTTGGGCGCTTGGGCCTGGCCGGCGGCAGCGGCCGGGACGGGCGCCTTGCTGTCGCACGCCGCCCCGGCCAGGGCCAGGGCCATCACGGTCATTACGCTGGCGGTCTTGTGCATCCGGCTGCCGAACCACGCCATTTATTGCTCGCTTTGCGACAGGTAGGCGTTGAACCCGTGGTCCAGGTAAGCCGTCAGCGGCAGCTCGTCGGACAGCACGGCCGCGTCGATTTCCGCCAGCTCGGCGATGCGCTGCTGTTCCTCATAGTGGTAGACGCCGGCCAGGCCGGCCACCAGCAGCAGCAGGGGCACGGCCACGCCGACCCGGCCCAGCCAGGCGAACGGCTGCGAGAAGAAGCCGCCACCGGCGCCGGCCGTGGCCAGCTCGGTGTGGGCCACGCGCACTTCCACATGCGGCTTCTTGCGCGCCAGCGCGGCGCGGCGGGCTGCCGCCAGGCGGTCGGTGGTCGATGCGGGCAGGTCCTCCAGGGTTTCATTCAGCGCGTGCCGCACCTTGTACGCGAAGTTCAGATCGTCGGTGTTCATAGTTTTATTCCCTTGGCTTTGAGCGACTCGGCCAGTGCATGAGTTGCCCTTGAGCAATGCGTTTTCACGCTGCCTTCGGAGCATCCCATTGCTTCGGCTGTCTCAGCCACGTCCATATCGTGCCAATAACGCATAAGGAAGGCTTCCCGTTGACGCGCCGGGAGCTTTTTTACTTCATCATCAATGAGTTGCAGCATTTGCTGGCGCTCGACCTGGTCGGCGCTGGATTCGGCGGCGGCCGATCCCGCCTCGGCCTGGTAGGATTCGAGTATATCAAAGTCCTCGTGCTCGTCCGACGACGGGCCCATGCCGGAAAACAGGCTGACCCAGGTGTTGCGCACTTTCTCGCGCCGGAAGTAATCGAGGATGGTGGTCTGCAGGATGCGCTGGAACAGCAGGGGCAGTTCGGCGGCCGGCTTGTCGCCGTATTTCTCGGCCAGCTTGATCATGGCGTCCTGCACGATGTCCAGGGCCGCCTCGTCCTTGCGCACCGCGTACAAGGCATGTTTGAAGGCGCGCCGCTCCACGTTTTCGAGGAAATCCGATAATTCTTTGTCTGTTGCCATGCGTCGGGTGGGCGGAGGAGATTGCGGCCGGTTCAAACTTGCGCATGCTAGCAAAATTTACTTTGTTTTGCATGGTTTTTACGACTATTGACGGCCAGCACGCCGCTAAAACGGCAATATTCTCAATTTGTCCTTGCTCAAAATGATGCGCCGTAGTACCGTATGGGACGCTTTGCAACCCCGAAGCCTTATGGTCTGGTCGCAGCAGGCACACAACGCCGCAATCGATCCGACGCGCTTTCATTTGTCAGCAGTTTGCTCTTACCCGCGTTACAAGCGCGAGAGGTAAGCCGAGCCGCTACAGACAACCCGGCCAAACGAGAATTTGCGCTAACGCCGCTTTGCACGCCACTACGGTTGGCGGAAGAGGCAGTGTGACCGCATACGCAAAGGGAGGCAGGGCGGAGCTGCAGCAGCAGGCCTATTTCGCCAGGACAGAGCATCCGATCAATCTCCTATGGACCTTGAAAGGAATGTTTCATGAACACCGAAGCAGGATCTCAACTCACAGGCGCGGAAATCGTCGTGCGCTGCCTGGCGGAGGAAGGCGTTGAACACGTCTTTGGCTACCCCGGTGGAGCCGTCCTCTACATCTACGACGCCATCTTCAAGCAAGACAAATTCCAGCATATCCTGGTGCGCCACGAGCAGGCCGCGATCCACGCCGCCGATGCCTATTCGCGCAGCTCCAACAAGGTCGGTGTCGCCCTGGTGACTTCGGGTCCGGGCGTGACCAATGCCGTGACCGGCCTGTCCACCGCCTACATGGATTCCGTTCCCATGGTCGTGATCTCGGGCCAGGTGCCCAGCCACGCCATCGGCCAGGACGCCTTCCAGGAATGCGACACGGTGGGCATCACCCGCCCCGTGGTCAAGCACAACTTCCTGGTCAAGGACGTGAAGGACCTGGCGGAAACCATCAAGAAAGCCTTCTTCATCGCCCGCACCGGCCGTCCCGGCCCCGTGCTGGTCGATATCCCCAAGGATATCTCGATGCACAAGGCGGCCTACTCGTACCCGAAAGAGGTCGAGATGCGTTCCTACCGTCCGGTCGACAAGGGCCACGCGGGCCAGATCCGCAAAGCGGTCCAGCTGCTGCTGCAGGCCGAGCGCCCCATGATCTACACCGGCGGCGGCGTGATCCTGGCCAATGCCTCGCCCGAGCTGAACAAGCTGGTCGACAAGCTGGGCTTCCCGGTCACCAACACCCTGATGGGCCTGGGCGCCTATCGCGCCAGCGACGACAAGTTCGTCGGCATGCCCGGCATGCACGGCACCTACGAAGCCAACATGGCGATGCAGAACTGCGACGTGCTGATTGCCATCGGCGCCCGCTTCGACGACCGCGTGATCGGCAATCCCAAGCACTTCGCCTCGAATCCGCGCAAGATCATCCATGTGGACATCGACCCCTCGTCGATTTCCAAGCGCGTCAAGGTGGACATACCCATCGTCGGCAACGTCAAAGACGTGCTGGTCGAATTCCTGGCCCAGCTGGACGCCACCGACGCCAAGCCCAACGCTCCGGCCCTGAAGGACTGGTGGAAGCAGATCAACGAATGGCGCGGCCGCGAGTGCCTGAAATACCCGACCTCGGACCTGGTGATCAAGCCCCAGTCCGTGGTGGAAAAACTGTGGGAAGTGACCAAGGGCGACGCCTACATCACGTCCGACGTCGGCCAGCACCAGATGTGGGCCGCGCAGTACTACCCGTTCAACAAGCCGCGCCGCTGGGTCAATTCCGGCGGCCTGGGCACCATGGGGGTCGGCCTGCCCTACGCCATGGGCGTGCAGATGGCCAACCCGGACGCCACCGTGGCCTGCATCACGGGTGAAGGCTCGATCCAGATGAACATCCAGGAACTGGCCACCTGCAAGCAGTACCATCTGACGCCCAAGATCATCATGCTCAACAACCGCTTCCTGGGCATGGTGCGGCAGTGGCAGCAGATCGACTACGGTTCGCGCTACTCCGAGTCCTACATGGATTCGCTGCCCAACTTCGAGAAGCTGGCCGAGGCCTATGGCCACGTCGGCATGCGCATCGAGAAGCCGGGCGACGTGGAAGGCGCGCTGCGCGACGCCTTCGGCATGAAGGACAGGCTGGTATTCATGAACTTCATCACCGACCAGTCGGAGAACGTGTGGCCCATGGTCAAGGCAGGCAAGGGTCTCTCTGAAATGCTGCTGGGTTCGGAGGATCTCTGACATGCGACACATTATTTCTGTATTGCTGGAAAACGAAGCCGGCGCGCTGTCGCGCGTGGTGGGCTTGTTCTCGGCGCGCGGCTACAACATCGAAACCCTGACCGTGGCCCCGACCGAGGACGCGACCCTGTCGCGCATGACCATCGTCACCTCCGGTTCCGACGACATCATCGAGCAGATCACCAAGCACCTGAACCGCCTGATCGAGGTGGTCAAGGTGGTGGACCTGACCGAAGGCCAGCACATCGAGCGCGAACTGATGCTGATCAAGGTGCGCGCGGTGGGCAAGGAGCGCGAGGAAATGAAGCGCACCGCCGACATCTTCCGTGGCCGCATCATCGACGTGACCGAGAAGTCCTACACCATCGAGCTGACCGGCGCCAAGAGCAAGCTGGACGCGTTCATCGACTCGATAGACCGCGCCGCCATCCTGGAAACGGTGCGCACCGGCGGCTCCGGCATAGGCCGCGGCGAACGCATCCTGAAAGTTTAAACAGTACGTTGGTACTATCCCTGGTACGCACGACGTACTGCATCCATACATAGACATAGGAATTATCATGAAAGTTTTCTACGACAAAGACGCTGACCTCTCCCTGATCAAAGGCAAAAACGTGGCCATCATCGGCTACGGCTCGCAGGGTCACGCGCACGCGCAAAACCTGACCGACTCCGGCGTGAACGTCACCGTCGGCCTGCGCAAGGGCGGCGCTTCGTGGAACAAGGTGGAAAAGGCCGGCCTGAAAGTGGCCGAGGTGAACGACGCGGTGAAAGCTGCCGACGTCATCATGATTTTGCTGCCGGACGAGAACATCGCCCAGGTCTACAACGAAAACGTCGCTCCCAACGCCAAAGAGGGCGCGGTGCTGGCCTTCGCCCACGGCTTCAACGTGCACTACGGCCAAGTGGTTCCGCGCGCCGACCTGGACGTGATCATGGTCGCCCCGAAAGCCCCGGGCCACACCGTGCGCGCCACCTATACCCAGGGCGGCGGCGTGCCGCACCTGGTCGCCGTGTACCAGGACAAGTCCGGCAGCGCCCGCGACATCGCCCTGTCCTACGCCTCGGCCAACGGCGGCGGCAAGGCCGGCATCATCGAAACCAACTTCCGTGAAGAAACCGAGACCGACCTGTTCGGCGAACAGGCCGTGCTGTGCGGCGGTACCGTGGAACTGATCAAGGCCGGTTTCGAGACCCTGGTGGAAGCCGGCTACGCGCCGGAAATGGCTTACTTCGAGTGCCTGCACGAACTGAAACTGATCGTCGACCTGATCTACGAAGGCGGCATCGCCAACATGAACTACTCGATCTCGAACAACGCCGAGTACGGCGAGTACGTGACCGGCCCGCGCGTGGTGACCGAAGACACCAAGAACGCTATGCGCCAGTGCCTGAAGGACATCCAGACCGGCGAATACGCCAAGTCCTTCATCCTGGAAAACAAGGCCGGCGCCCCGACCCTGATCTCGCGCCGCCGCCTGACCGCCGAGCACCAGATCGAAGAAGTCGGCGCCAAGCTGCGCGCCATGATGCCCTGGATCGCCAAGAACAAGATGGTCGACCAGTCGAAGAACTAAGCGGTATCTTCGCTGTGCAAAAAAGCCGGGACTGGTTCCCGGCTTTTTTACGTCCATCGTCGGCTGTTACAAACACTCACCATGTCTTACACGTGCGCTGAGGAAATTCGGTTACAGTGCGCTTGTCTTAAATTTAACTGGAGATGAGCCATGACATTCCTGAAATCCCTGATTGCCGTCGCCGCCGTCACCGCCGCGCTCGGTGCGCATGCCGCCGAGGGGGCGGCCACCGCCGGCACCCTGGTGATCGTCCCCGCTTCCGGCGAGGTCAAGCGCGCCAATGACCAGGCCATCGCCACCCTTGCCATCGAGGAAACCGACAAGGACAAGGCCGCCGCCGCCTCGCGCGTCAACCAGAAAATGAAGCAGGGCCAGGAAATCGTGCGGAAAGAGGACCCGCAGGCCAGCCTCAAGACCCAGGGCTATTACACCTATCCGGTCTACCCCGAGGAGCAGCCGCAGCCCAACCAGCGCGGCACCCCCAAGCCGCGCGTGCCGACCGCCTGGCGCGTGGGCCAGTACCTGCAGGTGACCACCGCCAATATCGACAAGCTGCCCAAGACCGTGGCCGCCGCCCAGCGCATCCTGACCCTGAACAACCTGCAGTTCGGCCTGTCGCCGGAAGCCACCCGCCAGCTGGACGAGCAGCGCATCGCTGTCACCTACAAGACCCTGAACGAGCGCGTCGCCGCGATTGCCAGGGCCATGGGCCGCCCGGTCAGCGACGCTACCGTGGAGACCATCGACTTCGCCGGCGCTGGCAATTACGCGCATTACGCGCAGGAAGGCGGCGTGATGATGGCGCGCGCCGCAGCGGCGCCCATGATGAAAGACAGCAACGCCGTCGAGGAGCCCAGCTTCGAACCGGGCGAAACCACGCTGCAGATGAACGTGGTCGGTAAGGTGCGCTTCAAGTAGCTGTTTTGCAGCGGTGAGGCGCGCCCCGGGCGGGGGCTGCCTCCTCTATAATGATGGCGCTAGAACATCAAGAGAGAACGGAACCTTATGGCCAAATTCCCCCGCCGCCGCGCCAAGGGCGCCGCCCAGCCTGGCGCCAAGCCGTCCCGCTTCGCCCGTTTCGCGCGCCAGCCCAAGGGCGACAAGGGCGACAAGCCGCGCCGCCGCGGCATCTATCTCCTGCCCAACGCCTTCACCACGGCGGCCCTGTTCTGCGGCTTCTACGCCATTGTCATGGCCATGAACCAGAAATTCGAACACGCGGCCTGGGCCATCTTCATCGCCATGATACTGGACGGTCTCGATGGCCGCATCGCCCGCCTCACCAATACCCAGAGCGAATTCGGGGCCCAGTACGACAGCCTGTCCGACATGGTGTCCTTCGGCGCCGCGCCGGCGCTGGTGATCTATGAATGGTCGCTGCGCGGCCTGGGCAAGCTGGGCTGGATTGCCGCCTTCGTCTACTGCGCCGGCGCCGCGCTGCGCCTGGCCCGCTTCAACACCAATATCGAGGTGGTCGACAAGCGCTATTTCCAGGGCATGCCCAGCCCGTCGGCGGCAGCGCTGGTGGCCGGCATCATCCTGATGATGCTGGAGCTGGAAGTGTCCGGTCTGGAGCTGGCCTGGGTATCCTGGGGCATCGCCGTATTCGCCGGCCTGACCATGGTCAGCAACGTGCCGTTCTACAGCTTCAAGGACGTCAATTTCCGCAAGTCGGTGCCCTTTATCGTGGTGTTCCTGATTGCGCTGGGCCTGGCCCTGATCGCCATCAAGCCGGCCGTGACCCTGTTCCCGCTGTTTGCCGCCTATGGCATCTCGGGCTACGCGGTGGCGCTGTGGCGCGCGGCCAAGGGCAAGCCGGTCAGCCTGGTGCAGACCACCCACGAGCCGGTAGATCCCAGCGAGCGTTTGTAAGCGGCGAGCGGATACGGGACACAGCAACGCAGCAAACCAGCCACGGAGCACACCATGAGTACCTCGAACCGCCTCATCATCTTCGACACCACCCTGCGCGACGGCGAGCAGTCGCCCGGCGCGTCCATGACACGCGACGAGAAAATCCGCATCGCCCGCCAGCTGGAACGGCTGCGGGTGGATGTGATCGAGGCCGGCTTCGCGGCCGCCTCGCCGGGCGACTTCGACTCGATACGGGCGATCGCCGCGGCGGTCAAGGAATCGACCATCTGCTCGCTGTCGCGCGCCAACGACCGCGACATCGCGCGCGCCGCCGAGGCATTGCAGCCGGCCGCCCGCAAGCGCATCCACACCTTCATTGCCACCTCGCCGCTGCACATGAAGATGAAGCTGCGCATGGAGCCGGAACAGGTGCTGGAACAGGCCAAACTGGCGGTGCGCTACGCCCGCCAGCATACCGACGATATCGAATTCAGCCCGGAAGACGGCAGCCGCTCGGACGAGGATTTCCTGTGCCGCGTACTGGAAGGCGTGATTGCCGAGGGCGCCACCACCATCAACTTCCCGGACACGGTGGGCTACGCGGTGCCGGAAATCTTCGGCGAGACCATACGCCGCCTGCGCGAGCGCATTCCGAATTCGGACAAGGCCATCTGGTCGGTGCACTGCCATAACGACCTGGGGCTAGCGGTGGCCAATTCGCTGGCCGGCGTGATGATAGGCGGCGCGCGCCAGATCGAATGCACCATCAACGGCCTGGGCGAACGGGCCGGCAATACGGCGCTGGAGGAAGTGGTGATGGCGCTGCGCACCCGCGCCGCTTACTACAACCTGGAAGTGGGCATAGACGCCACCCAGATCGTGCCGGCTTCCAAGATGGTGTCGCAGATTACCGGCTTTGCCGTGCAGCCCAACAAGGCGGTGGTGGGCGCCAACGCCTTCGCGCATGCGTCCGGCATCCACCAGGACGGCATCCTCAAGGCGCGCGAAACCTATGAAATCATGCGCGCCGAGGACGTGGGCTGGACCGCCAACAAGATCGTGCTGGGCAAGCTGTCGGGCCGCAACGCCTTCAAGCAGCGCTTGCAGGAGCTGGGCATAGAACTCGATTCCGAGGCCGAGGTCAACGCCGCCTTCGCCCGCTTCAAGGAGCTGGCCGACCGCAAGGCCGAGATCTTCGACGAGGATATCCTGGCCCTGGTCTCCGATGGCGAGCAAGGGCAGGGCAGCGAACATTACCGCTTCGTGTCGCTGGCGCAGCGCTCCGAGACCGGCGAGCTGCCCCATGCGCGGGTGGTGTTTTCAGCGGGCGGGGTGGAGCACAGCTGCGAGGGGACGGGCGACGGCCCGGTCGATGCGACCGTCAATGCGATCGAATCGCAGGCCGCGTCCGGGGCCGAGTTGGTGCTGTTCTCGATCAACGCCATCAGCAGCGGCACCCAGTCGCAGGGCGAGGTGACCATGCGCCTGTCCAGGGAGGGGCGCATCGTCAACGGGGTCGGGGCCGACCCCGACATCGTGGTGGCGTCGGCCAAGGCTTACCTGGCCGCGCTCAACAAGCTGCACTCGAAAATCGAGCGCGTCAATCCCCAGGGGAATTAGAAGCGCAGCTTGACGTAGGCGGCGGGGCCCTTCAGGCGGATGTTGACATCGCCGTCGGTGCGGCCGTCGCGCTCCAGGCTGATCTTGGACACGCTGTAGTCGGCCACTAGGCCCACGTTCTTGGCGAAGAACCATTCCACGCCCACCATGCCGCTGTAGATGTGGCCGGTGATGTTGCCGCCGTTTTTCTTGATGCCGCTGGCCTCGGCGTACATGCGCACCTCGGGCGTGAAGGCGTGGCGCCAGCCCAGTTCCAGCAGCGGAGCCCAGGCGCTTTCGCTGTCGTCATAGCGGGCGTTGCCGGCGATGTTGTTCAGGGTGCCGCTGGCGGTGCCGCGGATGGCGCCCTTGTAGTAGGCCGCGCCCACGCCGATGCCGAACACGTCGTTGCCCTGGCCCAGCCACCATTTGTAGGCGAAGTTGGCCAGGTCCAGCTTGAGCTTGGCGTCCAGGCGGCCATTGCCGGTCAGGGGCTGGCCCAGGTAGTTGGCGCCGCCGGACAGGCGCGGGTTGTAATCCTTGTCGTAGCGGTAGTAATCGAAGGCCAGGCCTTGCGAGTCGCCGATCAGGAGGTCGGCGCGCACGCGCGGCAGGGTGACGCGGTCGGGCTCGTAGTCGCCGCTGTCAATGTTGCCGTACTGGGTGTTGGCGGTGGCCTTGATGGTGGGATCGGCCCAGAAGGCGCCGGCCGAGACGCTGGCGCGGTCCAGGGCGGGCGAAGGCTGGGCCCAGGCCGGGGCGGACAGGGTGAGGGCGGCTGCGGCGCCCAGCAGGAAGCGGGCGGCGGGCAGGGTGCGGGTCATGTTTTTCTCCGGATAGTAGATGTGCAAGGTTGTACTCAATCCAACGATGAGTTGCGGAAATCATAGCAATTGCTCGCTTTTCATCACGTCGGGCGCACCCTCGACGTGGCGTGGGATTTGTCCTACTCGGAATGGTTGTTGGCCGCGCGGTTTTTGGTTATACTCGCGGGTCTGGCCGTTTGGCCGGATTTTTAATGAAGTTCACGGTGGGCAGGGTAGTCACTCCGCGCACCGCATGTGAAAGGTAAATATCATGACCGTAGAAAACATCAACAAAGCCGCCATCATCGCGGACAACGCCCGTGGCCAAAACGACACCGGTTCGCCGGAAGTGCAAGTGGCACTGCTGACCGCCCGCATCAACGAGCTGAACGGCCACTTCAAAGAGCACACCAAGGACCACCACTCGCGCCGCGGCCTGATCAAGATGGTCAACCGCCGTAAGAGCCTGCTGTCCTACCTGAAGAACAAGGACGCAACCCGTTACCGCGACCTGATCGCCAAACTCGGCCTGCGTAAGTAATTCTTGCAGTCCCCCGGTTTCTGACCGAAATGCCTGCGCCAGTTCGCTGCCGCAGGCATTTGTCATTGGAACCGTGGAAAAAATGCCAAGAAGAAGCAACTCTTGGCGGCATGGCATCCGTCATGTAGCAAAGCCGGCCCTGGAGGGCCGGCCGTGGTGAGGTGAACGACAGCCCCTGAAAATCTGTCGGCAAATAGAAAGGGATTACCCATGTTTAATAAAGTAACGAAAACCTTCCAGTACGGACAGCATACCGTGACCCTGGAAACCGGCGAGATCGCACGCCAGGCTTCCGGCGCCGTGCTGGTGTCGGTGGACGACACCGTGGTGCTGGCCACCGTGGTGGCGCGCAAGGACGCCAAGCCGGGCCAGGACTTCTTCCCGCTGACCGTGGACTACGTCGAGAAGACTTACGCAGCCGGCAAGATCCCTGGCGGCTTCTTCAAGCGCGAAGGCCGTCCGTCGGAAAAGGAAACGCTGACCTCGCGCCTGATCGACCGTCCGATCCGTCCGCTGTTCCCCGAAGGTTACATGAACGAAGTGCAAGTGATTGTGCACGTTCTGTCGGTGAATCCCGAAATCGACCCTGACATCGCCTCCATGATAGGCGCCTCGGCCGCCCTGTGCGTGGCCGGCGTGCCGTTCAACGGCCCGATCGGCGCGGCCCGCGTCGGCTACGCCAACGGCCAGTACATCCTCAACCCCACCGTCAGCCAGCTGAAAACCTCCAAGATGGACCTGGTGGTGGCCGGTACCGAAACCGCCGTGCTGATGGTGGAATCGGAAGCGCAGCAGCTGTCGGAAGAAATCATGCTGGGCGCCGTGGTCTACGGCCATGAGCAGATGAAGACCGTGATCGACGCCATCCATGAGCTGGTGCGCGACGGCGGCAAGCCGGAACACCAGTGGACCCCGCCGGCCAAGAATGAAGCGCTGATCGCCAGCGTGACCCGCTTTGCCGACGCCAAGATCCGCACCGCCTACCAGACCAAGGACAAGCAGGCCCGCACCGAACTGCTGCGCGCCATGCAGAATGAAGTGCTGGCCGACGTGGCTGCCGAAGCGGCCGCCGCCGGCGCCGCCGCACCGGACGCCGTGGAAGTGGGCAACATCCTGTTTGAGCTGGAAGCCAAGGTGGTGCGTTCGCAGATCCTGGAAGGCGAGCCCCGTATCGACGGCCGCGACACCCGCACCGTGCGCCCGATCTCGATCCGCACCTCGGTGCTGCCGCGCACCCACGGTTCGGCCCTGTTCACCCGTGGGGAAACCCAGGCCCTGGTGGTCGCCACCCTGGGCACCGCCCGCGACAGCCAGAAGATCGACGCCCTGATGGGTGAGTTCACCGATTCCTTCATGCTGCATTACAACATGCCGCCCTTCGCCACCGGCGAAACCGGCCGCGTGGGCACTCCGAAGCGCCGCGAAATCGGCCACGGCCGCCTGGCCAAGCGCGCCCTGGTGGCCGCCCTGCCGTCGGAAGAGGAATTCAGCTACTCGGTGCGCCTGGTGTCGGAAATCACGGAATCGAACGGTTCCTCGTCGATGGCCTCCGTGTGCGGCGGCTGCCTGGCCCTGATGGACGCCGGCGTGCCGATGAAAGAGCACGTGGCCGGTATCGCCATGGGCCTGATCAAGGAAGGCGGCCGTTTCGCCGTGCTGTCCGACATCCTGGGTGACGAAGACCACCTGGGCGACATGGACTTCAAGGTGGCCGGCACCCGCAACGGCATCACCGCCCTGCAGATGGATATCAAGATCCAGGGCATCACCAAGGAAATCATGCAAGTGGCGCTGGCGCAAGCCAAGGAAGGCCGCGAGCACATCCTGGGCGAGATGCAGAAAGCCGTGCCCAGCGTGAAGACCGAGCTGTCCGACTTCGCGCCGCGCCTGATCACCATCAAGATCAACCCCGAGAAGATCCGCGACGTGATCGGCAAGGGCGGCGCCGTGATCCGCGCCCTGACCGAGGAAACCGGCACCCAGATCGACATCAGCGACGAAGGCGTGGTCACCATCGCCTCGGTGGACGCCGCCGCCGGCCAGGAAGCCAAGCGCCGCATCGAGGAATTGACCGCTTCCGTGGAAGTGGGCAAGACCTACGACGGCACCGTGCTGAAACTGCTGGACTTCGGCGCCATCGTGCAAGTCATGCCTGGCAAGGATGGCCTGCTGCACATCTCGCAGATCGCCAACGAGCGTGTCAACGCCGTGGCCGACTACCTGAAGGAAGGCCAGCAAGTGCGCGTCAAGGTACTGGAGACCGACGACCGCGGCCGCCTGAAGCTGTCGATGAAAGCCGCTGCTGAAGAAGCCGCCGCAGCCGCACAGTAAGCTGCACCACTCTCAGACAGAAACCGCCGGCGCGCAAGCCCGGCGGTTTTTTTTCGCCGGTACGGAACTTCTGGTATGCAGCGCGGTCAAACTGCTCATCAATCGACCGCGCTGGGGACCCATGAGTATCCACTACGAGGACGACACGGCCGCCTGGCCGACCGCGAGGCAGGGCTGCGCGGCTGTCCTGCCGGGTGTCCGTGGAGCGTGCAGCACATACTCGATCCAGACTTTTTTCCGGAGGAGCCATGAGTACCGATTATGAGGAGGATGCGGCCGCCTGGGCGCTGGAACAGGTGGCCTTGTTGCGGGCAGGGCGGTGGTCTGAACTCGACATCGAGCACATCGCTGAGGAGATCGAAGACATGAACCTCAGTAACCGGCACCAAATCGCGCATCGGATGGCGATACTGATGGCCCATTTGCTGAAATGGAAATACCAGCCTCAGCGGCGTGGCGCGAGCTGGGAGGGAAACATACGCCACCAGCGTGACATGATCAATCGCCTGCTGCGCAAGATGCCGAGCTTACGTCCCTTGCTGGACAAGCCGCGCTGGCAGGCCGACGTCTGGAAGGATGCGCTCGATAACGCTATTCATCAGACCCGACTGCGGACTCTTCCGCAGGTCCGGCCCTGGACATTCGAGCAGATCCTGGACAACGACTTCTTCCCGGACTGACTATTTGCCCTCGTAGCTGACGCGGAAGATGCGCCCGCCGAAGTCGTCCGAGATCAGCAGCGAGCCGTCCGGCAGCTGCGCCACGTCCACCGGGCGCGCCACCACCTCATCATCCTTGCCGCGCAAGAAACCTTCCACGAAGGGCGTGTCGCTCACCACCTTGCTGTCGTACAGCGTGATCAGGCGCACCTGGTAGCCGCTCTTGGTGCTGCGGTTCCAGGAGCCATGCTCGGCCACGAAGATGCTGTTGCGGTAGGAAGCCGGGAATTGCTGGCCGGTGTAAAAGGCCAGGCCCAGCGGCGCCACGTGCGGGCCCAGCTTGGCCATGGGCGCTTCGAACTGCGCGCAGCTCTTGCCCTTGGCGTAGTCCGGATCCGGCACCACGCCGCCGTGGCAATAGGGGAAGCCGAAATGCAAACCGGGCCTGGGCGCCACATTGAGTTCGCAGGAGGGCGTGTTGTCGCCCATTTCGTCGCGGCCGTTGTCGGTGAACCATAGCGCCTTCGTCACAGGATGGAAGGAGAAGCCCACCGTGTTGCGGATGCCGCGCGCGTATTCCTCCAGCTGGCTGCCGTCCGGATTCATGCGCCAGATACGGGCGCTCTGGGTGGTCTCGGTGTCGCACACATTGCAGGGCGCGCCCACCGGCACGTACAGCTTGCCGTCCGGTCCGGCCTTGATGACTTTCTCGCCATGCCATTTATCCTTGGGCAGGGCGGTGGAGACCACCTTGTAGGCCGGCTTGCTGGCATAGCTGCGGTCGATGTCGTCGAAGCGTATCACGCGGCTGATCTCGCCCACGTACAGGGCGCCGTTGAGCAGGGTGACGCCGATGGGCGAGTCCAGGCCCTCGGCCACGGTGACCACCTCGGCCGACTGCCGGTCGGCGCGCGGCACCAGCGCATAGACCTTGCCGGCCTTGCGCGAGCCGACATAGACCACGCCGCTGTCCGACACCGCCAGCGCGCGCGCCGTGGCCGCGCCTTCGGCATACAGCGAGATGCGGAAACCCTTGGGCAGCTTGAAGCCGCCCAGGTCGAAGCTGGACGGCTTGGCGCCGGCAGCAGCCGTGGTGGCGGTGGCTCTTGCCGCCGCCACGGCGGGCTTGGTGGCGCGCTCGCCCACGTAGTCGGCCAGCACTGCGATCTGCTCGGCGCTCAGGGCCGGCGACCAGGCCGGCATGCCCTTGTCCGGCACGCCCTTGCTGATCACTTTCACCAGGTTGGCCTTGGTTGGTGCGCCGTGTATCCATGCATGCTGCCCCAGCGTGGGGCCGGTGCCGCCTTCCAGGCTGGCGCCGTGGCAGACCGCGCAATGGTTCTGGTACAGCTGTGCGGCGCTCAGCGCGGGCGCGGCGTGGGCCTGTGTGGCGGCCAGCGCCAGGCCGAGGGCCGTGGCGCGCAGTGCGGAATGATTCATTTGCGGGTTCCGGTCAGGTTACGATCCGCTATTGTGCCACCGCGCGGCGCGCATGGACAATCCGGCAGCGATTGCCTACACTGCGTCGTTTCATACTAGGGCGAGGCGGGAGCGGCATGACGGCAGGCGTAATCGATTTCAGCGTGGCGGTCGAGGGTGCGCTGCTGCGCGGCGACCAGTATGTGGGCGCGGACAGCAACCGGGTGCTGTACGTGCACGGCGCCGGCAACAGCAGCCGCCATGGCCACCGCCTGCTGCGCGGTGCGCTGCAGGATCGCGGCATAGGCAGCACCTGCTTCGATTGCATAGGCCATGGCGAGACCGGCGGCGCGTTGGCGCAGTCGTCGGTGGCCAGCCGCACGCGCCAGGCGCTGGCGGTGGCGCACCAGCGCGAGCTGCCGCAGCCCCTGGCCATCATTGGCGCCAGCATGGGCGCCTACAATGCGCTGCGCCTGACGCGGCATGCGCAGGTCGATGCGCTGGTACTGATCGTGCCCGGCGTGTACACCCCGCCGGCCTACGAGGTGCCGTTCGGTCCGGAATTCTCGGCCATCATCCGGCGCGAACGCAGCTGGGCGGATAGCGACGCCTGGGACATCCTGGCCGGTTTCCGTGGCCGCCTGCTGGTGATCGCGGCCGAACACGACGCTGTGATCCCGCTGGAGATTCCGCAGCGCTTGGTGGCCGCCGCCCGCCAGGCGCAATCGAGCGTGCTGCACGTGGTGCAGGGCGCGCAGCACAACCGCCTGTGGTCGCTGCTGGCCGAACAGCCGGCGCGCTTCGATCACGCCGTCGGGCTGGTGGCCGATACGGTGCGCGGCTGAGGCTCCAGGGGGAACACGGCAACCGCCTCCACCAGGTTGTGCGCCTGCGTGTTCACGTTGCGGACCTGGCTGGCGACCACGGCAAAGCCGCGTCCCTGCTCCCCGGCGCGGGCGGCTTCCACCGCCGCCTTCAAGGCCAGGATATTGGTCTGGAAAGCGATACCATCGATGACAGCGATGATGTCCACGACGCGGCGTGAGCTCTCGGAAATCTGGCCCATGGTAACCACACCTGGCCGACCATGGCGCCGCCGTGTTCGGCCGCGCTCCTGACGGTGGAAGCAAGTTCGCTGGCGCGGTCGGCAGTGGCGGCGTTCTTGCTGACGCTGGCGGTGATCTTGTCCATCTGCGCCGCGCTCTGCTGCAAGTTGGCCGCTTCCTGCTCGGTACGGGCGGACAGGTCGGAATTGCCGGCGGCGATTTCCTGGGAGCCCGATTCGATGGCGCTGGCAGAGGCGCGCACGCTGGTGACCATGCGCGCCAGCGATTGCTGCATGTCGGCCAGGGTGGCCAGCACGCTGTTGGGCGGGGCGGCGGCGCTGCTGGGCAGCGGGCTGAGGTCGCCCGAGCTGACCTGCATCGCGGCGGCGCACAATTGCTGCGGGCCGGCGCCCAGCGAGCGGTGCACGCTGCGCTTGATCATGGTGCCCAGCAGCACGGCGCACGCCACCGCTACCTACACATTGGGGGAACAGGAGGGCGATGGCCGGGAAGGAAAGCGAACGCTGGCAGGAGTGGGGCCAACGTGCCGGGAGCGCACGTTAGGTTGCTGTGACGTAATGGTATCGCTGAGCCTGCTTTGGTGTATAGCGTTGCGCAGTGACTTGTGGTAAATCCGGCAGCGGTGTTGCGGCAAGCCCGGCGCACTGCACGGCGTGCGCCGGGCTGAGCAGCCGGCGCGCTTCAATCCGGTCCGGACAGGGGCCCGCCCTAAAGGTAGGCCAGGTAGCTGATGCCGTTCTTGATCGTCCCGATCAATTGCGTTTGATTTTCGGGGCTCTCGCTGAAGCTGCTCAGCACGTCAGCACTGTTGGCGCCACGGTCCAGCACATCTGTCCAGTACGCCGCGCCGGCCGCGTCAGGAGCGCGGTGCAGCACGTTCTGGTACAAGTACGTGACCAACTCGCTGTTACCTGGATGGGCGCCATACAGGCTGGCGAATTCTGCGCTATGGACAAAGCTTTCTGCTACCTCGTGCAGCGTAGCGCCACGGTCCATCTGCGCGATCCAGTAGCCCAGCCCTGCCTTGTCGGGGGGGCGGCCGAAGGCGGCCTGGTACAGGCGATAAGCCTGCCCGGCAGCGCCGGCCACGTCGAAGGCGATCGCACTGTCGCTGAACTGAATCCGCTCCATGTTCACCAGCAGTACCGTGCTGTCCCTGGTGCTGAGCGTGACGCCTTCCGCCGCCACGCCCACGGTGTAGGCGCTGGATGGCCCCGTGACGGTTGCCGTGTCGACGCCTGCACCGCCATTGACGGTGTGGCTTCCCGTCTCGACCGCGATGATGTCGGCCCCGGCGCCGCCCAGCTGCGCCTTGCCGGCCTGGACCTGCAGCTTGAGCGCGGCGCCGGGCAGGGAGCCATTACCGAGTGCGTCTATTGCAATCGCCTTGAAGGAATAAACGCCGTTTGCCAAGTCATCCGATTGCCATAGCCAATGACCGTTCTGGTCCGCCTTCGCGCCGCCCATTATCTCGCCATCGCGCAGGATGGAGACCAGTGCGCCCGCCTCGGTATCGCCCTGCAGTACGGGGCGCGATCCCAGCGCCGCGCCGTCCGCACCCAGCTGTACCTGGATGACGGGGCTGGCTGGTGCGGTGGTGTCGGTGGTGACGCTGACCGGTATGCTGGAAACCGATGTTCCGCCCGCGCCGTCTGTCGTCACCGCGCTAAGGACGTGCTTGCCATCTGTCAGCAATAAAGCATTGGCGCTCCAGAGTCCGGTGGCGCCGGCCTTGGTGGTGGCGACCACGGTATCGCCCTCTTTCACGTCGACGATGGCATAGGCGTCGGCGGTGCCGGACAGGGCCACTTGCCGGCTGGCGTACACTTCCTTGTTTTCCACCACTTGCATGGTGGGAGTACGCATGGTCACCGGCATCGGCCCGACCTGCAAGGTGAGGGCCGGGCTGGGACTGGACGCGTGGCCGAAACTATCGCTGGCGGTGGCGCTGATCGTGTAGCGGCCATTTTCCATTGCCAGTTCCAGTTTCCAGGCGCCCCACTGATCGGCCTGCACCTTGGCCAGTTCGACACTGTTATTCCACAGCTGTAGCCAGCTGCCGGGTTCCGCCACTCCGCTGAAGGTTACGTTGTTGCCTTGGGGAGTGCTGGCTTTCAGGCTGGGCCGGAAAGGCGGCGTGGAGTCCATTGTCAGGGACAAGGTGTTGCTGGAGATCGAGAGCTTGCCGGCGGTATTGCTGGCTATCGCGTAGACCTGGTGCATGCCATCGGCCAGCAGGGCGGTATAGCTGAACAGTCCGGCGGCGGTGGCGGTGGTAGTGCCCAGCAGCATGCCTGCTTCGTAGAACTGTACCTTGCTGCCGGCCCCGGCCTTGCCGCTCAGGATGATGCTGCCTGTGCCGCTGCTCAGGGCGGTGGTATCGAGTACCGGGGCAGGCACGCCGGTTCCGCTTTGCTCGGCTGCGATGCCATAGCTGACCGTACCGATGGTGCTGTACACCTGCAGGTAGTAGCTGCCGGTCGCGGCGGCGATGTAAGTCATCTTGCCGACCGAGCCGCTCTGGTCGACCAGTGCCGCGCCGACTTTGCTGCCGTCGGCGGCCAGCAGTTGCAGGGCGGCGCCGAGCGCCGGCAGGCCAGTGCCGCCGGCTATGCTGTCGATATAAAAGTCATAGCTCACTCCGGCTTCCAGCCTTAACTGGTACATATCGATATCGCCGGTCTCCTCGATTGCGCCCCAGCGCGCGGCCGCACCCAGGGATAGCAGGGCGGCGCCGGCCAGCGTATCCGCCACATCGTCCTGCAGTGCGGCCAGCTTGTAGGAAACCCGGTACGAGGCCGTGCTGTTGAAGAAGGCTTGCACATCCAGGGTATGGTAGCCGGTGGAGGTGGCCTTGTAGCTCAGGTATTGATGGCTGCCGGCGGTACGCACGCTCCCCAGGTAACCATCGAAGTCCAGCGACTGCAACAAGGGCGTCAGGCTGCCCGCGCTGCCGGACAGCGTTTCTATGTCGAATTCGTACACTTTGCCGGCGGTCAGCTTGGCTGCGAAGAAGTCGCGGTCGCCGTCGCGGTCCAGGCGGCTCTCGACCGCCACACCGGCACTGAGTACCTGCGGTGTACCCGCTGCATCCGACACGTCGCCTGCCGCCGTCAGTGGGGCTTCATGCGCTGCCACGGTATAGGTGCCGGTACTCTTGCCCAGCTGTTCCGAGACCGCGAGAAAAAAGCCGCTGAAGCTGAGGCTGTCGACCGGGACCGTGAATTCAATGCGGGGATCACCGTCCAGCCCGCCCTTGGTGGCGGTGGCAAGCACTTTGCCATTGGCGTCCATCAGCGCCAGTTGCGGAACCGCGGCGCCATCCTGACCCAGGCTATTGCCCGAACTGGCGGCCGAGTAAAGTTCCAGCGTATAGCGCTTGCCCGGCATCAGATACACGGCTACCCAATCCACATCGCCCGCATGTTCCAGGTTGCCGCTGATGCCGCTGCCCGGCGTGACGCGGCCGGTGGTATAGATATCCGGCGTGAAGCCGTCGTGTTCTATGGTCTTGGCGACTTGCAGGTGGTAGTTGCCGCTGTCGGTACCGATGCCGCTTACCACGAGGGTAGTTTCCTTCCTGCTGGCAAAGCTCAACTGGAGCACGATGCTGGTCTGGCCAATCAGGTAGACGAAGGGCGTCTGGCTCCATTTGCCGTCAAGGTAAAGGTCGACCGTGAGGAGGGCCTGCGCCGGCTTGTCCAGTATGATGGTGTAAGGCTGCCAGGGGTCCAGGTCCAGCTTGTAGACGTCGGCATCCATCCAGCCGTCGATGCTGCCGTCCGCCGCCGTATTGCGGGGCAGGGCAATGGGCGTCGCCAGCGTGTTCCCCGCCTTATCCGTATCGCTTTGCACCGCAGTCGCCATCGAGAGGTATAGCCGCCCAGGGCCGAATGGCTGTCGGCCTTCACATAGTAGTCGCCGCTGGCCAGCGGGGTGTAGCCGAAGGTCTTGCCGGCTTGACCGTATTGTGTGGAAATGTATGCTCCCGGTCCGCTGGTGCGGCCATCCGCGCTCTCCACGGACAATGAAAAAGCCAGGAGCGACGAGAAGTCGGTGCCGGGATCGCCATCCAGCGAGAAGAGATAGGATTTGCCCGCATCCAGGTGCACGCGGAACCAGTCACTATCGCCAGCCTGCTCGAAGCTGGCGTGGATGCTGCCATTGTTGCTCAGTTTGCCTTTGGTGCTTGCATTCCCTGCGTAGTCGTCGCTCGTAGCCAAATCGATCTCGAATATTGTTCAATGTTAATTGACACTATAGCATTCAAGAAAGTAAATGTGATGTGAATACATGCCGGGGTGACGTATCAGCGCAGCAGCCAGCGGCGCGACAGATAGTCCAGGGTGATCACGTGGCCGTTCAAGTGCCGCAGGCCCAGCAGGCCGGCCAGTTTCTGGCCTGGCTTGAAGGCGTCCAGCACGCAGTATGAGGCTTGCATTTGCGGCACCTCCAGCATATTGCCGATGCCGACCGGGGCCGCGACCTCGGTCTCGTAGCAGGGTATCTGCTTGCCCCAGCTGTTGACCTGGAAGGTGGCCACGCCCGGACCCTCGGCGGCCGGCAGGCCACCGGTCAGGCGCGACCAGCCCTGTGCATCGAGCGCGCTGACGCCAAAGCGCGCCGCGCCCGTGTCCAGCATGGCGTAATCGACGGCGCCGCCGGGCAGCCGCAGTTCCACCAGCAGGTGGCCGCCGCTGCCATACCACTGCGCGTAAATCAGCGGCTGGGCCTCGCGTTGGCTGGCCAGCAGCGCCGCTTCATCGTAGCGATAGCGGTCCCGGGCCAGATCCAAGGTCAGCGTGCCGCGATCGAAGAAGGCATTGCCCAGCGAGGCCAGTCCCTCGCAGCTGCCGGTCCGCAGCGATGCGATGATGGCCTCGCTGGCGCCGGCTTCGCTGCGCACGCCGCCCACCTCGACCGGGATCATGCGGCGCGGCGCATCGTGGCCGCTGTCGCCATGCCACAGCACGGCGCCGTTGGCGCCGGTGTCCAGCTGCACCTTGCAAGCCACGCCGTCCAGTTTCGCGTCCAGCATCAGCGCCAGGCGCTCCCTGGGCTGGCCCGGCGCCACGCTGCCGTATTGCCAGGTGATGGGTAGCCAAGTGGCGGGCGCCGCTGTGGCGGCAAGGGGCAGGCACAGGGCGAGGAATAATGCGCGCATCGCAACCTTGAATGAGGAATGGGCGGAAGGCAGTAGGAGTCGAACTTACGAGGGAGCGGCTGACGCCCCCCACCGGGTTTGAAGCCCGGCCCCATCACCGGATGAGTATGCCTTCCGTGGGCCCTGGATCAGCTGCCGTGATAGGACCACGTCACATTGGGCCGCAGCAGGTGGGTATTGCCCAGGCGGCGAGTATAGCCGACACGGTCGAAGAACTCCAATATCTGGATGGCGCGCTTGCGTCCCAGGCCGGTGGCGTCGCGGAAGCTGGCCGCCTGCACTTCCGGCAGTCCGGCCACCAGCTGCGCCAGTTCCGCCAGCCGGGCCGGATGGTAGAACAGGTCCGGCACCACCTGGCTGATCTCGCCGCTCTTGGACAGCTTGCGCAGCAAGCGCCGCACTTCCGCCTCGGGCATGCCGTGCTGGCGGCCCAGGTCGCGCACCCAGGGCGGATCGTAGCGCCCGTCCAGCAGCGACTTGAGCAGCGGCGCGGCGGCCGCCTGCTCCTGTTCGCTGAGCTGGGCGCTGTGTTCGGGCAGGTGCAGGCTGCGGCCGCGCTGGCATATCTGGCCCTGTACCAGCATGTCGTCCACCAGGCGGCTCCACAGCCTTTCCTCCATCTCGGGCGAGACCATGCGCTTCAGGCGCCACAGTTCCGGTCCGGCCTCGTCCGGGGCGCGCTGGTGGAACTGCGCCAGGCCGTCCAGGATGCGCTTGCGCAGCGCCAGCACGTGCGGCGCCGGGATCAGCAGGGTATCGCCGCCCTGCAGCACGATCTGCTGCACGTCCGGGGGCAGGGCGATGCGGCCGGCCGGCAGCTGCGCCAGCCGCACCAGGGCCGACATGCGCATGCCCAGCGGGCTGTGCGCCAGCAGGGCGGCGCTGTCGCCGTCGGCGATGAAAACGGCCAGCGCCTCCAGCCAGGCCAGGCGCGCCGGGCTGCGCCGCTTGCGCGCCGGGCCGAAGGGATCGAGCACCACGCCGCCGCCTATGGTGGCGGTGGCCTGGGCGTTGCGCACCACGTAGCGGTCGCCGGGCGCCGCGTGCACGGGCGCGTCCAGCACCAGCTGCGCGCGCGCGGTCTGGCCGGGGGCGATGCTGTCGCCGTCCAGCGGCACCACGTGCGCCGTCAGGTGGGCCGCGCCCAGGTGCACGTGCAGGGGCGTCCAGGCCTTGAGCGGCTGGCCGGCGCCCGCCGACAATGTCAGTTCCGTGTCCATGCGTTCGCAGCACTCGGCCAGCGCCGGCGAGACCACCCAGCTGCCGCGCGCGATGTCGTCCCTGGCTACGCCGGCCAGGTTGAGTGCCAGGCGCTGCCCGGCGCGGCCGCTGTCGGCGGCGCGGTTCTGGGCGTGGATGCTGCGCACGCGGACCTGCTGCCCGCCCGGCGCCAGGGTAAGCACATCTCCCACCGCCACCCTGCCGGACAATGCGGTGCCGGTCACGATGGTGCCCTGGCCGGACAGGGTGAACACGCGGTCCACGCCAAGCCGGAACAAGCGCTGCTCGTCCAGCGCCGGCAGCGCTGCCGACAGCGCGGTGAGATGCGCCAGCAGGGCCGCCACGCCAGCATCGGCGGGATCGACGGCGCTGGTACGGAACAGCGGCGCGCCGGCGAAATCGGTGCCGGCCAGCAGGGCCCGCAGCTCGGCCTCGACCTGCTGCAGGCGCGCTTCATCGGCGCGGTCGGTCTTGGTCAGGGCCACCATGCCGCGCTTGACGCCCAGCAGGCGCAGGATGGCCAGGTGTTCCAGGGTCTGCGGCATGATGCCATCGTCGGCCGCCACCACCAGCAGTGCGGCGTCGATGCCGGTCACGCCGGCCGCCATGGTGCGGATGAATTTCTCGTGCCCGGGCACGTCGATGACGCCCAGCGTGTGGCCATTGTCCAGCTGGCGGTAGGCGTAGCCCAGCTCGATGGATATGCCGCGCGCCTTTTCCTCCTTGAGGCGGTCGGTGTCGACCCCGGTCAGGGCGCGGGTGAGGGTGGTCTTGCCGTGGTCGATATGGCCTGCGGTGCCGACTATCATGCTGCCAGATGCTCCAGTTGGGCGATGAAGCGCTGCTGCTGGTGCTGGTCCAGGCAGCGCAAGTCCAGCCACAGGGCGTCCTGCGCCACGCGGCCCACCACCGGGATGGGTAGCGCGCGCAGGCGCTGCTCCAGCAGGCCGAGCGCGTTGCTGATGCGGGCCCCGGGCGCGCTGCGCACCACCAGGCCGTGGCTGGGCAACTGGTCGACCGGCAGGGCGCCGCTGCCGATCTGGCTCAGCATGGGTTCCGAGGACACCGCGTAGGCTGGCCCCAGCACCCCTTGCAGCAGCGGCTGCAGGGCCTCGGCCTGGGCGCGCATGGCGGCGGCGGGACGGGTCAGCAGGCGGATGGTGGTCAGGCGTTCGGGCAGCAGGTCGGGCGCGCGGTACAGGTTGAGCACCGGCTCCAGCGCGGCCAGGGTCAGCTTGCCGACCCGCAGGGCGCGCTTGAGCGGGTTGCGCTTGATCTTCGCGATCAGGTCGGCGCGGCCCACGATCACACCGCACTGCGGGCCGCCCAGCAGCTTGTCGCCGCTGAAGGTGACCAGGTCGGCGCCGGCGGCGATGGTCTCGCGCACCGTGGTCTCGTGCGGCAGGCCGTATTGTTCCAGGTCCACCAGGGTGCCGCTGCCCAGGTCCACCGCGACCGGTATCCCCTTGCTGCGCGCCAGCGGCACCAGCTCGGGCAGTTCCACGCTCTTGGTGAAGCCGGTAATGGCGTAATTGCTGCAATGGACCTTCATCATCAGCGCGGTCTGTTCGCCGGCCGCCTCGGCGTAATCCTTGAGGTGGGTGCGGTTGGTGGCGCCCACTTCACGCAGGGTGGCGCCGGCGCGCGTCATGATGTCGGGGATGCGGAAGGCGCCGCCGATTTCCACCAGCTCGCCGCGCGAGACGACCACTTCGCGGCCCTGGGCCAGGGTGTTAAGCAGCAGCAGTACGGCGGCCGCGTTGTTGTTGACGATGGTGGCCGCCTCGGCCCCGGTCAGTTCCAGCAGCTGCTGTTCGACCAGGTTGTCGCGGTCGCCGCGGGCGCCGGTTTCTATGTCCCACTCGAGGTTCATGGGCCAGCGCAAGGCCTCGGTCACCGCCTGCACCGCCTCGTCGGGCAGCAGGGCGCGGCCCAGGTTGGTGTGCAGCACGGTGCCGGTCAGGTTGAACACGGGCCGCATTTGCGCCTGGTTGGCCTGCTCCAGGTGCTGCTCCAGGCGCGCGACCACGGACGGGATGTCCGTATCGAGACCGGCGCTGGCCTGGCTGTCGGCCAGCAGCAGGGCGCGCAGCGCGGCCAGCACTTCGCGCGCGGCAGCCGTCACCTGGCTGCGGCCGAAGCGCTGTATCAGGGGCAGGCTGGCCGCGTGGCCCAGCACCAGGTGCACGGCGGGCAGGCGCAGGCGCGCGCCGGCGGTGGTGGTGGTGTCCTTGTCGCTCATTCGTCCTTGAACCACAGCAGGGGATTGCCGCTGGCGCGGGCGTAGCCGGCTTCGCCCACCAGCACGTCCAGCGCCAGGCTGGCCAGGTCGTCGGCCAGCGGCTCGACGTGGAAATCGTGTTCCTGGTTGAAGATCTTGCGGTAGGTGTGGCAATCGTCGCAGGTTTCCGCGCGCGCCACCTTGCTCGGGTCGTTGGCCTTGTTCCTGCTTTCATCGGCGGCAGCTTGCGCACCCTCCGGCTCCAGGCTCTGGTAGGCGATCTTGCCATTGCCCTCGCAGCAGCTGCACTTGACGCGCACCATATGCCATTCGCTGCAGCAGGTGGCGCAGTGCAGGTAGCGGTAGCCCTGCGACTGGCCGCCGATGCGGATCACGCTGGCCACCGGGTGGGCGCCGCATACGGGACACAGGGTGTTGGTGACCAGCGGCTGCACGCGCGGCGAGTCCAGCTGCGCCGCCTGCATGCTCCACACCACCTGCAGGGCGGCCGCCACGAAGGGCGCGTGCAGCGGGTGCACGCCCTCGGTCAGCTCGGACAGCACGGCGTCGGCGCAGCCTTCCAGTTCGGCGGCATCGAGCGCGCGCAGCTCGGCCAGCACGGCGGGCAGCTGCGGCTGGCCCTCGGCCAGCGGCTGCAGCTGGTCCAGCAGGCCGCCGAACACGGCGCGCCACATGGGCGGGCGGGCGCCGGTGACGGGCAGGGGCGGCATGTGGTGTTCCAGCGCGAGCTCGATCTGGCGCTGGTCCGGCAGCGGCACCGCGTCCGGCGCCATGGCTTGCACCAGGCCGGCCTGGGCCTCGGCCACGGCCGCCATCAGCAGCACATAGCCGCGCAGGGTGTCGCCGACAGGGATGCCCTGGACCTCGTTGTTGGCCAGCTGGCGCAGGCGCGCGGCGCGCGCGGCAAACAGGGCGCGCGGCTGCGGCAGCAGCAGGCGCGGTATGGCGTTGTGGTCCAGCGCTTCGATCTCGCCGGGTTGTAGTAGACGTTGTACCAAGGTGGATGACCCCATAAAGGCAAACAGGCCGGCTGCACGAGGCAGCCGGCCTAGTCTGTTTATTCTAAACGAAATGAAAACTAGTCGCGTGGTTCGCGGGGCAGGTTACGGGCCACCTGCTCGAACCAGCGCGGATGGTGCTTGCGCGCCCACCCATACGTCACCGTGCCGCGCACCATGGCGCCGATGGAACCCTTGACCCAGAAGGCGGCGTAGATGTGGACGATGATGGAGCAGATCAGCACGAAGGCGCAGAAGGCATGCAGCAGGGCCGCCAGGCGCACCACCTCGATAGCGAAGTAGAACGCGAAGTAGGCGCGCCAGATCACGATGCCCGACAGCAGCAGGCCGCACATGGAGGCCAGCAGCACGAAGAACAGCACCTTCTGGCCGGCGTTGTACTTGCCGACCTTGGGCAGCTTGTCCTCGCGCGCATGCAGCACGTCGTCGACGCGGCTCAGCCACTCCTTGTCGCCCGGTTCGAAGCGGTTGTGGTGCCAGAAGCGTACCACCAGCAGCGCGAACGAGACAAACATCACCAGCCCGATGAAGGGATGGAGGATGCGGGTCCACTGGCCGCCGCCCAGGAACACGGCCAGCCAGGCCGTGGCCGGATGGAACATGGCCAGGCCGGAGATGGCCAGCAGGATGAAGCAGATCGCCGTCACCCAGTGGTTGCTGCGCTCATTGGCGGTATAGCGTTCGATGAGCGGATTGCCGTCTTTATCGCGTTTCATTTGGCGTCCTCCCGGATGCGGTTGGCCTCATGCAGCGCTTCGGCTTCCTCTTCCTTGCTCACTTCGTTGGGGCCGACGCGCGAGTAGTGGAACCAGCCTGCCAGCGCCGTGACGGCCATGCCGGCCAGGGCCAGCGGCTTGGTCAATCCCTTCCACAGTCCCACGGTGGGGCTGATCGCGGGATCGGCCTTCAGGCCGTGGTACAGGGTGGGCTGGTCGGCGTGGTGCAGCACGTACATGACGTGGGTGCCGCCCACCCCGGCCGGGTCATACAGGCCGGCGTTGGCGTAGCCGCGCGACTTGAGGTCCTCGATGCGCTCCTCGGCGTGGGTTTTCATGTCCTCCTTGGTGCCGAACACGATGGCGCCGGTGGGACAGGTTTTCACGCAGGCCGGTTCCTGGCCCACGGCCACGCGGTCCGAGCACAGCGTGCACTTGTAGGCGCGGTCATCCTTCTTGGAGATGCGCGGCACGTCGAACGGGCAGCCCGCCACGCAGTAGCCGCAGCCGATGCAGTTCTCCTGGTGGAAATCCACAATGCCGTTGGTGTACTGCACGATCGCGCCAGGCGAGGGACAGGCTTTCAAACAGCCCGGGTCCTCGCAGTGCATGCAGCCGTCCTTGCGGATCAGCCATTCCAGGTTGCCGTCCTCCTTTTCGTGTTCCGAGAAGCGCATCACGGTCCACGATTGCGGCGACAGGTCGGCCGGGTTGTCGTACACGCCGACAGTCTCGCCGACGTCGTCGCGCAGGTCGTTCCACTCCATGCAGGCGGTCTGGCAAGCCTTGCAGCCTATGCATTTGGAGACGTCGATCAGCTTGGCCACGGTGCCGGTGACCGGCGTGCGCGCCACCGGAGTCTGCACCGTGGTGGCCGACATGCGTTTGATATCTAGTGATTGCAGTGCCATCGTTATCCCCTTATGCCTTTTCCACCCGCACCAGGAAGGACTTGAATTCCGGTGTCTGCGAGTTGCCATCCCCTACCGACGGGGTCAGGGTGTTGATCAGATAGCCGGGCTTGGTCACGCCCTTGAATCCGAAGTGGATGGGCAGTCCGACCGTGTGGGTCTTCTTGCCGTCGATGGTCAAGGCCTTGATACGCTTGGTCACGACTGCCTTGGAAATGATCTGGCCGCGCTTGGACGTGATCTTGACCCGGCCGCCATTGGCCACGCCGATTTCCGCCGCCAGGTCCTCGCCGATTTCCACGAACTGCTCGGGCTGGATGATGGCGTTCAGGCGCGCATGCTTGGTCCAGTAGTGGAAGTGCTCGGTCAGGCGGTAGCTGGTGGCCACGTGCGGGAATTCCTCCTTCTTGCCCAGCTTGGCCCGGTCGCCCGCGAACATGCGCGCACCGGGATTGCTGGTGGCCTTGGGATTGTTCGGGTGCAGCGGGTTGTGGCCTATGGGCGACTCGAAGGGCTCGTAGTGCTCGGGGAACGGACCCTCGTTCAAGCCGTCGCGCGCGAAGAAGCGCGCCACGCCTTCACCCAGCATGATGAAGGGGCCCATGCCGTTTTCCGGCGGCTCGTCGGCCTTGTAGTCGGGCACGTCGGCCCCGCCCCAGGCGCTGCCGTTCCAGCCGATCAGCTTGCGGGTCGGGTCGAACGGCTTGCCCTTGGTGTCGCAGGAAGCGCGGTTGTACAGCACGCGGCGGTTGGCCGGCCAGGCCCAGGCCCAGTTCAGCGTATTGCCGATGCCGGTGGGGTCGCTGTTGTCGCGGCGGCCCATCTGGTTGCCGGCGGCAGTCCAGCTGCCGGCAAAGATCCAGCAACCGGACGCCGTGCTGCCGTCGTCGCGCAGCTGGGCGAAGCCGGCCAGCTGCTCGTTCTTCTTCAGGATCACCTTGGTCGGGTCCTTGGGATCGGTCAGCTCCTTGAGCGCCTTGCCGTTGTATTCCATGGCCAGTTCTTCCGGCTGCGGGAAGTCCGGACGGGCATACGGCCAGGTCAGGTTGAGGATGGGGTCGGGGAACTTGCCGCCCTCGGTCTGGTACATCTTCTTCATGCGCAGGAACAGGCCGGCCATGATTTCCAGGTCGGAGCGGGTGGCGCCGGGGCCTTCCGCGCCCTGCCAGTGCCATTGCAGCACGCGCGAGGAGCTGACCAGGGAACCGCGTTCCTCGGCGAAGCAGGTGGTCGGCAGGCGGAACACCTCGGTCTGGATCTTGGTGGGATCGACCTGGTGGAACTCGCCGTGCGGGCGCCAGAATTCCGAGGTTTCCGTGGCCAGCGGGTCCATCACCACCAGGAACTTCAGTTTCGACAGTCCATCGACCAGCTTTTGCTTGTCCGGGACCGAGGCGATCACGTTGAAGCCCTGGCAGATATAGCCGTTCATCTTGCCCTGGCTCATGAGCTCGAACACTTGCAGCACGTCGTAGGGCTTGTCCAGCTTGGGCAGGTAGTCGTAGGCGAACTTGTTGTCTTCGGTGGCGGCGTCGCCCCACCACGACTTCATGAAGCTGACGTGGAACTTCTTGTAGTTGCTCCAGTAGGACAGCTGGCCCGGCCGCAGCGGCTTGATGGCGCGCTTGCCGATATAGGCGTCGAAGTCCTGCTCGGCCTCGCCCGGCAGGGTCATGTAGCCCGGCAGCAGGTTGGACATCAGGCCCAAGTCGGTCAGGCCCTGGATGTTGGAGTGGCCGCGCAGGGCGTTCATGCCGCCGCCCGCAATGCCGATGTTACCCAGCAGCAGCTGCACCATGGCGCCCAGGCGCAGGGTTTGCGCGCCGGTCGAGTGCTGGGTCCAGCCCAGGGCGTACAGGATGGTCGCGGCGCGGCCCGGCACGGCGGTCGAGGCCAGGGTTTCCGCCACTTTCAGGAACTTCTCGGGCGGCACGCCGCACGCTTTCTGCACCATTTCGGGCGTGTAGCGCGAGTAGTGTTTTTTCAGCAGCTGGTAGACGCAGCGCGGATGCTCCAGGGTCGGATCGACCTTGGCATAGCCATCGGCGTCCATCTCGTAGTTCCAGCTGCTCTTGTCGCTGTACTTGCCGGCCACCGGGTCGTAGCCCGAGTAGATGCCATCCTCAAACGCGAAATCCTCGCGCACGATGAAGGGCATGTCGGTGTAGTTGCGCACGTATTCGTGCTGGATTTTGTCGTTGGTCAGCAGATAGTTGACTATGCCGCCCAGGAATACGATATCCGCGCCGGTACGGGTAGGGACGTAGTAGTCCGCCACCGACGCCGTGCGGGTGAACCGGGGATCGACCACGATCAATTTGGCGCCACGATGCGCCTTCGCTTCCGTGACCCATTTGAAGCCGCATGGATGCGCTTCTGCTGCATTACCGCCCATGACGAGGATGACATCCGCATTCTTGATGTCCACCCAGTGATTCGTCATCGCGCCGCGGCCAAACGTCGGGGCAAGACCTGCCACCGTCGGGCCGTGTCAGACACGGGCTTGGTTGTCGAATGCGAGCATGCCGAGACTGCGCATGGTCTTATGGGTCAGATAACCTACTTCATTGGTGGCTGCCGAGGCGGCCAGCATGCCGGTGGTGAGCCAGCGGTTGACGGTCTTGCCGTCTTCAGTTTTTTCGATGAAATTGGCGTCGCGGTCGGCCTTCATCAGCTTGGCGATGCGGGTCAGGGCATCGTCCCACGACATCTTGGTCCATTCGGTGGCGCCAGGGGCGCGGTACTCGGGGACCAGCAGGCGGTTGGGGCTGTGGATGAAGTCGATCAGGCTGGCGCCTTTCGGACACAGCGTGCCGCGGTTGACCGGATGGTCCGGATCGCCTTCGATGTGGATGATGCTGGCGCTGGCGTTCTTGGCGCCGTCGCCCAGGCCGTACATCAAAATACCGCAGCCGACGGAGCAGTACGGGCAGGTGTTGCGGGTTTCAGTCGAGCGCGCCAGCTTGTACTGCCGGACTTCGGCCAGGGCCGTGCCCGGCGCAAAGCCGAGTAATGCGATGCTCGATCCCGCGATGGTGGCGCCAGTTACCTTGAGAAACTGCCGCCTCGACATCTGGTTCATGATCGGAACCTTTCACGAGAGGGGTGGAATGACCTCAACAGTGTATCACTTCGGTTGGAAACGTTCTGTACGGGAATGTACGGATTGTTGTTGCAAGGCCAAAGGAATAGCTTCAGGTCACTATTTAGTAATAGGCAAGGTTGTCTAGCGTGCTCGACGCACAACGGCGCTGTGTTACAGTCGCCCTGCCACCCGACAGAAAGCCCGACGAGAGTCCGATGAGCCAGCCCAGCAGTGCCCCCGCCAGTTCCGCCCCCCACAGCTTTCTGGCTTCGCCCGGCGAGATGGGCCGCCTGATTGCCGCCTACGACTGGTCGCGCACCCCTTTGGGGCCGCTGGAGCGCTGGCCGCAAAGCCTGCGCACCTCCGTCAACCTGATGCTCAACTCGCGCCACGCCATGTGGATAGGCTGGGGGCCGGACATCACCTTCCTCTACAACGACGCCTACATCGACGTGCTGAGCCGGGCCAAGCACCCGGCCGCCCTGGGACAGCCAGCCAGCGAGGTGTGGGCGGAGATCTGGGACTTTTGCGGCCCGCTGGCCCGCAAGGTATTCGAGCAGGCCGAGGCCACCTTTGTCGACGACGTGCAGCTGTTCATGAGCCGGGGCAGCTATCTGGAAGAGACCTGGTTTTCCTTTTCCTACAGTCCCATCAACGATGAGTCGGGCGCCGTGGGCGGCCTGTTCTGTCCGTCCACGGACGCCACCGCCAGCAACCTGAACCGGCGCCGCCTGGCCACCCTGTCGCGCCTGTCCTCGCTGGCCCTGCGCGAGGACACAGTCAGCGGCGCCTGTGCGGCGGCCGCCGCCACCCTGGCCGGCAACCCGTCCGACCTGCCGTTCGCGCTGCTCTACCTGTGCAGCGAGGACGAGGCCGTGCTGGAGCGGGCCGTGCACCTGGCGCCCGGCGCGGCGCCGGCCAGGGTGGCGCTGGCGGCGCCACCCGCCGTGCCGGGCCTGCCGGCGGCCGTGGACCGGGACGACCCGTTTGGCGTGGCGCTGGCGGCCGCCAACGGCGCCAGCCTGCTGCTGGACCTGGCCGGGGCCCCCGGCCTGCCGCCCGGGCTGGCCAGCCAGCCAGTCACGCGCGGCCTGGCGCTGCCGCTCAACCAGCCCGGCCGCGAGCGTCCGGCCGGCGTGCTGGTGGTGGGCGTCAGCCCGGCGCGCCAGCTCGACAGCGAATACCGCACCTTCCTGGGCCTGGTGGCGGGCCAGGTGGAAGTGGCCATCCAGAATGCCTCGGCGGCCGAGGAACAGCGCCGCCACGCCGAGCAGTTGACCGAACTGGACCGTGTCAAGACTGCGTTTTTCAGCAATATCAGCCATGAGTTCCGCACCCCGCTGACCCTGATGCTGGGCCCCCTGGCGGACGCCCTGGGCGACGGCGCCGCGCCGCTGGCGCCGGTGCAGCAGGAGCGCCTCAGGCTGGTGCAGTCCAATGCCCAGCGACTGCAGAAGCTGGTCAACGCCCTGCTGGACTTTTCGCGCGTGCAGGCCGGGCGCATGCAGGCCGCCTTTGCCGAGGTCGACCTGGGCGCGCTGACCGCCGACCTGGCCAGCGGCTTCCGCTCGGTGCTGGAAAGCGCCGGGCTGGCGCTGGAAGTGCGCTGCGAGCCGCTGGACGGCCCGGTGGTCGTGGACGTGTCCATGTGGGAAAAAATCGTCCTCAACCTGATGTCCAACGCCTTCAAGTTCACCTTCGCGGGCGGAATCCGGGTCTGGCTGCGGCGCGAGGATGGCATGGCCGTGCTGAGCGTGGCCGACAGCGGCGTGGGCATCGCCGCGCGCGACCAGGCCACCATTTTCGAGCGCTTCCAGCGCGTGGAGGGCGCGCGCTCGCGCACCCACGAGGGCTCGGGCATCGGCCTGGCCCTGGTGCGCGACTTGGTGGAGCTGCACCAGGGCCGCATCACGGTCGACAGCGCGCCGGGGCGCGGCTCCACCTTCACGGTGGCCATGCCGCTGGGCCGCGCCCACCTGCGCGACGAGCAGCTGGCCGGGCTGGAGGGCGGCGGCCCGCCCGCTGGCGCGCCCAGCAGCGCCGCCATCGCCACCTACACCAGCGAGGCCAGGCGCTGGCTGCCGCAGGCCGGCCGCGAGGCCTCCGAACAGGATACGGAAGGCGGCCAGGCGGCCGCTCCGGCGCCGCAGCTGCTGATCGCCGACGACAATGCCGACATGCGCGGCTACCTGCGGCGGCTGCTGGGGCGGAACTGGCGCATCAGCGTGGCCGGTGACGGCGAGGAAGCACTGCGCAAGATACGCGAGCGGCGCCCCGACCTGGTGCTGTCGGACGTGATGATGCCGCTGCTGGACGGCTTCGGCCTGATCGCCGCCCTGCGCGCCGATCCGGACCTGAGCGACCTGCCGGTGGTGCTGCTGTCGGCGCGGGCCGGCGAGGAAGCCCGTATCGAAGGCTTGAACGCGGGCGCCGACGATTACCTGGTCAAGCCCTTCTCGGCGCGCGAGCTGCAGAGCCGGCTGGACACCCAGCTGGCGCGGGCCCGCATGCGCGCCGTGGAAAAGGCGCAGGCCGAGCGCATGGCCGCCATATTGCGCCAGGTCCCGGCCGGCATCGCCATCCTGCGCGGCCCGCACCATGTGTTCGAGGTGGCCAATGCGAGCTACCTGGAGCTGGTCGGCCACCGCGACCTGCTGGGCAAGCCCATGCGGCTGGCCATGCCGGAGCTGGAGGGCCAGCCCTTCTTCGGCCTGCTGGACCAGGTGTACGCCAGCGGCGAGCCCTATGTCGGCCAGTCGCAGCGGGTCGAGCTGGCGCGCGGCGATGGTGGCGCGATCGAGGAACGCTATTTCGATTTCGTCTACCAGCCGCTGCGCGCGCTGGCCGGGCCGGTGGAAGGTGTGATCGTGGTGGCCTTCGAGGTGACCGAACTGGTGCGGGCGCGGCGCGAGGCCGAACTGGCCAACCGCGCCAAGGATGAATTCCTGGCCATGCTGGGCCACGAGCTGCGCAATCCGCTGGCGCCCATCGTGATCGCGCTGGAACTGATGCGCATCAAGGGTACGGCCGGGTTGAGCCGCGAGCACGCCGTGATCGAGCGCCAGGCCCGCCACCTGGTGCGGCTGGTGGACGACTTGCTGGACGTGGCCCGTATCGCCCAGGGCAAGGTGGTGCTGAAGCCCGAGCCGGTGGAGCTGGCCCAGCTGGCGGCCCAGGCGGTGGAAACGGTCAGTCCGCTGCTGGAGGAAAAGCAGCACAGCCTGCGGCTGGAACTGCCGCCTGAACCGGTGTGCCTGAACGCGGACCCGACTCGTTTCGCCCAGGTGCTGTCCAACCTGCTGACCAATGCCGCCAAGTACACCAACAACGGCGGCAGCATCGTGCTGCGGGCGCGGGTGGAGCAGGGCATGGCCGTGATACAGGTGGTCGACAACGGCATCGGCATCGAACCCGAGATGCAGGCCCTGTTGTTCGACAGGTTCGTGCAGGAGCGCCAGGCGCTGGACCGCTCGCGCGGCGGCCTGGGGCTGGGGCTGGCCATCGTCAAGAACATCGTCGCCCTGCACGGCGGCACGGTGGCGGTGCATAGCGACGGCGCCGGCCATGGCAGCACTTTCGAGGTACGGGTGCCGGCCAGTGTGCGCGCTGACGCAGGGTTGCGCCACGCGGCCCAGCAGTCCGCCGCCCGCTACCAGCCACATGACACCGTGCTGCTGGTGGACGACCATCCTGACGTGCTGGACATGCTGGGTACGCTGCTGGAGAGCCAGGGCTACCGGGTGGTGGCGCTGGCCGATCCGGCCGCCGCGCTCAAGCTGGACGAGTCGTTCGCGCCTGCCGTCGCCATACTCGACCTCGGCCTGCCCGGCATGGATGGCTACGAGCTGGCGCGCGCGCTACGCCAGCGGCCCGGCTTCCACGACACCCGCATGCTGGCCCTGAGCGGCTACGGCCAGGCCGAGGACCGGGTGCGCTCGCAGGCTGCCGGCTTTGCCGGCCACCTGGTCAAGCCGGTCGGCGGCCCGGAACTGCTGGCGGCCATCGCCACCGCTTGACTTAGTTCCTCCACCATCGAAAGGCGGAGGGGAAAGGAAAGTAAGCTTATCCTATTTGATGACCTTTCAGGCGCCAGCCGAACTGCCAGGTCACCAGCCGTATCACGGTGATGAAGGCGGCGCTGGCCCATAGCGCGAAGTCGTCCGAGACCGTGGTGTACTGCAGGCCGATGTACATCCAGGCCCCGAAGAAGGCGCAGATGGCGTAGGGCTTGCCATCCCTGAACACCATGGGCACCTCGTTGCACACGATGTCGCGCAGCACGCCGCCGAAGATGCCGGTGATCACCCCCATCATCGAGGCAATAAAAATCGGCATTTGCGCGGCCTGGGCCTGCGCCACCCCGGCCACGGCAAACAGGCCCAGGCCGATGGCGTCGGCAATCACGATCACGCGTTCGGAAATGATCTGGCGCAGGGTCTTCATGAGCGGCGCCGCGATCAGCGCCAGCACGAAGATGAGGATGGCGTATTCCTGGTGCATGACCCAGAACAGGGGCCGCTTGTCGAGCAGGATGTCGCGCAGCGTGCCGCCGCCGAAGGCCGTGATGAAGGCCACCGTGAACACGCCCACGATGTCCATGCGCTTGCGGCGCGCTTCCACGAAGCCCGATAGCGCCCCCACCAGGATCGCCATGATTTCGATGATGGTGATCAGGGAGACGTGGACGGGGACGTGCTTCATCTAGGCGATTAACAAAAAGTTGCTGACCGCATAGGTTAACACGTGCCCGCGGGCACGTGGTACTTAGTTTCTACTTGGGAATGTTTTTAGTAGCGCGCAGGCTGCAGCGCGGCGCGCAGCAGCACCATCAGCGCGCCTTCGCCGCCGCCCGCAGGGCGCGCCTGGCAGAAGGCAATCACTTCTTCCTTCTGCACCAGCCAGCTGTGCACCATGGACTTCAACACCGGTTCCTGCCCCCTGGAGCCGAAACCCTTGCCATAGATGACGGATACGCAGCGGTGGTTGCGCATGGCGGACTTGCGCAGGAAGGCGCCGACCGCCTCGCGCGCCTCGTCGCGCCGCAGGCCGTGCAGGTCCAGCTCGTCCTGCACCGGCCAGTAGCCCTTGCGCATGCGCTTCATCACATCCGGACCGACGCCGGGCGCCACGTAGTTCAGGGCCGGGTCTTCTTCCAGGTAATGGTCGACCTCGAACAGGTCCGAGAGCGACTCGCGCAGCACGGCCGCGTCATCCTCGGCCTGGGTCAGCTTGCGCGCCGGTGCGGCGGCCGGCGCCGAGGACTGCGGCCGGCCGGGCACGTAACGGTCGCTGTCCGGCAGCTTCTGCACGCCGGACAGGCTGGCGCGGAAGATGTTCGCCTCGACCTTTTGCACCTGCTCGCGCTTGGCGCGCTCGGCCTCGGCGGCGGCGCGCTCCCGGGCCTGTTCCTTGAGCTGCTGGCCCAGGGCTTTCAGGCCGGCGAAGTCCTTCAGGCCCATGGATTTACTCCTGGGCTTCCAGGTAGCGCTGGGCGTCCAGGGCCGCCATGCAGCCGGTGCCGGCGCTGGTGATGGCCTGGCGGTAGATATGGTCCTGCACGTCGCCGGCGGCAAACACGCCCGGCACGCTGGTGGCGGTGAACATGCCGTCGGTGCCGGCGCGGGTCTTGATGTAGCCGTTGTGCATCTCCAGCTGGCCCTCGAAGATGCCGGTGTTGGGCTTGTGCCCGATGGCCACGAACAGGCCGTGCACCTTGACTTCGCTGACGGTGCCGTCCACGGTCGATTGCAGTTTCAGGCCGGTGACGCCGCTGTCGTCGCCGGTCACTTCCTGCAGGGTGTGGTTGTACTTGATCTCGACCTTGCCTTCGGCGACCTTGGCGTTCAGGCGGTCGATCAGGATGGCCTCGGCGCGGAACTTGTCGCGGCGGTGTATCAGGGTCACCTTGTTGGCGATGTTGGACAGGTACAGCGCTTCCTCGACAGCCGTGTTGCCGCCGCCGATGACCGCCACTTCCTGGTTGCGGTAAAAGAAACCGTCGCAGGTGGCGCAGGCCGACACGCCCTTGCCCATGAAGGCTTGCTCGGACGGCAGGCCCAGGTACTGGGCCGAGGCGCCGGTGGCGATGATCAGGGTGTCGCAGGTGTACTCATGGCTATCGCCGATCAGGCGTATCGGTTTTTCGTTCAGCTTGGTGGTGTGGATGTGGTCGAACACGATCTCGGTCTTGAAGCGCTCCGCGTGCTGCAGGAAGCGCTGCATCAGGTCCGGGCCTTGCACGCCCATGGGGTCGGCGGGCCAGTTTTCCACGTCGGTGGTGGTCATCAGCTGGCCGCCTTGCTCGACGCCGGTCACCAGCATGGGGTTGAGGTTGGCGCGCGCGGCGTAGATGGCGGCGCTGTAGCCGGCCGGGCCGGAGCCAAGTATCAGGACACGGGCGTGTTTGGTAGTGGTCATGGAGGGCTTCTTCTGAAAAGTGTCGATATCACCAATGTGGGGGCGTCGGCATGGCCGGCAAGGGCACAAGGCTGCAAGCGGCCATTGCAATAACGCAAGCAATGCAGGATTATAGTCCAAGCCGCGCACGGGCATGAATCGTGGGACCGGTTGGCGGCGTATGCCTTAGAATACCGGTACTTCGATATGTCAAGGTCGATAACATTGCCTCACCCTTCAGCCGTATCTATTTATGAGCAGTAAAAAAGCGCAGGAACGCGCGCCGCGCGCGGCGGCCAACACTTATCACCGCGATGGCCGCGCCACCGAGCGGCAACCCCTGCCCAACCGCCTGGTGCGCCTGCTGTCGGAAGCGCGCTGGTTCGCCCTGGCCGCGCTGGGCCTGTATTTCGTCCTGATCCTGGTCAGCTTCTCCAAGGCCGACCCCGGCTGGTCGCACGCCAATGTGGTGCCCAAGGTACACAACCTGGGTGGCCGGGCCGGCGCCTGGCTGTCCGACCTGCTGCTGTATATTTTCGGCTTTTCGGCCTGGTGGCTGTGCTTCGGCATGCTGCGCATCGTCTGGCAGGGCTACCGCCGCCTGACCCAGAAATTCCTCATGACCCGCGAGCCGGAACCCGAGCATCACCATGAGGGTCTGATACGCCTGGTCGGTTTCCTGTTCATGTTCACCGGCAGCATGGGCCTGGAATACCTGCGCATGTACACCCTGCATGCCGAGCTGCCGCGCGCGCCGGGCGGGGTGCTGGGCCAGCTGATCGGCCATTCCTCCCATGTGGCGTTCGGCTTCACCGGCGCCACGCTCTTGCTGCTGCTGCTGTTCGGGCTGGGCTTCAGCCTGTTCTTCCAGGTGTCGTGGCTGGCGCTGGCCGAGCGCATCGGCGCCGCCATCGAGACCGGCATAGACTGGTTCATCCTGCGCTACCAGTACCGCGAAGACAGGCGCCAGGGCGAGGTGGCGGCCGTCAAGCGCGAGGAAGTGGTGGTCACCGAGCGCGCCAAGCATATCGAGAAGCATGTGGCGGCGGCGCCGGTCAAGATCGAGCCGCAGGTGGTCACCGTGGTCAAGTCCGAGCGCGTCGAGAAAGAGCGCCAGGCCGTGCTGTTCCAGGACCTGGGCGGCGACAGCCAGCTGCCGGCCCTGTCCCTGCTGGACGAGCCGCCGCCGGTGCAGGAAACCGTGCCTGTCGAAACGCTGGAATTCACTTCGCGCCTGATCGAGAAGAAACTGTCCGACTTCGGCGTCGAGGCCAAGGTGATGGCGGCCTATCCCGGCCCGGTGGTCACGCGCTACGAAATCGAGCCGGCCACCGGCGTCAAGGGTTCGCAGATCGTCGGACTGGCGCGCGACCTGGCCCGTTCGCTGTCGTTGACCTCGATCCGGGTGGTCGAGACCATCCCCGGCAAGAACTACATGGCGCTGGAGCTGCCCAATCCCAAGCGCCAGATCGTGCGCCTGAGCGAAATCCTCGGCTCCAAGGTCTACAACGACAACCAGTCGCCGCTGACCGTGGCGCTGGGCAAGGACATTGCCGGCAAGGCCGTGGTGGCCGACCTGGCCAAGATGCCGCACTTGCTGGTGGCCGGCACCACCGGCTCGGGCAAGTCGGTGGGCATCAACGCCACCATTTTGTCGCTGCTGTACAAGGCCGATCCGGCCGACGTGCGCATGATACTGATCGACCCCAAGATGCTGGAGATGTCGGTGTACGAGGGCATTCCGCACTTGCTGGCGCCGGTGGTGACCGACATGCGCCAGGCCGGCCACGCCCTGAACTGGGCCGTGAACGAGATGGAGCGGCGCTACAAGCTGATGTCCAAGCTGGGCGTGCGCAACCTGGCCGGCTACAACGCCAAGATCGCCGAGGCCACCAGGAAGGAAGAACACATCCCGAATCCGTTCAGCCTGACGCCGGACTCGCCGGAACCGCTGGAAAAGCTGCCCACCATCGTCATCATCATCGACGAGCTGGCCGACCTGATGATGGTGGTCGGCAAAAAGGTGGAGGAACTGATCGCCCGTATCGCCCAGAAGGCGCGCGCCGCCGGCCTGCACCTGATCCTGGCCACGCAGCGGCCGTCCGTGGACGTGATTACCGGCCTGATCAAGGCCAACATCCCGACCCGTATCGCCTTCCAGGTCTCGTCCAAGATAGACTCGCGCACCATCCTCGACCAGATGGGCGCGGAAACCCTGCTGGGCATGGGCGACATGCTGTACATGCCGCCCGGGACCGGCCTGCCGGTGCGGGTGCACGGCGCCTTTGTCTCGGATGACGAGGTGCACCGGGTGGTCAACCACTTGAAATCGACCGGGGAACCGAACTACATCGAGGGCATCCTGGAAGGCGGCACACTTGAAGGCGAGGGCGGCGCGGACGGCGCTCCGGCCGGGGAAGGCGGCGGCGAGGCCGACCCCATGTACGACCAGGCGGTGCAGGTGGTGCTCAAGCACCGCCGCGCCTCGATATCACTGGTGCAGCGTCATTTGCGCATCGGCTACAACCGTGCGGCGCGTTTGCTGGAGCAAATGGAAAATAGCGGTGTGGTCTCGGCCATGCAGTCTAACGGCAACCGGGATATCCTGACGCCGGGCGCCAGCGCCGAGTGAGCCGCCGGCCATACAGCCTCGGCATAGGCTCCTGCCTGCCCTGGAGGGCCGTCACTCCCGCGCAGGCGGGAGTCCCATGCCGAGCGGGCAGATACGCGAACTTAACAAGGACAACCAGTATGTATCGTTTTAAAGCCATCATCGCCATCGCCGCCTGTCTGGCCGCCAGCGCCGTACAGGCCGGCGCCCTGGAACAGTTCAAGGATTTCGTCGGCAGCACCAAGGCCGCCAAGGGCGAATTCACCCAGCGCCAGGTCAAGTCCGGCGCCAACGCCAAGCCCGGCGTCACGTCCAGCGGCAACTTCACCTTTGCCCGCCCCGGCAAGTTCATCTGGAACTACGTGAAACCCTATGAACAGGTGCTGCAGGCCGACGGCGATCAGCTGTATATCTACGACAAGGACTTGAACCAGGTGACGGTCAAGAAGCTGGGCGACGCCCTGGGTTCCTCGCCGGCCGCCATCCTGTTCGGCAGCAACGACCTGGACAAGAACTTCACCCTGTCCGAAGCCGGCAGCAAGGATGGCCTGGAATGGCTGAAAGCCGTGCCCAAGGCCAAGGACAGCAGCTTCGAGCAAATCACCATCGGCCTGCGCAACGGCCTGCCCGAAGCCATGGAGCTGAAGGATACCTTCGGCCAGCTGTCGGTGCTGTCGTTCAAGAACATCCAGAAGAACCCGGCCCTGAACGCCGCCAGTTTCAAATTCGTCATGCCCAAGGGCGCCGACGTCTTCAACAATTAAGCAATCATCGGGCTTTAGCGCGCCGCGCCGGTCCCGGGCGGCATGACACCATGGCAGACTTATTTTCAACTGATCCGCGCCAGCCGCTGGCCGAGGCCCTGCGTCCCAAGACCCTGGACGAGGTGATAGGCCAAAGCCATCTGCTGGGGCCGGGCCGGCCGCTGCGCCTGGCCTTCGAGTCGGGGCAGCCGCATTCCATGATCTTGTGGGGGCCGCCCGGGGTCGGCAAGACCACGCTGGCGCGCCTGACCGCGCGCGCCTTCGATTGCGAGTTCATCGCATTGTCCGCCGTGTTTTCGGGCGTGAAGGATATCCGCGCCGCCATGGAGCAGGCCGAGCACAACCTGCAGCAGGGCAAGCACACGATCTTGTTCGTGGACGAGATCCACCGCTTCAACAAGTCGCAGCAGGATGCCTTGCTGCCGTATGCGGAATCCGGCCTGGTGACCCTGATTGGCGCCACCACCGAGAATCCCTCGTTCGAGGTCAATTCCGCGCTGCTGTCGCGGGCCCAGGTCTATGTGCTGCAATCGCTCAACGAGGACGAGCTGCGCCAGCTGGTGGCCAAGGCCCGCGACAAGGCGCTGTCGCACCTGGAATTCGACCAGGCCGCCATCGATACGCTGGTGGGCTATGCCGACGGCGATGCGCGCCGCCTGCTCAATTTGCTGGAGCAGACCAGCACCGCCGCCAACGCGGCCCGCACGGCCCACGTCACGCCGGAATTCATCCAGAACGCGCTGACGCTGAATGCGCGCCGCTTCGACAAGGGCGGCGACAATTTCTACGACCAGATCTCGGCCCTGCACAAGTCGGTGCGCGGCTCGCATCCGGACGCGGCCCTGTACTGGTTGTGCCGCATGCTGGACGGCGGCGCCGACGCGCGCTATTTGTCGCGCCGCATCGTGCGCATGGCCTGGGAAGACATCGGCCTGGCCGATCCGCGCGCCATCCAGCTGGCCAACGACGCCGCCGCCACCTTCGAGCGCCTCGGTTCGCCGGAAGGCGAGCTGGCCCTGGGCCAGGCCGTGGTCTACCTGGCGGTGGCGGCCAAGTCCAACGCCGGCTACAACGCCTACAACCAGGCCATGGCTTTCGTGAAGAAGGATAAGTCGCGCGAGGTGCCGGTGCATCTGCGCAACGCGCCGACCAAGCTGATGAAGGAGCTCGGCTATGGCCACGAGTACCGCTACGCCCACGACGAGCCGAATGCCTACGCGGCCGGCGAAACCTATCTGCCGGACGGCATGCGCGAGCCGGGCTGGTACCAGCCGGTGCCGCGCGGCCTGGAAATCAAGATCGCCGAGAAGCTGGCCACCCTGCGCCAGTGGGATGAGGAAGCGGGGAAGAAATAAGCCGGCATGGATCAGCGCCTCAGCCATTTCATCCTCGACCTGTACCGCGATGCCCAGGCAGCGCCGGTGCCGGAGTTCGCCGATGCCATGATGCGCGGCATGCGCGAGAGGGTGGCCTTCGATTCCGGCGGCCTGCTGCTGCTGCACGTGAACGAGCAGGGGCGTACCGTGATGACCGGACACAGCGTCTTTAACGTGGTCCCGGACAAGGCCGCCATCCGCGCCGAACTGATGGGGGCAGAGAGCTTTACCGTCGATGGTGGCTTCTCTACCCGCGACCCGCTGCTGCGCCAGGCCATGGCCGGGCCGGGCCGCGCGCACGCCCTGTCCAGCCTGGCGGTCGACGACGACGGTGTGCGCGAGTACGCGCGCCGCACCCAGTCGCTCAACGCGTTTGCCTTCATCACCCGCCAATCCGGCAAGAGCATTTCCAGTTTCTCGCTGTGGCGGGCCAGGGCGCGGGATGTCTTCACTGCCGCCGACCTGGCCATGGCCGACCTGCTGGTGCCGCACGCGCTGCAGGCTATCTCCATCAACCGCAAGCTGGCGGCCAGCCCGCTGACGGCTGGCGCTTCCCAGGCCGGCTTCATCGTGGCCGAGCCCAACGGCTGGATACACCACCTGGACGACAGCGCCATCCTGCTGCTGCGGCGCGAATATCCGGACTGGCTGTCGCACCAGCTGCCGCCCGAGATCCTGGCCGGCCTGGCGGCGGACAGCGGGCAGCGCTATGTGGGCCGCCACGTCATCCTGGCCCTGCGGCGCCAGGGCGGGCTGTTGATGATAGGCGTGCAGGGCAGGGAGCCGGGCCGCAAGCTGACGGCGGCCGAGCTGCGCGTGGTGGAGAAAATCGTCGAATTCGGCACTTACAAGGAAGCGGCGCGCCAGCTGGGCGTCTCGCCCGCCACGGTGCGCAACCAGCTGCACGCTATCTACCAGAAGCTGGGAGTGAACAGCAAGAGCTCCCTGCTCAAGGCCCTCGAACCATAGGATATGCGCATAGGACATCTGTTCTATGGAGCCTTCGTTGCCGGAATGGTTTAATCCTTTCATAACGTTTATGAAAGGAATTATTTTATGCAGGAGATTACGGGCATCCTGGGCATGCTGGGCAGCGGCGTCGTGATACGCAACGCCATCGGCAAGTCCTTCGTCAAGTTCGACACCATCGAGATCGGCGGCAGGGTGCTGCAGAAGATGACCACGGCCCGCAGCCTGGAGGACTTCATGACCCGCGGCCTGGGCAGCGAGGTGACCCTGTACCTGGCTGGCAAGTCCATTGTCGGCGTGCGGCTGGGCGACGGCAAGCTGTATTACTGGTCGCGCAGCAAGACCACTGTGATCATGGTCGGCCTCTTGGCGCTGGGCGTCGGCGCCATGCTGTTTGGCGGGCTGCAGGGCGGCGTGGCCGGCATGCTGGCCCTGCTGGCGTTCTGGGCTTACCTGTACGCCTTGTTCCGCAACGAATTCCAGCACATCCTGCAGGTCCAGCCCAAGCTGGCGGCCCAGGGTGGCATTCCCCTGAAAAGCTGAACGGAGTCCCACCATGAAAACCCTGCTGAGCGCGGCCGCACTGTGCCTGGCCATGGGCGCCGCCCACGCCCAATCGCCACGCGTGACCAATGCCGACATCCTGGGCATCGGCTTCCAGACCAGCCCCGAGCAAGCCATCGCCTTGCTCAAGAAGCAGTATCCCAAGATGAAGGTGAGCACCACCAAGCGCGAGGTGTCGGCTGGCAATCTGCATATCTATTACGACGCCATGTACGAGATCGTGCTGGAGCAAAACCCCGACGGCGCCGTCATCACCGGCGATTACCTGCACCTGAACTACCTGCCGGACGGCAGCCTGGCCGGCGCCAGCCGCACCATCGTGTTCAGGAAGCGCAAGCAGTTCATGAACGATATCGTCAAGTCGCTGACGCAAAAATACGGCGACCCCGTGTTCCAGGCGCCGGGCACCAATACGGAAACGGCCGAGGTGCTGTGGTCGGACCGCATGCAGCCCGGGCTGATGCTGATCGGCACCCAGTACCAGCAGGCCGGCGGCGTGTACACCACCAATCCCGGCATCACCCCCTATCCGCAATGCCGGGGCGAGATGCTGCGCTATACCGACGAGCTGTTCAAGCCGGCCGAGCTGACCCGCTCGCCCAACCATCAGCCCATGTGGAAAAGCTGCGGCACCGTGGTCAACCTGCTGATCTACTCCGACGGCTACCAGCTGTATGCGGACCGCATCGAAATGCGCATCGCCAACGTCAGCGGCATGCCCGAGGTGGCGGCCAGGATGGGAGAGCTGATTGCCAAGAACCCGGCCCACCAGAAGATGATCACGGCTGGCAGCGAACCCGAGCGGCCGATCAATGCGCCCAAGTTCTGAAGAATGATGCAGAATAGGCAGACATCTATCCACAGCCAGGAGAGGCAAGATGAATGTCGCCAACCTAGTCACCATGGCCAACCAGATCGGGGCCTTCTACGAGACCTTCCCGGACCGCGAGCAAGCCTCGGTGGAGGCGGCCCAGCACCTGAAGCGCTATTGGGCGCCCATCATGCGCAATGAGTTGTATGCCTACATCGACCACGAGGGCGGCAGCGACCTGTCGCCCTTCGTGCGGGCCTCGATCGCGGCGCACCGCGCCGAGCAGGCCGCGCCGCCGCCGCCGGGCGGCGATGCCGGCTGAGCTGGCCTACCGGACTGACTGTTGTTAAGATAGGAACTTTGCGGGGTTCGTGGCCCCGCTAGTCTACAGCAGGGGAGTGGCATGCAGCAGATCGTCCAGGTCGGCGAGATCGACGTCTACATCGAAGGCGAGGGCGCCGAAACCATCGTCATGGTGCACGGCTGGCCGGATACGCACCGGCTGTGGGACGCCCAGGTCGAGGAACTCAAGCACCGCTACCGCTGCGTGCGTTTCACCCTGCCCGGATTCGACATCACCAAGAAGCGCCGCTCCTACTCGCTGGACGCCACCATGCGCGTGTTCCTGCACGTGGTCAAGCAGGTCAGCCCCAACGGCAAGGTGATCCTGATGCTGCACGACTGGGGCTGCATTTTCGGCTACGAGTTCTACATGCGCCAGAAGGCGCTGGTGTCGTGCATCATCGCGGTGGACGTGGGCGACGCCACTTCCAAGGCCGTGCAGCGTTCGCGCAGCCTGTCGCAGAGCATCAAGTACAACGGCTACCAGAGCTTCCTGGCGCTGGCCTGGAGCATGGGCGGCCCGGTGGGCGACATGATGACCAAATGGATGGCCGGCGCTGCCAAGGCCCCTGCCAAGCGGCGCTACATCCACTCGGGCATGAACTATCCGTATTACATCGCCACGGCTGGCGCGGCCGGCTCCTACCACGGCCTGCTGGCTTTCGTGCCGCAGTGCCCGGTGCTATTCATCTACGGCAGGCGCAAGCCCTTCATGTTCCATTCCGAGCCCTGGGCCGAAACCCTGGCGACCCGGCCCGGGTGCAAGGTGATCGCCTTCGACACCGACCACTGGCCCATGGTGCGCCAGCCGGACAAGTTCAACCAGGCCGTGCTGGACTGGCTGGACGCCCCGGCGGAGGCCGACGCGGGCGATGGCGACGGCGCGGCGGCGGCCTGAGCCCCCATGATGCGGCGCCGCCCGGTTCCGCCCGGCTTGCCCGGTCCGCTGACTGGCTGGCGCCTATCCGCCGTGCTGGTCTGCATGCCCGGCTGGATGCGCGCCTGCATGGCGGCCGGCATGGCCATGTTGCTGGCGGCGCTACCGGTGCAGGCCCAGGATGACGGGCTGGAGCGTGTGCTGCAAAGCTGGGACCGGGATGAGCATCCGGACCTGCGCGCCGTGGTCATCCTGCGCTCAGGCCGCCTGGCGGCCGAACGTTATTACAACGGCGAGACAGCCGATACCCTGCACGACATCCGCTCGGCCGGCAAGAGCATCACGGCGCTGCTGGCCGGCGCCGCCATCGATCGCGGCCTGGTCGCCGGCGTGGACGACACTGTGCAGCGCTATTGGCCGCAGTCGCAGGGCAGCGCCGTGGGTGGCGTCGTGCTGGCCGATTTGCTCACCATGCGCTCCGGCCTGGCTGCCTTTGACGAAGATCCCAAGTCGCCGGGCAATGAAGATTTCCTCGACGAGGCGGCCGATCCGCTGGCCTACACCCTGACCATCCCGCGCGAGACGGCGCCGGGCACACGCTACCGCTACAACTCCCTGGCCAGCTACCTCACCGGTATCGTGATCGAGCAGGCCAGCGGCCAGGACCTGGAAGCCTTTGCGCGGGAAGCCCTGTTCGCACCGCTGGACATACAGCGCTGGCATTGGGGACGCGACGTGGCCGGCCATCCCAAGGGGCAGGGCAACCTCTCGCTGGCGGCGCGCGACCTGGCGCGCATCGGGCAGATGGTGCTGGATGGCGGCGTGTACCAAGGCCGGCGCGTCATCAGCGCCGCCTGGCTGCGGGCCGCACTGGCGCCGCGCGTGGCCATCGCCGACGTGGACCGCTATGCCGACGGCTACGGCTATTTCTGGTATTTCAAGACGCATGAGATCGATGGCCGCAAGGTGGAGGTTTCCTTCGCCTCCGGAAATGGGGGCAACAAGCTGTATGTGATCCCGTCGCGCCGGCTGGTGGTGGCGGTCACCTCCAGCGCCTATGGCAAGGGCTATGGCCAGCGCCGCTCGGAAGCCATCCTGAAGGCGGTGCTGGCGGCCGAGCTGCGGCGATGAAGCGGCGGCGCGGGGCTCAGCCCTGGCGGCAGTGGCGGATGGTGGCGCTGCCGCTGCCCACCGCCTCGACCAGGGTCAGGCCATTGTTGGGCACTTCGAAGCTCTGGCCGGCGCGCAGCATGATGTCGGTGCGCAAGCCATAGGCCGTGATCCACGCCGTGCCCGACAGACACTCGATACGCCGCCCCGCCGCGCGCTCCAGCCGCACAACGAACTGGGCGGCCTGATCAGCAGCCGCGTGTTCGCGCCCGGCGACCGGCTGCCCTCCATCCGCCACCTGGCGCAGCAGAAGCGGCTGTCGGTCAGCACCGTGCTGCAGGCCCTGCGCCTGATGGAAGACCGGGGCCTGGTCGACGCCCGGCCCCAGGCCGGCTACTACGTGCGCCACCGCGCCCGTACCGCCACTGTGGCCGACGAACACGGCCCGCTCAGGGAAGCGGCCTATGTCGGCATCAACAACCTGCTGATGCGGGTGCTGAAGGCCAACGAGACGCCCGGCGTCATGCAGCTGGGCTCGGCCTGGCCGCCGGACGAACTGCTGCCCGTCAAGCGCATGCAGAAAACCGTGGCCGCCACCGCGCGCCGCGATCCCGGCTTGCTGACCCGGGTCAGCTGCTACGAGACCAATGTACCGGAATTCGTGCGCCAGATCGGCCGCCGCGCCCTGGATTGGGGCCAGATCGATCCTGCCGAAGTGGTGGTGACGGGTTCCTGCACCGAAGCCATCAGCCTGCGCCTGCGCGCCGTGGCCAGGCCGGGCGATACCATCGCGATCGAATCAGCCACTTATTTCGTGCTGCTGCAGCTGATCGAAAGCCTGGACATGAAGGCGCTGAAAATCCCCACCCATCCGCAGTCGGGGCCATCGATCGACGCCCTGGAACTGGCCCTGAACGCCGGCCTGGCGCAAGCCATCCTGCTGGTGCCGAACGCGAACAACCCGCTCGGCTGCGTGATGCCGGAAGCGAACAAGCAGCGCCTGGCGCGGCTGGTGGCGCGCCATGGCGTGCCGCTGATCGAGGACGATGTGTATGGCGACCTGTGCTTCGCGGCCCAGCGTCCGTGGCCGCTCAAGGCTTACGACAGCAGCGGCCATGTCATGCTGTGCTCGTCCTTTTACAAGGCGGTCAGCCCTGCCGCGCGGGTAGGCTACGTGGTGGCCGGGCGCTACGCCCAGGAGGCGGCAGTGCTCAAGATGGTGTCCAGCGGCGCCACCAGCCACTTCTTCCAGGCCGTGCTGGCCGATTTCCTGCAGGGCAGCGCCTACGAGAACCAGGTGCGCAAGATGCGGCGCGCGCTGGCGCAGCGCATCGGCCGCATGTCGGACGCCATCTGCGCCCAGCTTTTGGCGCCGTTTTTTTGCATTCCAGGCCCGCTTTCCTGCACTCCGTCGCATCCTGATGGCGACCCATACGCCCTTTAGGTACAGTACAACCATACCGCAACGCCCGATCAACCAGATACCTCAAGGAGCTGAAAATGAACATCACCAAACACATGGAAGCCATCTTTGTCGCCGCCGCCGTGCTGGCCACCGCTTCGGCCTTTGCCACCGCCCACGAACCTGCGATCCAGGTCGCCGCCCGCGCCCCGGTGCTGGCCGCCCAGGCCGACAGCAAGATGCCCGTGGTCGTGGTCAGCGCCAAGCGCCTGTCCGCCGCCGAGAAAGCCGCCCTGATCTGAGCCGTCGCGTCACATTGCTGCACCCGTGAAAACTGAGGAGTAAGCGGCTGCGTCTTGGTACAATTGACGTTTTCGTTATAAACGGCTTTTGTTTCCCATGATAGATATCCAACTTCTCCGTAAAGACATCGCCACCGTCGCCGCGCGCCTGGCGACCCGCAAGTTCCAGCTGGACGTGGACGGTTTCAACGCCCTGGAAGCGGAACGCAAAGCGATCCAGACGCGCACCGAGGAATTGCAGGGCAAGCGCAATACGCTGTCCAAGCAGATCGGCATGCTGAAGGGCAAAGGAGAGGACACCTCGGCCGTGATGGCGGAAGTGGCCGGACTGGGCGACGAGCTCAAGGCCAACGAAGTGGCGCTGGCCGCCGTGCAGGCCAAGCTGGCCGAGTTCATGCAGAGCATCCCCAACCTGCCGCATGAATCGGTCCCGGTGGGCAACGACGAGAGCGGCAACGTGGAAGTGCGCAAGGTCGGCGCCCCGCGCAGCTTCGATTTCGAGATCAAGGACCATGTCGACGTGGGCGGTCCGCTGGGGCTGGACTTCGACACCGCGACCAAGCTGACCGGCTCGCGCTTCTCGGTCATGAAAGGCGGCATCGCACGCCTGCACCGCGCCATCGCGCAGTTCATGCTGAACACCCATACCGACGAGCACGGCTACACCGAATGCTACACCCCCTACATGGTCAACGCCGACTCGCTGTACGGCACCGGCCAGCTGCCCAAGTTCGAGGCCGACTTGTTCTCGGTGAAGAAGGGCGGCGCCGAAGGCGAAGGCGAGACCTTCTACCTGATCCCGACCTCGGAAGTCTCGCTGACCAACATCGTGCGCGACGAGATCGTGGCGGCCGAGACCCTGCCCCTGAAAATGACGGCCCATACCCCGTGCTTCCGCTCGGAAGCGGGCAGCTACGGCCGCGACACGCGCGGCATGATACGCCAGCACCAGTTCGACAAGGTCGAGATGGTGCAGGTGGTGCATCCCGACACTTCCTACGCCGCGCTGGACCAGATGGTGGGCCACGCCGAGACCATTTTGCAGCGCCTGGGCCTGCCGTACCGCGTGATGTCGCTGTGCACCGGCGACATGGGCTTCGGCGCCACCAAGACCTATGACCTGGAAGTATGGCTGCCGGCGCAGAACACCTACCGCGAGATTTCCTCGCTGTCGAACTGCGAAGCGTTCCAGGCGCGCCGCATGCAGGCGCGTTTCCGCAACGCCCAAGGCAAGCCCGAACTGCTGCACACCCTGAACGGTTCCGGCCTGGCCGTGGGCCGCACCCTGGTGGCGGTGCTGGAGAACTACCAGCAGGCCGATGGCAGCGTCGAGATTCCGGAAGTGCTGCGTCCCTACATGGGCGGGCAGACCCATTTGAAGCCGGTGTAAATTGTCCTTCCATTTTCGGGATGGCCTGCTATAATCTTGCCTTCTCGCAGCAGCAGGTGGGAAAACGGAGAGGTGGCAGAGTGGTCGAATGTACTTGACTCGAAATCAAGCGATGGGGCAACCCATCCGTGGGTTCGAATCCCACCCTCTCCGCCACATTACGTTGTTGCGGAAAAAGTAGTAAATGCGTCACCAGGAGAGGTGGCAGAGTGGTCGAATGTACTTGACTCGAAATCAAGCGATGGGGCAACCCATCCGTGGGTTCGAATCCCACCCTCTCCGCCAGGACATCGTCCAGTAAGCTTGACGGACATCAGAAAAACCGCTGTTCCCATTCTGGGCAGCGGTTTTTTTGTTTTGATACGTGCGTCAACGTGCGCCGTGTTCCAGCGATGTCGGGGGTAGTGCTTGCTGCCTGTGGTGTGAACGAACTTGCGCCGCCAGGGCGGTTACAAGCCGGACTGGCGGGTGCTGTACCGGCCGGCTCCGGATCGCGGTCGGACCGATCCCCATGCTTACGCTGACATGCTTCACACTCAGCCCCTGCTCGGTGACCATGCGCGCCACTTCCAGGATGCCCTGGGTCTGATTTATATGACTACAAGAAATTTGAAGATGAAAGTTGATTATAATTATGATATCGTGGCGAACCAAGTCCACGAGCTTGGTACATCAACTTGACGGGGATCCAATGAAAATTAAAAAGCTAGTCGCAGCATTGCTAATGGCTGCGGCATCATTCCAGGCGGCGGCGGGCACGGTTACCTTCGACGAGTTGAGCCCCAAGCAGAACGGGGAAGTCATATCGGCCAGCTACGCCGGCCTGATATGGGAGAATTTCGCCGCCGTGACGGCAGCCGACTTTGCGGGCAGCGGCTACGAAGCCGGTCTCGTCAGCGGCTCGAATGTCGGCGTCAACTGGGGAGCGCAGCCTGCTTCGTTCTCCAGTGCAACTGCCTTCACGCTCGATTCCTTTTATGTCGCCCGGGCTTGGTACGATGGCGTCACGCATGTAAGCGGCTACAACGGATCGACCTTGCTGTATTCGGCAGACATCTATTCGACCACGGCGGCAGCCACCTTGGCCACCTTCAATTGGACAAATGTGACCAGGATAGTCATTTCGGACGGGACTGGAAACAGCCAATCCGTTATCGACAACATCTCGATCAGTGCCGTCCCCGAGCCGGATACCTATGCCATGTTGCTCGCTGGCCTGGGCCTGGCTGGCGCCATTGCAAGGCGCCGGCGCGGTTAAACACCTGGCCGTCTGCCAACGCTGGCCCCCGCCCTAAGCGGGGAGGTGTTCAGCACTGACAGGCGCGCTGGCGGCCGCTGGCGCTGGCGTGGAGATTTCACGACATTTTCTTAAAAGATAATTCCGCAGCTCGTACAGGCATAGCTGCACAGTATATAATCGTGACGTTCTGACAAGGCTTCCAAGCCAACCGGTATTGCCCCACGATGGTGCAGGGTGGCGCCGCCTTGGTCGAGGCCAACGCACAGTGTCGCTCGGCACCCAGCTCCCGACGCGCGCGTTTTTCCCCCGCCATATTGATTGGTACTGCCATGCGCCGTCGTCCTCAACGCGTCTTCTCCCGTCTGATGCTGGTATGCCTGGTCGCCGTCAGCGCGGCCGCCCATGGGCCGCTGGCGGCCGCCGACAGCTCCGCGGCTGGCGGCAGCCGTTCCCGGCTGCAGGATGCCGAAACCCTGAAGACGCTGACCGATGAGGGGCGACTGCTCTACCAGCGTGACCGGGTCAAGCTGGAAGGATTCCAGTACTGCGGCCAGTCGGTCGCGCTGGCCGAGCGCGGCGAGTTCCGGCTCAGCATCCAGGCGGCGGCCAAGGCCATCGTCATAGGCTTGCAGCAGGGCGACCACAGCCTGGTGGCCTCCGCCAAACGCGACCTGGCCATCTCCTACAGCTATGCGGGCGACCTGGAGCATGCGGAACAGTATGCGCGCGATGCCATCGCCAGCGGCGGCGAGCATCAGCCCGCCATTGCCGGCCCCGCCTTGAAGACCCTGGGCGATGTCGCCGCCCGCCGTGGCCAGTACGACACGGCCATCGCCTTTTATCAGCAAGCGGACACGGCCGCCAGCGACAAGTTTCGTCCGCTGGTGAAAATTTCCCTTGCGAATGCCTATTTGAAACATGGGCAGCTGGCCCAGGCGCGCGCCCTGTACCAGCAGCTCGGCCAGCCGGAGCCGGCGCTGGCGATGGCGTACAAGCGCAGCCTGGGAAATTTGAACCTGGCCGAAGGCAATTATCCGGAGGCGCTGCGTGCATTTGCCGACGTGGTGCGCAGCGCCAGCGGATCGGACGCCGCTTACCACCGCCTGTGGGGGCAGGAAGGCATGGGCCGCACACTGGCCTTGATGAACGACGCGCCCGGCGCGCGCCAGGCGTATATGGACGCGGTGCGCACGTCGGAAACCATCCGTGAGCGCTTTCGCAGCGAAGAGTTCAAGTCCGGTCTGTTCGGCGACGTCCAGCAGATTTTCGACCGCGCCATCGCGCTGTCCATGGGCGCCGGCGACGCCGATGGGGCGTTCGCCCTGAGTGAACAAAGCCGCTCGCGCGCGCTGCTCGACCTGGTGCGAGACCGCGCCGCCGTCAAGCGCAGCGGCGTCGGCGGCGACAGCGGCCGGGTCACTCCCGCCACCGTGCGCGCCGCCCTGCGCGAGGGCGAGGCGATCGTCGAATTTCATACCCTGGACGACCAGCTCATCGCCTGGGTGGTGCGGCCCTCTGGCATGCAGGGCTATCGCATCGGCCGGTCGCGCAAGGAACTGGCGGCCGATATCGCGGCGTTCCGCCAGGCCATCCTGGAGCGCAAGCCGGCCGCGCGCGAGCTGGGCCGCCGCCTGTATACGCTGCTGCTGGCGCCGCTCGACATCGCGGCCGGCGAGCAGTTGCTGATCGTGCCGCACGACGCCCTGCACTACATGCCGTTCCAGGCCCTGCATGACGGCGCCTCCTACCTGATCGAGCGGCATGCCCTGGCCTTTGCGCCATCGGCCGGGGTGGCGGTGCAGCTGGCACGGCGCAGCGTGGACCAGGAGGCGCCGTTGGTGGCGTTCGGCAATCCCGGCACCGATGCCCGCCTGGCCTTGCCCGGCGCCGAGCGTGAAGTGGAGCAGATCGGCGCCCTGTTTACCGGTTCCCAAGTGTTCATCCAGTCTGCCGCCACCAAGTCCCGCTTCCGCGCCAGCGTGGCCCAGGCCGGTATCCTGCACGTTGCCGCACATGCCGAGGTCGATCTGGTCGACCCGCTGCAGTCGCGCATCCTGTTCGCCCCGGAAGGCGCCGACCCGGGCTTTCTGGAAGCCCGTGAAATCTATGGCATCAACATGGGCAATGTGTCCCTGATCACCCTGAGCGCCTGCGAGAGCGGCCTGGGGCGGGTGGCGCGCGGCGACGAAATCCTCGGTTTCACGCGCTCCTTCCTCAGCGCCGGCGCGGCCGGCCTGCTGGTGTCGCTGTGGCCGGTGGAGGACAACTCCACCGAGCTGCTGATGACCACCCTGTACCGCAGCCTGGCGCAGGGGCAACCGTCGGCGGCGGCCATGCAGCGCGCCCAGCTGGCCGTGCTGGGCAACGCGAAATACCGCGATCCGTATTTCTGGGCCGCGTTCGACCTGGTGGGCGATTGGCGCATGCGCCTGCGCAGCCGCGCTTCGATCTGACCCCGCCGGCCGACGCCGCGGGATGACTGCTTTACCCTGTTCATGAAGGCTGTCAAGATGAAAAATCTGCTGCGTCCCCTGTGCGCGCAAGCCGGCCTGCTGCTGGTGTGCGGCCAGGCCGCCCAGGCCCAGGTGCTTGACGCCGGCCGCGCGCTGCGCGAGTCCGAGGCGGCGGCCCGCCAGCCCGCTGTCCCGGGTCCGGACCCGGCGCTGGCCATGCCGGCCGCCAGCGCCGCATCCCAGGCTGCCCGGACTGCCACGCCGGCGGCTGCCCAGCCCACTTTCACCTTGACCGCCATCGCCTTCCGGGGCAACACCGTGTTTGCCGACGCCGTCCTGCAGCAGCTGGTGGCGGACAAGCTGGGTCAACGGGTCAGCTTCGCCGAACTGGCCGGCCTGGCCGAGCGCGTCTCGGCGCATTACCGCGCGGCCGGCTACCTGTTCTCCGAGGCCTTCGTCCCGGCCCAGGAAATCGAGGGCGGCAAGGTCGAGATATCGGTGCTGGAAGGGCGCCTGGCCCGGGTCCGCATCGAGCACATCGATGATGCGCCGGTGGCCGAGTCGCGCATCGCGGCCATCGCCGCACAGCTGCCCACGGACCGCCCGCTGACCCAGCAGGAACTGGAACGGGTTATGCTGATCCTGTCCGATACCCCCGGCATGGCCACCCAGGCGGCGCTGGAGGCGGGCGACGCACCCGGCACCTTCGACCTGGTGATCGAAGTGAAGCCAGCGCCGCGCAGCACCATTACCGCCGACCTCGACAACCAGGGCACGGCCAGCACTGGCCGCTACCGCGCCGGCTTGCTGGCCCGCTACAACAGTCCGTTGGGCATAGGCGACAATCTCGACCTGCGCCTGCTCAATTCCTTAGGCAAGGGCCTGCTGTTCGGCCGCCTGGCGTATGAGCTGCCGCTGGGGCCGGGCGGGTTGCGGGCCAGCGCCGCCCTGGGCCGTATCCAGTATCAGCTGGGCGCCGATTTCGACGCCCTCGACGCGCACGGCAGTGCGGACGTGCTGGAACTGGCGGCCACTTATCCGCTGCTGCGCTCGCGCATGCAGAACCTGTTCGGCAAGCTGAGCCTGGAGTACAAGCGCCTGGACGACCACATCGACGCGGTGGGCACGGCATCCACCAAGTATCTGGCCAACCTCGACCTGGGCATGGTGTATGAGCGGCGTGACCAGTATTGGGGCGGCGGCTACGTCAGCGGCGGATTCGACCTGTACCGGGGCCACCTGGACATCCGTTCGCCCCAGGAGCGCGCGCTCGACCAGGGCCCGGCCGGCCGCCATACCAATGGCAGCTATGTGCGGTTGACCTACCAGGCGTCGCGCCTGCAATACGTGAGCCGCGCGCTGAGCGCCTACCTGGCCGTGGCCGGGCAATGGGCTAACCGCAATCTCGACAGTGCGGACAAGATCGCTACCGGCGGCGCCCGTGCGGTCAGGGCGTTTTCGTCTTCGGGCGGCATCGGCGACCATTCGACGCTGCTCAATGCCGAACTGCGCTGGAGCGTGTCGGGCAGCACCACTTTCAGCGCTTTCTATGACATCGGCCGGGTACGCGTCAATCACGCCCCGGCCGCAGGCGAGGCCAACCGGCTTACCCTGGGGGGGCCGGGGCTGGGCCTGTTCAGGGTGGTCGCCACCGGCGTCACGCTGCGCGCCAGCGTGGCCTGGCCGACGCTGCAGTCCGGTACGCCGGAGAGCGGCCGCGAACACGGGGCGCGCGTGTTCGGGCAACTGGTCAAGGCGTTTTAAAACAGCGATGGGATGGCGCGCCCGGGCGCGCTGCAAGGCCAACAGGAAACCGATATGAACCACGATTTTTTTGCCAAGTCCGTCCGCCGCCTTCCTGCCCGGCGCCTGCGCAAGCCCTTGGCCACCGCCGTGGCGCTGGCCCTGGCGGCGCCGCCGGCCGTGCTGGCGCCAGGTGCCTTTCCGGTGCTGGCCGCCGGCGGCGCCAGCACCGGCACCCAGATCGCGCAGACCGGCGGGACCAATCCCACCCTGGTGATTACGCAAAGCACGCAGACCGGTATCAACAACTGGACCAGCTTTTCCATCGGCAGCGCCGCATCGGTGCAAATCAACCAGCCGCAGGCCAGCAGCGTGAGCCTGAACCGGGTCGCCGCGGGCAGTGGCGCCAACGCCGCGCCCAGCGAAATCTTCGGCACGCTCAGCTCGAATGGCAAGGTATTCCTGGTCAATCCCAACGGTGTGCTGTTTGGCGCCGGCGCCTCGGTCAACGTCGGCAGCCTGGTCGCATCCACCCTGGCAATCGACGACGCCGAATTCAACAGGGCCGCCAACGGGGACGGTATTTTCCACTTCAGTAAGGGTGCCAGCACGGCGGCCATCAGCAATGCGGGTAGCCTGACGGCCACCGGAACGGCAAACGGCGGCGGCACCATCGCCCTGCTGGGGGCGACGGTGAGCAACACGGGCACCGTCACCGCACGCCTGGGTACGGTGGCGCTGGCGGCCGGCAACGGCGTCTCGCTGGACTTCAGCGGCGACGGCCTGACCCGCGTGGTGGTGGACGCCGCCACCTTCGCGACCCTGGTCAGCAACGGCGGCGCCGTACTGGCCGATGGCGGACAGGTGATCATGAGCGCGCGCTCGGCCGCCGGCGTGGGCGCCGCGCTGGTGCAAAGCGGGACACTGCGGGCCCGCTCGCTGGTCGAGCGCAACGGCAAGCTGGTACTGGACGCCGGCGCCGGCGTGGTCACGGCCGGCGGCGCCTTGGACGCTTCCGGCACTGGCGCCGGGCTGCAGGGCGGCGCGGTCTCGCTCAGCGCAGGACAGGTCAGCCTGGACAAGACCTCCAGCATCGACGTGCGCGGCGACGCCGGCGGCGGGACGGTGGCGGCTGCCGCCGCCACCATCGCCATGGACGCCATGGCCGCGATCAAGGCCGATGCCAGCGGCAGCGGCAATGGCGGCCAAGTGACGCTGTCGGCCACTGGCGCCGGCAGTTTCCTGGGCAGCGTCAGCGCCCGGGGTGGGGCGCTGGGCGGCGACGGCGGCGGCGTCACCACCTCGGCCAGCCAGTTCGACCTGTCCGGCTGGCGCGCGGATGCTGCATCGGCCCATGGCGCGGCGGGCGGCTGGACGCTGCAGGGCGCGGGCGCATCCAGCGTCGGCACCGCCATGGCCGCAGCCATAGGCCGGGTGCTGGACCAGGCCACCAGCGTGCAGGTGAACGCCCTGGCCGAAGGGCAGGGCATCACCGTGGGCGCCAGCATCGCCAAGACCGGGGCCGGCGCCGCCACGCTCTCGTTCAACGCGGCGCGCGATATCGTGGTCGATGAGCGGGTGGCCATCGGCGCCACTGGCGGAACCCTGGGGGTCAACCTGAACGCCCATGCGCTGCCGGATGCGGCAGGCACCGGCAGCGGCGCCATCGTGATGAAATCCGGCTCATCCATCCTGACCAATGGCGGCGACATTGCCCTGTATGGCGGCAGCGACAAGGTCAAGGGCTATGCCGTGGGTGACGCCGAGCACCTGGACGGCGTGCGCCTGACCGGCGCCCTGCTCGACACCCGGGCCGGCCAAAGCGACGCCGGCGCCGGTGGCAGCGTCCTGATCCACGGCATCGGCGCGCGCAGTTTTTATGCCCGTCCCGGCGCCGGCCATGGCGTGGCCCTGGCCGACAGCAGCATCCGCAGCGCCAGCGGCGCCATCGACCTGGTTGGCTATGGCGGTATCGGCATGTATGCGGCCAGCCAGTCTCCCCGGGGCGGCACCGGTATCGACATCGTGCTGGCCACGGCCGGCACCGGCCTGTCCAGCAGCTCTGGCGCCATTACGCTGCTGGGATATGGCGGCGGCGTGCTGGCCGGCGCCGGCATAGACGGCGGCTATGGCAGCCATCTCCAGTTGGGGGCAGGCACCAGCCTCAGTTCGGGCAGCGGCGCGGTGTCGGTGACCGGCTACGCCACCGGGGCCGGCGCCGACGGCAGCGGCGGCTATGGCACCGCCATCGGCGGCGTGGTGACCGCCGGCGGAACCCTGTCCATCGTCGGCGTGGGCGACAAGGCCGCGCCGGCCGGGGTGCTGCTGAACGGCGCCAACCTGTCCACCAGCGGCGGCGCCAGCTTGCGCATCGCGGGACGCGGCACCACCGGCGCCGGGGTCGAGATGCATGGCACTGCCATCGCGACCGTTGCCGGTGCGCTGGGGCAGGGCGATGCATATCTCGCCGGGGAGTCGGCGGTCTCCGGCGCCGGCCTGCTGTTCGACCGCGTGGCGATAGGTGGCGGCGCGATGCAGGGCAAGGTGGCGCTGAGCGCACTCAACCACAGTACCCGGGGCGCGGCGATGATCACCGTTGCGGCCGGCCAGTCGACCTCGATCCAGACCGGTGGCGTGATCAATTTCCGTCCGGGCGGTGTGAGCAGTACCGGCGCCGGCACCGAAGCGCTGGCCGTGCCCATCACGGTCGGCGCCAGCGGCGGCGGATTCCAGGTCGCGCTGTCCGACTTCGGCATCGGCCGCGCGGCGGCGGCGCGGGTGGTCATCGGCAGCAGTGAACACAGCGGCGCAATCACCTATGCCGGCCAGGGCAGCCTGAACGGCGACCTGACCTTGCAAAACGACGGCGCCGGCAGTGGTGGCATCGTGATCAGCTCGCCCTTGCAGGCCAGCGGCCTGGTGACCCTGTCCTCGGGCGGCAAGGTGGCCAGCGACGCCGCCATCACGGCAGCCGGTTTGCTGCTGCACGGCTCGCAGCCGGCCTCGGCCTTCCAGCTGACCAGCGCCGACAACGCGGTCGCCACCCTGGCCGCCGTGTTCGACGTGGCGGCGGCCAACGACGGCAGCGTCAACCTGGTCAATCGCGGCGCGCTGACGATAGGCGCGCTGTCTGGCCAGGGCTACAGCACGGTCCGGCCAGGTGCGGCCAACATCACCGCCACCAACAGCGTGGTGGCCGGCGACATCCTGGTGCGCAGTAGCGGGGCGCTGACGCTGGCGCAGAACCTGTCCAGCAGCGCCGGCAACATCACGCTGGTGACCGGCGCCACCTTCAGCAACGCCAGCGGCAGCAGCCTGGGGGGGGGGGGGGGGGGGGGGGGGGGGGGGGGGGG
>NZ_JBKFEH010000016.1:0-40492 GCF_053572355.1 Duganella kummerowiae
CCCCCCCCCCCCCCCCCGCTGGCAGGTGTACGCCGACACCTGGGTGGGCGAAACCCGTGGCGGGCTGGGGAGTGCGCTGGCGGTGCCGAATCACTACCATTGCGCCTACGGCGCCGCCTGCGCCGCCAGCCTGACCGGCGACGGCTTCATTTACCGGGCCCAGCCCACCGTCACGGTGACCGGCAGCCAGCAGCAGCGCACGTATGGCGAGGCCAATCCGGCCCTGGGCTACGCCGTCAGCGGCCTGGTCAATGGTGACACCACGGCCAACTCGCTGTCGGGCGGCTTTACGACGGCGGCCACCAGCACTTCCGGCGTGGGCACCTACGGCACCACCGGCATGTTCAGTTCGGCTACCGGCTACCTGGTGCAGGTGCTGCCGGGCGCCCTGACCGTGGCGCCGGCCGTACTCACCTACATCGCCAACCCGGCGCAGCAATATGCCGGGGCCGCAGCACCGTCCTACACGGGCAGCGTGAGCGGCTTTGTGCTGGGCGAAACGCTGGCCAGCGCCACCACCGGCACGCTGGTGTTCACCACCACGGCCACGGCCGCCTCGCCACCCGGCAGCTACGCGCTGCAGGGCGGCGGCCTGAACGCGCAAAACTACCGCTTCGTCCAGGCCGCAGGCAACGCCAGCGCCCTGCAGGTGCTGCCCGGCTACGGTCCGCTGGCGGCGCTGGAAACCGAGCGTCCCACCATCTTGCGCGACGTGACCTTCGAGACCAGCAATGTGTACACCAACAATGTCGGTTCGCCGCGGGTGTGCGTGGCCACCGGCACCTTCACCGGCAGCGCGCTGGCCGGCGACGACGCGCTGGGCGTGGAATGGGCGCGGGTGAAAGTCAGTCCCAACCTGAGCAACTGCCTGAGCCTGGGTCAACGCAACAGTTGCCAGGATTTTTAAACCGCCGCTGGCCCGGGAGCGGGCGCTTGCCGTATAGTTCCGCTATACGCCCGCCCGTATCCAGACCATCCACACCACGAGGTTCCCATGCTGTTGCGCACACTGATTTCCACCTTCCTGCTGGCCGCCGCACTGCCGGCCATGGCGCAGGACACCCCCGTCATGACTGATGCTAAAGTCACCCAGGATGCCTTGATCGACGCGCTCACGCCGGCCCCGGAGCCGGTGCGCACGCGCAGCATACGGGTCATGCGCGACGAGCCGCAGGCTACGCCCAAGCGCGCCAGCGCCTCGCTGCTGATTACCTTCGAGACCAACTCGGCAGCGCTGACGGCAGGCGCCAAGCGCATCCTCGATACGGTGGGCGCGGCCCTGGCGTCGGACAAGCTGTCCAGCTTCCGGTTCGGCATCGAAGGCTACGCCGATCCGCGCGGCACCTCAGCGCTCAACTTGAAGCTGTCGCAACTGCGGGCTGAATCCGTGCGCGATTATCTGGTCAAGGCGCACGGGATCGACCGCGCACGGCTGGAACCGGTCGGCAAGGGCGACACCGAGGTGCTCAACAAGACCGATCCGGGCGCCGCCGAGAACCGCCGCGTTACCCTGGTGAACCTGTCCAAGTAAGCGCGCCGTAGGCCTAGGGCGCGACCTCCTCGATGGAAAATTTGGTCGCGCCGTAGGTGGGCGAGCACTCGCCGCCGGCGGCGCACTTCGGCGCCCCGGCAAACAGGGGCGTACTGCCCGTGTAGGCCCGCTGCAGTGCCTGTGCTTGGGCGATGGGGAATTCCGAAAACGGCTGACCGGGAACGGCCGTCAGTCCGGCCGCCTCGAAGGTGCGCGGGGTATCGGACACGATGGCCACGAACTGGTCGATACCTGCCGGGCCGCCGGCTGCCAGATGCCAGCCGGCGCCCGGCAGCACCAGGGTTTGCCCGGCCTTGATGTAGTTGTTCTTGTCCAGCGCGTTGGGGTACAGCAGGTAGAAATTGTTGCGGTCCGTACCCACCATCTGGACATAGACATAGCCGGCCCGGCTGGCGTGGATGGAAAAGCCCAGTTTGTCCTTGTTGATGCGCACCCTGGATTTATCCGTGGTCACGGACACGCCGCGCTCCGCGCTGGCGCCGTCGAGCACTTGCTGCAAGGCTGCCAGCGGGTTGAACGGCTCAAGCGCCGGGGCGGCAGCCGCTGGCTGCACGGTCGGCGCCAGCGTCGGTACGGCCGAAGGCGCTGCGGCCAGTGCGGGCTCAGGTTTGTCCCGCGACAGGAAAACACCGGCCGCTATCATGGCCGCCAGCGCCACAGCGCCGGCAGCCAGCAGCAGGCCGCGCTTGCCGCCTGCGGGGACTGGCGCGGGAGCAGCGGCCACGGGCGGCGCTGCTTTCGCGGGCGCCGTCGAGGCAGACGGCGCTATCTCCGTGTATCCTTCCGCCAACCCCAGCATTTCGCGCATGGCGGCCGCGCTTTGCGGGCGGTCTTCCGGTTTCACCGCCAGCGCCTGGTCGATCGCCCGCAGGAAGCTGGCGCTGAAACTGTCCGCATAGCGGCTGGCCAGCGGCACGTAGGGATCTTGCACCAGGCGTCCCACTGCCGGCGGGGGCGGCGCGCCGGTCATGGCGAAATGCACCACCGAGGCCAGCGCGTACAGATCGGTCCACGGACCCTGGGTCATGCCGGGCATCTCCGCATACTGTTCGATGGGCGCGTAGTTCTGCTTGAAGATCACCGTGAAGGCCTGCTGCATGCCTTCCACGGCGCGCCTGGCGGCGCCGAAGTCCAACAGCAGCGGCCGGCCCGAGTTGAGCATCATGATGTTGTCCGGCGCGATATCGCGGTGGAAGCACTGGTGCGCGTGTATCAGGGACAGGGTGTCGAGTAGCGGCGCCAGCAGCGCCTTGAGCCAGGCTTCGTCGGGCGGCGCGCTGCGGGCGAGCAGGGTTTGCTTGAGCGTCGCTCCCTGGTAGTAGGGCATGACCATATAGGCTGTGCCGTGCGCTTCCCAGAAACGGTAGACCTTGATCAGCGACGGGTGGTCGAACTGCGCCAGGATGCGCGCCTCATTGACGAAGCTGCGCAGGCCGGCATCGAAGGTGTCCGCCTCGCGTTCGCTCTTGACCGACACCTGCATGGTGGCCGAGCGCGAGGCGAACGCCGAGGGCATGTATTCCTTGAGCGCCACGTGGCGCTCCAGCGTATGGTCGTAGGCCAGGTAAACGATGCCGAAGCCGCCTTCGCCCAGCACTTCCGTGATGTCGAATTCTCCCAGGCGCGTGCCTTTGGCCAGGGCATTGCCTCCGCCTTCGGAATGGGCCACCGGGAGGGCGCGAGGGGGGAGGGTGTGGCCCGGGGCCAGCACGGTGCGGTCGTCGTCGGAATCGGTCATATCGCTAGGATACTCCGGTAGCTCCAAGGATTGCTACCCTTATATGTATGCCCAGGAACGGAGCGACAGTTGCTCTATATATGCAGCATAGCAACACACCGGCGCTTACTGCGGACGTCTGCGGCCAGGGACACGCCCACTCACCTACCGTGGCACGCTGTGTCCCTCCGCTAGCGATTCATGCTCTCACGGTTGCCGCCGCGTCGTCTGTAGCACGTTCATGCTACAGACGAGTCGCGGCGATCGCCCTATGCTGCGGGGATGCCTGAAACGTTTCAGTAAGACTATCAAAGCCGAGTGATCATGACTAGCGGGAATTGCAATTTCTGAATAGAAATTAGATCGTTCCTGAACTACAAATATATGCACATTCGATAATATTTTGCAATCAAATACAGGGTGTTGTTGTAAAAATATAATTTTTGTTTGCAACAGTTTTTCTGGCGTATAGTGGCGTTCGCCAGCGGCCTGCAGCACGCATCAACACCCCTTTTCCTGCCTCGGCCCTGGCAAGAAATACGCGAAAGAAATACGAGACGGACACCGGCGATGCCTGGTGACCAGTTTATACCGAACAGCACGCGGATATGAGCACGATAGACACAGACGAGTTCTTGCAGGAACTTGACAGCGCCAGTCCCTGCGGCCCGGACCTCGAATATGACCCCGATTTTGTCGCGCTCGAAGTCGATGTGCTGGGCAAGCCCGAAGTGCAATATGGCGACACCATCACGCCCGCCGTGCCGCCGGACTGGAAGCTTGTCGCCAAGGCGGCGCGCGCGCTGCTGGCGCGCAGCCGCGACCTGCGCCCGGCGTTGCATTTGCTGCGTGCCAGCCTGGCGCTGCACGGGGTCCCTGGACTGGCCGACGGCCTGAGGCTGATTGAACGCCTGCTGGCGGAGCGCTGGGACAGCGTGCATCCGCAGCTGGACGCCGACGACGGTATGGACCCCACACTGCGCATCAATTCGCTGGCCGTCCTGACCGACCGCACCACGGTGCTCAAGGACCTGAAAGAAGCCACCCTGGTGGTGCTGCCGGGGCTGGGGCCCTTGAGCTTGCGGACTCTCGAGATCGCCAATGGCGAGCTGGCGGCGCCGGAAGGCACCGAGAAGATTGCCACCGCCTCGCTGGAGCTGGCCCTGCGCGATACCAACGCCGAGGCGCTGGCGGTGGCCCGCGACGCCCTGGCCCGCGCCTGTGAAAGCGCCACCAATATCGAACTGCTGCTGGAGCGCCATGTGGGCAGGGCGCAGTCGCTGAACCTGGAGGGGCTGATACGCCTGCTCAAGCGCGGCCGTGATTTTCTGGCCTCGCAGGACCAGGACCAGGCCCAGGCCGAGGCGGCCGCCGAGGGCGACGATGAGGCCGACTACGTCAGTGATGGCGCCGGCGGCACGCCGCGTCGCGCGGCAGGCATCAGTGGCGAGATCGCTAGCCGCGATGACGTGGTGCGCATGCTCGACAAGCTGATCGGCTATTACGAACGGCATGAGCCGTCCAGTCCCTTGCCGCTGCTGCTGTTGCGCGCCAAGCGGCTGGTGCCCAAGAGCTTCATGGAAATCATGGAGGATATCGCGCCGGACGCGGTGCACCAGGTGAATGTGTTGCGCGGGCCGCAGGAGGAGCAGGGCTATTAAGGGACAGGGGCAGCAGGGTGAAGCCGGACGCCGGGCGCGCCGCGGGGCAGGAGCAAAAGCAGGGCGCCAGACGTAAGCGCAGTGGGCGGGGCATCGTGTTTTTCAATCATTGGAGGTAGTGATCGTGGCCAAAGAGAGCAGTCAAAAGTTTATAGCACGCAACCGCGCACCGCGCGTGCAGATCGAATACGACGTCGAAGTGTACGGCGCCGAAAAGAAAATCCAGCTGCCCTTCGTCATGGGCGTGCTGGCCGACCTGTCCGGCCAGCCGGCCGATCCGCTGGCTCCGGTAGCGGAGCGCAAGTTCCTGGAGATCGATGTCGACAACTTCGACGAGCGCCTCAAGGCGATGAAGCCGCGCGTCGCCGTGCAAGTGCCCAACACGCTGACTGGCGAGGGTAACTTGAGCGTCGAGATGACGTTTGAAAACATGGACGACTTCACGCCGGCCGCCATCGCCCGCAAGGTCGGCCCGCTGAACCAGCTGCTGGAGGCGCGCGGCCAGCTGTCCAACCTGCTGACCTACATGGATGGCAAGACCGGTGCCGAGGAACTGATCGCCAAGCTGCTGGCGGAACCGGCGCTGATGCAGGCGCTCACTTCGGCTCCCAAGCCACAAGAATAACCTGACCGGTCGGAGAACAAGATGGCAGAACATCAAGCACAAAGCGAACAGGCTGCTGGCAGCATAGAATTCAGCGAATTCGGCAGCCTGTTGCAAAAGGAATTCAAGCCGCAGTCGGACAAGGCCAAGGAATCGGTGGAGAACGCCGTGCGCACGCTGGCCGAGCAAGCCCTGATCGGCAGCAACATCGTCTCGGGCGACGTGCTGGCCACCATCGAGGGCCTGATCGCGGCGCTCGACAAGAAGCTCAGCGACCAGATCAACCTGATCCTGCACACGCCGGAATTCCAGACCCTGGAAGGCGCCTGGCGCGGCCTGCATCACCTGGTCAACAACACCGAGACCGACGAGACGCTGAAAATCCGCGTCATGAACATCTCCAAGAATGACCTCGGCAAGTCGCTCAAGAAGTTCAAGGGCACGGCCTGGGACCAGAGTCCCATTTTCAAGAAGATGTACGAGGAAGAATTCGGCCAGTTCGGCGGCGAGCCGTTCGGCGCCATCGTGGCCGACTACTACTTCGACAACAGCGCGCCCGACGTGGAACTGCTGTCGAGCATGGCGAAAGTGGCGGCCGCCGCCCACGCGCCCTTCATTGCCGCCGCCGCGCCCTCCGTCATGCTGATGGAATCGTGGCAGGAGCTGGCCAATCCGCGCGACCTGACCAAGATCTTCCAGACCCCGGAGCACGCCGCCTGGCGCTCGTTCCGCGAGTCCGAGGATTCGCGCTATGTCGGCCTGGCCATGCCGCGCTTCCTGGCGCGCCAGCCCTACGGCGCCAAGACCGACCCGGTCGAGGCCTTTGATTTCGAAGAAGACACCTCGGCCGCCGGCAGCAAGAACTACACCTGGGCCAACGCGGCCTACGCCATGGCGGTCAACATCAACCGTTCGTTCAAGGAATACGGCTGGTGCTCGCGCATCCGCGGCATCGAGTCGGGCGGCGCGGTGGAAGGCTTGCCGGTGCACACGTTCCCGACCGACGACGGCGGCGTGGACATGCAGTGCCCGACCGAGATCGCGATCTCGGACCGGCGCGAGGCGGAACTGGCGGCCAACGGCTTCATGCCGCTGGTGCACAAGAAAAATACCGACTTCGCTGCCTTCATCGGCGCCCAGTCGCTGCACAAGCCGGCCGAATACGACGACCCGGACGCCAGCGCCAACGCCAACCTGGCCGCGCGCCTGCCCTACCTGTTCGCCACCTGCCGCTTCGCGCACTACCTGAAGTGCATCGTGCGCGACAAGATTGGTTCCTTCAAGGAGCGCGCCGACATGGAGCGCTGGTTGACCAAGTGGATCATGCAGTACGTCGACGGAGATCCGGCCAGCTCCAGCGAATCGACCAAGGCCCGCAAGCCGTTGGCCGCGGCAGAAGTGGTGTTGGAGGAAGTTGAAGGAAACCCCGGCTACTACACCTCGAAGTTCTTCCTGCGCCCGCATTACCAGCTGGAAGGCTTGACCGTGTCGCTGCGCCTGGTGTCGAAGTTGCCATCCGCAAAAGGCTGAGGCGCGCGCCGCGTGCCGCAGCAATGTTCAATCAACGCCGGTCCATGACCGGCAACTCAGGAGAATAAAATGGCATTGGATATGTTCATCAACATGGGCGCCGCGATCAAAGGCGAGTCGCGCGACAAGGTGCAGGGTCCCAAGGGCGACATCGACGTGCTGGCCTGGAGCTGGGGCATGAGCCAGTCCGGCAGCACCCACACCGGCGGCGGCGGCGGCGCCGGCAAGGCCAATTTCCAGGACCTGTCGTTCACCAAATACATCGACAGCTCCAGCAACGCGCTGATGAACGCGCTGGCCAAGGGTTCGCACATCGACAAGGTGGTGCTGCTGGCGCGCAAGGCCGGCGAGGGCCAGAACAAGTACATCAGCATCACCATGGAAGAAGTGATGGTGACCTCGGTGTCGACCGGCGGCAGCGGCGGCGAAGACCGCCTGACCGAGAACGTGACCCTGAACTTCGGCAAGGTCAGCTTCGCCTACACCCCGCAGGATTCGAAGGGCACCGTGGCCGGTGACAAGACCTTCACCTGGAACATCGCCGAGAACCACGGCGAAGTCAAGTAAGCCGCGGCGCTGGCGGCACTGCCGCCGGCGCCATCCCGCAATACCGAATTTTTTACCGCCCGCCGGCGGGGGAGCATGGAATGACCGCCCGACAGCTGATCCAAGATGGCAACCTGGCCGGCGCCCTGGCCGCGCTGCAGGCCGAGGTGCGCAAGAACGCCGCCGACGCCAAGCTGCGGATCTTCCTGTTCCAGCTGCTGTGCGTGCGCGGCGACTGGGCGCGCGCACTGGCCCAGCTCAATGTGGTGGGAGAGCTGGACGCCGGCGCGCTGCCCATGGTGCAGACCTATCGCGAAGCGATCCAGTGCGAGGCGCTGCGCGCCGCGATTTTCGCGGGCCAGCGCGCGCCGCTGATCTTTGGCGAGCCGCAGCCCTGGCTGGCGCAGCTGATCGACGCGCTGCAGCACGATGTGAGCGACCCGGAGCGGGCCGCCGCGGCGCGGGCCCAGGCCTTCGAGGCCGCACCGGCCTCGACCGGCAGCGTGGACGGCACGCCGTTCGCCTGGCTGGCCGACGCCGATCCGCGCCTGGGCCCGGTGCTGGAAGCGATCGTCAATGGCCGCTATTTCTGGATACCGCTGTGCCGCATCCGGCGCATCGAACTCGATCCGCCGGCCGACCTGCGCGACACCGTCTGGAGCGCCGCCACCTTTACCTGGGCCAATGGCGCGCAAACCGTGGGACTGATACCGACCCGCTACCCGGGCACCATCGCCAGTGCCGACGACGGCCTGTTGCTGGCGCGCCGCACCGAGTGGGTGGTCCATGGCGCGGGCGAGGCCGGCCTGGGACAGCGCATGTTTGCCACCGACAGCGCCGACTATGCGCTGATGGACGTGCGCGTGATCGATTTCGACGCCGGGCCGGAGGATGGCGCCGGCCTGGATGGACAGCAGCAGGAGCGGCAGGAGCAGTCCCATGGCTGAGCTGGCCCCGCGCGAGCGCTTGCAGCCCAGCCTGCTCGACCGTCTCAGCGACGACGAGCCGGACAACAGCAGCGAGCCGCGCGAGCGGCGCGTGCTGTCGCTGCGCACGCTGCGCGCCGGCGTACTGCGCGACCTGGCCTGGCTGCTCAACACCACCAATCTGCTGTCGGTACTGGATGAGGCCAAGCTGCCGCAGGTGGCCAATTCCGTGCTCAATTACGGCATCCCGGCCATGTCCGGCCATGCGCTCAACGGCCTAGACATCGTGCAGCTGGAGCGCGGCATACGCCAGGCCATCTGGGATTTCGAACCACGCCTGATACGCGCCAGCGTCAGCGTCAAGGCGCGCGCCAGCACGGTGGAAAGAAATACCCTGACCTTCGATATCGAAGGCGACCTGTGGGCCCAGCCCTATCCCGAGCGCTTGTACCTGAAGACCGAGCTCGACCTGGAGCGCGGCGCCGTGCAGCTGTCGGAACTGAACGGCAGGGGGCATGCATGAACCCGCGTTTCCTTCGCTACTACAGCCAGGAACTGCAGCACTTGCGCGAGGTGGGCGGCGAGTTCGCCCAGGACTATCCCAAGATCGCCGGCCGCCTCGGGCTGGACAGCTTTGAATGCGCCGACCCCTACGTCGAGCGCCTGCTGGAAGGCTTCAGCTTCATGGCCGCGCGCGTGCAGATGAAGATAGACGCCGAATTTCCGCGCTTTACCCAGCATCTGTCGGAGCTGGTCTATCCCCATTACCTGGCGCCTACGCCGTCGATGGCGGTGGTGCAGCTGCAGCCCGACCTGAGCAATCCAGCCCTGCAGCCGGGCTACCTGGTGCCGCGCGGCAGCGCCATGCGCAGCGTGCTGGGCAAGGGCGACAACACGGCCTGCGAATACCGCACGGCGCACGCGTTGACCCTGTGGCCGGTGGAACTGGCGGAAGCGAAATTCTTTACCCACAGCGGCAGCCAGGCCGGCCTCAACGTGGCATGGCCGCCTGCGGTCAAGGCCGGCGTCCGGCTGCGCCTGCGCAGCACCGGCGCCGCCTTCAAGGACCTGGCGCTCGACATCCTGGCTCTGCATGTGCGCGGCGCCGAAGACATGCCGGTACGGATAATTGAAGCATTGCTGGGCAGTGTGGAGGCGGTGCTGGTGACGCCCGTGGCGCGTCCGGCCGCCTGGCACGCCTTGCTGCCCCGGACCGCGCTGCGGCCGCTGGGCCTGGCGGAAAGCGAGGCGCTGCTGCCGAGCGGCAAGCGCAGCTTCCAGGGCTACCGCCTGCTGCAGGAATATTTCGCCTTCCCCCAGCGCTTCCAGTTTGTCGAACTGGCCGGCCTGGGCGCCGCGCTGCGCCAGTGCCCCGACAAGGAGGTCGAGATCACCATCCTGCTCAGCCGGGGCGACGTGCTGCTGGAAAAGACCCTGGACGCGTCCCACTTCGCCTTGCACTGCACCCCGGCCGTCAACCTGTTCCAGCGCCGCGCCGACCGTATCAACGTCAGCGGCGAGCAGTTCGAACACCACGTGCTGGTTGACCGCACCCGGCCCATGGACTACGAAGTGTTCCAGGTCGAATCGGTCACCGGCTACGCCAGCGGACCGGGATCGGAGCAGGCCTTCCAGCCTTTCTACGCCGCCAAGGACCTGGGTGCGGCGCGCCAGGGCCAGGCGTTTTTCCAGGTCCGGCGCGAAGCGCGCCTGGTGTCGCAGCGCCAGCGCCGCGACGGGCCGCGTTCCAGCTACGTCGGCAGCGAAACCTTCATTGCCATCGTGGACGCCGCCGAGGCGCCGTACAACGCCGGGCTGCGCCAGCTGGGCCTGTCGGTGTGGTGCACCAACCGCGACCTGCCGCTGTCGATGCCGGTCGGCATAGGCAAGACCGATTTCATCCTCGACGATGGCGCCCCGGTGACGGCGGTGCGCTGCGTGGCCGGACCGAGCCAGCCGCGGCCCTCGTTTGCCGAAGGCAGCATGGCCTGGCGCCTGCTCAACCAGCTGTCGCTGAACTACCTGTCGCTGATTGACAGCGATCCGCAGCAGGGCGCGCTGGCGCTGCGCGAGATGCTGGCCCTGTACTGCCATCCCAATGACCTCAACGCGCAGCGCCAGGTCGAGGGCGTGCGCTCGATCGCCTCGAAGGCGGTCACGCGGCGCATGCCGTCGCCCGGCCCGATCACGGTGGGGCGCGGTATCGAGATCACGGTCACGCTGGACGACGCCGCGTTCGAGGGCACCGGCCCATTCCTGCTGGGAGCGGTACTGGGCGAGTTCTTCGCCCAGTACGTGTCGATCAACTCCTACACCGAAACGGTGATACGGACCATGGGACGCGGCGAGATCATGCGCTGGCCGGCCAGGGTGGGCGCATGCGCGATCCTGTAGAGCTGGAACGCCAGCTGGAGGCGCAAGCCGCGCGCATGGATTTTTTCCAGGTGCTGCGCCTGCTTGAAAACGCCCGTCCGGATTTGCCGCGCATCGGCGCCTCGCTGCGCCCGCGCGACGATGCGGTGCGTTTCGGCCAGGACCCGGAGCTGGTCTTCCACCCTGCCGCCCTGGCCGGCTTCAAGCGTGCCGACGGCGAGGCGCGGGCCAGGCTGGCGGTCAATTTCTTCGGCCTGCTGGGGGCCAACGGCCCGCTGCCGGTGCATCTCACCGAATATGTGCGCGACCGCCTGCGCCATGGCGGTGACGCCACCATGTTGGCCTTTCTCGATGTGTTCCATCACCGCATGCTGGCGCTGTTCTACCGCGCCCGCGCCACGGCCGAACCGGTCATCAGCCTGGACCGCGCCGATGGCGACCGCTTTTCCAGCTTCGTCGGCAGCCTGTTCGGCATAGGTGCACCGGCATTGCGCGAGCGCGACGAGATCACCGACTTCGCCAAGCTGCATTTCGCCGGCCTGCTGGCCAACAAGACGCGTCCGGCCTCCGGCCTGGTCAGCATCCTGCGTGAATACTTCCAGCTGCCGTTCCAGGTCGAACAGTTTGTCGGCCACTGGATGCGGCTGCCGGCCGCGATCCAGAGCCGCATCGGCCGCGCCGGGGATGGCAACCGCCTGGGCAGCTCGCTGCTGCTGGGACGCAGCGTGTGGGATTGCCAGCACAAGTTCCGCATCGTGATTGGCCCGCTCGATTACGCCGACTACCAGCGCTTCATGCCGGGCGGCGACAGCCTGCGGCGGCTGCAGGCCTGGGTCAGGAACTATGCCGGCCTGACCCTGGATTGGGACCTGCGCCTGGTGCTGAAAAAAGAGCAGGTGCCGCCGCTGCGCCTGGACGGCTCCACCCGGCTGGGCTGGAGCACCTGGCTGGCCAGTACGCCGCCGCCGCGCGATCCCGGCCAGATGCTGATTCACCCCGCAGCACAGCATAGTCTTTAACCATCGGCCTTCGGGCCGGCACCGCCAACGAAAAGGAATCGCCATGGCCGACATCAGCCGCGTCGCGTTGTTTGGAAAACTCAACAGTCTGTGCTACCGCGCGATAGAGAGCAGCACGGTATTTTGCAAGCTGCGCGGCAACCCTTATGTGGAACTGGTGCACTGGCTGCACCAGATCCTGCAACTGCAGGATTCCGACCTGGTGCGCATCATCCGCCAATACGACCTGGACCCGGCCGCACTGGCGCGTGACATCACGGCGGCGCTGGACCGCCTGCCGCGCGGCTCGACCTCGGTCACCGACCTCTCTTCGCAGCTGGAGGAGTCGGTCGAGCGGGCCTGGGTCTATGGCACCCTGATGTTCGGCGAATCGCAGATACGCTCCGGCCACCTGCTGATCGGCCTGCTGAAGACCAGCGGCCTGCGCAACGCGCTGTATGGCATGTCCAGGCAATTCGAGAAGGTCAAGCTGGAACATCTGACGGACAACTTCGCCAGCCTGCTGGGCGAGTCGCCGGAAGCGAAGATGGTGGCCACCGACGGCTTCAGCGGCGGCGGCGCGGCGCCCGGCGAGGCCTCCGGCGCCATCGCCCCGGCCGCGCTGGGCAAGCAGGACGCGCTGAAGAAATTCACTGTGGACCTGACCGAGCAGGCCCGCAGCGGCAAGATGGACCCTATCGTGGGGCGCGATGACGAGATCCGCCAGATGGTCGACATCCTGATGCGCCGGCGCCAGAACAACCCCATCATGATAGGCGAGGCCGGTGTCGGCAAGACCGCCGTGGTGGAAGGCTTCGCCCAGCGCATCGCGCGCGGCGACGTACCGCCCTCGCTGAAGGAAGTACAGCTGCTGACCCTGGACGTCGGCCTGCTGCAGGCCGGCGCCAGCATGAAGGGCGAATTCGAGCAGCGTTTGCGCTCGGTGATCGATGAGGTGCAGGCCAGCCAGAAGCCCATCATCCTGTTCATCGACGAGACCCATACCCTGGTGGGCGCGGGCGGCGCGGCCGGCACTGGCGACGCCGCCAACCTGCTGAAACCGGCGCTGGCGCGCGGCACCCTGCGCACCATAGGCGCCACCACCTTCGCCGAATACAAGAAGCACATTGAAAAGGATCCGGCGCTGACGCGGCGCTTCCAGAGCATACAGGTGGACGAGCCGAGCGAGGAACGCGCCATCCTGATGATGCGCGGCGTCGCCTCCACCATGGAAAAACACCACCAGGTGCAGATCCTCGATGAAGCGCTGGAAGCGGCCGTGAAGCTGTCGCACCGCTACATCCCGGCGCGCCAGCTGCCCGACAAGTCGGTCAGCCTGATCGACACCGCTTGCGCGCGGGTGGCGGTCAGCCTGCACGCCACCCCGGCCGAGGTGGACGACAGCCGCAAGCGCATCGACGCGCTGGAGACCGAGCTGGCCATCATCGGCCGCGAAGGCGCCATCGGCATCGACACCGGCAAGCGCGCCGCCGACGCCAGCGAGCTGCTGGGACTGGAGCGCGAGCGCCTGGCCGGCCTGGAACAGCGCTGGAACGACGAACGCGCGCTGGTCGATCAGTTGCTGTCGCTGCGCGCCCGGCTGCGCGACGGCGCCCGGCCGGTGGAAGGCACGGGCAGCAAGCTGGAGGCGGCTGCCGGCGCCGGGAATGCCGCTGCGGCGCCCGCCGAGCCGCTGTCGGCCGAGCAGCGCGCCGACCTGCTGGCGCAGCTGAAGACGGTGCAAACGCAGCTGAGCGAACTGCAGGGCGAGACCCCGCTGATATTGCCCACGGTGGATTACCAGGCGGTGGCGGCGGTGGTCGGCGACTGGACCGGCATCCCGGTCGGCCGCATGGCGAAAAACGAGATGGAGACCATCCTCAATATCGCCGCCACGCTGGGCAAGCGGGTGATCGGCCAGGACCACGCGATGGAAATGATCGCCAAGCGCATCCAGACCTCGCGCGCCGGCCTGGACAACCCGAGCAAGCCTATCGGCGTGTTCATGCTGGCCGGCACATCCGGGGTCGGCAAGACCGAGACCGCGCTGGCGCTGGCCGAGGCCCTGTATGGCGGCGAGCAGAACCTCATCACCATCAACATGAGCGAATACCAGGAGGCGCACACCGTGTCCACGCTGAAGGGCGCGCCGCCGGGCTACGTCGGCTACGGCGAAGGCGGGGTGCTGACCGAGGCGGTGCGCCGCAAGCCGTATTCGGTGGTGCTGCTCGATGAGGTGGAAAAGGCCCACCCGGACGTGCACGAGATGTTTTTCCAGGTGTTCGACAAGGGCTTCATGGAAGACGGGGAAGGGCGCTTCATCGATTTCAAGAACACCCTGATCATCCTGACCACCAACGCCGGCACCGAGCTGATCGCCGGCCTGTGCCAGGACCCCGAGCTGATGCCGGAACCGGATGATATCGCCAAGGCCCTGCGGGCGCCGCTGCTCAAGGTGTTCCCGCCGGCCCTGCTGGGGCGCCTGGTGACGATTCCTTACTACCCGCTGTCGGACCAGATGCTGGGCGAGATCGTCAGGCTGCAGCTGAACCGCATCAAGAAGCGCGTCGAGGCGCGCTACAAGATCCCGTTCAGCTATAGCGAGGAGGTGGTCAGGCTGGTGGTGTCGCGCTGCACCGAGGGTGAATCGGGTGGGCGCATGATCGATGCGATCCTGACCAATACCATGCTGCCCGATATCTCAAAAGAGTTCCTGAACCGCATGCTGGACGGTAAGAGCGTCGATGGCGTAAAGGTGGATGTGGCGGATGGCGAGTTTTCCTACGAATTTACTGCATAGCAGGACCCGTCTTGCCTGATGCAGCTGTGCTGGACTGACGATCAACGACCGATAGGGAGGTGATATGGGAGTGGCAAAGATTTATACCAAAGCAGATGCGAAAGCGGCAATCGATCGCGCCGATTACAACTTGTTCAAACAATGGCGATCGGTGCGCAGCGATCTGTCGGCGCGGCAGTTCGCGGCGCTGGGAAATGACGTCGGGCATAGCTATCGCCACGTAGACGGCACAGCGGAGAGAGGAAAGTCGACCTACGAGAACGCCGACGTCGCTGCGGAGGTGACCATGCAACTGCTGAACTCGAAGCAAGGGCAGAAGATCCTCAAAAGGCTGGACAAAGCCAGTCCTGAAGGCAGCTTTATGGAGGACAACCCGGACAATCGCAGGATTGAAGCTGTCGTCACCGGTGACTGGTACGGCAAGGATGAAAACGGCACCAAGGCCAAAATCACCAAGGCGGCTTGCCAGGTGATGAAGCTGGGCGCGGACGTGTTGTGGGTGCATACCACGTTTCCCACCGCGTTCTAGTTGCCTGCCCGCCGGCAGACACCGCACAAGCAAGGCAAACGAGAAGAGATGGCATGATCAAATACGCAGACCTGGGCGCCCACAAGCAGCTCAACGAGATAGTATTCGCCGGCAGCCATGACGCCGGCATCACCGGCGACGACAACGCGCAGACGCAGGCCCTGGACACCGGCGGCCAGGCGGGTGCCGGCGTGCGCTTTTTCGACCTGCGCATCGCCGCTTTCCGTACCAATAATGTCGCGCATGGTGTCAAGCAGACCGAGATGAAGGCCTTCCACGCGGACGGCAAGCTGCATGTCAAGGAGGACAAGGTGCGCGGCGTGGCTGGCCTGCCCGGCGCCGCCAACATCGAGCGCTCGCGGCTGCGCGCCGGTGCCGAGGGCCTACCCTTGCAGGCCATGCTGCAGGACGTCAGGGACTTTGTCACCAGCGCTGATTTCGGCGGCGGGTTCCTGATACTGAAATTCGACAAATGCACCAACTGGGGCCTGATCCCTAAGCTGTGCCGCAGTGTGCTGGGCAACATGCTTTACACCGCCGGCGGCACCTCCGCCATGAACGGCAAGTCGCACCACAGCAAGATCAAGGAAAACGTCAAGAAGCAGGCCAGGATCCTGGCGGCCGCCACCACCGGCGTGCAGGTCAAAACACATCTGCGGTTCGCCCGTTCGCTCATGTATTCCAACGCGCTGGCCAATCCCAATATCCTCGGCATGATGTACTGGACCAGCGATGAGATTTAACGACGACACCTGGGTGGTGGGCGAAATCGGCATGCCGCTCACCCACAAGAAGCATTTTCTCGACGTGGCGCAGGAGCAGAAATGCGTGATCATGGTCCGCAAGACCGGACCCACCTGCCACGGCCTGCTGGCGGAAGGCTATGACACCAAGGGCTACCGCATCCACGGCAAATCCTGCGACTGGGGGCCGATGGCCGGCTTCGTCATGCGCGATCCCCGGCTCAATAAGTACGGCCTGGCCAAGGCCGGCTTCAACCATGAAAAGCATATGGAAGCCTTGTACGCAGACAAGGAAAACCAGGGCTGGAATGCGTCGACCACACCCTTGATCCTGTCGCGCGACCGCATCGAGTGGCTGATGAACATGGAATACATACGCCTGGTCTCCAGCGGCAATAACTACATAGGCGTGGCCGACAAGGCCGGCGTCAAGTTCAACTATGTGCTCATCCCCGAAGGCGGCGGTTTGTACAGCGTGTGCTTCGATCACAGCAGGGGCGGTCCGCACTGGGTACAGGACACCGGCAACGTGGTAGACCAGCCGCATCCGAGCAACCGGCTGTACGAACCCATGCTGGCCATGACCAATCCGCCCGACCATGGTCTGTCCACCACCACCCCGCACCTGAAGGCCGTCACCGGCGACTACGATCTGTTTGCCGTGTGGCCGTACGAGAACAGCTACAACGCCGGTCCCGGCGGCGCTGACCACCGGCCGCTCGGTACCGTGCGGGGCTCGACCACGCCGGCCGAGCGCCAGCGCGTCGAACATCTGGAAAGCCAGTTCACGGCCAGCGGGCAGGGCACCAAGCTGGGCAACATCACCAATCGTATTTATATGATTTGCCAGCTCATCAACTCCCGCGTCGGCCGCAATGTCCTGTGGCACAGCGACGAGGCGGCCCGGCCATTTCTCGACGACGTGGATCTGCCGGTGATCGCATTCACGCCCGGCGGCGCCCATATCGGCAGCGAGTCGATCGGCGACTTCAAGCGTTTCATCGAAGCGTGCCGGCGCTACAGCGTACAGGTTACGCTCTCCAACGCATGGACCCAGGAGCCCTCGGCGGCGCATCCCAACCGCCTGGGGGAGGGCTATGCGCGCTTCGTTCCCGTCGATGGCGTGCGTATCATCGCGCCAGACTGGTACAACGCTTGACACGCGCCACCCTGTGGCGCGCCATTGCCGCGACTATCACCTTGATCGGAAGACTACAACATGCCTACCCCACCCGCCGTACCCAGTTCTTACCCGAATAATCAGGATGCGCTCAACATCGCGGTCGAGTCCCCCGACATGGTCTTTTCAGCATTTGCCAAAGTGCCGTCGCGCTGGCCCCTGGTCACCAAGACGGTGCGCATAGGATCCGGCGTGGCCGGCGTCGGCATCCAGGTGACCCAGCAGGCGCTGAGCACCACCACCATCATTGCCCTGTTCACCGGCGCCGCCGCCGCCTCGGCCACCGGCATCGGCTTGATCGTCGGCGGCGCGGCCATCACGCTGGGTTCGATCACTGCTTCGGCCCGCTCGGCCTTCAAGACCCACCGCCACCTGAAAGTGCTCAACGCCCTGCTGGAGCGGGCCGATGGCATGCCCTGCGACCTGATTGGCCCGGATGGCGCCAAGGCCGAGAAGGACGCCGCCGAGCACCAGAAAGTGCAGGAGGCGCTGGCCTATCTGATCAACAAGAAGGGTAACAAGCGGATCAAGAAAGTCGGCGGCACCGTCGGACTCGGCATCGGCGTCAGCCTGTATGGCATGGGCAAAGCCATTTATAAGTTGGCCAAGGGCACCAAAGGCGTCAACCGCACCGCCCACGCACATGTGATCGCCAAGCATCTGGTGACGCACAACTGCGCGCTGGCGCAGGGCATTGTCGCCGAGCTTTACAGCCCGGACGAAATGCTGTGGATGCTGGAGCGCGATTCCAGTGAGGTCGCCGCGCTGTTGGCCGAGAAAATGAAATCGACCTGATATTTGGCGCCAGGCATGGCAAGGGGAGGCGGATATGACGCTGGATTTGAAAAGCTGGGCATCGGTCGTCAGCGCGAAAAAAAACCAGACCTTCAATTTCATGGCCGCTATCGCGTCACCGGAATATTTTCAAGCAAGCGAGGCGGGATGGCCGAACGGAACGCAAGTGTATGCATCGGTTTGAACCTCAATTATTGCTACAGTACGGCGGAGTGGTCATGCGTCCAAAAGAGCTGACGTGCTGTGTCGTGTGTGGCGCCCCAACGCAAGTGGCGCGTGTCGCCGGCGCGGCGACGCACGATCCTTATCCCTGCTGCCCGGCCATCGCCTGCCGCATGGTGCTGAGCCGGCGCGCCGAGATGGGCGAGCCGGGCTTCCGCCATTATCTGCAAATGCAGGCCCGCCATCGCCGGCATCTGGCGGACGTGGCGGCTGCGGCGGCGGCAAGAAAACTGGCCGAGGTGGCGGAAAACGCCGCCGGCTGGGCCGCCTTGCGCACACGCCTGCGTGACACCCAGGCCTTGGAGCCGTTGCAGCTGCTGCTGCCGACGGGACCGCGGCGCGCGCGTCCGCTGTCGGCCCGGCGGCGCGAGCGTTACCGCGCGCATTTGCTCGGCATCGTGGCCGAGGCCAGCGGTATGCCGTCGGCCGGCGCGCCCGCCGCCGGTACCTCTTCCGCTGCCATGCCGTCCGCCGTGTCCGCGATGCCGGGCCGCCTGTGCGCGCTGTGCGGAGGCGGCTGCTGTACCCGGGGCGGTGAGCAGGCCTACCTGAGCGCGGCCACCCTGCGCCGCTTCATGGACGCCCGGCCGCAGCTGTCTCCCGCCGAGGTGGTGGCCGCTTATCTGGAGCACGTCGCGCCGGCGCCGCAGGCCCGCTCCTGCATCAACCACACGCGGCATGGCTGCAGCCTGCCACGGGATATGCGCAGCGACATCTGCAACCGCTTTGCCTGCGAGCCGCTGGCGCGGCTGCTGGCGGCCCAGCGCGGCGGCGACGGCAAGACAGGGGCGCTGCCGGTGGTGCTGGTGATACGCCGCCAGCAGGACCACTGGCACCGCGCGGAGCCGGGTCTGGACAACGCCATCAACGCCCGCGTGATCCTGCGCGAAACCGGCATCGAGCGCATGGCGCCGGGCGCGGCGCGATGAGCGGCCAGTATTCAGCGCCGCGCCGCGACCGCCAATCCGGCCACCGGCGCATCGAGCTCGGTGCGCAGGACCTCGCGCCGCAATTCCAGCACGCTCAGGCCGGCCCGCGCCAGCGCATCGCGCGCGTATGCTTCGCTGTGGCTGTAGCGGCCGTGCGGGTTGAGACGGTAGGGTGCGGCGTCGGCATCGGCGACGGCTTCCGCAGCGCGCAATTCTTCCAGCGTGAACACCAGGTGGCCGCCGGGACGCAGGGCGGCGGCGGCGGCGGCCAGCGCCTCGTCCAGGGCGCCGAAGTAGCACAGCGTGTCGGCCGACACCACCAGGTCGTAGCTGGCCGGATGGGCCGCCAGCCAGGCGGTCAGCTCGGCCTCCTCCAGGCGGCGGTAGCCGCCGCGCAGCTTGGCCTGCTCCAGCATTTTGGGCGACAGGTCGACCCCGTCCAGCGTGCGTGCATAGGGCTGCAGGATGGGGGCGCACAGGCCGGTGCCGCAGCCGGCGTCGAGCACGTCCAGCGCGGCCTGCGGCGCGCCCAGCAGGTCGGCCGCCAGCGCGCCGCAGATGGCAGGTGCGCGGTAGCCCAGGCCGGCCAGCACCTGGTCGAAGCTGCTGGCGAAACGGTCGAAGGTGCTTTGCACATAGCCATCGCTGGCGCGCTGCGGCGCCGCGCCGCCCGCCACGGCGGCGATCATATGGGCGATGGCCGGATTGTCCGGCTGCTGCAGCTGCCACTCGCGGTACACCACCAGCGCCTCCTCGTGACGCCCGCTGGAGACCAGGGCCTGGCCCAGGTTGTGATAGGCGTCCATGCTTTGCGGCGCCAGTTCGATGGCGCGGCGGTAGGCCGTCATGGCATCCTGCGGCTGGTGCAGCGCGCGCAGCGCGTTGCCCAGGTTGGCCCAGCATTCGGCGAAGTCGGGCGCCAGCGCCAGGCCACGCTGGTAGGCCGTCACCGCCTCGGCCGCCAGGCCCTGGGCCTTGAGCACCACGCCCAGGTTGTTCCAGGCCGGGGCGAACTCGGGCCGGGCCGCCAGCACCGCGCGGTAGGTCTCGGCCGCCTCGGCGGCCAGGCCGAGTTCCTTCTGCACGTTGCCCAGGTTGTTGCGGGCGTCCACATAGTCCGGCGCCAGGGACAGGGCGCGGCCGATCAGGGCCAGCGCGCTGTCGCGTTGCCCCTGCTGGTGCATCAGCACACCCAGGTAGTGCAGCGCATCCGGATGGCGGGGCGCCTTGGCCAGGATGGCGCGGTAGCGGCGTTCGGCCTCGGCCGCCTGGCCGCCACGGTGGGCGTCGATGGCCAGGCGCAGCGCGGCGTCGAGCGGCGCCGGACGGTTGCGGGCAATGGCGGAGGTTTTGCGCATGGGATGTCCTGTGTCGTGGCAAGGCGTCCAGCTTATCGCAAAACATTGCGGCGACCTACTTATTCCGCCATACTGGCGGGCACAAAAGCGTGCTTGCGCGCACAGGAGAGAGAGCATGCCTAGCCAGGTATCGACGGGTGCGATGATGACTTGCAGCTTTGGCGCGGCGCCGTCCTCGCTGATGGTGCTGCCGACGAACAGGGTGCTGTGCGAAGGGCCGCCGGCGGCCAACATCATGGACCACAAGCCCATGGTCAACATCATGCCGTTCGGTACCTGCATGTCGCTGGCCAATCCCACGGTGGCGGCTGCCACCGCCGCCGCGCTCGGCGTGCTGACCCCCATGCCATGTATTCCGATGACCGTGACGCCGTGGGCGCCTGGAGCCCCCACCGTGCTGATTGCCAATATGCCGGCGCTGGACAACGTCTCCAAATGCATGTGCAACTGGGGCGGCGTGATCGCCATCAGCATGCCCGGCACCGTCAAGACCCTGATACCCTGATACCGCAAAATAGAGAAGCCGATGCCCGCAACACAGACCGAACGAGAGATATCCGTCACCTCCGCGCTGGCGGCCGACACGCTGCTGTTCCGCAGCATGGAGGGCAGCGAGCAGCTGGGGCGGCTGTCGGAATTCCGCGTGCAACTGTCCAGCAGCAATCCGGACATCCAGATCGCCGACGTGCTGGGCAAGACCATGGCGGTGCACCTGGCGCTGGAGGATGGCGGCCTGCGTCATTTCCACGGCGTCGTCACGCGTTTCCGCAGCAACGGCTGGGATGGCGACGGCGCGCTGTACGAGGCCACCATCCATCCCGGGCTGTGGCTGCTGACGCGTTGCTCCGATTGCCGCATCTTCCAGGATAAATCCATCCCGGACATCGTGGCGGACGTGTGCGGCGCCCCCCAGTATGGCGGCCTGGTGGAGCTGTCGCGCAATGCACTCAGCGACAACCATAAGCCGTTGCCGTATTGCGTACAGTACCGCGAGACGGACTTCAATTTTGTCTGCCGCCTGCTGGAGCAGGCCGGCATCTATTTTTACTTCACCCATGAGGAGCACAGGCACGTCATGGTGCTGGCCGATTCCTACGGCGCCCACCAGCCCATCGCCGGCGGAGCCTTGAAGTATTTCGGCGGCGACGGTGCGCCCCACCACCACGAGGAGGCGGTGACGTCGTGGTCCATGTCGGGCGAAATCCAGTCCAGCGGCTATGCGCTCAACGATTTCGATTTCGAACAAGCCGCTTCCAGCGCCCGCGGCGGCTTGAAAGTCAAATCCGCCATTCCGGCCGCCTTCAGGCAGACCGCCTTCGACATGTATGACTATCCGGGCCTGTACACGGCGGTCGCCGATGGTAGCGCGCAGGCCAGGCGCCGCATGGAAACGCTGCATGGACAGTGCGAGCGCATCGACGCGGCTAGCAATGCGCGCGCGTTGTACACGGGCGGCCTGTTCAAGCTGGCCGAACACCCGCGCACCGACCAGAACCGGGAGTTCCTGGTGACCGACGCCACCTATGTGCTCAGGGGTAACGACTATCGCAGCGGCGGCAGCGGTGGCGGCGCCGAGTTCCTGGTCGCGCTGGGAGCGGTCGGGACCGAACACGCCTTCCGCCCGCAGCCGGTGGCGCGCAAGCCCCTGGTGCAGGGACCGCAAACGGCCATGGTGGTGGGCAAGGCTGGCGAGGAAATCTGGACCGACAAGTATGGCAGGGTCAAGGTGCAGTTCCACTGGGACCGCGAGGGCAGCGAGGACGAGAAGAGTTCCTGCTGGGTGCGGGTCTCGCAGGGCTGGGCCGGCAAGGGCTGGGGCGCCATGTTCATCCCGCGTGTCGGCATGGAGGTGGTGGTCGAATTCCTGGAGGGCGATCCTGACCGGCCGCTGGTCACGGGCTGCGTGTACAACTCGGACGCCATGCCGCCCTATGCGCTGCCGGCCGGGCAGACCAGGTCCACCATCATGTCCAATTCGTCCAAGGATGGCCAGGGCTGCAACGAGCTGCGCTTCGAGGACAAGAAGGACGGCGAGGAAGTGTATCTGCACGCCGAGCGCGATTTCCTGCGCGTGGTGAAGAACAACGACCAGCTCAAGGTCGGCTTCGAGACCGCCGACAAGGGCGACCAGGACATCGCCATCAAGAACGACCGCCGGCTGGACGTCGGACATGACCAGCAGGTCAAGATCGGCAACATGGAAACCATCGAGGTTGGCAAGGACCAGAAGATCAAGGTCGGCAAGGACCAGACGCTGGACGTCAGCGCCAACCAGAAGGTGAAGGCGGGGCAGACCATCGTCATCGAAGCCGGCACCTCGATCGAGTTGAAGGTGGGCGCCAGCAGCGTCAAGATCGAAGCGGCCAGGATCACCATCAAGTCGGTGGAGATCGCGATCGCCTCCGACGCCAAAACCCAGGTCAAGGCCGGGGCCATGATGGAGCTCGATGGCGGTTCCTTGACGACGCTGGCCGGCGGCCTCGTGAAGATCAATTGATGGCGCCCGCAGGCGGTGCCGGGCGCAGGACTGAAATTGTGGCCTTTGGTCAATTTCTAGCGCCGATGCGCTTGGCCCCAACGTATAATTGGAGCTCGCCATGACAGCCTCTGTTGTGCCAGTCCGCAGCACCGTCCAGCCTGATCTTTCCGGTAGGGCCGAGACTTCACGTCCCACTTATCACCATTGACCCGATGCTGTTAACCTTGAGTATCCTCAGCTATCGCAACCAGCCGGCGCCGCAGGCGCCGGTGGGGCATTTCACCGACGCCGGCGGCAGCTTGGGCCGTTCGCCCGACAACTTGCTGGTGCTTGACGATCCCGGTAAATATATTTCGCGCGTGCATGCGCGGGTGAGCTGTCGCGCCGGAACGTATTTCCTCGAAGATGTGGGCAGCAATCCCAGCGTGATCAATGACCGGCCCTTGGGCAAGGGCCGCGAGATAGCGCTGAACGATGGAGACCGTCTCGTCATCGGCGATTATCAGCTCGAGGCGCGGATCGCCGTTGCGGCCGCGGCGCCGGCGCCGTGGCTGCCGCCGGCGCCGCTCAACGATACGGCGCTGCCGCTGTTCGAGCCGCCGCCGGCCCCGCCGCCGGTGCAACTGCCGCCGCTGGAGCTGGTGCCGGCGCCGGTGGCGCCGCCCCCGCTGGCGGCGGCCGGCATCGACAGCCTGGCCGCTGCGCGCATCCTGGACATCGAGCCGGGCGGGGGCGCCGGCTCGGCCATGGATGATCCTCTCGGGCTGAACCTGTTCGCCAGCACGCCGCCCGCGCCGGCGGCCTTGCCTGGCGATCTGGGCCTGAACCTGGCGCCGCAATACCGCGCCGCCGAGAGCGACCATGTGTCGCCGGAGCTGGTACCGTTCCGCTTGCCCGCCGCAGCCGCGCCGTCGTCCGGCCCGACGTCCGGCCCGGTGGCGCCGGCGTCGGCGGCCCGTCCTGCGGCCGCCTTTGCCATCCCGGACGATTACGATCCGCTGGCCGACCTGCTGCCGCGCGCAGCAGCCCCTGTGCCAGCGCCGCTGACATCGCCGGCGCCAGACCTGTTCGCAGGGTTGACGCCGCCAGCTTTCGCAGCGGCGCCGGCGCCGTCCGCAGCGCCAGTGCCGACGTCGCCTGAGGCGGCGCCGCCCCCTATGGCGGTAGCGCCGCCGGCATCGCCCCAGGCGCCGTCGGCGCCGCTCGCCGCCTTCCTGAACAGCGCGGCCGCCAGCGCCGACGATGCGCATACGCTGATGGCGCCCGCTTACAGAACCGCACCTGCCGTGCCTGCCGTTAGCGCGCCCCCTCCCGCAGCGGCCGGCGCAGCACGGTCCGACAGCGACAGCGACATCCTGCAAGCCCTGCTGCGCGGACTGGGACTGCCGGACCTGCAGCTGAACCGCTCCGGGGTGCAGGTGGCCGAGACCGTGGGCGCCATGCTGCGCGAGGCCACGGCTGGCGCCATGGATGTGCTGATGGCGCGCGCCCTCACCAAGAAGGAAAGCCGGATCGACATGACCATGATCTCGGTCAGCGCCAACAATCCGCTGAAATTCTTCCCCAACCCGGACAGCGCACTGACCCAGATGCTGACCAACGCCATGGCCGGCTACATGCCGCCGGTGCAGGCCATGCGCAGCGCCTTTGACGACGTGAAGGCGCATGAGCTGGCCGTCATCGCCGGCATGCGGGCCGCGCTGGCGTCCGTGCTGCAGCGCTTCGACCCGGCCCGTATCGAGAGCCGGCTGGCCGTGCCCAGCGTGATGGACAAGATGCTGAGCAGCTCGCGCAAGGCGAAATTATGGGACAGCCTGGTGGAACTGTACGGCGAGATCGCGCGCGAGGCCGACGATGACGTACAGCGCCTGTTCAGCGAAAAGTTCGCGCAAGCATACGAAGAGCAGGTCGAACGCCTGCGCCGGGCTGGCAACAAGCCTGGGATCAATTAGACAACGAGGCATCATGGCGTGGAAAAACAAGGTGGTCTGGTCGGAAGGCATGCTGCTGCAGCCGCAGCATCTGCAGCAGCACGACCGTTATTGGCAGAGCCAGCTGGAGGCCCGGGTGTCCGCCCTGACGCCCTATGGCTACGGCTTTGCCGGTCTCAAGCTCGATGAGCAGCAACTGGCGCTGGGCAAGCTGGCCTTGATGGCGTGCCGCGCAGTGCTGCCGGACGGTACCCCATTCGACCTGCCGGCCGAAGACGAATTGCCGCTGCCGCTGGAAGTGCCTGCCGATGCGCGCAACGTGCTGGTGGTGCTGGCCCTGCCACTGCGCCGGCACGGCGTGGCGGAAGTGGCCAACCTGGACGGCCCGGATAATTTCGCCCGCCACCGCAGCGACGACTACGAGGTCTGGGACAGCAATGGCCTGGACAACAGCGCCCTGGTACAGATCGGCAAGCTGCGGCTGCGCATCGCGCTGGAAAGCGAAGTGGTGCATGCCTATGCCACCCTGGGCATCGCCCGCATCGTCGAACGGCGCGCCGACAACCGCGTGGTGCTCGATCCCGAGTACTGCGCGCCATGCCTGGACTTCCGCGCAGCACCCCGGCTGGCCGGCTTCGCCGACGAGCTGGTGGGCCTGCTGCACCAGCGCGCCGAGGCGCTGGCCGCGCGGCTGTCTCAGCCCGGCGCCACCGGGGCCGCGGAAATTGCCGATTTCCTGCTGCTGCAGCTGCTCAACCGGGTGCAGCCGCTGTTCAGCCACCTGGCCAGCGCCACCGGCGTACATCCTGAACGGCTGTACAGCGCCATGCTGGAGCTGGCTGGCGAACTGGCCACCTTTACCGAAGCCGGCAAGCGCGCCGCCTCCTACGGCCCGTACCGCCATGACGCGCTGGCCGAGACCTTCGCGCCCCTGATCGTGGACCTGCGGCGCGCCCTGTCCACCGTGATGGATGCGCAGGCGGTACCGATCACGCTCGAGGAGCGCCAGTTCGGCATCCGGGTGGCGGTGCTGCCGGACAAGGAGCTGCTGCGCAGCGCTACCTTTGTGCTGGCGGTCAACGCCCAGATGCCGGCCGAGATGATGCGCACCGCGTTCCCGGCCCAGGTCAAGATCGGTTCGGTGGAGAAGATCCGCGACCTGGTCAACCTGCAGTTGCCGGGCATAGGGCTGCGCGCCTTGCCGGTGGCCCCGCGCCAATTGCCGTTTTATGCGGGCTACACCTATTTCGAGCTGGACCGCAGCAGCGAATACTTCCAGCACCTGCACCAGTCGGCCGGATTCGCGATGCATGTGGCGGGCGATTTTCCGGGATTGCAGATGCAGTTCTGGGCCATCAGAAGGTAGGCATACGTGAGCACACAGGACCCACTCGAACCGCAGCCGGATCCGGACGCCACCATGATGGTCCCGACGCCGGGTGGGCGGCGCGCCGCAACGCCGCCGGCCACCCAGCCGGCCGGCACGGCGGGCGCCGCCACCGCGACCACCGCCGCCAGCGCGGTACACAAGATATCCGGCAGCGGCCTCAATCCGCTGGTACGCGCCGCCAATGCGCTGCTGGACCTGGTGGTGCCGCTGCGCACCACGGCCCAGCCGCCCGATCTGCAGCAGTTGCGCGAGCGCCTGGCGCTGGCGCTCAAGGTCTTCGAGACCGAGGCCCGCGCGGACGGCATCGACAGCGAAGCCATCGCCGCCGCCCGCTACATCCTGTGCACACTGCTCGATGAAACCATCGCCAGCACGGCTTGGGGCAGCGGGGTGTGGGGCACGCGCAGCCTGTTGGTGGCGTTTCACAATGAGGCCTCGGGCGGTGAAAAGGTGTTCCTCATCCTGCAGCGCCTGAGCCAGAACCCGGCCGCCAACCTGGATTTGCTGGAGCTGATGTATGTCTGCCTGTCGCTCGGGCTGGAGGGGCGCTATCGCGTGCTCGACCAGGGCCAGGCCCAGTTGGCGACGTTGCGCGAGCGCCTGCTGCAATTGATACGCCAGCATCGCGGCGCCTACGAAACCGACCTCTCGCCAGCCTGGCGTGGCACTGCGCCCGCCGCCGCCTCGCCCTTGCGCGGCACGCCGGTATGGGTGCTGATCGCGGCGGCCGCCGTGCTGCTGCTGATTGTGCAACTGGTCTGCAGCGTGGTCCTGAACCGCGCTTCCGACCCCGTGTTCGCCGGCCTGTCCAGGATACGCGTGGCGCGCACCGTGGCGCCTGCGCCAGCGCCGGCAGTGGCGCCGCCGGCGGCGTCCCGCATCGCCGGCTTCCTGGCGCCCGAAGTGGCACAGGGACTGGTCAGCGTGCGCGAGACTGCCGAGCGCTGCGTCATCACCGTGCGCGGCGATGGCATGTTCGGCTCCGGCAGCGCGGAGGTGCAGAGCAAGCTGACGCCCCTGCTTGAGCGTATCGGCGCGGCGCTCGGCACCTTGCCCGGCAAGGTCATCGTGATCGGCCACACCGACGACACCAAGCCCGGCCTGTCGGCGCGCTTCCCGTCCAACTATGATTTGTCCAAGGCGCGCGCGGCCGGGGTGGCGGCGGTGCTGGCGCAGCGCGCGGGTCCGCCGCAGCGCTACAGCGCGGAAGGGCGTGGCGACACCGAGCCACAGGTCGCCAACGACAGCGCGGTCAATCGCGCGCGCAACCGGCGCGTCGAGATCGTGGTGCTGACCCCGGCGCTGGCGCCATGATGTGCCGCATGTTTTTGACATTTTCTGGCCGCCGCGGCGGACAACTATGAAACGATTATTTTCCTGGCTGTTCAAGCGCTGGGTGCTGACCCTGCTGGGCGTGCTGCTGCTGTCGCTGCTGGTGTGGTTCGAGGGGCCGCTGCTGGCCTTTGACGGCAAGGAGCCGTTCGCCTCCAGCGGCGTGCGCTGGTTCATCATTCTGCTGTTGCTGCTGGCCTGGGCCGGCTATTTCATCTGGCGCTGGATCGCCGCGACGCTGGCCAACCGGCGCCTGATGGCCAGCCTGGCGCCGCCGGAGGAGGCCGCGCCCGCCGCCGGCCAGGCGCAGCAGCAGGAGGCGCTGCAGGAGCAGGCCTTGCTGGCCAAGCGCATGCGGGAGGCCTTGGCGGTGCTGCGCAAGGCGGCGCCCGGAAAGAAACAATGGAATGGCCAGTATCTGTACCAACTGCCGTGGTACATGCTGGTCGGCGCGCCGGGCAGCGGCAAGACCACCACGCTGCTGCATTCGGGCTTGACGTTCCCGCTGGCCGACACGCTGGGTCCGGGCGCCATCGGCGGCGTGGGCGGCACCCGCCATTGCGACTGGTGGTTCACCGACGAGGCAGTGCTGCTGGACACTGCCGGGCGCTACACCACCCAGGACAGCCACAGTGAACTCGACCAGGCCGGCTGGATCGGTTTTCTCGGCCTGTTGAAACGGCACCGGCCGCGCCGCCCCATCAACGGCATCATCGTCGCCGTCAGCGTGGCCGATCTGCTGCAGCAGGGGCCGGCTGGACGTCAGGTCCAGGCCCTGGCCATCCGCGCCCGCATCAAGGAGCTGCACGAGCGGCTGGGCAGCAGCTTCCCGATTTATGTCACGGTCACCAAGTGCGACCTGCTGGCCGGATTCGTCGAGTTCTTCGATGACCTGGGCCGCGAAGAGCGGGCCCAGGTCTGGGGCATGACCTTCGAGGCCGACCCCGACGGACAGCCCGGCCAGGCGCTGGCCGGCTTTGCCGGGCGCTTCGCGGCACTGGAGCGCCAGTTGCAGGTGCGCGTGCTGGCACGCATGCAGCAGGAACGCGACCTCCAGCGGCGCGCCTTGCTGTACCGCTTCCCGCAGCAGTTTGCCGCCATCGGCGACGTGCTGGGCGATTTCCTTAACGAGGTGTTCCAGGCCACCCGCTTCGAGCAGCCCGCGCTGCTGCGCGGCGTGTATTTCACCAGCGGCACGCAGGAGGGCAGCCCGATCGACCGCGTGATGGTGTCGCTGGCCTCCGCCTTTGGACTGGACCGCAAGGTGCTGGCGCCCAATGCCGCCAGCGGGCGCAGCTATTTCATCACCACGCTGTTGCGCGAGGTGATCTTCAAGGAAGCCGGCTTGGCCGGCGCCGACCGCAAGTTCGAGCTGCGCCGCCAGCGCTTGCGCTGGCTGGCCGGAGGCGTGGCCGGGCTGGTGCTGCTGGTGACGGCGGCCGGCCTGGGCACCAGCTATGTGCGCAATCAGCGCTACGTGGCCGACCTGGAAGCGCGCACCGCGCAGATCAGCCAGCTGGCACTGGCCACGCCGGCCCAGGGCAGTGTGCTGGCCCTGCTGCCTCTGCTGGATGCCGCGCGCGCGCTGCCGGGCGGCTACGCCGATCGCGAGGCCGGCGTGCCGCTGTTTAACCGTTTCGGCCTGAACCAGGCCGACAAGCTGGGCGCGGGCGCCTACACCTTGTACCGGCGCCTGCTGCGCAGCGCGCTGCTGCCACGCATCGCCGGGCGGCTGGAAGATACCCTGCGGCGCGGCGACGCCAACAACCAGGAATTCCTGTACGAGACCTTGCGCGTATATCTGATGCTGGGCCAGCCCATGCATCTGGACGCCGAATCGGTGCAGGCCTGGCTGGGACTGGACTGGCGCCGTCATCTGCCGGACGCCACGCCCGAGCAGCGCGAGCAGCTGGCGGCCCACGTGGCGGCCCTGTTCGACAGCGGCGACGATAGCGCCGAACCGCCCGCGCTGGATGCCGGGCTGATCGCGCAAACCCGCTTGACGCTGGCCATGATGCCGCTGCCGCAGCGGGTCTACAACCGGCTCAAGCGGCAGGTGGCGCAGGCCCGGCTGCCGGAGTTCAGTGTCAACCGCGCGGTCGGGCGCGACGTCTCGCTGCTGCTGTCGCGCGCCAGCGGCGAACCGCTGACACGCGGTATTTCCGGGGTCTACAGCGTGGCCGGCTACCGCGAGCTGCTCAAGCAGCTGCCCCAGGCCATGCTGGACGTCGCCAAGGACAGCTGGGTGCTGGACCGGCGCGAATCGGAAGGCGCACTGGCCGCCGTCAGTGGTGAGCAGATGCGCTCGGCCGTGCTGCAGTTGTATTACACGGACTACATCAAGCAGTGGGATGGTTTGCTGGCCGATGTGCGCATCGTGCCATTCTCGACCCTGGAGCAGGGCGCGCGCGTGACCAACGCCCTGGCCGCCGCCGATTCGCCGCTGCGCGCCTTCATGCAGGCCGCCGCCAAGGAAACCACACTCGAGGGTACCGGCGGCAAAGCGGCCGCCGCCGCGCTGGACGAGGCGGTGCGCGGCAAGCTGGCGGCGGCGCGGCAGAAACTGGAATCGGCCCTGGGCGGCGATGACGCGCCGCCACCGGAAGCCAAGGCCGTCAATCCGGTCGACCTGCATTTCGATGCGCTGCACAAGCTGGTCGGTACGGCGGGCGCGCCCGGTCCGGCGCCGCTGGACGGCCTGCTCGCCATGCTGAAGGATGCGTCGGCCTACTTCGACGCGGCGGACGGCGCGCGCCGCGCCGGCAGCCCGCCGCCGCCGGCCGACACCATGCAGCGCCTGAAACGCGAGGGCGAGGGCAAGCCGGCGCCGCTGGGCGGCATGCTGCAGCAAATCGATGGCGCCGGCGCCGGCCTGACCCTGGGCAGCGAGCGGGCACGCCTGCAGGCCTTGTGGAGTGCGTCTGCCGCCGCCTTCTGCCAGGACGCCATCGCCGGCCGCTATCCGCTGGTGCGCAGCGCCGCCAAGGAAGTCACGCCTGACGATTTCGGCAAATTCTTTGGCCCCGGCGGCGTGATGGATGATTTCTTCGCCAAGAACCTGGCGGCCCAGGTCGACATGGCTGGCGGCCAGTGGAAGTGGCGCGCCACCGGCGGCGCCCCGCTGGGCGTGCCGCAGGACGTGCTGAACCAGTTCCAGCGTGCGGCGCGCCTGCGCGACATGTTCTTCGGCGCCGGTGGCCGACAGCCCTCGCTACGTTTCGAATTGACACCGGTTAGCGCCGATGCGGCGCTCAGCAAGGTCACGCTGGACCTCGACGGCCAGCCGGTGGTCTATGCGGCCGGCACCACCGCGCGGCCGGTGCAGATCGCCCTGCCCAGCGGCAAGGGCAGCGGCCAGGTGCATCTGGAAGCCACGCCCCCCGCGCGCACCGACCTGCGCGCGGACGGGCCGTGGGCCTGGTTCCACCTGCTGGACAAAGGCCTGCTGGAGCCCAGCGCCCAGGGCGAACGCTACAAGCTGACCTATGACCTGGACGGCCGCAAGGTGGTGTATCAGCTCAACGCCAGCAGCGTCATCAACCCGTTCCGGCGCGATGCGCTGGAGCAGTTCCGCTGCCCGGCCGGCTGGTGAGCGCGATGCACCTGGCGCCGGGCGCGGGATTTTTCGGCAAGGTCACCAGCCATGGGGACTTTGTCTCGCGCCGCCTGGCGCCGGCCTTCGTACAACCTTGGGATGGCTGGCTGCAGCAGGGCCTGCAGGCCAGCAAGGCTGCGCTGGGCGCACGCTGGCTGGCGACTTACATGAACAGTCCGATCTGGCACTTCGCGCTGGCGCCCGGGGTCTGTGGCCACTCGGCGTGGGCCGGGTTGATGATGCCCAGCGTGGACCGGGTCGGGCGGCATTTTCCCCTGACGCTGGCGGCCGAACTGGCAGCCGGTACCTCGCTGCCGGATTGTTTGACCAGCCACGCTGCCTGGCATGCAAGACTGGAGGAGCTGGCGTTGTCATCGCTGGCGGAGCAGTTTTCGCTGGACGCCTTTGATGCCGCGCTGTCGGCGCTGGAGGCGCCGTCGCTGGTGTCGGCGCCGGCAACGGTTATCGCCCTGGATCAGGCGCAGGGGCTGGAGCCGCAACTGCAGGCGGCCGGCGCCTCCGGCCTGCTGCGCGGCATCGCCGCCGCCGCGCTGGCGGGGCAGGGCTTGTGGTGGACCGATGGTTCGCCGCAGGTGGCGCCTTGCGTGGCGCTCAGCCGTGGCCTGCCGCCGCCATCCGCTTTTGCCGCATTGCTCGATGGCGACTGGCGCGGCCACGGCTGGCCCGGGGTCTGATCATCGCGGCGCTACTGGCGCCACCGGCGCTGCGGCGCAGCAGGTCAGCAGCACGGTGATGTTGTCCCGGCTGCCGTAGGCCTTGGCCAGGGCGATCAGGCGTGCGCAGCTGGCGGCCAGGCTGTCGGCGCTGGCGGCGGCCAGCACCTGCTGCATCTCGGCATGCGGCACCGCGCCGTGCAGGCCGTCGCTGCACAGCATCAGTACATCGCCGGCCTGCGGCAACTGGCTCAGGACCTCCGGCAGGATGCGCGGCGAGGGGCCTATCGCCTGCAGCAGCAAATTCCTGGCCGGCAGATTCTCGATCATGCCGGCTTCCAGCGCCTGCTGGTACAGGGTCTGGTCGCGCGTCAGCAACTCCAGAAGGCCGTTGCGTTGCCGGTAAAGGCGGCTGTCCCCTACATTGAACAGGACCAGCGCCGCGCTGCCGGCAGGCTGCCAGAAGCCGCACAGGGTGGTGCCCATGCCGCCCTCGGGCTGCTGGCGCGCCAGATTCTGCGCATACAGGCCATGGTTGGCGGCGTCGATGGCGTCATGTACCAGGCTGACGCTGCGCATGGCCGGGTCGAACCAGGTGGCGTCGACGTCGGCCTCGCCGTCGGCACCGTCCTGGGCCGCCGCGTGTGCGCGCAGATAGTCGCGCAGCGTCGTCAAGGCGGCCGCGCTGGCCACTTCGCCGGCGGCGTGGCCGCCCATGCCGTCGGCCACCATGGCCAGTCCCAGCGCCTCATCGATGAGGAAGTTGTCTTCGTTGCTGGTGCGTACCGTGCCGACGTCGGTAGCGCCCACTGCCACCCCGGCTGGCAGGCGATGCGGCTGGCCGCTCGACAGCGGCTGCCAGCTGCTCATGGCCATGCGGCGCGCATCAGGCGCCGCCCAGTTCGGTGAGGAAGCGGGTACGCTCGGGCACCGACTCGATATGCTCGGCCACCAGGCGCAGGAAGTCGCCACGGTCGTTGGTCTGGCGTGCGGCGCGTTTTGCCACCACTTTGGCGATCGGGCCGATCAGCGGCAACAGCTTGAGAGCAATGCTGTCGACGAAGGCCTCGTCATACGCGACCGGGATGCGGATCTCGGAGCGCCCGGTGCTGAGCCCGGTCCCAAGGCCGGTGCCGGCCGTGGATGCGGGGCCGCTGGTGCCGGTGCGCAGCCCGGCCGTGCCGCTGCCGGTGCCGCTGGCATCGAGCTTCTTCTTGAGCAGCGCCACGCCCTGCTGGAATTCCAGCCGGCCGATATCGGAGGGAATGTGCGGCAGCAGCATGTCGGCCAACTGGTCGATGCCGTCCGCTTGCGCCGCCACTTTCCTCAGCAGGAATTTCGCCATCGGGCCTATCTGGCGCGAAAGGATTGTTTCCATTTCGGGCAGGGCTTCCAGCTTCCATGGCGTCATGGTCGCGCTGAGGGCGCCGGTTCCGGCCAGGGTGTGGCTGCCGCCGGTTCCGGCCGGCTGTGGCATGGGGTGCAGGCTGGCCGCCATCACGGTACGGTCGGCGTCGGCCATGGTGGTGGCGTCCGGATCGGCGCCATCCTGGCGCCCGATCTGGGACAGGGCGTCGAGGAAGGCGCGCGCCGATGGGTAGCGCTGCTCCGGCGCCTTGGCCATGGCGCGTTCCAGCACGCGGTCGTACGCCGTCCCCAAGGCAGGCTGCAGCTGCGACACCGGTACCGGCATTTCGTTGAGGATACGCTGCATCACCACCGAGGACGAGCCGACAAAGGGCCGCACCCCAGTCAGCAACTGGTATAGCAGGATACCGGCAGAGAACACGTCCGAGCGGCCATCGGCCACGTCGCCGCGGAACTGCTCGGGCGACATGTAGCTCGGCGTGCCTACCATGGCGCCGGTCTGGGTCAGCGTAGAGGACTCGATGCGGGCGATGCCGAAATCGCTGATCTTGACCTGGGCCGTGCGCGTAATCAGCAGGTTGGATGGCTTGATGTCGCGGTGGACCACGCCGCGCGCATGGGCATAGTCGAGCGCCGTCAGCAGGTCGCTCATCCAGGCCGTCACACGCGCCAGGGGCGTGGGCTGGTCAGGCACCATCAAGGTGTTGAGCGGCGTGCCGTCGATGAACTCCATGGCGATGTAGGCCGATTCGCTGTCCTCGCCGTAGTCGTACACCATGACGATATTCGGATGCTGCAGGCGGCCGGCCGCCTGCGCCTCGTTCTTGAAGCGGTTGATCAGTTCGGCCTGCTGGGCGTCGCTGAACAGTTCCTTGCGCACGGTCTTGAGCGCCACCACCCGCTCGATGTGCGGATCGAAGGCCTTGTACACCACCCCCATGGCGCCTTTGCCGAGGATGCTTTCGATACGGTATTTACCCAGTTGTTCCAGCATGACTGTGCCAGCGCCTTATTCTTCCAGCATCTTCATGGCACTGGCCAGGCTGGTGCGCATGCGGCTGAAGGAACGCGCCAGCACCGACAATTCGTCGTTGCCCTTGACGTCCAGTTCCTCGGCGTTGAACTGGCCCATGCTGACCTGGTCGGCCAGGCGCGACATCTGGGTGATGCGGCGCGTCACGAACAAGTGCACCATGATGTTCAGCGCCACGAACAAGAACGCGAAGATGCCCAGCATCGACAACATGTAGGTGCGCAGCATCAGACTGGCGCGGCGCAGCGGCACTTCCATCGGCACCGACACGACCTGGGCGCCGATCACCTCCATGTGTTTCCAGCCGAAGCCGTTGTTGCGGCCATAGATATCCAGCATGGTCTTGGGTGCGGCGTCTGGCACGCTGTGGCAGCGCAGGCAGGCGGCGTTGGTGATCTGCAAGGGACGGGCCACGTACAGTGCCGGGCCGGTCGAGGTGTTGCGCTCGCCAACGACTTCCTTCAGCGCGGGCTTGGCGCGCAAGGTGTTGACGATGTCGGCCTCCCAATCGGAGGCGCGGTCGCGCAGATTGGTCGGGTTGAGGGTCGCTTCCTTGTAGCTGAAATCGGCGTGCGACTTGAGCAGATGATTCAGGTGTTCGGTGGCGGCGTAGGAGGGGATCGACTGTGGCAGGAACTCGTATTTGAGCCGCGTTTCCAGCAAGGGAACGATCTGGGTCGAGGTGTAGCTGCGCGCGGCGCTGGCCGCTTCCATCAGCATGCGGGCGTTCTGCAGCGTCTCCTCGCGTGCATTGTCCTGCAGCAGATAGTTGGTGACCGCGCTGGCGGCGACAAAACCGCCCCCGAAAATGGTCAGGAACACGATGTTGAACTTCGCGGCAATCGACATTTTCATAGCGGTAGTGGCGGCGGCAGTAAGGGGTTATGGATGTGGGGAAAAAGAATAGTGCGACTTGGCGTGGCGGCAGTTGTGGCGGCGCCTTTCATCAGCGGCGCGTGGCCGCGGGGCTCTTGGTGGCGACCGGATTGAAACGGCGCTGCAGCAGCTGGCGCAGGGCCGGGACATCGGTCAGCCACGGCAAGACCTGGGCGTAACTGGCGGGTCCGTCCTGCTTCGGTTCCGCCGCATAACCTTTCAGGTTGACCGGGACCAGGCGGTCGAGGAAAGGGGGCGGCAAGCCTGCCAGGAATTCCTTGGAAGGACGCGCCAGCACTTTGAATGGCGCCGCCGGGCTGCCCGCGGCATATTGCTCGCGCGCCATCCTGATGGTACGCGGCGGCTTGCCGATGGCGGACTCCGTGATCGCGGCGTCGCCGTCTTCCACGAACACTTCGATGACGCCGGCATCGTCGTGGACGATGACCGAGGCGTTCGAGGAAAATTTGACGGCGCCGCTGATGACCGTGGGGGGATGGCCGCCAGGCGCGCGGGCCGGCTGTACCTTCAGCCAGCCGCTCAGCAATTGCAGTTCCGACTCGCCAGGCGTCAGTTTGAAATACACCCGGCTGGACGGGCCGAGCGCCAGGATAGCACCGGCCACGCCTTCTATCTGGATGCCGCCGGCGCCGGTGTCGACGATGTCGCCGTTTTCCAGATGGACCCCGCGCGTAGCGCTATAGAAACTGGTTCCGCGCAGCAGGCGCGGGGGCTGTTCGGCAAAGGAAATCGTGGCCACGCTGGCCAGGCTGGCCGCGCCGGCCAGAGGAGTGATAGGTAGTGCCATCGCCAGCAGCAGGTGAGGAAGGCGATATGAATTTCTACTCACTTCGATGACCTTTGATGAAGGGCTGTTGGCATGGCGTGGCGTCGGCTCGGGTGGCGGGACGGTGCGCCATCGGCCGCCCCCGGCAGTGGATGATTGTACAACGGGCGGTCGAGGAAGTTGCTATTTTTTAAAATAATTACGGTTACGCGTCCCCGGAACCCCATATGGCTGCTCCATGAGCCAATTGTAGTGCGGCGCGGGTAAGAATCAACGAAGTTCTATATGGAAATTAAACGTTCCTAAAAAACATTTTAGTTTTTATGGATTAATCTCTGTTACAATAACCGCAATGCAATAGCCAGTTCGGTGCCGCAACCCTGTACCGAACTGTCGTCGGCCCAGCAATTGCCGGCAGTCACCCTACCAACGACTCGTCACACTGGAGCTTTCGCAATGCGCATCACATCCCTGCTGCTGTCCCTTTCCGCCGTCGCCGCCCTGGCTTCGGGTACGTCCCACGCCGCCACCAACCTGGTGCAGAATGGCGGTTTCGAGCAAACCACCAATGGCACCAACAAGCAGCTGACCTCCAACGGCGACGCCGGCCGCACCACGCTGGTCGGCTGGAACAGCGCCTACAATGGCAATGCCAGGGACGCCGGCTACAACTTCGTGCTCGACAGCGCCATCTACACCACCAATGCCTCGGCCATCGCGCTGCGCACCCGGGACGACCTGGGCCATGCCAACGGCATCACCGCTTCGCCCACCGGCGGCAATGTGTTCGCCTCCGATCCGCAATGGTACGCCGGCGCGCTGTCGCAAACCGTCACCGGACTGGCCGCCAACAGCCTGTACACGCTGAGCTTCGACTACGCCCTGGGCCAGCAGGCCGGCTTCGACAAGGCCAATATCAATGACTACTGGGCCGTGAGCTTCGGCGGCAGCACCCAGAACACCAGCCCGCTGAGCATACAAAGCGGCGGCTTCAGCGGCTGGCAAACCGCCAGCATGACCTTCACCGCCAGCGGCGCTTCCCAGGTGCTGTCTTTCCTGGCCAACGGCGGCTCGGCTGGCGCCCCGCCGTTCCTGCTGCTCGATAACGTGTCGCTGACGGCCGCCGTGCCGGAACCGGAAACCTGGGGCATGCTGCTGGGTGGCCTGGGCCTGGTCGGCGTCATGGCGCGCCGCCGCGCCGCGCGCCGGCAGGCCTGAACGGAACCGCCGCGCCGACCCGGTCCGCGGCGCACGCCGCGGCCGGCCTGCCGGCCCTTACACCGCGCCGCCATCAGCGGCTACACTGGCGCCGTCATCCTCCACCGCGTCCATCATGCCCACCCTGAACGACTTCCTGGGCGCCGTCCTGCGCCTGTGCGCCTGGCTGGCGCTGCTGAGCGCCATCTTCGTCCCGCTGGAACGCTGGTACGGCTGCGAGCACCCGCCGCGCTCCCGCCGCGAGCGCCTGCACGACCTGGCCTACTATGTGATCAGCAGCCTGGTGCCCATCGTCCTGCTGAGCGTGCCGGCCGCGCTGCTGGCCGCTGCCGCGCGCCAGCTGGTGCCGGCCAGCCTGACCGATGCCGTCCATGGCCTGTCCGGCGCCGTACGCTTGCTGCTGGTGTTCCTGGTGGGGGAAACCGGCTTTTACTGGGGTCACCGGCTCAGCCATGAGCTGCCCTGGCTGTGGCGTTACCACGCCGTGCACCACAGCACCGAACACATGCACTTCCTGGCCAACACCCGCACCCACCCGGTGGACATGATCGTCACCCGCCTGTTCGGCCTGGTGCCGCTCTACCTGCTGGGCCTGGCCGGTCCCAGCATGGCCGGCAGCGGGGCGCCAGCCCTCCTGCTGGTGGCGGGCACCATGTGGGGATACTTCATCCACGCCAACCTGCGCTGGCGGCTGGGACCGCTGGAATGGCTGGTGGCCACGCCCGCCTTCCACCACTGGCACCACAGCCGCCACGACCACATCAACCGCAACTACGCCTCCACCTTGCCGCTGCTGGACCGGGTGTTCGGCACCCATTATCTGCCCCGGCATTGGCCGGCCGCCTACGGCACCGATACCCCGCTGGCGGACAGCCTCGGCGGCCAGTTGCTCGATCCGTTCCTTCCGGCAAGGAAAGGCAAACCGGACGCTTGATCGTTGTCCAGCGCTACCTGATTGCCTGCCTCTACATTGGCAGCGCGAAGCATGGTCGGCCAGACGCGCGGCCGGAAACGGCCTGAACACAGTCTGCGCGCCCAGGCATGGTGCCGCAACTGCGTACGCATGCAGCCCGGCCGAGGCCTTGTAACATTCTCGCGGCAAGATGCTGCTTGCTAGTCACAAAATTCTTTCAAATTGTCACACTCAGGCGTAGAATTGTATCCATGCGGCAATTCCATTGCTCGCGATGAAACCAGACCCCCGTTTCGTACCGATTAACGCAGCCACCTCGCTGCCCGATGCCGCCCGAGTGCCGAGCCTGCCTGGCCTCCTCCTTCGCGGCTATCCCCTTCGTTATACGGAGTGTTTCATCATGAAGATCACCATCAAATTCAGGCTGATCGCGACCATGGCCCTGCTGGGCCTGCTGATCGTGATTGCCGGCGTCAGCGGCCTGTACGGCATGCAGCAAGTCAATCTCAGCCTGCAGGACGCCAACGAGAACACCATGCCCTCGGCCATGGCCATCGGCGAATCCCAACTGGCGCTGGCCCGCTCACGCCTGGTGCTGGACCGCGTCACCATGCATCCGGAATTGCCGGACGCCGACAAAACCCTGGGGCGCGCCGAGAATTTCATGGCCGTCTCCGACAAGGCCTGGGCGCGCTACCTGTCGCTGCCCCAGAACGCCGACGAAAAGCGCCTGTCCGACCAGGTGGACCAGGACCGCAAGGCCTTCATCGACCAGGCCTACCTGCCTCTGGTGCGCGCGCTCAGGGCCAAGGATGCGGCCCTGGCCGACAAGATCACCATGACGCTGATGCAGCCGCTGTTTGCCAGGCTGTCGGACAGCGCCCAGAAGCTGGGCGAATTCCAGGCCGATTCCAATGCGCTCCACTACGCCGACAGCCAGGCGCGCTACGCCAGCCAGCGCTGGCTGACCGCCGGCACCATTATCGGCGGCGTGCTGCTGATGCTGGCGGCGGCAGCGTCCCTGCTGCGTTCCATCCTGGGGCCGATCCGCCAGTCGGTCACGCTGTTCTCGCGCATGGCCGAGGGCGACCTGTCCAGCCATATCGAAGTGCGCGGCAACGATGAAATGACCGAGCTGATGCGCGCGCTGGAAACCATGCAGGCCAAACTGGCCGACACCGTGCGCACCGTGCGCGACGGCGCCGCCAGCATCGCCACCGCCACCTCCGAGATCGCCACCGGCAACCTGGACCTGTCCGGCCGCACCGAGGAGCAGGCCGCCAGCCTGGAGGAAACGGCGTCCTCGCTGGAAGAGCTGACCGCCACCGTGCGCCAGAATTCCGACAATGCGCGCCAGTCCAACCAGCTGGCGCAGGACGCCTCCAAGGTGGCGGCGCGCGGCGGCGAGGTGGTGGGCAACGTGATCAACACCATGGAATCCATCCGCACCGCATCGACCCGCATTGCCGACATCATCGGCGTGATCGACGGCATCGCCTTCCAGACCAACATCCTGGCCTTGAACGCTGCCGTGGAAGCGGCCCGCGCCGGCGAACAGGGGCGCGGCTTCGCCGTGGTGGCGTCCGAGGTGCGCAGCCTGGCCCACCGCAGCGCCGAAGCAGCCAAGGACATCAAGGCCCTGATCAGCGACTCCGTGAGCCAGGTGGACGGCGGCGTGAGCCAGGTGCGCGAAGCCGGCACCACCATGGGCGAAATCGTGGCCAGCATCGAGCGCGTGGCCAACATCATCGTCCAGATCAGCGCCGCCGGCCAGGAGCAGGAAGTGGGCATCAGCCAGATCAACCAGGCGGTGGCCACGCTGGACGCGACCACCCAGCAGAATGCCGCGCTGGTGGAGGAGGCGGCTGCCGCCTCGGCCTCGCTGGAGCAGCAGGCCAGCCTGCTGTCCGCATCGGTGGCGGCCTTCAAACTCGATGGCGGGACCGCCCCGCGCCGCGCCGGCCGCACGCCGGACGCCAGCGCCGGCCGCACCGCCGGCCGCACCACCGGCCGCGCGCTGCTGGCCGGCTGACGCCGGCCTGGCGGCGCCGCGCCGCTCCGCCCTGCCGGCGTGCGCCGGCATCGCGCCCCATCCCCTGCCTTCCCCGCCGCGCCTGGGCCGGTGTGCCCACTCCCCACGCAACCACGCCGCCGGACAGCCACGCCCGCCGGCTCTCCGCTTCCGCTGTAAATAGTGACAGTTTCGCCAGGCCCTGGAAAAGCGTCCAATGACAACATCGACAACGGATGTATCTGGACACTTTGGGGGCGGGAATGAACGTTATCGCAGGACACACTGGGGCACTCTCCACGGCGCTGTACACGGACATGGCCCGTTATCGCCACAAGGTATTCATCGAGACCCTGGGCTGGGAACTGACAACCCAGAACGGCGAGGAACTGGACCAGTTCGACCGCCCCGACACCGTGTAC
>NZ_JBKFEH010000017.1:0-335020 GCF_053572355.1 Duganella kummerowiae
ATCAGTTCCTCCAGTATGACCTTGGCGCGAAACAAAGGCCAGCTACGACGAGGGATATGATCGCACGGAACTAAACAGTTAATCACGGCAGAGAGCCGTGCGGGTTGATTGTCGCTCAGCGACAATAATCCTTCAAGCTGCATATAACGGCGCTGCAAGGACCACTCGTCATTTTGTTCCAGCATCATGGCGCCGACAAGCCGGATAATAGCTTTGTCGTTGGGGAAGATGCCGATGACGTTGGTGCGGCGCTTGACCTCGGCGTTCAGGCGCTCCAGGGGATTGGTGCTGTGGATCTGGGTACGGTGCGCCTTGGGGAAGCCCATGAAGGTCAGCACTTCCTGCTCTGCGTCGTCCATCATGGCAGCCAGTTTGGGGAACTTGCCCCGCAACTGGTCAGCCACATTTCGCCATTGTGCGCTGGCCGCTTCCGAGCTCTCCTGCACGAAGATAGTGTTGATCATGGCCAGCACGGCCTGGCGCTGGCCTTTGCCGACATGGGCCAGCGCATTGCGGATGAAGTGCACGCGGCAGCGCTGCCAGCTGGTTTTGAAGACTTTGCTAGCGGCGGCCTTGAGCCCTTCATGAGCATCGGAGATGACCAGCTTCACGCCGCGCAGGCCGCGTCGGCTCAGGCCCCGCAAGAACTCGGTCCAGAACGGTTCGGCTTCAGAGGGGCCGGTGGCCACCCCAAGAATCTCCCGCACGCCGTCGGTGTTGACGGCCACAGCGATTATTACGGCTACCGATACCACCCGCCCGGCCTGGCGCGACTTGACGTAGGTGGCGTCGATCCAGAGATAGGGCCGATCGCCCTCGATGGGACGGTTGAGGAAGGCGTGCACCCGCTCGTCAATCTCCTCGCACAGGCGGGACACCTGGCTTTTCGAGACGCCGCTCATGCCCATCGCCTTGACCAGATCGTCGACCGAACGGGTGGAGATGCCCTGGATGTAGGCCTCCTGGATAACGGCGGTGAGGGCCTTTTCTGCCGTGCGGCGTGGTTCCAGGAAGCCCGGGAAGTAGCTGCCGCTGCGCAGCTTGGGAATTTTCAGGTCCACCTTGCCGGCACGGGTTTCGTAGGCGCGGTCGCGGTAGCCATTGCGGCTGTTGATGCGCTCCTCGCTGCGCTCGCCGTAGGCAGCGTGGCACAGGGCTTCCACGTCCATTTCCATCAGCCTTTGCAGGGCATGCTGCAGCGTTTGGCGGATGAAATCTGCGTCTGCCCCCTTTTCGGCGAGCTCGGATAATGCGATAGTGGCGTTGGTCATTGTGCTTCCTCATGGTTGAGTTGAGTCTTCGCAAACCCAAATTTACCTCAAGAATCACAATGGCCGCCCCTTCAGGCAGCCTTCCTAAACGCCGATTCCGGCGATTTCTTCATACACCACTCTGTGGGGCACCATCGTCAAGTGAAAACAGAGGTAATCGCTGCACAGCTGACTTGCATCAAAGCCCCAGCAGTACCCCGGAACTGTTGAGGGATATGGATGGTCGAACCATGGCAGGCACATCCGTGCCTTTTCATGGAGGATAAGATCATGCAGCAAGCTAACGAGATCCAGCGCCGTTTCCACTTGGTGCAGCATGCGATAGGGCAGGCGGCGCAAGCCTGTTCCGCTGAGCGCAGTCTCCCGGGCGAATTGCGCGACTGTATACAGCGGCTCGACAAGCACGCTGATCGCGCGCCGCAGGTACTGCTGTCACAAGATGGTCAGAGCATCCGCAAGCTGGCAGTGGACATGGAGCAGCTGGGCGGTCGAGCCGAGCGTGTGTGCGCCAACGTCACCCAACTCACCCCGCAACTGAAAAGCGCCGTCCGGCATATGCATAGCCAACTGCTGGAGTTCAAGCAGGAAGTGAAGTAGTCCTTTCGTGGGGCGCTCAGGCTAACACCATACCGCGTGGCCGAGGCGTTGGCCGCACTGGGCAAGCGCCTGGAACTACAGGTGGTCTGACTGTCACAGCACGCCGCGCGAACGCAGTTCAGCGATCTCGCCCGGGCTGTGGCCCAGCAGTTCGCGCAGTACTTCGTCCGTGTGCTGGCCCAGCAGCGGCGGAGCGACGCGGTTGCCGGTGTCGGTGGCCGACATGCGCATCGGGCTGCGCACCAGTTTCGTGCTGCCGGCGGTGGGGTGCGGCACCTCGATCACGATGCCGCGCGCCCGCACCTGCGGGTCTTCAACCACTTCGCCGACGTTGTTGATGGGGCCGCAGGGCACCCCGGCCGTTTCCAGTTCGGCTATCCACCACGCGCGCGGGCGCGTGGCCACCATCTCCGCCAGCAGCGGCACCAGCACGTCCCGGTGTTTTACCCGCAGCGGATTGGTGGCGAAGCGTGCATCGCCGGCCAGTTCCGGCCGGCCGCCCGCCTGTACGAATTTCTGGTACTGCCCGTCATTGCCGGTGGCGACGATGATGTGGCCGTCGGAACAGGCAAAGGTCTGGTAGGGCACGATGTTGGGATGCGCATTGCCCCAGCGCCGGGGCGGCTTGCCGCTGTTCAGGTAGTTGCTGCCCACATTGGCCAGCATGGCCAGCTGCACGTCCAGCAGCGCCATGTCGATGTACTGGCCGACGCCATCGCGGTCGCGCTGCATCAGCGCGGCCTGGATGGCGATGGTGGCGTACATGCCCGTCATCAGGTCGGTCAGCGCCACGCCCACTTTTTGCGGACCGCCGCCGGGCAGGCCGTCGCGCTCGCCCGTGACCGACATCAGCCCGCCCATGCCCTGTATCAGGAAATCGTAGCCGGCCCGGTGCGCATAGGGACCATCCTGGCCGAAGCCGGTCACCGAGCAGTACACGATGTCCGGCCGGATGGCCTTGAGGCTGTCGTAATCGAGGCCGTAGCGCTTCAGCTGGCCGACCTTGAAATTTTCCAGCACCACATCGCAATGCGGCACCAGCGCGCGGATCAGGGCCTGGCCTGCTTCGCTGGCGATATCGATGGTGACCGAGCGCTTGCCGCGGTTGGCGGACAGGTAGTAGGCGGCTTCGGTGGTGTCATTGCCGTCGGCGTCCTTGGCATACGGCGGGCCCCAGGCGCGGGTGTCATCGCCGCTGCCGGGGCGCTCGATCTTGATCACGTCGGCGCCCAGGTCGGCCAGGTTTTGCGAACACCACGGCCCGGCCAGGACGCGGCTCAGGTCCAGTACGCGGATGTGGCTGAGGGCTTTGCTGGTCATGTTCTCATTCCCATCGGTTGAAGTCTGCCTAGCTTAATCGCCGCGCGCCACGGCGGCCATCAGCGATGCGACATGAATTTTCCTTTAAGGCCAGGCGCGCTCCAGCGCTTCCACCATGGCGCGGGCGGCGCGCAGGCGGCTGGCGGGGGGAGGGATGGTTGGGCCGGTCGCGGTTCGGGTAAGCGGTGTCCTGCGCCAGCTTGCGGTAGTAGCCGGCCAGCTGGCGCGGCGTCCAGCCGGCGCGGGACGCCAGTTGCAGGCCGTAGCGGTCGGCTTCCACTTCCTGGTCGAAGTTGAGCTGCGCCAGCTTGGACATTAGGGCCACGTCGTGGTCCACAGCTTCCTCCAGTTCCTCGAACGGTTGCGCGGCCCGTTCCGGTTCCAGCCGCAAGGCCAGCTCGTATTCCTGCAGGTTGTGCCGCAGCACGGCATGGGCGATCTCGTGCGCCAGCAGCATGGCCAGCTCGGCGTCCGTCAGCGCCAGGCGCTCCACGTAGGATAGGCTGACGAGGATCTTGCCGCCCGCCATGGCATCGGCATTCTGCGCTGTGTCGCTGCTGGCGTGCACGTCCCACGCCCAGGCCGCCGTGCCGGGATGCTCGCGTGCCGCTTGCGCAGTCAGGCCGACGGCGATGCGCCGCAGCCGCGCCAGGAAAGCCTCATCCTGGTCCAGTTCGCCAGCCGCACGCAGCGATGCCAGCCGCTCCGCGTACATGCGCGCCGCCCCGGCCGCCACTTGTTCCTGTGTCAGGGGCAGTGCCAGCGCGGCGGCCAAGGCCGAGGCCGTTGCCAGCTGTGGAAAAAATGCCATATTGGTATCTCGGCCCGGGCTTTATGGTAGTGTTGAACGTTCTTCAGCCATCTTAGCAACGACAACACCATGTGGCCTTATCCTAAAATCGTGGCGCACCGGGGCGGCGGCACGCTGGCGCCGGAAAACACCATTGCCGGCCTGCGCGCCGGCCTGGCCTACGGCTTCCGGGCCGTGGAATTCGACGTCATGCTGTCGCAGGACGGCATCGGCGTGGTCATGCACGATCCCGACTTCGGCCGCACCGTGCCAGGCGCGGGCGCTGTGGCGCATACCGCCGCCGCCGAACTGGTGCGCAAGGACGCCGGCGCCTGGTTTAGCGCCGATTTCAAAGGTGAGCCGGTGCCGCTGTTCACGGAATTCGTCGATTACTGCAATTCCCAGCGCATCTGGATGAATATTGAAATCAAGCCGGCCCCCGGCCACGACGTTGAAACGGGCCGCTGGGTGGCGCGCACCACGCGCGGCCGCTTCCGCCCCGAACTGGACGCCGGCAAGTCCGGCGCCGCGCTGCCGCTGCTGTCATCGTTCAGCTACGACGCCCTGGCCGCCGCCCGCGACGAGGCGCCGGAGCTGCCGCGTGGTTACCTGCTGGACCGCATCCCGGACGACTGGCTAGCCCAGGCGGAAGAACTGCGGGTGGTGGCCATCCATACCAACCACAAGCATCTGACGCCAGCCCTGGCGGCCGCCATCCAGCAGGCCGGCTACGGATTGTTTTGCTATACCGTCAACACGCCCGAGCGTGCGCGCGAGATCCTGGCCTGGGGCGTGGACGGCTTCTGCACCGACCGCATCGACCTGATCGGCCCCGACTTCGCTTGACGCCGGCCCGGCCGCGTGCCTTTTTACCGCATTGAATCACGTATAATCCCTTTTTTGCACCAGCCAGATCACACTGTCGAGACATGAAATCATCCGAAATCCGCGAAAAGTTCCTGAAGTTCTTTGAATCCAAAGGTCACACCATCGTCCGATCCAGTCCGCTGGTGCCCGGCAACGACCCCACCATGCTGCTGACCAACTCCGGCATGGTGCAGTTCAAGGACGTGTTCCTGGGCCTGGACACGCGCCCGTACTCGCGCGCCACCACCGTGCAGCGCTGCGTGCGCGCCGGCGGCAAGCACAACGACCTGGAAAACGTCGGCTACACCGCACGCCACCACACTTTCTTCGAGATGCTGGGCAACTTCAGCTTCGGCGACTACTTCAAGCGCGACGCCATCAACTATGCCTGGGAACTGCTGACCAAGGTCTACCAGCTGCCGGCGGAAAAGCTCACCGTCACCGTCTACATCGAGGATGACGAAGCCTACGACATCTGGGCCAACGAAATCGGCGTGCCGAAAGAGCGCATCATCCGCATCGGCGACAACAAGGGTGCGCGCTACGCCTCCGACAACTTCTGGCAGATGGCCGACACCGGCCCCTGCGGCCCCTGCACCGAGATCTTCTACGACCACGGCCCGGACATTTGGGGCGGCCCCCCGGGTTCGCCGGAAGAAGACGGCGACCGCTTCATCGAGATCTGGAACCTGGTGTTCATGCAGTTCAACCGCGACGAGCAGGGCAACATGAACAAGCTGCCCAAGCCCTGCGTGGACACCGGCATGGGCATGGAGCGCCTGGCCGCCGTGCTGCAGCACGTACACAGCAACTATGAAATCGACCTGTTCCAGAACCTGATCAAGGCCGCCGCCCGCGAGACCGGCGCCACCGACCTGGAATCGAAATCGCTGCGCGTGATCGCCGACCACATCCGCGCCGCCTCCTTCCTGATCGTCGACGGCATCATCCCCAGCTCGGAAGGCCACGGCTACGTGCTGCGCCGTATCATCCGCCGCGCCCTGCGCCATGGCCACAAGCTGGGCCAGACCAAGCCCTTCTTCTACAAGCTGGTGGAAGACCTGAACATCGAGATGGGCAGCGCCTATCCCGAACTGGCCGAGGCCAAGGAACGCGTCATGCAGACCTTGAAGCAGGAAGAGGAGCGCTTCGGCGAGACGCTGGAACACGGCATGAAGATCCTGGAAGCGCAGCTGGCCAAGGACGCGACCAAACTGGACGGCGCCACCGCCTTCACGCTGTACGACACCTACGGCTTCCCGCTGGACCTGACGGCCGACATCTGCCGCGAGCGCAACGTCACGCTGGACGAGGAAGGCTTCAACGCCGCCATGGAACAGCAGAAGAAGACCGCGCGCGCGGCCGGCAAGTTCAAGATGGCCGCCAACGTCGAGTACAGCGGCGAAAAGACCAAATTCGTCGGCTACGACGACCTCAGCGTGAATTCCAAGGTCATCGCCCTGTACGCCAACGGCGCGCCGGTGCAGGAACTGAAAGCCGGCGAAGCCGGCATCGTGGTGCTGGACACCACCCCGTTCTACGCCGAGTCCGGCGGCCAGGTGGGCGACCAGGGCGTGATCAAGGCCGCCGGCGGCCTGTTCGAGGTGGAAGACACCCTGAAAATCCAGGCCGACGTGTTCGGCCAGCACGGCGTGCTGGCGCAAGGTTCGCTCAAGGTCGGCGACGCCGTCTCGGCCGAGGTCGACCTGGTCAAGCGTGGCCGCACCATTCGCAACCACTCGGCCACCCACCTGATGCACAAGGCCCTGCGCGAAGTGCTGGGCAGCCACGTGGCGCAGAAAGGCTCGCTGGTCGATCCGGACAAGACCCGCTTCGACTTCAGCCACAACGCCCCGCTGACCGCCGAGCAAATCGCGGAAGTGGAAGCCAAGGTCAACAAGGAAATCCTGGAAAACCACGCCACCAAGGCCCAGCACATGTCCTTCGATGATGCCGTCAAGCACGGCGCCATGGCCCTGTTCGGCGAGAAATATGGCGACGAAGTGCGGGTGCTGGACATCGGCACCTCGAAAGAGCTGTGCGGCGGCGTGCACGTGCAGCGCACTGGCGATATCGGCCTGTTCAAGATCGTCGCCGAAGGCGGCGTGGCCGCCGGCATCCGCCGCGTGGAAGCGGTGACGGGCGAGGGCGCCCTGGCCCTGGTGCAGGGCATGGCGCGCAAGCTGAACGAAGCCGCCGCCGCGCTCAAGGCCCATCCGGATGAACTGGCTGCCAAGATCGCCGGCGTGCAGGACCAGGTCAAATCGCTGGAAAAGGAACTGGCCGCGCTGAAATCCAAACTGGCCTCCGGCCAGGGCGACGAACTGGCCACCAAGGCGGTGGACGTGAACGGCATCAAGGTGCTGGCCGCCACCCTGGAAGGCGCCGATGTGGCCACCCTGCGCGAAACCATGGACAAGCTGAAGGACAAGCTGAAGACCGCCGCCATCGTGCTGGCCGCCGTCAATGACGGCAAGGTCAGCCTGATTGCCGGCGTCACGGCGGACTCCATCGGCAAGGTGAAAGCGGGCGAGCTGGTCAACTTCGTTGCACAGCAAGTGGGCGGAAAAGGCGGCGGACGCCCCGATATGGCGCAGGCCGGCGGCACCGATGCGGCGGCCTTGCCGGGTGCACTGGATGGTGTCGCAGCCTGGGTTGGCCAGCGGGTTTGAGGCTGATTTGATGCTGTAAAGCAGCGTAAATGCGGCCCGCGAGGCGACGCGGGCCGTTGCCGCTGTTTTTTTCGTGTTGTATACTCGCCAGCTCTCGTTGTGAACTTGCAACGTTGAATGAACTATTTTGGTGCAGCGCGTCAATCGCCGCTTTTTGGAGTAGTATGGCGCGAGTCGGTAAACAAAATATGCGGGATGACTGATGAGCGACACGATACTTGAGAACGAAACCGTGGAATTCCATAAGGAACTCGATGCACGCGGACTGAACTGCCCACTGCCTATCCTCAAGGCCAAGAAGGCCCTGGCGGAATTGCAGAGCGGCGAAGTGCTGCGCATCATGGCGACCGATCCCGGCTCCGTGCGTGACTTCCAGGCGTTCTGCAAGCAGACCGGCAATGGCTTGCTGTCCCATGTGCAGATCGGCCGCGAGTTCGTGTTTTTGATGCAGCGCAAATAACTTTTGCAGTAATTTTTTTCTTGCCGGGGCCGCCCGTCTGGTGCAGGCCCGTGCGTACGCAGGTGTTTCTGGAATCGTCTTTTTAGACGATTTCTTCTACCTAAAAATCGCACGATCGTGCTTTAATTTCGTGTGTCCGCCGGATATCTCTTATAATCTGGCTCACACTTGGTCCCGTTACACTTTATTTTTTCCAAAGGCACAGCTATGAAAGTCTTGGTACCCGTCAAACGCGTGGTCGACTACAACGTCAAGGTGCGCGTCAAGTCCGACGGCACTGGCGTCGATATCGCCAACGTCAAAATGTCGATGAACCCGTTCGACGAAATCGCCCTGGAAGAGGCCGTGCGCCTGAAGGAAGCGGGCAAGGTAACCGAAGTGGTGGCGGTGTCGGCCGGTGTGACCCAGGCCCAGGAAACCCTGCGCACCGGTCTGGCCATCGGCGCCGACCGTGGCATCCTGATCGAGACCACTGCCGAGCTGGAGCCGCTGGCCGTGGCCAAGCTGCTGAAAGCCGTGGCCGAGAAAGAGCAGCCGCAGCTGATCATCTTGGGCAAGCAAGCCATCGACGACGATTCCAACCAGACCGGCCAGATGCTGGCCGCCCTGCTGGGCTGGCCGCAAGCCACCTTCGCTTCGAAAGTGGTGCTGGAAGACGGCAAGGCCACCGTGACGCGCGAAGTGGACGGCGGCCTGGAAACCATCGCCCTGACCCTGCCCGCCATCGTCACCACCGACCTGCGCCTGAACGAGCCGCGCTATGTGACGCTGCCCAACATCATGAAGGCCAAGAAAAAGCCGCTGGACGTGACCAAGCCGGAAGACCTGGGTGTGGACGTCGCTCCCCGCCTGAAAACCCTGAAAGTGTCCGAGCCGCCCAAGCGCTCGGCCGGCATCAAGGTGCCCGACGTCGCAACCCTGGTGGCAAAACTGCGCACCGAAGCCAAAGTCATCTAAGGAAAACACATCATGGTCGCACTCGTAATTGCTGAACACGACAACGCCAGCCTGAAAGGCAGCACCCACCACACCGTGACCGCCGCCATCCAGGCCGGCGGCGAGGTGCATGTGCTGGTGGCCGGTTCCAACGCCGGCGCCGCCGCCGCTGCCGCCGCGCAGATCGCCGGCGTCTCCAAGGTACTGCTGGCCGACGCCCCTTATTTCGCCGACGGCCTGGCTGAAAACGTGGCTGAGCAGATCCTGGCCGTGGCCGGTTCATACTCGCACATCCTGGCGCCCGCCACCGCCTACGGCAAGAACATCCTGCCGCGCGTGGCCGCCAAGCTGGACGTGGCCCAGATTTCGGAAATCACCAAGGTCGACTCGCCCGATACCTTCGAGCGTCCCATCTACGCCGGTAACGCCATCGCCACCGTGCAATCGTCGGACAAGGTGAAAGTCATCACCGTCCGCACCACCGGCTTCGACGCCGCCGCCGCCACCGGCGGTTCGGCCGCCACCGAGAACGTGGCCGCCGTGGCCGACGTCGGCAAGTCGTCCTTCGTGGGCCGCGAAGTGGCCAAGTCGGACCGTCCGGAGCTGACTGCCGCCAAGATCATCGTGTCCGGCGGCCGCGGCATCGGCTCGGCCGAGAACTTCAAGGTCCTGGAACCGCTGGCCGACAAGCTGGGCGCCGCCATGGGCGCCTCGCGCGCCGCCGTCGACGCCGGCTTCGTGCCGAACGACTGGCAGGTGGGCCAGACCGGCAAGATCGTCGCCCCGCAGCTGTATGTGGCGGTCGGCATCTCCGGCGCCATCCAACACCTGGCCGGCATGAAGGATTCCAAGACCATCGTCGCCATCAACAAGGATCCGGAAGCGCCGATCTTCTCGGTGGCCGACTACGGCATCGTGGGCGACCTGTTCGAAGTCGTGCCTCAATTGGTCAAAGAACTCGGCTAAGGCCTTAGGAGGGCGTTTCAAAAAGACCATGGCGTCGTTGCAGCTCCTCGCCGTGCAGTCGCACTGCCTTCGGAGCTGCGCCTAGCCACGCTCATTTTGAAACGCCCTCCGAGCGCCGCATGGCCACGTAGGTCCGGCATAGCGCCCGGGCCGACGTGGCTTTTTTTTACCCAAAATATCGTCCAACCCGCAACAACGGAGACTGAGATGCCCTATCAAGCCCCCCTGAAAGACATGCTGTTCGTGATGAACGAACTGGCCGACCTGGCTGCCGTCAACGCGCTGCCGGGCAACGAGGACGCGACTCCGGACACGGCCGAAGCCGTGCTGGAGGAAAACGCCAAATTCGTCAGCAACGTGGTGGCGCCGCTGAACCACCCCAGCGACAAGGAACCGAGCTGGTGGCATGACGGCCAGGTCACCACCTCCAAGGGCTTCAAGGCAGCCTTCAAGGCCTTTGCCGAAGCGGGCTGGCAGGGCGTACAGCATCCGGCCGAGTTTGGCGGCCAGGGCTTGCCCAAGCTGTTCGCCACCCCCTGCATCGAGATGCTGAATTCGGGCAGCATTTCCTTTGCCCTGTGCCCGCTGCTGTCGGACGGCGCCATCGAGGCCCTGCTGACCGCCGGCAGCGACGAGCAGAAAGCCATCTATCTGGAAAAGCTGGTGTCGGGCGAGTGGACCGGCACCATGAACCTGACCGAGCCGCAGGCCGGCTCCGACCTGGCCGCCGTGCGCACCCGCGCCGAGCCGCAGGCTGACGGCACCTACAAGATTTTCGGCACCAAGATTTTCATCACCTACGGCGAGCACGACTTCTCGGACAACATCGTGCACCTGGTGCTGGCCCGCACCCCGACCGCGCCGGCCGGCGTCAAAGGCATTTCGCTGTTCATCGTGCCCAAGTTCCTGGTCAACGCCGACGGCAGCCTGGGCGCGCGCAATGATGCGCACTGCGTATCGATCGAGCACAAGCTGGGAATCAAGGCCAGTCCGACCGCCGTGCTGCAATTCGGCGACCACGGCGGCGCCATCGGCACCCTGGTGGGCGAGGAAAACCGCGGCCTGGAATACATGTTCATCATGATGAACGCGGCCCGCTTCGGCGTCGGCCTGCAGGGCATAGGCCTGGCCGAGCGCGCCTACCAGAAGGCGGTGGCGTTCGCCAAGGACCGGGTGCAGTCGCGCGACCTGGCCGGCTCGGCCGGTCCGGTGTCCATCATCCACCATCCGGACGTGCGCCGCCTGCTGATGAACATGCGCTCGCAGACCGAGGCCGCGCGTGCGCTGGCCTACTTCGGCGCCGGCCTGAGCGACATCGCCCACAGCCATGCGGACGCCGGGGTGCGCGCGGCCAACCTCGCCGTGTATGAATACCTGGTGCCCATCATCAAGGGCTGGTCTACGGAAATGTCGCAGGACGTGGCGCGCGATGGCGTGCAGGTGCATGGCGGCATGGGCTTCATCGAGGAAACCGGCGCCGCCCAGCACTACCGCGACGCCAAGATCCTCACCATCTACGAAGGCACGACCGCGATCCAGGCCAACGACCTGGTGGGCCGCAAGACTGTGCGCGATGGCGGCGCCGTGGCGCGCGGCCTGATCGCCCGCGTGCGCGAGACCGCCGCCGAGCTGGGTGCCTCCTGCAATGCCGACATCGCCGCCATCCAGGCCCAGCTGGAAGCTGGCGCCCACGACCTGGAAGCGGTGGTCGAGTTCGTGCTGGCCAACGTCAAGGCCGATATCAAGGGCGTATTTGCCGGCAGCGTGCTGTACCTGAAACTGGCCGGCATCGTGCTGGGAGGCTGGCAGATGGCGCGCGCCGCGCTGGCCGCGCAGCGCAAGCTCGCTGCAGGCGAGGGCGACGCCGCGTTCTACCAGGCCAAGATCGTCACGGCGCGCTTCTTTGCCGACCACATCCTGTCGCAAGCCTCCGGCCTGCGCCACGCCATCGTGGGCGGCAGCAGCGGCGTGCTGGCGCTGGGCGTAGACCAGTTCTAAGCACTACGCGCTTGCAACCCAAAGCAGCCTCCGGGCTGCTTTTTTTATGTGAATTCGCGCATATCGTAGGCACCTCACGCGCAAAGTCGTCACGATCCTTCTTGTCGTCATAAATGGCGCTACACTGACATGAAGGTACGCGAACTCATTGATTTGCTTCGATCCCACGGCTGGTATCACGTTCGGACGAAAGGAAGCCATCGTCATTTTCGGCACCCAACTATCCCAGGAACAGTAACTGTAGCGGGAGGCCAGGGCGTCGATGTGCCTCCCGGCACCTTACAGGCCATCTAGAAGCAAACTGGACTAACGAAGTAGGAGGTGACATGCGGTTTTTAGTGATACTCGAAGAAGGCCCGCAGTCCTTTGGCGCCTATGCTCCAGATCTTCCGGGCTGCATCGCAGTGGCGGAAACCAGGGAAGAGGCATTATCCATGATGCGTGAAGCGATCGTATCGCACTTGGAGGTGCTGCGCGCCGAAGGCCTGCCGATTCCCCGTCCATGTTCGACCGTGGAATCGGTTGAGGTTGAGGCAGCTTAAATCGTCGGGTGTATAGCCGTGGCTGGCGCCTTGCCCAGGACGTCGACCAAGGCTTGATACACACGCACCGGTTCCTCGGCGATGCGGTTCAGCACGTACAGGAAGTGCTCCTGGCCGAACACTGCGTATTCGCGGGTGGGGAAACCACGGTCGCGCAGGGCGGCAATCTGTTCGGTGCCTAGCCCGATCAGGGATTCGAATTCGTAGCGGCGCAGGTCCACGCGTTCTTTGATGATGAGTTCGCTGAGATCCTGCTGGATGGCGCGGTCGTGGGTGGCGATCGAGCACTTGTGGCCGCTCAGCAGCAGTTCGCTGGCGTAGTGGCGGTAGGCGTCGGCCAGCTCCGGGCTGTTGCGCTCCCAGGCCACGCCTTCCGGCTCCAGGTAGGCGCCCTTGACCAGGCGGATGCGCCCCGGCAGCTTCATCAGCGCCGGCAAGTCCTGCGCCGTGCGGTGGCGCCGGGCCGGCACCGTGATGCCGACATTGTGCAGCCCGTCCTCCCGGTGCAGCCGCGTGTACAGCGCATAAATATCGTCGCTGCGCTCGTAGCCTTCCATGGATATCATCACCTCGCGGTTGATCTCGGCGGCGGCGTGCGCGATACGGCGCGCGTTGCGGTAGCCCAGCTCGCGGTCCACCAGCATGCCCACGTGCGACAGGTCGAACGAAATGGAACAATTCAGGTTGCGCGCGACTATGCCGCGCACCAGCTCCGTGAACACCTCGGTCTCGGCCATGGCGAACGCCTCGTCGCGGCAGCTTTCGCCCATGTACTCGGCCGAGGCCGCATGGCCGCTGGCGACGATCTGTTCAACCCGCGCCAGGGCCTCATCCACGCTCTGGCCCGCCACATAGCGCTGCGACACCTTGTGCATGTAGGCGCGCAGCACCGGATCACTGCAAAACTTTTCCTTGGCTCCCTCATCCAGCGCCAGGCCGCGCAGGGCAGCGGCGGCCTGGTCGACCAGAGGCTGCCATGCTGAGGGAAAGGTCGGGGTGGGGATGGCTGGCACGATGGGCTCCGGTCATGCATAAATAAGGAAGCAGCAATTCTAACGGCTGGCGGCTGGTTGGCGCATAATGGCATGCCCATGAATGCAGAATCCGCCGCAGCCGCGCCCGCTCCCTCCGACGCCGCCATCCGCCGCCGTTCGCTGACGGCCGCCTGCGCCGCGCACGCCGTCCACGATGGCCTGACCGACGTCATGTATGTGCTGCTGCCCATCTGGCAGGCGCAATTTTCCATCAGCTTCGCCATGGTTGGGCTGCTGCGCGGTTCCTACATCGGCATGATGGCCGGCTTCCAGCTGGTGGCCAGCCGCATGGCGCGGCGCTGGGGCAGGGAGCGCCTGCTGGTGGGCGGCACCGCGCTGGCCGGGCTTGCCTATCTGATCGCAGGCCAGGCGGCCGGCATGGCCACGCTGATGTTTGCCCTGCTGCTGGGCGGCCTGGGCGCCAGCAGCCAGCACCCGCTCGCATCCTCGCTGGTCACCGATACCCACGAGGCCGGCGGCGGCGTCAAGGAGGCGCTGGCCCAGTACAATTTTTCCGGCGACATCGGCAAGACCCTGATACCGGGCGCCGTCGGGCTGCTGCTGGTGGTGGTGAGCTGGCAGGCCAGCGCCATGCTGATTGGCCTGCTGGGTCTGGCGGCGGCCGCCTTGCTGTGGTGGCTGATACCGGCCCAGGCCGACCTGCTGACCCATCAACAGACCTTGAACAAGCCCACGCCAGGCGCCGGCTCCGTGGGCGGCCTCAGGGCGCTGCTGGCCACCGGCGTGCTGGACAGCGCGGCCCGCATGGGCTTTTTGACCTTTTTGCCCTTCCTGTTGAACAGCAAGGGCGCCGGAACCGCGGGCGTCGGCATCGCCTTGTCGCTGCTCTTTGTCGGCGGCGCTTTCGGCAAGCTGCTGTGCGGCTACCTGGGTGCGAGGCTGGGCATGATGAAAACCGTGTGGGTCACGGAATCGGCCACCGCCGTCCTGATCATCAGCGCGGTCTGGCTGCCGCTGTCGGCCATGATGGCCAGTTTGCCGCTATTGGGATTGGCCCTGAATGGCACCTCGTCGGTGCTGTATGGCGCGGTGCCGGAGCTGGCCGCGCCAGGAAAGCGCGAGCAGGCCTTTGCCCTGTTCTACACCGGCACCATAGGCGGAGGCGCCCTGGCGCCCGTGATCTTTGGTTGGCTCGGTGACCAGGCCGGCATTGCCGCCGCCGTGGTCATCCTGGCCATCGTGCTGCTGCTTACCCTGCCACTGTCGTGGCGGGTGCAGAAAGAGGCCGCCCTCTAAGCTTTAGTCGCGCACGATACTGCCGTTGGACGGGCGCACGCGGTCGCCGGCCAGCAGCCCGGGATCGTGGTCGAAGCTGTAGCTGGCACGTTTGCCGTCGTTGTGCTCGACCTCCACGGTCCACACCTTGGTGGACTTGGCCTTTTTCTCGATTTCCTTGCCGGCGTAGGCGCCGCCGGCGGCCCCCGCCGTCCTCCCCCGCTACCGTGGCCAGCTGGCGGCCGTGGCCGCTGCCGACCTGGTTGCCCAGCAGGGCGCCGGCCACGCCGCCCGCGATCAGGCCGACCGCGCTGCCTTCGCCGGCTTTTTCGCCCACGCGCACGGCCACCACCTTGCCGCACTCATGGCAGGCCGCCGGCTTGGCCGGACCGGATTTGAGGTCGGCCTTGGCGGCCGCCAGCGCATTGTCATATTCCTTCTTGGCGTCGCGCAGGCATTGCATGCGGGCCGAGGAGCTGCTTTCCTCGGCGCAGAGTTTCTTGTCTTCCGCGTAGCGCGCGGCGATGCGCTTGCTCTCGGCGGCGTAATGTTCCTTGGGCGTGGGCTGGGCCTGGACGGCGGCTGCGGCGGTCAGCAGGCTGGCCGCCATCAGGGCGGCGGTGAGGGCACGGTTGGCCATGTTGTTCTCCTTGTAGTGGCGGGGTTACCCGTAAGCGCCCCCAGTGTACAGCAAGTCAAACAGGCGGGCGATGGCGGCTATCGTGCATCCGGCCCCGACCATCATGGTGGCCACCAGCAGCAGCGCCAGCGGCCAGTTGGATGCGCTCTGACGGCCCGAGCCGCTGTTATACGTGGCATCCCATTTTTCATCCGGGGTCAGCCCCAGCACCAGCGCCTGCAGGAAACCTGCCAGCACCGACAGGATCAGCGGCAGCAGCTTGAAATACGGATCGGCGCCCGGCGCCGCCAGCGCCACCGCCAGGGAAGCGGGCAGGGCGGCCAAGTGCAGCCACAGCCAGGGATCGCGCCGCCCCGCAAGGTAAGCGCGGTGAGCGCCCACTCCGCCCAATAGCGCGGCCAGCAAGGTGGCCAAGGTCTTGTTGTGATGCAAAACAGCCATAGTGATAAGCAAGTTGCAAGGAAAACGCCAGTATCGTGCATAATGGCGCCCCCGGCATGCCTTTTTTGCGATCCCAGCTATTGCCCACGGCGCCGGAACAGGGGATAATCTTCGATTACCCTATCCGCCCGATTATTTCATTAACGCTTGCTGCTCAGCGGCAAAGCGCGCTATAATTTGCGGCTTTTTCCGTCCTAGCACACTTTTTGGAAATATTATGGTCGTTATTCGTTTAGCTCGTGGAGGCGCCAAGAAGCGTCCTTTCTACAACATCGTTGCAACCGATTCGCGCAACCGCCGCGATGGCCGTTTCATCGAGCGTATTGGCTTCTACAACCCGATGGCTTCCGGTGGTGAAGTGCCCCTGCGCATTACCGCTGACCGTCTGGCTCACTGGCAATCCGTCGGCGCCCAGCTGTCGCCGGCCGTGGCCCGTCTGGTCGCCACCAACGCCAAGGCAGCCGCCTAAGTCACTGGATACCAGGTTTGACCGGTCTGACTCCCACCGGGGTGAAAATCCCCGACGACCTGCTGCAAGTAGGTTTCATCTTCGGCGCCTATGGCGTCGCCGGCTGGGTCCGGATACGGCCCTTCTCGGAAGATGCGGAAGCGCTGCGCACGGTCAAGACCTGGTGGCTGGACAAGCCCACCCTGCGGGACGTCGATGTACGCCAGGCCAAGCTGCATGGCGGTGATGTCGTGGCCCAGCTGGTGGGCGTGACCGACCGGGACGTGGCCGAAGCGCTCAAGGGCGCCGCCGTCTACATCCCCCAAAGCCGGTTCCCAGCCTTGTCGGACAATGAATTTTACTGGGCCGAGCTGATCGGCCTGGAAGTCGAGAATGTGCAAGGCGAGCCGCTGGGCAAGGTGGCCGACATGATGAGCAATGGTCCGCAGTCGATCTTGCGCGTGGTCGCCCCCCTGCCAGCGGAATCCGACCCCAAAGCCGAGGCGCAGGAGCGCCTGATCCCGTTCGTGGACGCCTATGTCATCAAGGTGGACAAGGAAGCGAAGAAGATCACGGTGGACTGGGGCCTGGATTATTAATCGCCTGGCATGGCGCAGCCTACAGAGTGGAAAGGTCGGCGATGCAATTTGATGTCGTGACCCTGTTCCCGGAAATGTTCGCGGCGCTGACGCAGTCGGGCGTCACCCGGCGCGCGTTTGAACAGCAGAAGTGGGGCCTGTCGCTGTGGAATCCGCGTGATTTCACAGAGAACAATCACCGCACCGTGGACGACCGCCCCTATGGTGGCGGTCCGGGCATGGTGATGCTGGCCAAGCCGCTGGAAGCCGCGCTGAACGCGGCCAGGCGGCGCCAGGTGGTGGCCGGCTTGCCTGCGCCGCGCGTGGTGTTCATGTCGCCGCAGGGCAAGCCGCTGACGCACGAGCGCGTCATGCAGCTGAAGCAGGAGGCCGGCCTGGTGATCCTGTGCGGCCGCTACGAAGCGGTCGACCAGCGCCTGATCGACCGCTGCGTCGATGAGGAAATCAGCCTGGGCGACTTTGTACTGTCCGGTGGCGAGCTGCCGGCCATGGCCCTGATGGATGCCGTGGTGCGCCAGCTGCCCGGCGTGCTGAACACCGATGCCTCGGCGGTCGAGGACAGTTTCGTCAACGGCCTGCTGGATGCGCCGCACTATACGCGGCCGGAAGTCTACGAAGGCGAGAGCGTGCCGCCCGTGCTATTGGGCGGCAACCATGCCGAGATCATGAAGTGGCGCCGCCAGCGCATGCTGGAGGCGACGCTGCGCAAGCGTCCCGAGCTCCTGGAGCAGGCGCGCGCGCAAGGCCTGCTGGACAAGCAGGACGAGAAGTTTTTGGCGGGTTTGTAAAACCGCCGTTGCGCGGACCGCAAGGTCCGCTTGTTTAACCCCATCCTCTACTGGGCATAGCGCGCCAGCAAGATGGTTTTTGGAGCCAAAAATGGATCTGATTCAACAACTCGAGCAAGAAGAAATCGCTCGCCTGGGCAAAAACATTCCTGAGTTTGCACCTGGCGATACCGTGGTCGTCAACGTCAACGTGGTCGAGGGCACCCGCAAGCGCGCCCAGGCTTACGAAGGCGTGGTGATCGCCCGCCGTAACCGTGGCCTGAACTCGAACTTCATCGTTCGTAAAATCTCGTCCGGCGAAGGCGTCGAGCGTACCTTCCAGCTGTACTCGCCGCTGATCGCTTCGATCGAAGTGAAACGCCGCGGTGACGTGCGTCGCGCCAAGCTGTACTACCTGCGTGATCGTTCCGGTAAATCGGCACGTATCAAGGAAAAACTGCCGAACCGCCGTCCGGCCGCAGCGAAAGCAGAAGCTTAATAGCGTCTGTGTTTGGAGAAAGGGGTGCCATCGCGGCGCCCCTTTTGCGTTATGGAGGCATGAAATGGTCAAACCCCTGTTCGATCCCCAGCAACTGCCGGTGGACGCCGTGGCCGGCGAGCCGGCCCTGCATCCGGAGCGCCTGCTGCCGGACTGGCTGCGCGGCCGCTTCCTGGCGCCGCCCGTCGAGTGGGAGCAGGAAGTCCCGGAAGGCAATATCAGCGGCCGCGCCGTGCCTACCCCGGCCGCCGTGCTGATCCCACTGGTGGCGCGTCCCGAAGGGCTGGCCGTGCTGCTGACACAGCGCACCGCCGACCTGAGCTCGCATCCCGGCCAGATCAGCTTTCCCGGCGGGCGCGCCGAGGAGTCCGATGATGGCCCGGTCGATACCGCCCTGCGCGAGACCGAGGAAGAAATCGGCCTGGCGCGCGCCCGGGTGGAAATCCTCGGTACGCTGCCCGACTACCTGACCGGTACCGGCTACCTGGTCACGCCCGTGGTCGGCCTGGTGGCGCCGCCCTTCGAGCTGGTGGCCGAGCCGGGCGAGGTGGCCGAGGTGTTCGAGGTGCCGCTGTCCTTCCTGATGGATGGCCAGAATCATTTGCGCCAGTCCTTCATATTGCCGGCCAGCGGCGTGCGGCGCCGCTTCTATGCCATGCCCTATGGCCGCTACTACATCTGGGGCGTGACCGCCGGCATCCTGCGCAACCTGTTCCACTTCCTGCGGGTGTGAAGGCCGCCGGATAAAATTTGATTCCCGCCCCTCACTGCGCTATCGTAGCGGGCATTGCAGCATTGCCGACACTAAGGACGTTTGATGACATTTCTTTCCATTCTATGCGCACTCCTGATCGAGCAGATGAAGCCCCTGCGGGCCGACAATCCCATCTACGCGGAGATCAAGCGGCTGGCGCTGAGGATGGAGACTTGGTTCAACGCCGGCCACCACACCCATGGCCGCCTGGGCTGGTTCCTGATGATGGGCATCCTGATGCTGCCCACCGCCTTGATCTACTGGGTGCTCAAGCACTATGACTGGTTCCTGGCAGCGTTCGCCTGGAACGTCCTGATCGTCTACCTGACCCTGGGCTTCCGCCACTACAGCCATTACTTCACCTCCATCCAACTGGCCCTGAACGCGGGCGACGAAGCCGCGGCGCGGGCCCTGCTGGCCGAATGGTGCAAGATCGATACCGTCGGCATGGAAAGCACCGAGATTTCCCGCATCGCGGTGGAAAAATCCCTGATCACCACCCACCGCAACGTGTTCGGCGTGTTCTTCTGGTTCCTGATGCCGCTGGGGCCTGCCTGCGCCGTGATGTACCGCGTCTCGGAACACCTGGCGCGCGCCTGGAACGAACCTGACCACATGAAAAATGAAGCTTTCGGCCAGTTCGCCGCCAAGGCTTTCTACTGGATAGACTGGATCCCGGTGCGGCTGACGGCCGTGGCCTTCGCCGTGGTCGGCAACTTCGAGGACGCCATCTACGCCTGGCGCAACTTCGCCGGCCGCTGGGCCGACGAAGCCAAGGGCATCATCCTGGCCGCAGGCGGCGGCGCCATGGGCGTGCGCCTGGGCACGCCTGCCGAGAACGCGGCCAAGGTACTGCCGGCCGACGCCGCCACCGTCGACCTGTCCGACGACGAGCCGGACGTGCTGCCGGGCGAGGAACCTTCGGTGCGCGCCCTGCAAAGCACGGTGGGCCTGGTGTGGCGCGCGCTGCTACTGTGGATGCTGTTGTTATTGCTGCTGTCCGGCGCGGTATGGCTGGGGAATACGCCCTGATAGGACTACAATGTAGTTATTGCTTCCGCCCGGCAAGGGTGGGAGTGATAACCGGATTGAGAACTGTAATCAAATCAAGGAATTACGTGTCCAGGTCTTCTATAAGATATAATACGTAAGATTCTTGCAGAGTCGCACCCACCGGCGCCTGCCGCCGGTTGTTTTTCCTGCATTCCCTTGTTACCCACAAGTCTGAGCAAGCCGCCTATGGCCGAGTCCGCACAAAACCAGCAACCCTCCGAGGAATCGTTCATCATCCTTGGCATTACCAGCAACGGCCGCCCGTTCCGCCCCAGCGACTGGGCCGAGCGCCTGTGCGGGGTGATGTCCTGCTTCCGGCCGGAGGGCACGGTGAGCCGCAACGCCCACCTGCAGTTTTCCCCCTACGTGCAGCCGACCGTGGTCAATGGCGTGAAATCGGTGGCCGTGAACGGCAAGCTGCGTGCGCTGGAGCCGCTGGCCTATCACTTCGTGGTGTCCTTCGCCAAGGATAACGACCTGCAGATGGTCGACGCCTGCCTGCTGCCTGAAAAGAAATAATTAAGCGTAGTTAAGGTCAAATTAATTCCCCGGCTCTCCCCAGCTGGACGGCGAACTTGTATGCTGCCAGTTCGTCCGTTTTCCAGCGAGAGCCCATGTTCCCCATCCGCCTGAAACACACCGCCGCCGCCAGCATGCTGCTGTGCGGCCTGTCCTTTGTCGCCACCGGCCCGGCCTGGGCCCAGGCGCTGCCGGCCGGCGTCACGCGCGGCCCCTCGGTGGAGGGCATCACCGAATACAAGCTGCCCAATGGCCTGAAGGTGCTGCTGTTCCCGGACGCCTCCAAGCCCACCGTCACCGTCAACGTCACCTACCTGGTCGGCTCGCGCCACGAGAATTATGGCGAAACCGGCATGGCGCACCTGCTGGAACATATGATGTTCAAGGGTTCGCCGAAGAACCGCAGCATTCCGCAGGAATTCTCGGCGCGCGGCATGGACTTCAACGGTACCACCGCCAACGACCGTACCAACTACTACGAGGTGTTCCAGGCCAGCCCGCAGAACCTGAAATGGGCGCTGGACATGGAAGCCGACCGCATGACGCACTCCTTCATCGCGCGCAAGGACCTGGACTCGGAAATGACGGTGGTGCGCAACGAGTACGAAAGCGGCGAGAACTCGCCCTTCCAGGTGCTGATGAAGCGCATGCAGAGCGTGGCCTACGACTGGCACGCCTATGGCCGCTCCACCATCGGCAACCGCAGCGATATCGAGAACGTCCGCATCGAGAACCTGCAAGCCTTTTACCGCACCTACTACCAGCCCGATAACGCGGTGCTGCTGGTGGCCGGCAAGTTCGATCCGGCCCAGACCCTGGCATGGATCAGCAAGTCCTTCGGCGCCATCCCCAAGCCCAGGCGCACGCTGCCCCCGTTCTGGACCGTGGAGCCGACCCAGGACGGCGAACGCAGCTTCGTGGTGCGGCGCAAGGGCGACATGCAGATCGTCATGCTCGGTTATAAGATCCCGTCGGCCCTGCATGCGGACGGCGACGCGCTCAGTTTCATGAGCGAGATCCTGGGCGACACGCCCACCGGGCGCCTGCACAAGCAGCTGGTGGAAACCGGCAAGGCGGCCCAGGTGTTCGCCTTTGGCGAGACTGGCTATGCGCCCGGCCTGGAGCTGATCGGCGCCGTGGTCAAGGCCGGCCAGCCACTGGAGCCGGTGCGCGACGCCCTGATCGCGGCGGTGGAAAGCTTCGCCAGCACGCCGCCCACGGCCGAGGAAATGGAGCGGGTGCGCCGCAACTTCGCCAACGGCATCGAGAAGTCGCTCAACGATCCGCAGAAGGTGGGCGTGGCGCTGTCGGAGGAAATCTCGCTGGGCGACTGGCGTTTGCTGTTCCAGGGCCGCGACAAGCTGGCGTCCATCACGGCCGAGCAGGTCAGCGCGGCCGCCGCGCGCTACCTGCGGCGCGACAACCGCACGGTCGGCACCTTCGTCCCCGAGGACCAGCCGCTGCGCGCCGAGATCCCGGCTGCGCCCTCCGTGGCCGAGGTGCTCAAGGACTTCAAGGGCAAGCCGGACACGCTGCAGTCGGAAGTGTTCGATCCCGGCCAGGACAACATCAACGCCCGCACCGCCATCCGCACCATTGGCGGCCTGAAGGTGGCGCTGCTGCCCAAGAAGAACCGGGGCCAGGCGGTGTCGGTCAACCTGCAGCTGCACTGGGGCGACGAGAAGAATCTGTTCGGCAAATCCATCATCTCGGCCGCCGCCGACGAGATGCTCATGCGCGGCACCAGCAAGTACACCCGCGAACAGCTGGCCGACGCCTTCTCGCGCCTGAAGATCAGCGGCGACCTGTATCACTTCGACACCACCGGTCCCAACCTGTCGGAGGCGCTCAAGCTGGTGGCCCATGTGCTCAAGGAGGCCAGCTTCCCGCAGGCCGAGTTCGAACAAATGAAGCAGCAATGGATAGTGGCGCTGGAATCGGCCCGCAACGAGCCGCAGGCGGTGGCGCACCAGGCCATCGAGCAGCACTTCGACCACTACCCGAAAGGCGATCCGCGCGCCTCCATGACCATCGCCGAACAGCTGGCCGCCGTGCAGGCGCTCAGGCTGGAAGACGTGGTGGCTTTCCACCGGCAATACTATGGTGCCTCGCACGGCGAGCTGGCCATCGTGGGCGACTTCGACCAGGACGCCGCCGCCAGGACCGTGGCCGAGGCCTTCCAGGGCTGGGACAGCAAGGTGGCCTATGCGCGCCTGCAGAACACCAATGCGGACACAGCCCCGCTGCAGCTGAGCCTGGACACGCCGGACAAGGAAAACGGCGTCTACACGGCGCGCCTGAACCTGGACCTGAACATAGACGATCCCGATTATCCGGCGCTGGACCTGGCCAATTACATCTTCGGCGACGGCGGCCTGAAATCGCGCCTGATGGACCGCATCCGCCAGAAGGATGGCCTGTCCTACGGCGGCGGTTCCAGCCTGGCGGCCGGCGACCAGGACCGCGCCGGCAGCTTCAGCATCGACGCCATCGCCGCGCCGCAGAACCTGGCCAAGGTGGAGGCGGCCGTCAGGGAAGAACTGGAGCGGGTGCGCAAGAGCGGATTCACGGCGGCGGAACTGGCCAACGCCAAATCCGGCCTGCTGCAGATGCGCATCCAGAACCGCAGCAAGGACCCGGTGCTGGCCGCCGGCTGGACCAAGAACCTGGAACTCGGCCGCACCTACGCCTGGAGCAAGGCCTACGAGGACAAGCTGCGCGCGGTGACGCTGGAGCAGGTCAACGCGGCCTTCCGCAAGGCCATCGATCCGGGCAAGCTCAGTGTGGTGCTGGCGGGCGACCAGTCCAAGGCCAAGTAAGCGATATCGCGCCCCTTAGCCTAGTTCTGGCAGCAGGGCGGGTGCGGTTTCTTTCAGCAGGTCGATGAAGCGCCGCAGCTTGGCCGGATAGTGGCGCGCGTGCGGATAGACGATGTGGAAGGGCAGCGGTGCTGCCTGCCATTGCGGCGCCAGCTGCACCAGCTTGCCCTGCGCCAGTTCCTCGCGCATGGCCCACGAGGACGCCACGCACACGCCCATGCCCAGCACGGCCGCATTGCGCACCGCGTACAGGCTGTCCGTGCTCAGGCGAGGATTGATGGCGATGGTGCGCGTCTCGCCGCTGCCGCAATGGGTCAGGGCGATCTCGCTGCGGTAGAAGGTGCGCAGCGCCAGCCAGGGCAGGACGGCCATCTGGTCCGGGTGCCGCGGCGGATCACCGTCGAACAGGGCGGGCGAGGCCACCGCGATACGCGGCACGTCGGCCAGCTTGATCGCCACCACGCCCGGTTCGCTGGCATTGCCGACGTGGATGGCGCAATCGATATTTTCCGCGATGAAGTCCGGCATGCGGTCCTGCAGCAGCCACTCCACCGATACCCTGGGATAGCGTCTCAAGTACTCCGTGACAGGCGCCACGAGCTGGTGCTGGCCGAAGGCGTGCGGCGCCACCACCCGCAGCGTGCCTTCCGGCTCGTCGCGCACGCCGCGCAAATCTGCTTGCAGCGAGGTCCATTGCGCCAGCAGCTCCTTGGCCCGTTCGTAGCCGCGCTGGCCGTCCCCGGTCAGCTGCATGGCGTGCGTGGAGCGCTGCAGCAGGCGCACCCCCAGCATGCGCTCCAGCAGCTGCAGGCGGCGGCTGACGGTGGGCTGGGTGGTGCCCAGCTGCGCGGCGGCGGCCGAGAGGCTGCCCGCTTCGACGATGCGGACAAAGGTCTGCATCAGGTCCAGGCGGTCGCTGGCGGCGTAAGTCGGTGAACTCTTCATACGTCCAGCGTATAGCAATTGTGCGGTCTGGTCCACTACCGTGCGCTGTCCACGCCGACCATACTGCGGGGATCAACCAAGCAAGGGAGGCAGTGCGATGAATATAGGGTTTATAGGCGTGGGCGCCATGGGCGCGGCCATGGTGCCGCACCTGGTCAGGGCCGGCCACCAGGTCGGCGTGTGGAACCGCAATCCGGCCGCCTGCGCCCGGCTGGAAGGCGTGACGGTGCTGGACTCGGCCGCCCAGGCGTTTGACAACGAGGTGGTGCTGACCATGCTGTCCGAGGACAGCGCCGTGCGGGCCGTGATCCTGCAGCATGGCGTGCTGCAGAACGCGCGCAAGGATTGCGTGCATGTGATGATGGCGACCATCTCGGTGCAGCTGGCCGGCGAGCTGGCTGCGCTGCACCGCGAGGCCGGCATTGCCTACGTGGCGGCGCCGGTGTTCGGCGTGCCGGCGGTGGCCGCCGCCGCGCAGCTCAATATCGTGGCGGCCGGCGACCCGGCGGCCCTGGCGCGGCTGCAGCCGCTGTTCGATGTCCTGGGCCGCAAGACCTGGCCGATGGGCGAGGATCCGCGCCGCGCCAACATCGCCAAAATCTCGGGCAACATGATGATCGCGCTGGCCATCGAAGCCATGGGCGAGGCGGCTGCGCTGAGCGAAAGCTACGGCCTGCCTGCCGCCGATCTGCTGGACCTGCTGACCAATACCATCTTCGCCAGCCCCAGCTACCAGCGCTATGGAAGCTTCATCGCCAGCGGCAGCTACGAGCCGGGCTTCAAGCTGCGCCTGGGGCTCAAGGATGTCAACCTGGCGCTGTCCGCCGCCGAAGCCAGCGGCACCGCGCTGCCCGGCGTGGAAGTGGTGCGCGAGCATATGCACACGGCGCTGAAGCTGGGCCTGGAGTCGCGCGACTGGTCCGTGTTCGCCAGCATCCCGCGCGGGCGCTGAGCTTATTTCGCTGGCCGTGCCTTGGCCAGCACGCCGCGCCGCTGCTCGGGCAGGTGCGCGCCCGGATCGACGGCGCCGTCGAAGGCGTAATGCTGGAAGATGGCGCCCCAGGCGGCGCGCAGGGCGGGCGGCTGGGCGCCCATGCTGCGCATGGTCTGGACCAGGGCGTCGAAGCCGCTGCCCGGCTGCACTCCCTGTACATCGCCGGGCCACCAATAGTTGACCATCATGTTCAGCGCACCGCTGGACTGCACGTGGTGCCACCACAGCGGCGGAATATACAGGGCGTCGCCCGGTTCCAGGTCGGCCACCTGCGCGGCCTGCATGGCCAGCGGGAAGCGCGGGTGGCGCGCCAGGTCGGGGCGATGGAAATCCACCATGCTGATGGGCGTCGGTGTGGGCGCGAAGTCCAGCGGGCCGATGTACAGGTTGGCCACCTGCTCAGGCGGGAACAGGGTGAAGCGGCGCGCGCCGCTGACCACGCAGGCCAGGTTGTACGATTCATCGAAATGCGCCGGCGTGATGATGCTGTTGCCCAGCCACAGGCGCGGCCGCACCGAGGCCGGCAGCGCCGGCGCCGCATGCTCCTGCGCGAACCCAGGCAGGCACTGGTCCACCAGCGCGCTTTGCACCGCCACCGAGGGCGGCGCCTCGAACTGCGAATAGCGCGCCAGCTGCTCCACCACGCGCGACACCGTCACCTGGTTGCGCACGAAATTGAAGCCGCTCATGTCGGCGTTGTAGAACAGCCGCCCGCGCTCGGCCGGCGGCGTCATGACGGCGTCCACCTCGCGCCCGCTGTCGCAGTGCAGAAGGTAATGGCACAGTTCCTCCGGCGAGCGCAGCGCCTTGTGCACGGCCGGCCAGTGCCGGACGTAGCCGCGCAGCACGGCGGGACGGTAGGCGCTGGCAATCTCGGTGTCAAAGCGGTCGGGGGCTAGGCCGTGCCATTCGGGCACGCGGGCGGTCTGGTCGTTCATGGCGGCTGCGGGTATAAATGTGGCGGATGTCGGGCGTGCACGCTGCACGCCATCGTAACAGCGTTGGCGCAAAAAAGCCCGCCAGGGCAGGGCGCCTGGCGGGCTGTATCTACCCGTGGGTAGCGGAGCTTAGTACTTGATCTGCAGGCCGGCGTAATACTGCGCGCCGTTGGCGTAGAAGCGCGCCGGCTGATCCTTGTTGTAGATGTAGTTCTTCAGGATAGGGTTATTCAGGTTCTGGCCGCTGATGGTCAGCACCACGTTCTTGCTGATGTTGTAGTTGAACGAGGCCGACAGGGTGCCGGTGGCGTCCTGGTACAGCGGCGTGCCCCGGTCCTGGGCTGCCAGGAACTCCGAGCGCCACGAGTAGCTGATGCGGGCGTTGAACTTGTCGTTCTCGAAGTAGATGCCGCCGTTGGCGGTGGTCTTGGAGGCGCCCAGCATGTCGCACGGATCGCCGCTGGTGGCGGTCTGGAACGCCGGGCAGCTGCCGAAGTCCAGGTGCGAATCGGTCAGGGTGACATTGCCGTCCACGCCGAAGCCCATGCCCACCGGTACCTGCGCCGCCAGTTCCAGGCCCTTGACCTTGGCGCCGACGTTGATCGGCGAGGTGATGGTGTAGGTGGCGAACACCGACTTGTTCTGCTGCTGCGAGGCGCGGGTGTCGAGGAAGTTGCCGGTGCTGGTGCCGTAGCCCACGTAGTCCTTCAGGTCCATGTAGAACAGGCCGGCCGAGACCAGCGCGCGCGGCGCGAAGTACCACTGCAGGCTGGCGTCCAGGTTGGTGGACTTGATCGGCTTGAGGTTGGCGTTGCCGCCGTTGCCGGTGTGGGTCTCGTCGGTCAGCAGCACGGCGCCGCCCAGCGCGCCGTAGTCGGGACGGGTCATGGTGCGCGACACGCCCAGGCGCCCCACCAGGTCCGGGCGCAGGTCGAACTTCAGGTTCAGGCTGGGCAGGGGGATGGTGGTGTTGTTGTCGGTCGCGGTCTGGTTGACGTAGCCGCCCCACGGATAGGCGGGCAGGTTCTTGCCGGCCGGCTGGTTGGGCAGGATCTGGTAGCCGTTCGAGGTGCCCTCGGTGCGCACCACGCGCAGGCCGACGTTGCCGCTCCAGCCTTCGCCTTCCATCTCGCCCTGGATGTAGATGGCCTTGGTGTTCTCCTTCAGGTTGAACATGTCCTGGTAGTAGGTGCGGCTGACGTCGCGGTTGGAGTGCAGATTGCCCCAGGCCTGCAGGATGGCGGGATCGAGCTGCCACACGTTTTTCGGGAAGTCGCCACCCAGGTCGCTGCCGAAATCGGACGGGTAGGTGGTGCCGTTCCAGGCCGGGTTGGTGCTGCTGCCGCCGACGTCGGTGTTGGACCAGTTCGGACCCTGCGCCACTTCGAAGTTGCTGCGGGTGTGGTGGGTGCCGCGCACGCCGAACTTGATTTCGTTGAAGGCGCCGGCCTCGATCTTGAAGGCGGCGTCGATCTGGCCGTAGGTTTCCTTGTCGTCCGTGGTGGCCGGCGAGACGCCGAACACCCAGTCCAACGGGGTGCCGGTGAACACGGCGGTATTAATGTTCGGGAACTTGACGGTGGCCGGCGAACCGAGGCCGTTCAGGGTGTAGCTGGCGCCGGAGTTGTTCACGTCGCCCTCGAACACGCCCTGGCTAGGGGTCTCGCCGTGGCCCTTGGTGCTGCCGGCCTTGGCGGTCAGCACCAGCTTGTCGTTGACGCGCCATTTGCCGTCCAGGTCGAAGAACTCGGTCTTGGCGTAGGCGCCTTCGCGCACGATGTTGTCCACGATGCCGTAGCGCAGCGGCTTGGCGGCCGTGCCCTTGTTGCTGAACGAGGCCGACACCAGGGTGCCGTTGCGTATCACATAGCCCGGATCGGGCGCCACGCCGGACACCAACATGCCCGAGCCCTGCATGTCGGTCATGTAGTTGGTGTTGTAGTTGGAGGCGTCCATCTTGGAGCTGAAGTAGGTCGCTTCCAGGCTGAAGTCGCGGCTGGGCTTGAACTGCATGTCGACCAGGCCGCCGGTGCGCTTGCGCTCCTGGGTGAACAGCGAGGAGCCGATCAGGCGCGGGAACCACACGTTGGCCAGGTCGGGATTGGTCTTGAGCACCGGGTTGTTCGACTGCACCTGCGACCATTGCAGCAGTTCCTGGCCGTCGCGGCGCAGGTGGCGCTTCTCGGAGAAGCCCTGCAGCATCACGCCGAAGGTGTTGCTGTCGTTCTTCCAGTTGACCAGGCCGCTGATCTGCGGATCGGTCTTGCCGGGCAGGGTGGCGTACACCGCTTCCACCTTGGCCTCGGCCGAGATCTGCTGCTTGAAGTCCAGCGGGTGGCGGGTGCGGATATCGATGGAGCCGCTGGAGCCGCCTTCCACCTGGTCGGCGGTGGGGGCCTTGTAGACCACCACCTGGCCCACGATCTCGGACGGCAGCAGCGAGTAGCTGGCCGAACGGCCCACGGCGCCGCCCACCTGGTCCAGCACGAACCATTCGCCGGTGGAGACGGCGTGGCCGTTGATCAGGGTCTGGGTCAGCGACGGCGCCGTGCCGCGCATGGAAACGCGGTCGTTTTCGTCGAAGCCGCCGGAGCCTGCGCCCGAGGTCGAGATGTTCACGCCCGGCACGCGCTGCAGCGAGTCGGCCACGTTCTTGTCCGGCATCTTGCCCACGTCTTCGGCCGTGATCACGTCCACGTTGCTGGACGCATTGCGCTTGACCGCCAGCGACTGCTGCAGCGCACCGCGGATGCCGCTGATGACGACGACTTCAGGTTCCTTCTGCTCGGCCTGCTGCGCCTGGGCGCCCGCCGCGAGCACCAGCAGGGCTGCCGCAGTAGCGATTGGTGTCAGTTTGGACATGCCCTTGCTGTTATTGGTATGGTGCTTCATTGTTCCCCCCTTGAGTGGGCTCCGCCGAGCCCGACGATTGATGACGTTGTTGATTCATGGTGCGCCGGTCATGTTGGATTCCCATGCCGATGCTATTGTTTAAAACCACCTTCAAACCAATCCAACGCCAATATACTCGGGTTTGCATACCAGAACACTACCACTTGCTCATTCTTTTTTGTAATGTTGTAAGTTGCACACAAAGCACGTTCCTCACGGAAACGCATCTACCATCCGCTGGTAAAAAATGGGGGATCCGTGTAGAACGCCGGAGGTATGTTCTGGTCTTTTTTTGGTATTATTCAGCCACCCTGACCGCGAGGATGCCTTGAGCCGCGAGCCCGTCACCCCACTAGCCTACATCCGCCAGCAGCTGCAGCAGCCCGGCAACCTGCCCCTGTACCAGCGCCTGCAGCGCGCCCTGCTGACCGCCATCGAGCGCCAGCTGTTCAAGCCGGAGGATGCACTGCCGGCCGAGCGCCAGCTGGCGGCCGAGCTGGACATCTCGCGTATCACGGTGCGCAAGGCCATGGACGTGCTGGTGGGCGACGGCGTGCTGGTGCGCCGGCCCGGCTCCGGCAACTTCATCAACGGCCGCATCGAAAAGAACTTCGCCAAACTGACTTCCTTTTCCGAGGACATGCGGGCGCGCGGGCGCACCCCGCGCAGCGTGTGGCTCAAGCGCGCCGAGGGCACGGTGACGCCGGACGAGGCCATGCGTTTGCGTTTGAGTCCCGGTGCGCCGGTGTACCGCTTCCACCGCATGCGCTATGCCGACGAGGTGCCCATGTGTCTGGAATACGCCACCATCGTCGCGTCCTGTTTACCGTCGCTGGATGCGGTCGATGTGTCCATGTATGATGCCCTTGAAAGGGCAGGCAATCGTCCGGTGCGGGCGCTGCAGCGCTTGTCGGCGCTGCTGCTGAACGCGGAGCAGGCAGCGCTGCTGCAGGCCAGCGAGGGCGATGCGGGCCTGGCCGTGGAGCGCCTGGGCTTCCTGCGCGACGGCAGGGCGGTGGAATTCTGCCGCTCCTATTTCCGCGGCGACATGTACGACTTCGTGGCGGAACTGAACGCCACCTGAACCGCAAGGATAACCACCAGGGACAACCACCAAGGACAACATGAGTCTTCGTAGCCTACGGCCGGCAGTGCTGGCCGCGTGTGCGCTGGCATTGCCGGCGCTGCCGGCGGCAGCAGCCGCCGCACCGGAAATCGTCGCCTACTATCCCGGCTGGAAATCGGCCAGCTTCCCACCCACGCCGCGCAATATCGAGGCCGACAAGATCAGCACCCTGCTGTACGCCTTCCTGGACGTGTGCTGGGATGGCCGCCACGGCAATCCCGATCCCGCCATCCACGACGTGGCGCCCTGCCAGGACGCCAACGGCAAGGCGCTGGCCGACAATGGCGTGCTGGTGTTCCGCGACATGGCGGCGGACAGCGCCAACCTGCGCGCCCTGGCGGCCTTCAAGAAAAGCCATCCGCAGCTCAAGCTGATGGTGTCGGTGGGCGGCTGGAACTGGTCCAACCAGTTCTCCAACCTGGCCGATTCGGCCAATGCGCGCGCCACTTTCATCGGCTCGGCGGTGGCGCTGCTGCGCAAGTACAACCTGGACGGAATAGACATCGACTGGGAATATCCGGGCCGCCCCGGCGTGCCGTGCGCGCCCGGGCGCAGCTGCGCCAGCGACGAGGACCATGAGAATTTCGTGGAGCTGGCGCGCGAGATGCGCAGCGCCTTCGACACCGCTGGCCAGGCCGACCGCAAGCACTACGCGATCACCATCGCGGCTGGCGCCAATGCCGACTACATGAAGGATGCCAAGGGCGGCAGCGTGTGGCTCAAGGATTTGTCCGGCTACCTGGACTGGATCAACATCATGAGCTACGACTACCACATGCCGGCCGAGCCGCGCAGCGCGCACCATGCGGCGCTGGGCGCCGATGCGGCCGATCCCGCCCATGCCAGCGGCTACAACGGCGCGGCCGCGCTGCAGCGCTACCTGGCGGCGGGCGTGGCGGCAGACAAGCTGGTGTTGGGCGTGCCGTTCTACGGCTACGGCTGGAAGGGTTGCGCGGCCGGCCCCAAGGGCGACGGCCAGTACCAGCCCTGCAGCGGCGCGGCGACGGGCGGAGAGAACAAGGGCTCGTCCTATTCCTACGCCCACCTGCTGCGGCAAGGCTACCTGGCGGCCGACGGCGCCAGCGGCGGCAAGGGCTACGTGCGCTACTGGAATGCGGCGGCGCAAACGCCCTACCTGTACCATCCGGGCGAGCAGGTCTGGATCAGCTACGAGGATGCGCAATCGCTGCGCGCCAAGGCGGCGTTCGTGAAGGAGAAGGGCTTGCGCGGCGCCATGTTCTGGGAGCTGAGCGGCGACGACGGCAAGCACCAGCTGCTCAACGCCCTGGCTTCCGGCCTGCGCTAAAAAAAATCGGGGCCCGCGGCCCCGATCGATACTTTCTTCTACTGATTACTTGGCGGCCGGAGCGGCTGCCGCGGTCTGGTCGCGCTTGGCCCAGATGGCCCAGTAGCGGGCCAGGTCGCCACGGCCATCGTCGCCCTTGACCTGCTGCAGGGTGCTGACGGCATCATCCTTCTTGCCGGCCAGCGCATAGGCGTAGCCCAGGCGCAGCTTGGCGTCGTCCGGATTCTTGGCCACGCCCTTGGCGATACCCTGCTTCATCAGGTCCAGGCCCTTGTCATACTGGCCCATGGTCACGTACACATAGCCCAGGTTGACCAGGCCCACGCCATCCTTGGATTTCTGGGCGGCAGCTTCGCCGCTGGCGATGTTCTTGGCGTCGTCGGCGGCGCCCTTGTTGGCCTTGTCGCGCAGCTGCTTGTGCTTGGCCGCGTCCTTGCCGGTACCCAGCAGGCCCAGGGAAAAGCCCTTGTCCAGCGCATTCTTCGCCTCCGTGAAGAAGCCGGCCTGCAGGTCCAGCTCCGCCAGGTCGGAGTAATAGTCGCCGTCAGGCATCTGGGTCATGGCCACGTTCTGCAGGCGCAGCATGTCCAGGTCCAGGCGCTGGTTCCAGGTCGGCTTGCCGCGCGTGCGGTTCAGCAGGTCGTTCCAGTATTTGTCTTCCGGGTAGTAGGTGACCAGGTTCTCGACCGCGTCCAGGTAGGTCTGGTTGTCCTTGTTCTTGGTGCCGATGTTGGCCTGCAGCTGCATCAGCTCCATCGGCGGCTTGGTGCCGGCGGCCTTGTGCGCGGCCAGGTCCTTCAGCACTTCGGTCTTGGCCGTGGCCAGGTCGTTGCTGAAGAAGTAGGAACGCAGCAGGGCGCTGCGCACGGCGGCTGGGTCGCCGCCTTCGGCCGAATAGCGCTTGAAGGTGGTGACGGCGTTGGCGTAGTCCTTGCTGTTGTAGTAGGAATTGCCCAGCGCCTGGATGAAGTCCAGCTTGTCCTTGGGCTGCAGGCGGCCGGAATCGATCACGGCGATCAAGCCCTTGTTGGTCAGCTCGGCGTTGCCGCTGGCCGAACCCAGGGCCACGCGCATGCGGTTGAGGACGAAGTTTTCATACTCGGTCTTGTTCGGCATGGCTTCGACCTGGTCGATGCGCGACTGTACCTCGGTGTAGTTCTTGGCCGCCATCAGTTCCTTGACCTGGTTGGGGTCCAGCAGCTTGAAGATTTCAGGGCGCACCGAATCCGCCTTGGGCGCCGCAGCCGGGGTTTCCGCTTTTTCGGCAGCTAATGCGGCGTTCATGCCGAGCATGGCGGGCGCCGCGTTCAGGCCGACGGCGGCCAGGAGCAGGCTAATACGGGCGAGACGGAATTGGGACATGGTAAATCCTTCGATCGTGGTCATTAGACGCGCGGCGGATAGCGCCACCGCGTCGCGAATTATTGGGCAGGCATCGGGCAGGAGCAGCCCGCCCGAAAAGCGCCCATTCTGCCACCACTCGTGGCGCAGGAAAAGGGCGCTCCAGCCAAACCTGCATATTGTTACATAAAACCCTGGCGCATTCAGGATTCAGCCGTGCGCAGGCGCGGCAGGGCGCGCCCCTCTGCGTTGAAGAGCAGGCAGTGCGCCGGCGGCAGGTACACCTCCACTTCGGCGCCGGCGGCGGGAGCCGCGCCGCCGCTGGCGCGCACCGCGATCAGGTCCGGCGCGCCGGGCAGGCAGCCATACACGATGGATTGGTCGCCCAGGTATTCCACATGGCCCACGCGCAGCCGCACCCGGTTGCCCGCGCCGCCAGCCCCCAGGACCAGATGTTCGGCGCGCACGCCGATGGTGGCCGGGCCGCCGGCGCCCAGCGGCACCGCGCCGCCGGTATCGGCGTCTACCTCGATCAGCGCGCCGCCGCGCAGGCGCACGCTGGCGCCGCGCGCCGACAGTGCCACCACCTCGCCGGGGAAGAAGTTCATCTTGGGCGTGCCGAGGAAGCCGGCCACGAACAGGTTGGCCGGATGGTTGTACAGCGCGTGCGGGGTGCCGACCTGCTCGATGCGGCCGCCGTTGAACACGGCGATGCGGTGGCCCAGGGTCATGGCCTCGACCTGGTCGTGGGTCACGTACACCATGGTCGTCCCCAGCTCCCGGTGCAGGCGGCTGATCTCGACCCGCATCTGCACCCGCAGGCTGGCGTCCAGGTTGGACAGCGGTTCGTCGAACAGGAACACCTCCGGCTTGCGCACGATGGCGCGGCCGATGGCGACACGCTGGCGCTGGCCGCCGGACAGTTCCTTGGGCCGGCGCTTGAGCAACGGCGCGATCTGCAGGATGTCGGCCGCGCGCTCGACGGCGGCGCGCACCGCATCCGGCTTGTGCCCGGCCAGTTTGAGCGCGAACGCCATGTTCTCGTACACCGTCATGTGCGGGTACAGGGCGTAGGACTGGAACACCATGGCGATGCGCCGCGCGGCCGGGGCGATATCGTTGGCCAGCACGCCGCCTATGTGCAGCTGGCCGGCCGTGATGCCTTCCAGTCCCGCGATCATGCGCAGCAGGGTGGACTTGCCGCAGCCGGACGGTCCCACGAACACCATGAATTCGCCGTCGGCGATATCCAGGTCGACGCCGTGGATGACCGGCGTCTTGCCGTCATAGCTCTTGACGATGCCTTGCAGGCTGAGGGCGGCCATGGGTCAGCCCGCCACGGCCGGCTGCCGGGGAGCCTCCGCCTGGTCTGGCTGCGGCTGGGGCGCCGTCATCGGGATGAATTGCGACAGGATGGCGACCGGGATGGCGCTCAGCAGCACCCAGATGAAGAAGTGCTGGTAGCCCAGCGCGATCTGGATATCGCCGCTGAACAGCTTGAACAGCACGAAGCCCAGCTGCATCACGCCGGTGGAAAAGGCGTAGTGCGCGGTCTGGTATTTGCCCGGTGCGACCACCTGCATCATGTACAGGATCAGGCCGACGAAGCCGAAGCCGTAGCCGAACATCTCGATGCCGAGCGCGACGCTGATGGTGGCCAGGTCGGTGGGCAGTGCCGTGGACAGGTAGTAGAACACCAGGTTGGGCAGGTTGACCGCCAAAATCAGGGCCAGGATGGCGCGCTTCAAGCCCAGCCAGGACGTGAAGTAGCCGCCGCCTATGCTGCCGATGATGAAGGAAATGGTGCCCACGGTGCCGTACACGGCGCCCACTTCGGCGGTGGACAGCCCCAGCCCGCCCAGGCTGCGCGCCTCGCGCAGGAACAGCGGCCCGATGGACTGCACCTGCGCCTCGCCGGCGCGGAACAGGATGATGAACAAAATCGAGACCCAGATGCCGGGCTTTTTGAAGTATTCGACGATCACTTCCCACAGCGTGCGCGCCACCGCGCCCACCGTGGCCTCGCCGTTCACCACGTTGCGGGCCTGCGGCAGCGACCAGCTGTTGTACAGGCCCAGCACCAGCATCATCGCGGCCAGCAGCAGGAAGCAGATGGTCCAGGCGGGCACCACGCCCAGGGTCTTTTCATAATGGCCTGCCAGCACCAGCAGGCCGCCGTTGGCGAGGAATTTACCGGCGTTGAAGAAGGTCCCGGTCCAGCCGGCGTAGGCTGCCTGGTCTTTTTCGCTCAGGCTGGCGATGTACAAGCCGTCGCAGGCAATGTCGTGGGTGGCGGAGGCAATCGCCACCAGTCCCAGCATGGACAAGCTGGCCGCGAACCAGAACGGCGTGTGCAGCGACAGCGCCACCAGGCCTAGCGACACGGAGCCGAGCAGCTGGAAGCCGACCACCACCAGCTTCTTGCTGCTGGCCAGTTCCAGGAAGGGACTCCACAGCGGCTTGAGCACCCAGGCCATGCCGATCAGCGCGGTCCAGTGATTGAGCACGTCGTTGGCCACGCCCAGGCTCTTGAACATCTGGTTGGCCACCAGCGCCACGGCAAAGAAGGGCAGGCCCTGCGCCAGGTACAGGCTGGGCACCCAGAAGCGCGGGCTGTGTTTGTTTTGCTCTTGCATCGGCGTCTCTCGTTGTGTCTCTCGTTATTGTGGTGAGGTCAGGCGAAACCGGGCACCGGCGCCTTGCCCTGCGCTTCCAGCTGGCCGGACAGCCAGGCATTGACCGCCTCGAGCGCCGGCTGGGCGAAGCCGTAAGTCAGCAGCGCTGGCGCGGCGATGTCCAGCGCCTGGTAGGGGTTCCACAGCGCCAGGTGCAGGTCCGGGCGCCAGGTGGCGCGCGCATGCTCGCCGTAGCGCAGGCGCGAGGTCGAGGCCAGGATGGTGTAGCGGCCGTCGCGCGGCAGGGCGCTCCAGTCGAAGCACTCGGCGTCGTCGTAGGTGACCAGTTCCACGTCGTACAGCTGGCGCAGCGAGTCGGCCACCACGGCCGCCGGCACGCCCGCCTCCGAGACGCCGTCGCTGACCACGTCCTGGCGCGCCACCAGGCGCACGTGGGCGCCCCTGGCGGGACGGCGCGGCGCGCCATAGGCGGTCAGGGCGCGGCGCCAGCCCTCTGCCATCAGCAGGCGGTCGGCGGCATCTTCCTTGTACGAGCGCGGCTTGCACGGGTAGGCCAGGGCCAGCGCGGACAGGCGCTGCAGGCGGGCGTCGATATCGGCCGCCGACAGTTCACCCGCATCGATGGCGGCGGCGATGGCGTCCAGGGTCTCATTTTGCGTCTCCGGCGTGCCCAGCGCCATCACCATGTCGGCGCCGGCCGCCAGGGCGCGCACGGCGGCGTTGCCGACTCCATAACGGCCGGCGATGGCGTGCATGTCCATGCCGTCCGTGATGACGATGCCCTGGTACTGCCATTCATCGCGCAGCAGTCCGGTCAGGATGCGGCGCGACATGGTGGCCGGGTTGTCGGCGTCCAGCGCGGGGTAGACGATATGGGCCGTCATCACGGCCGGCGCGGCGGCCGAGGCGATGCGGAACGGCGCCAGTTCCAGCTGCTCCAGCTGGGCCAGCGGCTTGTCCACCGTGGGCAGGTCGCGGTGCGAATCGACGCTGGTGTCGCCATGGCCGGGGAAGTGCTTGACGCAGCAGGCCACGCCTTCCGCATGGCTGCCGGCCATCCAGGCCATGGCCAGTTCGGCCGCGCGCCGGGGTTCGGCGCCGAAGGAACGCTCGGCGATGACGGGATTGTGGGGATTGTTGTTCAGGTCCAGCACTGGCGCGAAGTTCCAGTTGAAGCCCAGCGACTTGACGGCGCGCGCCACGGCTGCGCCGGTGCGCTGCGCCAGCTCGGTGTCGTCGGCCGCGCCCAGGCCCATGGCGGCCGGCGGCGCCGGCACCCAGGTCGAGCGCACCACGGCGCCGCCTTCCTGGTCGATGGCGATCAGCGATTCGGGACCCATCAGCGCGCGCAGGTCGGCGGTCAGCTTGCCCAGCTGCCCGGAGTCCGTCATATTGCCCCGGAACAGGCACACGGCGCGGATGCCGTTGGCCTGGATGAAGGCGGCCGTGGCCGGGTCCAGCACGGTGCCGGGGAAGCGTATCATGATCAGCTTGCCGGCCAGTTGTCTCGATGTGGTTGGGTGGGTCATTTCACAGCTCCGTCCATGCCGCGCATGAAGTATCGTTGGGTAAAAAGGAAGGCTGCCAGCGTGGGCAGGATGGTCAGTATGGTGCCGGCCGCGATCACGCGGGTACTGCTGCCAAAGGTGCCGCGCAAGTACAGCACACCGACCGACAGCGGGAATTCATCGGGCTTGCTCATCACGATGGAGGGCCAGATGTATTCGTTCCAGCTTTCCACCGCCGTCAGGAGGCCGACCGTCGCCAGCCAGGGCGCGATCAGGGGCAGGGTGATGCGGCTGAAGATGATCCATTCGGAGGCGCCGTCCACGCGGGCGGCGTCGACCAGCTCCTGCGGCACTTCCTCGAAGGCTTGCTTGAGCAGCAGGATGGCCACCGCCGTCACCACGTTGGGCAGGATCACGCCGGTGTAGGTGTCCACCAGGCCCAGTTTCGTGACCGTGATGAAGTTGACCAGGAAGTTGACCTCGGACGGCAGCACCAGGGTGGCCAGGATCAGGCCGAACACCAGCCGGCGGCCACGGAAGCGCATGCGGGCCAGCGGGTAGGCCGCCATGGCGCACAGCACCAGCTTCCAGAACACGGTGCAGGCCGAGATCAGCACCGAATTGACGAAGAAGTCCCATAGCGGAATGGCGTCGAACACGGCAATGAAGTTGGCCAGCGAGGGCTGGCGCGGCCAGAAGGTGGGCGGGAAGGCGAAGATATTGCCTTCGGTGGACAGGGCCGTCACCAGCGTCCACCAGAATGGGAACACGCACACCACGGCCAGCAAAACTAGCAGCAGATAGTGCGCCAGCACTTGCAGTGGGCGGGCGCTCATTGCTGCCTCGGGCGGACATGGCGCAGGCACAGCGCCGCGATGGCCACGCAAAACACCGACACCACGAAGCTGGCGGCCAGGGCGCGCGGCAGCTTCAAATGCTTGAGGCCCTGGTCGTAAGCGTAGTACAGGGCGGTGAAGGTGGAGTTCATGGGGCCGCCCTGGGTCAGCACGTCGACCTCCTGGTAAGCCTTGAGCGCGGCCAGCACCGACAGGATGGTGCACACCATGATGGTGGGCCGCAGCATGGGCACGGTGATGCGCCAGAAGCGCTGCCAGCGGGTGGCGCCGTCCAGGATGGCGGCTTCCTGCATGTCGGACGGAATGCTTTGCAGGGCGGCCAGGTACATCACCATGTACCAGCCCAGGCCGCGCCACAAGGTAACGAACATGATGGCGAACAGGGCGATGGTGTCGTTGGACAGCCAGCCCACCGGGGCGCCCACCAGGCGTAGCGTCAGCAGCACGTAGTTGAGCGCCCCCTGCTCGTGGAACATGAAGCCCCACATGATGCCGACCACCGACACCGTGGTCACCACCGGCACATAATAGGCGGCGCGGAACCAGCGTATCGCCGGCAGCTGGTTGTTGACCAGCACCGCCAGCGCGATGGCGCCCAACTGCACGAAGGGCACCATGAGCAGGAATAACAGGGAATTACGCAGGCCGGTGACGAACATCTCGTTATCGAAGAGGTAGCGGAAGTTGTCCAGGCCGACCCAGTGGGTGGGGCGTATCAGGCTGTAGTCGGTGAAGGCCAGCCAGGAGCCGAACAGTACCGGCCAGAACGAGAACACGGCCAGCAGCGCCAAGGCGGGCGACAGGAACAGCCAGGCGGTGGTGTTCATGCGCATGCTCAGCGGCTCCGCTGGGCGGCCAGTTTCTTGTTCCAGACCGCCACCGCCTGGTCCAGCGCCTGCTTAATGTCCTGCTTGCCGGTGACGCCGGCCTCCACCGCCTTCACCAGGTAGCGGCGCAGCTCGTCGTAGTCTTCGATGCCGGCCACGTACAGGGTGTGCGCGTGCGGTATCGATACCGCGCCGGCCGGCACGGCTTTTTCGGCGGCGCCGGCGCCGGGCGGCAGGCTGGTGAAGAAGGGATCGTTGGCCGCCTTGGCCATGGCCGGGTAGACGCTGGCCTGGCGCGCGAAGGCCAGTTGGTTGGCGTCGCCGGTCAGGTAGCGTGCGAACCTGCCCACCGCCGGCAGCAGCGCCGGTTTGACGTTCTTCGGCACGGCAAAGTGGATCAGCCAGCCGCCGTCGGCAATGCCGGTCGGGCCCAGCGGCGCGGGCGCCACCTCGGTGATGGCGTAGATGTCGGCGGCGTCGCCCTGGATGCGCTTGAGCGCCGTCGGCGGCGCCAGCAGCATGCCCAGGCGGCCGCCCTTGTAGGCGTCTATCGCGGCCGGGAAGTTATCCTCGGCGAACAGCGCATCCTTGAGCAGGCCGCCGGCCTGGTAGGTCGCGGCCAGCTTGGCCACCAGGGCTACGTGGGCCGGCGAGTTGAACACCGCCTTGCCCTGGCTGATCACGGCCAGGCCCTGCTGCATCATCAGGCCGTCGATCTTGGACAGGGCCGGGCACAGGCCGGCCTTGCCGGTGCGCGCGGCGATCTGGCGCGCATAGGCAAGCTGCTCATCGAGGTCGCGCGGCGCGCGCGTGATGCCGGCCTGCCTGAAGATCTGCGTGTTGTAGGCGATCACGGCGACGTTGCTGTACATGGGGAAGCCGTAGGTCTTGCCGCCGAAGGTGAGGTCCTGCAGGGTGCTGGGCAGGTAGCGACCTCGGACCTCGCCCAGCAGTTCGTCGACCGGCGCGAGCAGGCCGTCGCGCGCGAATTCATCGGCCCAGGGCACGTTGAGGTTGACCAGCGCGGGCGGATTGCCGGCCACGATGCGGGTCACCAGCTTGGCCTGTATCACATCCCAGGGAAAGTCCACCCATTCCAGCTTCACGCCCGGGTTGGCCGCTTCGTAGTTGCGCACCAGGGTCTCGAAGTAGGGCGTGAACTTGGGCTTCATGCTGAAGGTCCAGAATTCGATTTTGTCAGCCGCCACGGCCGCCGAGGCAAGCAGGCTGGCGGCGGCCAACGCCAGCAAGCATCGCGCCGCTCCTGCGCAAGCAGGAGCCCATGCTGAGCGTGACGGCATGCTCGGCATGGATTCCCGCGTTTGCGGGAATGACGGGGCCTGTTTCATCTCAATTGGTCTTGGTGACTTTGCTCAGGTGGCGCGGCTGGTCCGGGTCCATGCCGCGCGCGGCGGACAGCTTGGCCGCCATCACGTAGAAGGCCTGGATCGCCACGATGGGATCGAGGTCGGGCGTGGCCGCCACCGGCAGGGTCAGGTCGCGCTCGGCGATATCGGCCGGCGCCGCCAGCAGCACGCGCGCGCCGCGTCCGCGCATTTCCGAGGCCAGGTGCAGTAGGCTGGCCTGGGCCGGGCCGCGGGTGGCGAAGATCACCAGCGGATAGCCATCCTCGATCAGCGCCATGGGGCCGTGCTTGATCTCGGCGCCGCTGAAGGCTTCCGCCTGCAGGGCCGAGGTTTCCTTGAATTTCAGCGACGCTTCCAGCGCCACCGGGAAGCTCATGCCGCGTCCCACCACCATGATGTTGCGGGCCGGGGCCAGTACCTCGATGGCGGGCGACCAGTCCTCGGTGGTGGCGGCGCGCAGCGATTCCGGCAGCGCCTCCAGCCCGGCCAGCAGTTCGGGATCGTTCTGCCACTGCGCCACCAGGCGCGCACCGGCCACCAGGCTGGTGATGAAGCTCTTGGTGGCGGCCACGCTTTGTTCCTTGCCGGCGCGCAGCGGCATGGCCCATTCGGCGGCCTGCGCCAGCGGCGAAGCTATGTCATTCACCAGCGCCACCGTGGTGGCGCCGCCGTCGCGGAAGTACTTGACCGGCTCCACCACGTCCGGGCTCTGGCCCGATTGCGAGATCGAGATGGCCAGCGTGTCGCGCGTGATCAGCGGCGATCTGTTCAGCGTCACCAGCGACATGGGCAGCGACGCCACCACCCGTCCCAGGCGCGCCATGATCAGGTAGGCCAGGTAGGAGCAGGCGTGGTCCGAGCTGCCGCGCGCGATGGTCAGCGCGGTGGAGAACGGGGTGCTCCTCAACTTGCGGCCCAGCTCTGCGTAGCGCTCGGTGTCGCTGGCCAGTTGCAGGGCGACGCAATCGGCGGCCGACAGGGCTTCTTTCAACATCATTGAGGTCACAGCAATTCTCCTTCGATATACACGGCTTTGAGGTTCAGGTCACGGTCGAGCACCACCAGGTCGGCGTAGGCGCCGGGGGCCAGGCGGCCCCGCTCCTGCAGGCCGAGGTAATCGGCCGCATAGGTTGAGACCCGCGCCGAGGCGTCCGCCAGATCGAGGCCGAGTCCGGCCAGGTTGCGCAGCGCCTGGTCCATGGTAAGGGTGGAACCGGCCAGCGTGCCGTCGGGCAGCCGCACGCCGCCCATGCACTTTTGCACGCGGTGGCGGCCCAGCATGTATTCGCCATCCGGCATGCCGGTGGCGGAAGTCGAATCGGTGACGCAGTACAGGTGCGGTATGGCACGCAGCGCCACCTTGATGGCGCCCGCATGCACGTGCAGCAGGTCGGGTATCAGCTCGGCGTAGCGGGCATGCGCCAGCGCCGCGCCCACCATGCCGGGCTCGCGGTGGTGCAGGCCGGTCATGGCGTTGAACAAATGGGTAAAGCCGTGCGCGCCGTTTTCCAGCGCCGCCACGCCATCCTCGTAGCTGCCCAGGGTGTGGCCGATCTGCACCCGCATGCCGGCCTCGGACAGTTCGCGCACCAGCGCCAGGTGGCCGTCGATCTCGGGCGCCACGGTGATCAGTTTGATGGGGGCGATGGATTCCAGGCGCTGCACGTCGGCCAGCGTGGCCGAACGCGCGTAGGGCGGCTGCGCGCCCAGCTTGCCGGAGTTGATGAAGGGGCCTTCCAGGTGGGTGCCCAGCACGCGCGCCTCGCCGGCGCCGCGGTTGCGCACCGCCTCGCCGATGCCGGCCAGGGCCAGGTCGATATCCTCGGGCGGCGCGGTCATGGTGGTGGCCAGCAGGCTGGTGGTGCCGTGTCTGGCGTGGATGGCCGCGATGGCGTGGATGGCGGCGCCGCCCTCCATCACGTCCTTGCCGGCGCCGCCGTGCACGTGCAGGTCGATGAAGCCGGGCAGGATGTAATGGTCGCCGTTGTGCGCCGGATTGCCGTCGGCGCCGCTGATCGCAGCGATGCGCTGGCCGAACTGCAGTTCACCGTGGACCCAGCCGTCCGGCGTCAGGATATTGCCTTTGATTGCACCGCTCATCTGCGCGACTCCGCTACGTGGTCATACATGTTATTGGTCCCGCAGGCGCTGCTGTATCAACAGCAGCGCGCCGGCGGCGGAATCGCCCTCGGCCGGCACTACCCGTTCCAGCAGCGCGGGCGGCAGGTAGGGACGCAGCGGCGCGGCCAGGCCGCCGCACAGGGCGATCGGCAGGCCGCCGGAGGCGTCCAGCGCCTGCGCCATCAGTTGCACCTGGCGTCCCGCTTCGAGCAGGATGGCGGCGGCGGTGGCGTCCGACCCGCCATGCTGCAGCACCATGCGCGCCAGGGTGGCGTATTCGGTCTGGGTGGCCCGGGCCAGCCAGCCCTGGATGGCGTTGCGTTCGCCGCCGCAGGCTGCGATCACCGCGTCGGCAAACACGCCGCCTGGCACGCGCCCGTCCAGCACCTGCTGGATATGGTTGACGGCGCGCAGGCCCATCCAGGCGCCGCTGGCCTCGTCGCCGGCCGGGAAGCCCCAGCCTCCGACTTCGACATGGCGGCCGTCGGCCAGTTTCACTTCGCCCACGCTGCCGGTGCCCAGGGCGATGATGGCGCCCGGCCGGCCGCCATGGGCGCCCAGCACCGTGGTGTGGCCATCGCTTTCCAGCGCCACCCGGGCGTAGCCGGGATTGGCCTCGACAAACTGGGCGGCCCAGGCGCGGTTGTGCACCCCAGCCAGGCCCAGGCCGATGGCGACCGCGGCGCGCGGCGGCACATCCAGCCCGGCGCCGTGGAAGGCGCTGGCCGCCGCCGTTTCCACCGCGCTCCATGCCTTGGCGATGCCGTGGCTCAGGCCGGACGGGCCGCTCTGGCCCTCGCCCAGCGGCGTGCCATCGGCGCGGGCCAGCCTGACCCGGGTGCCGGTGCCGCCGCCATCGGCGCCGAGTAAGTATTCAATCATGGGTGTGAGTGTAGTCCTGGGGTGAGGGCACTATATGGTTGCGTAACCAGCTTGTCAACAGGTATTTAACTGGTATTGTTAAATTTTGAAGTGGACTGCACCGAATGTCCGCGACGGAAAATGCAAGTGCTTGTTTCCATTCAGGTTGTGCGCTATGTGGCGGGGAAGGGCATGTGGTGCGCAAGCATGCCACTTTGGTCTGGTTCTGGTTAGCCAGAAACGACATCGCCCGGTCTGAGCCGGGCGAAGGGGAGGGGGCGGACTGCGTTACGCTCAGTTGCGTTCGCGCATGCCGGTGCGTTCGTAGGTGATCAGGCGCGAGCGCTCGGCCATGATGGCCTTGCCCGCCAGTTCGGTGCGGCCCTTGACGTTGACGGTGGCGCTGCCGGGGCCACGTACCACCACGTCGGCCTGGTTGGTCCACAGCTGGCGCGCGCTCAGGTTGCCGGAACCACTGAGCTGGGCGGTGAGGGCGTCTATCTTGCCGTCCAGCTTGACTTCGCCGGGTCCGCTCATGCTGACCCGCACGGTCTTGCAATCGGTATTGGCGCTTAGGTCGCCGGAGCCGCTCAGTTCGGCGTCCAGCGAATCGCTGACCTTGCTCAGGTAGATATTGCCGGGGCCACGGCTGCGCGCCACGGCGCGCGCCACGGCCAGGCTCCTGGCGTTCAGGTCGCCGGAGCCGTTGACTTCGGCGTTCAGGGTGCCGGCGCTGCCGTTCAGGGTCATGTTGCCGGGGCCGGCCAGCAGCACGCGCACATTCTGCGCCTGCAGGCCGCGCACTTCCAGGTCGCCGGAACCGCGCAGTTCCGCCTCGAAGGCCTTGATGTTGCCCGATACGCAACCATTGCCGGGGCCGCGCAGGGTGGCCGTCACGCTGTCGACCGCCAGGCCGCAGGTGCGCAGGTCGCCCGAGCCGCTGACTTCGGCGCGCAATTCCCTGCTGGCGCCGCGCACCGTGAAGTTGCCCGGGCCGTGCACCTGGGCGTTGACGCGGCTGGCGCGCACATCGTTCACCTCCAGGTCGCCGGAGCCGTCCATTTGCGCATTGAGTTCCTGGGTCACGCCGCTGGCGCTGACATTGCCGGGGCCGCCCAGCTGGATGTTGAGGCCGGCCGATTTCAGCTGGCGCAGGTCGAGGTCGCCGCTGCCGCTGGTTTTCACGGTCAAGTCGCGCACGTTGCCGCTGGCGCGCAGGTTGCCCGGTCCCTCGGCATGGATGGACAACTGCTGGCCCTGGAACTGTTCCAGCGACACGTTGCCGCTGCCGCTCATTTTCAGGTTTTTCAGGTTGGCCGCGTAGATGCGCACCGTGGCCTGTTTCGAGGTCTTGCCGAAGCTAAAAGTCCAGCCCTTGCGCTTGGGCGGGCTGACGGTGAGGGTGTCGCCCGAGACCGAGGTTTCTATCTCGCTCAGCTGGTTGCGCGGGCCGGACAGTTCCAGCGGCCGTTCGCCCTGGGCCACGATGACCACGTTGTAGGGGCCGTTGACGGCGATCGAGGTGAAGGGAGAGACCGTGCGGGTCTCGCTGGCGATGGTGTCGGCGTCGGCGCTGTACACCAGCGGGGCGGACAGCCCGCCTGCGGCCAGGACGATGGACAGGGCCAGGGGTTTGAACAAGGGAGTCATGTCAGGTCGATATAGGGTAGCCTAGTTATGGACAAGATAGGGCAAACTGCCCGGCGCCGTCCGCAGAAAGGGACAGAAGTGCGGATATGCGGTATCAGCTGCAAAAAACGGGACCCAGGCCGCGCGCCGCCACCGCTGGAGCGCCTATATGTGTTTTGGGCGCCTGGTGTCATAATGGCCGCAGGGCCGGGCCGTGACAGGGCGGAAAGCCGGCGGAGGAGTGGACATGATCAAATACATGGGGACCAGGAATACCGACGAGGGCGCGGTGCTGTACATATTTCTCATCAACGGCTTACAGAAGGAAATCCGCGAAAGCGACCTGAAGCAGTATCCGGGCTGCTACGAGGCCTTGCCGGCCTCGGTCAGGACGCGCATCAGCGCCAGCCGCAACTGGCTGTCCAAGGCCTGATGCGCCTGCCTGTCCTCGCCTCTGGCCTGTCCCTGGCCCTGGCGCTGGCCGCCGCGCTGGCGCCGCCGGTTGCCGCGCAGGGCGTGCCCACCCACTTCGGCACCATCATCGGCAACGGCCTGCTATGCCGCGACGAAACCGACAATGGGTATTTCTACAATTACCTGCTCAAGGCCTTTGGCGCCGCCTACAAGCATGAGGGCGGCGCCTACTGGTTCCGCACCGATAACGCCAACCTGTGGGGCATCCCCATTTCCGAAGTGATGGTCAGCGATGACACCAGCGCCCTGGTGTTTGTCGGCGCCGTGGCCGAAGCCACCCCGGAGGAACTGGAAAAGGCGATTATCGACAAAGTGGGCGTGCATTATGCGAGAATCGATAGCTCGCCCTACCCGGTGCGGGAGGCCAAGCCGGCCAGCCGCATCGTGTATTTCGACACCAAGTCCAAGATTTACTGCGCCAAGTTCAAGCCGCTGCCGCCGGTGCAGCCGCCGCCGGTGCGCCAGCGCTTCCCGGCGCCCACCACACGATGACATGTACACGCACTATTTCAGCCTGAAGCAATCGCCGTTTTCCATCGCCCCCGATCCGCGCTACCTGTACATGAGCGAGCGTCACCGCGAGGCGCTGGCGCACCTGCTGTACGGCATAGGCAGCGGCGGCGGCTTCGTCCTGCTGACCGGCGAGATCGGGGCCGGCAAGACCACCGTGTGCCGCTGCTTCATGGAGCAGATCCCGGACAACTGCAAGCTGGCCTACATCTTCAATCCCAAGCTGTCGGTGCCCGAGCTGCTGCAGACCATCTGCGACGAGTTCGGCATTGCGCCGCCGGCCGAGGCCGGCATCAAGGGCCATGTGGACGCCATCAACAGCTACCTGCTGGCCAGCCATGCCCAGGGCCGCAACAACGTGCTCATCATCGACGAGGCGCAGAATTTGTCGGCCGAGGTGCTGGAGCAGCTGCGCCTGCTGACCAACCTGGAGACCAGCGAGCGCAAGCTGCTGCAGATCATCCTCATCGGCCAGCCGGAGCTGCGCGCCATGCTGGCGCGGCCGGAGCTGGAGCAGCTGGCGCAGCGGGTGATCGCGCGCTACCACCTTGGTTCGCTGTCCGAGGACGAGACCGGCGCCTACGTTGAGCACCGCCTGGCGGTGGCGGGAGCGACCGCCATCACACCCTTCCCGCGCCGGCTGATGGGTCTGGTGCACCAGTTGGCCAAGGGCGTGCCGCGCCGTATCAACCTGCTGTGCGACCGCGCGCTGCTGGGCGCTTACGTGGAGAACCAGCCGCAGGTGACGCGCGCCATCCTGCGCCGCGCCGCGCAGGAAGTGTTCGAGGGTCAAGCCCTGCCGGCACGCTACGGCGCGCCGCAGTTCGCGGCCGCCGCCGTGGCCGGGCTGGTGCTGCTGGCGGCCGGGGCGTGGTACTTGGGCGGCCGCAGCGGCGGCGCCGTCCACGTGCCGGCCGCGCTGGCTGCCAGCAATGGCGTGGCCATCGGTACGGGGGGCGGCGCGGCGGGGACTGCCCAGCCTGGAACGCCGGGCGCCGGTAGCGCCCTGGCCGGAACGCGGGCTGGCGCCAGTGCGGCGAACAGCGCTGCTGGCGGTAATGCGGCTGTCGGTGGCTCCGGTGTCCCGGGCCGTGGTGCGGCCGGTTCCGCCGGCGGTGGCGGTCCGGCTAGCGGCGCCGCGCCGGCGGCGGCCACCGGCATGATGGCCGCCGCGCCCGGGGCGGAAAGCAGCGGCGCCGTGCTGCGCAAGCTGGCGGCGCTGTGGGGCGAGCAACTGCCGGAAGGCGAGGCCTGCCAGGTTGCCGCACGGCTGAACCTGCGCTGCCTGTCGGGCAAGGGCGGCATCGCCGAGCTGCGCCTGCTGGACCGTCCCGCCATGCTGACCTTGCATGACGATCCCACCCGTCCCACCTACGCACTGCTGACCGCCATGAACGAGCGGGCGGCCACGCTGCGCATCAACGGCCGTGAGCAAAGCGTCAGCCTGCGCGAGCTCGATACCCGCTTCGACGGTGAATACACCACGTTCTGGCGCGCCCCGCGCAGCTGGCGCGACCAGGTATCCGGCGGCGACCGGGGGCCGGACGTCGACTGGTTGGCCAAGCGTCTGGCGCAAATTGACGGCTTGCAGAAACCGCAGGAAAACCAGCCCCTGGACGCCGGCCTGCAGCGCCGCCTGGTGGAATTCCAGGCCGCGCAGCAATTGAAGGCGGACGGCGTGGCCGGCCCCAAGACTTTTATCCGGCTCAATCAGCTGGGCGGCGTGCAGGAGCCCCGCCTGCTGGCCGTGGCAGGGAAATAACGCTATGTCCTACATCCTCGAAGCCTTGAAGAAGGCGCAAGCCGAACGCCAGCTGGGCGCCGCGCCCACCCTCCATGCCGCCACCCTGGCGGGCGCCACGGCCGCCCAGCGCGGCAGCGCCTGGAAAAAGCCGCTCATGATTGCCGTGCCTGCCATGGGCGCCGCCATCCTGGTGCTGCTGGGGCTGTTGTGGAAACAGTCGCAGACCGCGCCCGATGGCGCAGCCGCTCCGGCCGCCGCCGATGGCGCCCGGCTAGGCGCCGCGCCGCCGCCACGGCCGGCCTTGCCGCAGCAGCAGGCAGCCTTGCAGCAAACAGCGCAGCAGCAAGGGCTGCCGCAGCAGCCAACTTCGCAGCAGCCAACTTCGCAGGCGCCGCGGCAGCAGGCGGGGCTGGGGCAGGCTTTGCCGCCAGAGGCGCCGTCGCACGCCGCCACACCGCCGTCCGCCCAAGCCGCGCAATCGCTGCCGCCCGGCCAGGCTAGGCCCACCCAGGATGGCCCGGCGCGGTCCGCACGGCGCCAGGAGCAGCCGGCCGCCCCGTCCGCACGCACCACCGCCAGGGTGGAGCCTGCAAGGCCGGCCCCAGCCGCCCCTGAGGCCGCGCGCGCCGAGACCCCGTCCGCGAAGCCTTCCGCCAGCGACGACGCCGTGGTGCAAACGCTGCGCGACCTGCCCGAGCCGATACAGCGCGCCATCCCCGCCATCACCATGGGCGGCTATATCTACTCCAAAAACCCGGCCGACCGCCTGTTGGTGATCGATAAGGTGCTGCGCCGCGAGGGCGAGGAACTGGCGCCCGGCTTCGTGCTGGAAAAGCTGCTGCCCAGGGAAGCGATTTTCAACTACAAGGGTTACCGCTACCGCGCTCCCTACTGAGCACTGGAGCACTGTCATCAGGCCGTCACGCGGCGCGTTTATGCTTTCCGGCATGGTTAACCATGTCAGGAAAGCAATCATGAAACACCTACGCCTGTTTCCGTTTGTGATAGCCGCCGCCTACTACCTCCCGCGCGCGGCCCACGCCGCCGAGTTGTCCGCCACCGCCCAGGGCGAGCCTGGCGGCTATGGCGTCATCCTGGCGGTGGCCGGCCTGATCTCCCTGGCCGTGCGCCGCCGCCGCAACGAACGCTTCAAGATGGCTTCCGAACTGTGACCGCAGGGCGCTCGGTTTTGCCATGTTGCTGCGTATAATGGGGCAACATCAGTGGCAAGAGAGGCACAGCAATGCATAGAGCAAGTCCCGCCCAGGCGCGTCCGGTCCTGGGCGTCGTCGGTTACTCCGGCAGCGGCAAGACCACCTTGCTGGAATACCTGATCACCCGGCTGGCGGCCAGTGGCCTGACCGTCAACGTCATCAAGCACAGCCATCACGACCTGGAACTGGAACCGCCGCGCAAGGATAGCGCGCGTTTCCGCAGCGCCGGCGCGGCCGAGGTCATGGTGGCCTCGCCCTACCGCTACGCCATCGCCCGGGAATTGCGCGGCGCTCCCGAGCCGACCCTGGACGAGCAACTGGCGCGCCTGTCGCCGGCCGACCTGACGCTGCTGGAAGGCTTCAAATCTTTTCCTATCGATAAACTGGAAGTCTACCGTCCCTCGGCCGACCGTCCGCCGCTATACCCCACCGATCCGCACATACAAGCGGTCGCGTCCGACCGCAGCCGCCCCGATGACTTGCCTGAAGGCATGGCCTGGCTGGATTTGAATACACCGGAAGCCGTGCTGGACTGGATACTGGCCTGGCTGGAAAAAAATCCGAAAAAAAGTGCGGGGCAGGGCTAAAGTTCCGCGCTGGATCGCCGTAAATGAGGTGATACCCGTTAATGGAGGTCCACATGGACGTTTCCAGCGTCGCCCAGCTTTCCACCACCATGGCAGATACCGGCAACAAGCAGGCGGTGGGCATTGCCGTGCAAAAACGCGCCCAGGACATCCAGGCGTCCAGCGCCTCGGCCCTGATCGAAGCGATACCGCCGGTACCGAATCTGCCTTCCCACCTCGGCAATACCATCAATACCAAGGCTTGATTGCCGGCTTGCTTCTCCTTGCTGTCGATACCCAGCAGTTGCTGGTAAGCTAGCAGCTGTGGTGTGCACGTCGCGCACCGTCATCATCTGCAAGGAGACATCCATGAATCGCAACGCCCTGCTGGCCGCCGCCCTGGCCACCGTCTGCGCCGCTGGCGCCACCACTGCCGCCCACGCCGCCGACGACAAGGAAAAATGCTACGGCGTCGCCAAGGCCGGCACCAACGACTGCGCCACCGGCGCCCACAGCTGCTCCGGCCAGGCCAAGACCGACAACGCTCCGGACGAATGGAAAATGGTGGCCAAGGGCACCTGCCAGAAAATGGGCGGCAAGACCACCCCGCCGGCCAAGTAAGCGATGGATGCAGGGAGCCCGGGGGCCGCTGACGCCGCAGGCGGCAGGGCCGGCGATGCTTTTGGCGCTGGCGTCGGGCTGCGGGCTCCCCATTACCGGCAATTCCTGGCCTCCCGGCCGCGCGTGGCGTGGCTGGAGGTGCACAGCGAGAATTACCTCGACCTGGCGGGCCGGGATTTCCACGTGCTGCAGGAGCTGCGCCGCGACTATCCGGTCAGCCTGCATGGGGTGGGCCTGGGGCTGGGATCGGCGCGCGGCTTTGCGCGCGAGCACCTGGAGCGGGTCAGGGCGCTGGTGCGGGCGCTGCAGCCGGCGCTGGTGTCCGAGCACCTGTGCTGGGGCGCGGTCGATGGCCGCCAGCTGAACGACCTGCTGCCGCTGACCCTGGACCGCGCCGCCCTCGACCTGATGTGCCGGCGCGTGGCGCTGGTGCAGGATGTGCTGGGGCGCCAGATCCTGGTCGAAAATGTCTCTACTTATGTGCGCTTCCAGGCCGACGCCATGGGCGAAGCCGAGTTCCTGGCCGAGCTGGCCGCGCGCACCGGCTGCGGCGTGCTGCTCGATATTAACAACCTGTACGTCAACCAGTGCAACCATGGCGAGGACGCCCTGGCCGCCATCGCCGCCATACGTCCCGGCATGGTGGGCGAGATGCACCTGGCCGGTCACCTGGTCACGCCCGAGGCGGTAATCGACGACCATGGCAGCGCGGTGGCGCCTGCCGTGTGGGCGCTGTACCGCGCCGCGCTGGCGCGTTTCGGCCCCGTGCCCACGCTGGTCGAGTGGGATACCGATGTCCCTGCGCTGGACGTGCTGCTGGCCGAGGCCGGCAAGGCGCAGCAGCTGCTGGACGCCGCCGCTGTGCCTCCGCCCGCAGGGGCCGAACCGCCCGCTGCGCACACCCTGGCGCACGCGCAGCAGCAGTATGCGGCCACAGTGCCGCCGCTGCCCGCGCCGCCGGCCGCAGATGCTTTGGCGCAGGAGCAGCAGCAGTTTGCCGCCGGCCTGCTCGATCCGGCGCTGGCCGCGCCCGCCCTGGCTCGGCTGAAGGGCGAGCATACAGGCCATCGCTACGCCCTGTATCGCGGCAACCTGACCGCCAACTGGGACAAGGCGCTGTCGGCAGCGTATCCGGTGATACGCATGCTGGTGGGCGAGGAATTCTTCACGGCGCTGGCGCGCGCCTACGGCCGCGCCCATCCGTCCGATAGCGGCGACCTGAACCGGTTTGGCGCGCGGTTCCCCGCCTTCCTGCGCGGCTTCCCCCATGTGGCCGAACTGCCCTACCTGCCCGACATGGCGCGTCTGGAGTGGGCCCTGCACCGCGCCCATTACGCCCCGGCGGCGCCGGCCTTGACAGCGCAGCGCCTGGCCGCCATCCCGCCCGGGGCGCTGGAGCTGGCCAGCCCGCAACTGCAGCCGTCCTGCACCCTGTTTGCTTCCGAACTGGCCATCGTCGCGCTGTGGCAGGCGCACCAGCCGGACGGTCCCGCCTTCCCGGACGAGATGGCGCAGCCCTGCCACGGCCTGGTGCTGCGGCCGCAGTGGCAGGTGCAGTTGCGGCCGCTGGCGCCGGCCGCCCACGCCGCGCTGTCGGTGCTGGCGGATGGCGGCAATCTCGGCGCGGCCCTGGACGCGGCCTGCGCCGTGGATGGGCAATTCGATGTGGCCCATCACTTGCAGCAGTGGCTGGAGTGGCAAATCCTGCAGGATTTCAATACACGATAGTGGGTGCAAAACACGGCCCGATGCGGGAGCGACCTGGGCGCCGCCCTTGCCTATACTGGGTTTTTCATTCAGTGGGGAGGGATCGCGATGAAGGCATTATCCGGTTTGGTGTTGAGTTTGCTCTTGGTGCAGGGGGCGCAGGCCGCGCCGCCAGCCATGCAGTCCGCCAGCAAGCTCAGTTTCGGCGAGGCGAACACCCTGTTCGTGGCCGACTGGAAGGGCGCCCGCATCTACGCGCTGGCGCTGCCGGCGCCCGCCAGCCCGGCTGGCAAGCCCTTTAATCTGTCCGACGTGCAGGGGCCCATCGCCAAGGCCCTGGGCGTGGCGCCGGCCGCGCTGCGCTTCGAGGACCTGGCGGTGCAGCCCGGCAGCGAGCTTGCCTACGTGGCGCTGACCGTGCGCGACGCCAAGGGGCGCGGCAAGCCGGCCATCGTCAGCATCGATGCAGCCGGCAAGGTCAGGCGGCTCGATGTGGGCAAGGCCGCCAGCTCGGTCACTATCACGGACGCGCCCAGCGCCGACGTCAGCTTCTGGCGCGACCTGCCGCAGCAGACCCTGACCGTCACCGACATGCGCTATTACCAGAACAAGCTGTACGTGGCGGGCCTGTCCAACCGCAGCTTCGCCTCCACCCTGCGCGTGTACGATTACCCGTTCAACGGCAAGTCCAGCGCCACCACGGTGGAGATGTACCACCCGGTGCACAACCAGGTCGAAACCCGCGCGCCCATCCGCAGCATGGCCGTGATGGACATAGGCGGCGAGCCCACTCTGGTGGCGGCCTACACCTGCACGCCGCTGGTTACCATCCCGCTCAAGGACTTGAAGGATGGCGCGCACATCGTGGCCCGCACGGTCGGTGAACTGGGCTGGGGCAGCGCCCCCAACGGCCTGGTGAGCTTCAAGGTGGGCGATGCGGACTATGCCCTGCTGGTCAACTCCAGCCGTTCGGCCGACCTGCTGAGCGCCGCCGACCTGGCCGCTGCCGCCGCCGCGCCCGGCCTGGACCGTCCCATCAAGTGGCCGGACCAGCCCTATCTGGGCGTGAAGGCCACCATGGCGCCCATGTCGGCCGTGATGCGCATCGATAACCTCAATCCGCAGCTGCTGCTGGCGCTGCGCCGCTCGGACGCCGGCGGCGAGATGCAGCTGGTGTCCATCCCCAAGGGCGGCTACTTGCGCCTGAGCGACTTTGTCAACGAGTACGACTTCCCCGACTATCGCTATCCGGCCGGCGATACCTTCCGCGATTTCCACCAATATGCGCGCACCATCGAAGGCTATCCTGAACTGGCGCGCTAGGACGGCGTTGCTGGCGCTGGTCCTGGGGCCGGGGGCGGCCTGGTCCGGCGCCAGCGTCACGCCGTCCGGGGCGGAGGTGCCGGAAAACCTGTTGCGCATCGAACTGCGTTTCGCGCAACCGTTGGCCGCGCCCCTGGACATGGCCCATGTCGCGCTGCTGGACGGCGCCGGCCAGCCGCTGCAGGGCGCATTCCTCGACCTGCCGCTGCCCGGCGCTGATGGCAACAGCGTCGCGCTGCTGCTGCATCCGGGCCGCATCAAGAGCGGCGTCGGTCCCAACCTGGCGCTGGGACCGGCGCTGCGCAGCGGCGCCACGGTCACCCTGCGCATAGACGATCCGCAGCTGGCGCAACCGTTGGAACGGCGCTGGCGGGTGACGGATCCGCTGCGCAGCCGCATCGATCCCGCGCAGTGGCAGGTGCGGGCGCCGGCCAGTGGCGGGCGGCAGCCGCTGCGCGTCCTGCTGCCGGCTGCCCTGGACGGCGCGGCGGCCCAGGACATCGCCGTGCAGGGACCGGACGGACGGCGGCTGCGCGGCGTGGCGGCGCTGGTGGACGGCGAACGGGAATGGCGTTTCACGCCGGCGCGGGCGTGGCGGCGCGGCGCCTATCTGCTGCGCATCCATCCCAGGCTGGAGGACCCGCAGGGCAACCGCCTGTGCGCGGCGTTCGAGGAGCCGGACCAGAGCGCCCGGCATTGCGAGGAAGGCCGTCGCGCCTTCGTGCTGGAGTAACAACCCTTTGCAGCATGGCTAAGGCTTCGCCGCGGCGCCATGCCGTGCTTATGACCAGATCAAGAAGAGGGCGGGGGGGTGCGGAAGGCGCGCATGACCAGCGCTTCGCCGGTCAGGTCGTTGTGCAGCTTGCTGGCCCTGGCGGTCAGTTCCATCATGCGTTCCAGCTGCTCGTCTTCGAAGCGGGCCAGTTCCTCGACTGCCGTCTGTAGGGCCGCGGCCAGCTTGGCGCGCGCCGCCTGGTAGTGGGAACCCTGATACTGGCCGGTGTTCTTGAGCAGCTCTTCGGCGTTCTCTATCACCTGGCGCAAATCGCCTATCAATCGTTCCTGGGTCTGGATATTGCGTTGCGGGCCGCTCATGGCCTTCCCCTCGGGGTAGTATTGCTCAAACGATGATGCTGACTATAGCCCAACGGCGGCGGACGCCGTTTTGCGCCCGCGCAAAGGCGGGCCGCTCAGCCGTCCACACTGATGCGGATATCGCCCACGCTGACCTGCTGGCCGGCGCGGATCTTGGCGGTCTTGCGCAATTCCTGCTTGCCATCCACCTTGACCGCGCCGCTGGCCACCAATACCTTGCCTGCGCCGCCGCTGTCGACCAGCCCGACCAGCTTGAGCAGCTGGTTGAGTTCGACAAACTCCCCGTTCAGTTCAAAACTTACTTTCTGCATTTTATCCTCTGTTGCCTAGACGTGAAGGCGAGTTTGCCCGCCCACCGGGTAGTGTAGCGGCATTCCGACAAGTGCGCTGGAAACCATTGTCCACGGTGATTTCTCATTGCTGTCTAGAAAAAAAATTGTTAATCTGGGTTCACTGCTGAAAATTGTGGCAGCGTTCGTTTTCTGGTGAGTTGCAAGATGAAGAAGTCCACGTTGGTCGCCATGTGTTGCCCGCTTGCCGGGATGGCGGGCGCTTATGCGGCCGAAACGGGCCGCCAGCCGGCCGTGGCCGTCAGTGCGCAGGAGGATTCCACCTTCGTCTATACGGCCGACGGCGCGCCGGCCCTGGTGCGGCGCGACAGCAGCGCGATCAGCCTGTACATGGGGCATGGCTCGCGCTTCAAGCTGGGCTCGGCCTCTTACAGCGGCAACGAGGAATGGCTGGAACCCATGGTCAAACAGCGCAGCAAGCGCTACCTCAGCAGTGCGGAATTCGAACAGAAAGTGGGGCGCGCGGTCGGCAGCCTGACGGTCGGCATGCTGCGCGAAAAGGGCGCCACCGCCGGCAGCCAGCAGACCCAGCTGATGGCCCTGAGCGCCCGCTCCACCACCACCTTCACCTCGGCCTCGGCCGGCTATGCGCTGACGCCGGAAACCCGCTTCATGGCCACCGCCTCCTACGGCAAGACCGAGGGACTGGGCGGCGGCGACAGCCTGATCGCGCAAATGACGTCGGTGCGCACGGCGGCCTACAGCGCCGGCGTGTCCACCATCAATGTGCTCAATACGCAGGACCGCCTGGGCCTGACCTTTGCCATTCCCGCCAAGGTGCGTTCGGCCAGCGAGATCGGCAATCCGGGCCGCCTGATCGGCGCCATCCTGCCGGACGGGCGCCAGATCAACCTGCGCCCGACCGCCACCGAGCGCGACGTCGAACTATCCTATTCCACCCTGTTCGGCAAGAGCGGACGGGTGGGCAAGGTGACTGGCGCCGTCATGTGGCGGGTCAACCCCGGCCACGACGCCAGCGCCCCGCCGGACTGGCTGATGGGTGTGCGCTATTCAAAAGGTTTTTAAGCTTAACCCTTGGCGCCCGGCCTGGTCATGTCCAGCGGTACGATCCACTGCCCGAACTGCTCGGCCGTCACATAGCCCAGCGCCAGCGCCGCTTCCTGCAGCGTGGTCCCTTCGTGCTGCGCCTTCTTGGCAATCTGCGCCGCCTTGTCGTAGCCGATGTGCGGCGCCAGCGCCGTTACCAGCATCAGCGAGCGCTGCATCAGTTCCGCGATGCGGCCGTGGTTGGGTTCTATGCCGCGCGCGCAGTGTTCTTCGAAGCTCAGCATGCCGTCCGCCAGCAGGCGCGCGCTTTGCAGGAAGTTGTGGGCGATCAGCGGCTTGAACACGTTCAGCTCGAAGTTGCCGGAAGCGCCCCCGATGTTGATGGCAACGTCGTTGCCCATCACCTGGGCGCCCAGCATGGTGACCGCTTCGCACTGGGTGGGATTGACCTTGCCCGGCATGATGGAACTGCCCGGCTCGTTTTCCGGGATGGTGATCTCGCCCAGGCCGGAACGCGGTCCGGACGCCATCCAGCGCACGTCGTTGGCGATCTTGACCAGCGCCGCCGCCAGGGTTTTCAGGGCGCCGTGGGCCGACAGCAGGGCGTCATGCCCGGCCAGGGCGGCGAACTTGTTGTCGGCGCTGCGGAACGGCAGGCCCAGGGCTTTTTCCAGCTCGGCGGCGATGCGGGTCGCGTATTCCGGATGGGCGTTGAGGCCGGTGCCGACGGCGGTGCCGCCAGCCGCCAGCTGCTGCACGCCGGGCAGGGCCGAGGTGATGGCGTGCTCGGCGAAGTCCAGGTGGGCCACATAACCCGAGAATTCCTGGCCCAGGGTCAGCGGGGTGGCGTCCTGCAGGTGGGTGCGGCCTATCTTGACGATGCCGGCAAAGGCCTCGGCCTTGGCCTGCAGGGTGGCGCGCAGCTGGCGCAGGGCCGGCAGCACGCGCCCGGACAGGGCCTGGGCCGCCGCCACGTGGATGGCGGTGGGGAAGATGTCGTTCGAGGACTGGCCCTTGTTGACGTCGTCATTGGGGTGCAGCAGGCGCGCTTCGCCGCGCACGCCGCCCATGAGCTCGGAGCCACGGTTGGCCAGCACCTCGTTCATGTTCATGTTGGACTGGGTGCCGGAGCCGGTCTGCCACACGGCCAGCGGGAATTCGTTGGGATGCTTGCCCGCCAGGACCTCGTCGGCGGCCTGGATGATGGCCACGGCCTTGGGGCCGTCCAGCAGGCCCAGGCTGAGGTTGACATGCGCTGCGGCGCGCTTGACGCTGGCCAGGGCGTAGATCAGTTCCGGCGGCATGCGTTCGGTCGAGATATGGAAGTGGTGCAGGGAACGCTGGGTCTGCGCGCCCCACAGCTGTTCGGCGGGCACCTCGATAGGACCAAAACTGTCTTGCTCGGTTCTGCTGCTCATTTGGTAATCCCTTCGTGAAGAATGGAAGAATAGTGTAGCGCAGCGGGGAAAAATTAACCGAGGGCTACAAAATCCCGGATTTCAGCCGTTATAGTATTCACCTTTCCAAACTGCATCATTCGGACATGCCGCTGCCACGCCTGATCATTTCCAGCACCGTTGCCAGCACTGCCGCGCTGGCCCTGCTGCTTGCCGCAGCCGGCCAGGCGGCCGAGCTGGGCGACGTGCAGCCGCGCTCCTACATCGGGCAGCCGCTGGCGGCCGATATCGAGCTGGTGCAGGTGGCGCCGGACGAGCTGGCCACGCTGCAGGCGCGGCTGGCCCAGCCGGATGTGTTCCGTGGCGCCAGCATCAGCATGCATCCGGCCCTGGCCGGGGCCCGCTTCACGGTGCAGCGGCGCGACCAGAAGCTGTTCCTGCACGTGAGCACCCAGCAGCCCATCAATGCCGAGTATGTGCACCTGTTCATCGAGCTGGGCGGACCGGCGCGGCATGAGGTGAGGGCGGCCACGGTGTGGCTGCAGAAGGATCCGAATCCGGCGCCGCCACCGGCGCCGCCAGCGCAGGTGGCGGCGGCTCCCGCAGCCGAAGCGCCCGCCGGACCATCCGAGGCCGCGCTGCTGGCGGCCAGGTTGCGGGCGGGACAGCCCGCGCCCGCCGCAGCACGCCAGGCCGCCGCGCCAGCATCGGCCCCGGCGCCCACGCCTGCTGCACCGGAACGGCCCAGCCGCGCTCCCGCGCCGCTGCCGGCGGATACAGAAACCGGGCGCGCCGTGCCCGGCCAGCAGACCTTGCTAGCCACGCGCCGGGCCGAGGCCGCCGCCGCCCGCGCCGCTGGCGGACATGCACCAACCGCGCCAACGGCAGCCGCGCAGGCGGGGGCTGGGCTAGCCACCGGCTCCAGCCTTGCCCAGCCTGCTGCCCGGGCTGGCGCGCCGGCTCCGACGCCTGCCGAGGTGCACGCGCATGGGGCGGGGGGCAACGCCGTGCCGCTGCCGGTGGCGCAGGCGCTGCTGCCGTTGTCGCCCTTGCCGTTGCCACCCGCCGCCAAGCGCCAGGCCGCGCCCGCCGCCTGCACGCCCAAGGCCGCCATGACGGCCAAGGAATGCCAGGCGCTGGACAGCCATGGACAGGTGCTGACCAGCAAACTCGCCGAACTGGAAGGAAAGCTGCAACGCCTGCAGTCGCAACTGGGGTCGAGCGGGGCGCCGCAAGCCGCCGCGGGCGCCGCAGCCTCAGCCGCCGCACCCACATCCGCTGCAGCGGCTGCGCCAGTGCATGCGGCTGGGACTGCTGCGTCCAAGGCTGCCACGGCGCCGGCCCACGCGCCCGCTCCGGCTGCGGCACACGGATCGGCCTCGGCATCGGCATCGACCAGCGAAGCCAAGGCGGCCGAGGTGGTTGCCGCCGGAGCGCCGCACGGGACTGGGCAGGAAACTCAGGATAAGGGCAAGGACGGCCACGAGACGCTATCGGCTGGCGCTGCCGCCCACGGCGCGGCAGCGGAAACAACGGAGGGCATCCATGGGGAGGCGCCAGCCACAGCAGCCGCCGGCGAGGCGGCGGCGTCGCCCAAACCGACCATGCGGGTATTACCAAAACTGAAATACAATAAGGAAAAGCACGAGAAGCCACCCGAAACCGGTCTGGGCGCAGCGGCCTGGACCGGGATCGCGGCGGGCGTGCTGGCGCTGGCGGGCGGCGGCTTCTATTTGTGGCGCAAGAAGCGCTCTGGCAAATCCAGCGATCCCTTGAAAATCTGGCAAGGCTGGCGCAAGAAAAAGCCCGTCGTGGTGGATCCTGGCGAAGATTTCCAGCCTGTGCTGCAGCCGGAAACACAGGGGTAAGGCCCAGGCATAAAAATGCAGACATAAAAAAAGCGCCTCACCGGAGGCGCTCTCATTTTGCGGCAGCGCAGCTTACTGCGCCAGGCCGGGCACCTGGTTCAGCCATGGTTCGGTCACGTCGCGGATGGCGCGGTCGTTGGCCAGGATTTGCTTGAGCAGGGCTATCTTGCGCTGGCGCGCTTCGCCGGCCAGGGCTGCCACGCCGCTGTCGGTGGCGCGTGCCGCCACGGCGCACTGGCCTTCCAGCCGGCCCAGGCGCTCGAAGTCGCCGCCGCGCGCGGCCGCAGCCATTTGCGTGCTCAGGCCGGCAATATTTTCGTACATGGCGAGGACTTCGGTGGCGTTCATGAGCGTACCTTGAAAAGTGGATGGATTACCGCTTGTCTGGATTTACGTCATGAACTCGGCAAACTTTAGGGCTGTCTTGAAAAAAATCCGATTTTTTTGGGCCCAGCCATAAAAAAAGCCGCTATTGCTAGCGGCTGGCCGGGGAACCTTGTATTTTTTACTTCACCAGCTCTTCCAGGCCGGCGCTCAGTTCATCGGGCGGCGGCATGTCGTCGGTCAGGGCGCCCTCGTCCAGGCCCAGTGCCTCGGCCAGGTCGGCCGGGTAGCAGGCCGCGATTTCTTCTTCGCTCAGCTTGTTCTGTTCGACGCGGGCGCGCCACGCGGCCAGGTGGACCACGGCGGCCAGGCGGTTCAGCTCGCCATTCTTGCGCGGTTCGGGGAAGGCGGCGATGGTGTCCTGGAAGGCCGTCGGGAATTTCCAGCGCTTGGCCAGCTCTGCGCCGACGTCGGCGTAGGTGAAGCCCAGCGAGGCCTGTTCGGCGTCCAGGCGGCGCGGGTCCAGCGGGCCGGTCACCTTGTCCAGTGCCATGGCCTGCTCGGCGGCGGCCGAGTGGATGACCAGCTGGCCGATGGCGTGCATCATGCCGATGGTGAAGGCCAGGTCGGTGTTTTCCCTGGTTTTCTTGGCGATCCATTTCGCGGACACGGCGGCGTGCAGGCTGTAGCGCCAGAATTGTTTCAGGTCCAGTCCGGGCACGGTCTTGAAGCCGCTCACCAGGCCCGAGCTGATCACCAGCGTGCGCACGGTGACAAAGCCCAGCATCAGCACGGCGTCTTCGACGGTGCCGATGCTGCGCGAGACATGGTAATAGGCCGAGTTGGCCAGGCGCAGCAGCTTGGCGCTCAGCACGGGATCGGTGGACAGTTTCTTGGCGATCTCCTCGGTGGAGACGCTGGCCTTGTCAAAACTGCTGATGAGTTCTTCAACAACTTTGGGCGCGGTCGGCAACGCAGTGGGATTCTGGAAGAGGGCTTCAAGCTTCATTGGGTTCTCCTTGTGGATGTGCGCGTTGCTATGGGCTAACTATATAGCGATTCCTCTCGGGGCAGAAGGGTTTTGATGCTCAAATGTATTTTTTCACGACAGAGATGTCACACTCCGCAAAGTCACGGATGTGTTTGGCGGCGCACAGATCAGCCGGCGAGGCAGGCCTATAGTGAAGTCCATGCACACAGCAATACCGCTGTTTGCCTTTCACCCCAAAAGGAGTTCATCATGAACAAGGATCAAGTCAAAGGTAAAGCCAAGGATATCGCCGGTAAAGTGCAAGAGGAAGCCGGCAAGCTGGTCGGCAGCTCGGAACAGCAAGCCAAGGGCCTGAACAAGCAGGCTGAAGGCAAGCTGCAAAAAGGCTTTGGCGACGCCAAGGAAGCCGTCAAGGATCTGGGCAACCGCAACTAAGCGCAACCAAGCTGCCTTGCCCTGAGTTCAAAACAGCCGCTCGCAGCGGCTGTTTTGCGTTATGCTCGGCGGAATGCATTTCCCCGACCTGGACCTCAACCTGCTGCCCATTTTCGACGCCGTCATGCGCGAGCAGAACCTGACGCGCGCCGCCGGACGGCTGTCCTTGCGCCAGCCCACCATCACGCTCGCGCTCAAGCGCCTGCGCGAGATGCTGGGCGATGAACTGCTGATACGCACCTCGCACGGCGTGCGTCCCACCGCCCGCGCCGAGGAGCTGTGGCCGGCCGTGCAGCTGGCGCTATCGAGCCTGGAATCGGTGATCGCGGCCGATTATCCGGAGGTGGAACCGGATCCCGACACGGTGCGCCTGATGGTGTCCGATTCCATGGCCTCCTTCCTGCTGCCCGACCTGATGGCGCAGATCCAGGAACACCAGCCCGGCTTGAAGCTGGTGGTCAGCCCCCTCATCACGCGCGACCCGCGCAAGCTGCTGCGCCAGAACCAGATCGATATCGCCATCGGCGTATTCCCCGAAGCCGTGGCCGATCTGGACGCGCCCGCTGCGCCCGCCACGCCGCTGCGTCACCAGTGCCTGTACCAGGGCGAGTTGATCTGCATGATGCGCAAGGACCATCCGCTGGCGCGCGGCGAGCTGACCCTGGACGATTATTGCGCCGCGCAGCATGTGCAAATCAGCCTGTCCGGCCGCACCTACTGGACACCTGACGATGTGCTGGAAAGCCTGGGCCGCACGCGCAAGGTGGCGCTGACGGTGAACCAGTTCGTGACGGCGCCGCGGGTGGTGGCCAAGTCGGATTTGCTGTCGCTGGTGCCGCGCGACCTGATCGCCCAGGCCGGCATGACGGAGGTATTGGTGGGCAAGGCGCCGCCGTTCCCCATGCCGGGGCTGCGGGCGGACATGCTGTGGCACGAGCGCGATGCGCGCGCGCCACGGCAGCAGTGGCTGCGCGGGACGCTGGCCGCGATGCAGCCAGCGTCATACGACTGAAGCTTACTGCTCAGGTTTCAAGTTCTTTTTAAAGAAGGCTTCGATATTCCCGTACACATGGCGCTGCGAGGTGCGGCCCGAGATGCCGTGCTTGGCGCCGGGGTAGGTCATCAGCTCGAAGTGCACATTGCGCTTGACCAGCGCGTCTATCATGCGCGTGGTGTTCGTGAACAGCACATTGTCGTCGGCCATGCCGTGCATCAGCAGCAGCGGCGAGGTCAGGCCGTCGATGTGGGCGTACACGCCGCTGTCCGTGTAGCCGGCCGCGTTTTCCTTCGGCGTGCCCATGAACTGCTCGGTGTAGTGGGTGTCGTACAGGGTCCAGTCGGTGACCGGCGCCACCGACACACCCATCGCGATCTTGTCGGACGCCGCCGCCAGCAGGCGCAGGGTCATGTAGCCGCCGTAGCTCCAGCCGAACACGCCGATGCGCCTGGCGTCCACGAAGCTTTGCTGGCCCAGCCACTCGATGCCGGTCAGCTGGTCCTCGATCTCCACCTTGCCCAGCTGGTGGTAATTGGCGTCGGTGAAGGCGCGCTCGCGGCGGAAGGAGCCGCGGTTATCCAGGCGGAATACGACAAAGCCCTGCTGCGCCATGTACTGGTCGAACAGGTTGCCCCATTTGCGCGACACGTGCTGCGAATGCGGGCCGCCGTAGGTGGACAGGTAGACCGGGTATTTTTTCGAGGCCACGAAGCCGCTGGGCTTGACGATGGAGTAGTACAGGGTCTGGCCATCCCTGGCCTTCAGGGTGCCGTATTCGGTGCGCAGGTGGGCGCCCTTGTAGGGCGCGTAGGGATGGTCCTGGTCCAGCGCATTGTGTTCCAGCCAGCTGATCATGGCGCCGTCCGGGCGGCGGATGCTGACCTGCGGCGGCGTATCGGGATCCGAATACGTATCGACGAACACTTCGCCGTTGCGGGCAAAGGCGGAATCGTGCCAGCCGTCCTCCCTGGTGATGCGCTGCGGCTTGTCGGCCGTGCCGCCGTCCAGTTTCAGGACGTAGGTCTGGCGGTCGATCACGGCGTCGCGGTTGGAGGCGACGAACACACGGCCGGCTTTTTCATCCACGGCCAGCAGGCTGTCTATGCCCCATTCGCCGCTGGAGATGGGGTGCAGCAGCTTGCCGTTCATGTCGTACAAGTACAAATGCTTGCGGCCGCTGCGCTCGGACGGCCAGATGAAGCCCTTGCCGTTGGCGAGGAAGCGCAGGTCGTCGAAGATGCTGACCCAGGTCGGCGAGGTTTCCGTGATCAGCACGCGCTGGGCCAGGGTGGCGGCATCGACCGACACCAGCTCCAGTTTTTTCTGGTCGCGGCTCTGGCGCTGGAACAGCAGGGCCTTGGCGTCGGCGCTCCAGTCGGCGCGCACCAGGTAGATATCCTTCTCGGCGCCCAGGTCGACGTCGCGGGTGGCGCCGGTGGCGGGCGAGACGATCTTCAGCTGCACCAGCACGTTGGGATCGCCGGCGGCCGGATAGCGCTGCTCGACCACGTCGGTGCGGTCGGCGAAGATCTCGAAGCGGCGAACCACCGGCACCGGCGCTTCGTCATAGCGCTTGTAGGCGATGGCGGAATCGTCGGGAGCCCAGTAGTAGCCGGTGGTCTGGCCCATTTCTTCCTGCGCCACGAATTCGGCTTCGCCGTTGTGGATGGTGCCGGCGCCGTCGCGGGTCAGCTGGATTTCCTTGCCGCTGGCCAGTTCGATCACGTACAGGTTCTGGTCGCGTACGAAGGACAGGTATTTGCCCTTGGGCGAAATCTTCGGGTCCAGCACATTGCCGCTGGCGACCTTGCGGGCCTGGTCGGGCGTGGCCACATCCACCAAATACAAATCGCCGGCGATGGGCACCAGCAGCTGTTTGCCGTCCGGCGACCAGCTGTAAGTCAGGATGCCTTTCAGGCTGGCCGTGCGTGCGCGTTCGCGGCGCGCCTGCTCGGCGGCCGACAACTGCTCATTGGGCGCCAGGCGCTGCGAATCGACCAGGCGGCGCGTGCTCTTGTCTTTCAGGTTGTATTCCCACAGGTCGAGCTGGAATTGGTTGTCGGGACGGCTGCGCAGGAAAGTCACGCGGGCGCCGTCCGGCGACACCTTGAGGTTGCGTACGCCCGGACCGCTCAGCGCCGGGTCGGCGTGGATGCGGTCCAGGGTCAATTTTGCCGCCGCTGCGGGCGCGCTCGCGGTAACGCCGGCCATCATGGCGAGGAAGCAGAAGATAAAACGCATGGGGTTTCTTCCAGGTTGGTGGTAAAAATCGCTGGGCAAGACGATACCAGAGTACGCCGGGGAAAACGAGACGGCCGCATATGGTTGTTGCGGCCGAATACCGTGTTTAGTTTGCCACGCCCGCCATCGCCTCGCGCACGCGGCGCAGCGACAGCCGGTGCAGGGCCCAGCTGAGCAGCACGGCCGCTATGGCCAGGCCCAGCACCAGGGCGATCCAGAAGCCGTCGGCCTGCATCGGTTGCGCCGGGCCGAACGGCAGCCAGTCCGGCGCCAGGCCCAGGATGCAGCCCAGCGGCAGGGCGCAGCCCCAGAACGCCAGCAGCTGGATCTGCATGGGCGCGCGCGTGACCTTGTAGCCGCGTATCGCACTGGAGGTGGCGACCTGGGTGGCGTCCGACAGCTGGAACACGGCGGCATACAGCAGCAGGTGGGCGCACAGCGCGCGCACTTCGGGATCGGTGGTGTAGGCGGCCGCGATCTGGTGGCGGAACACGGCGATCAGCACGGCCGACCCCACCGCGAACAGCAGCGACATGCCGACGCCGATCCAGGACGCGAAGCGCGCCCGCGCCGGCTGGCCCTCGCCCATGGCCTGGCCCACGCGCGTGATCAGCCCAATGCCAAAGCTGAGCGGCACCATGAACACCAGGGCCGAGAAATTCAGCGCGATCTGGTGCGCCGACACCTGCACCGCGCCGAAACGCGCGATCAGCAGGCTGACGGCGCCGAAGGCGCTCACTTCGGCGAAGTAGGTCACGCCGATCGGCAGTCCCAGGCGCAGCATGGGCTTGATCTCGGCCCAGCTAGGGCCTTCCCAGTGCCTGAACGGATAGGTCGCGCGGTAGGCCGGGGCCCAGCGTATCCAGGCGATCATGGCGAACAGCATCAGCCACATGCATAGCCCGGTGGCCACCGCGCAGCCCACCCCGCCCAGCGCCGGCAGGCCCCAGTGGCCGAAGATGAACAGCCAGTTGACCAGCACATTGAAGGCCAGTCCCAGCAGGGCGATCACCATCACCGGCTTGGTTTCGTTGATGCTGGTGCTGTAGCCGTACAGCGCGCGGTAGGCGGCGAACGGCGGCATGCCGATGCTGATGATGTGGACGAACAGCGCGGCCTGGGCGTGCACGTGCGGCGTCAGCGACAGGTAATCGAACAGCAGCACGCACAGGTTGGTGGCCAGCGCCGCCAGCAGGCCCACGCCCAGCGCCTTCCATAGCGACTGGCGCACCGCGTGCGGGATGCGTCCCAGCTCGCCGGCGCCGACGTCGTGCGCCACGATGCTGTTAATCGCCATCATGATGCCGTTGACCGTGACCAGGATGATGGACCACACCGAGGTGCCCAGCGCCACCGCCGCCAGCTCGTCGGCGCTGGCGTGGCCGGTCATGGCCACGTCGGCCACGCCCATGCCGATGGTGGCCAGCTGGCCGACCAGCACCGGCCAGGCCAGGCGCCACAGGGCGGCGGCTTCGATGCGGATGTGGGGCAGGGTGAAGGTGGTGCTCATGAGGGGCGCAAAGCGTCGATTTTACTGTGAACGGGCTTTATTCGTTGCAATTGGTTGCAATTATGTGTAGTCGGCGCTATAACGCTGAGCGTTAATGGTTCAATCGCAACTTTCTCCCGCAACCTTGCCCCTTGAATATCATGAAAAAAATCCTATCTACTGCCGTGTTCCTGGGCGCCGCCCTGATCGGCCTGGCGGCGCAGGCTGGTGAAATCGTGCTGTACACGCATGCCAATTTCGGCGGCCCGTCGGTGGTCATTCACGGCACCGAGCCGGATTTGAATCGCCTCGGTTTCAACGACCGCACCTCCAGCGTGATCGTGCAGTCGGGGACGTGGGAGGTATGCGAGCACGCCAATTTCGGCGGCCAGTGCCGCATCCTGCAGCGCGGCGAATACCCGGTGCTCGATGGCTTCAACGACGTGATGTCGTCAGTGCGCGAGGTGCAGGAGCGCGGGCCGGGGCGCGGACCTGGCGGCTATGACCGCGATGACAGGGACGGCCGCGGCGGGCGGGGTGGCTGGAACGGCGGCGGCCGCGACCGCGATGATATCGTGCTGTTTGCGCGCGCCGATTTCGGCGGGCGCCGGGTAGCGTTGGACCATGACGCCCGCACCCTGGACAATTATGATTTCAACGATGCGGCAGGCTCCATCGTCATCAACGAAGGCGTGTGGGAACTGTGCGAACATGCGGACTTCCGTGGCCGCTGCGTGACCCTGCGTCCGGGCCGCTACGACCACCTGGATTACTTGAACAACCGGATTTCGTCGCTGCGCCGGGTGCGCTGAGCGGCGTCCTCAAACGCGCGCAGACCTCCGCCGCTTTGGGGGTAGACTGGCGGAGGCGGCGACAGCGAGGATACTGACTGTGGAATACAAGGACTACTACGCAACCCTGGGCGTCAAGAAAACAGCCACCGACGACGAGATCAAGAAGGCGTACCGCAAGCTGGTGCGCAAATACCATCCCGACGTCAGCAAGGAACCGGACGCGCAAAAGAAAACCCAGGAGCTGAACGAGGCCTACGGCGTGTTGGGCGACGCCGAGAAACGCGCCGCCTACGACGACCTGGGACGGGGCGGCCAGCAGTTCCGCGCTGGCCAGGAGTTCCGCCCGCCGCCGGGCTGGGGCCAGGGCTTCGGGGCCGGTGGCGCTGGTGGTGCGGCCGGCGCCAACCCGTTCGGCGACATGGGCGGCAGCGACTTCTTCTCCGACCTGTTCGCCAACCTGGGCGGCGGACGCCGGCGCGGGCCCGCCAAGGGCGAGGACAGCCACGCCAGCATCACCATCGACGTGGCCGATACCTATGCCGGCGCGATCCGCAGCGTCAGCCTGCACGTGGCCGAGCGCGACGCCCAGGACCGCATCGTCACGCGTCCGCGCAACCTGAGCATCACCATACCGCGCGGCGTCACGGCCGGGCAGCAGCTGCGCCTGGCGGGACAGGGCCAGCCTGGGGCGGCGGGTCCCGGCGACCTGTACCTGGAAATCCAGTTCAAGCCTGATCCGCGCTATCGCGTCGACGGCCGCGATGTGTACCAGAACGTGCCGGTGGCGCCGTGGGAACTGGCGCTGGGCGGCGAGATCGAGGTGCAGACCCCGTCCGGCAAGGTGACGGTGACGGTGCCGCCCGGTTCGCAGAACGGCCGCAAGCTGCGCCTGCGCGGGCGCGGCATTCCGGCGGCCGGCTCGGCCACGGCCGGCGACCTGTATCTGCTGCTGGAGGTAGTGCTTCCGCCCGCCACCAGCGCCAAGGCACGCGAACTGTATCAAGCGATGGCGCGCGATCTGGCCTTCAATCCGCGCGCGGGAGGATAAGCAATGGTGGACACGCATTTGGTGGCCGTCCCGGTGGACGAGGCGGCGCTGACCCTGGAAGAACTTGCGCGCGCCTGCGCCGTGGAGCCGGACTGGGTGGTGCAGCGGGTGCGCACCGGCATCCTGCTGGACGGCGCGCCCGAGGACAGCGGCTATTGGCGCTTCACCAGCGTCGACCTGGTGCGGGCGCGCCGCCTGTGCCAGGTGGAGCGCGACTTCGAGGCCAATGACGACGTGGCCGCGCTGGTGGTGGACCTGTCGGAGGAAATCCGCCGCCTGCGCCGCAAGCTCAGCGCCGCTGGAGTGAAATAGGTGCAACCGGCGTAGGGGCAGCCGGCGCCGGGGCGGCGTGCTTGCGGGCAACCTGCGCAGGCGCGGCTGAAGCTGGAGCAGCCGACGCAGGCGTGGCCGACGCTGGCGCGCCGTGCGCGGCCTCGGACGCCGCTGCCTTCCTGCGGCGCGGCGCGGGGTCGGCCAGCATGCCGTAAGGATGTGCCGGTGCCTCCTCCGGCGGCGGGCGGCGCTCGACCGGCGGCGCGGCGTCCGCGTGCTGCTGGTGCAGCGCCAGGATCTGGCGCATCAGCCACTGTCCGGCCGGTCCCGGTTCATCGTCGCCGCGGTGGATCACGTACAGCGGGAAGCTGAACGACTGCCCCTCGTGGATATCGAGCTGCACCAGGCGGCCGGCCTCGATGTCGTCGCGCACCAGCTCGATCGGCATATTGCCCCATCCTATGCCGCTGCGCAGCAGGTTGTGCTTGGAACTCAGATCGCCCAGGCGCCAGTCGCGCAGGGCCAGCACGCCGAAGTCCTGGCCCCGGGTCAGCTTGCTGCGGTCGGTCAGCACGAGCTGGGTGTGCTCGCGCAGCACGGCGCTGGGTATCCTGCCTTCGATCTGCGCCAGCGCATGCTGGGGCGAGGCCACCGGCACCATGGTGACAAAGCCGCAGGCCTGGCGTTCTATGGTATCGGGCGTGCCCGGCATCCAGCCGCTGATGCCGATGTGGCACACGCCCTCCATCACCAGTTCCGTCACGGCGCCCAGCGCCTCCATGCGCAGCCGCATGGAGACGGTGGGGAACTCGCGCTGGAAGGCATGCAGGATACGCACCAGGGTGCAGGCCGGGAACATCACATCCACCACCAGCGACACTTCGGCCTCCAGCCCGGTCGACAGGGCCTTGGCGCGCGAGCGCATGCTGTCCACCTTGAGCGAGATGGCGCGGGCGTCGGCCAGCAGGGCCTTGCCGGCCTCGGTCAGCACCGGCTTGCGTTTGCTGCGGTCCAGCAGTTCGACGTTGAGCTGCTCCTCCAGGTTGGCGACGGTGTAGCTGATGACGGACTGGGTGCGGTGCAGGGCGCGCGCCGCGTGGGCGAAGCCGCCGTGGTCTATCACTGCGATGAAGACCCGCAGCTGGTCGATGGTGGGGAGGCCGGGATCGCGCATGGTGGTTCTGATATCTAAAAAATCGATGCAATCTATAGAAATTCTCTGGATTCCATCGATACTAAACCCGTTCTATCATGCCTGCAATCCCTCTCCACTCCGAAAGGAAACAAGATCATGGCAAACGTACTCCACATCGATAGCAGCGTCCGCACCACCGGTTCCCTGTCGCGCCAGCTGGGCGCCGAATTCATCGCCAAATGGAAGGCCGCCAACCCGGCCGACACCATCATCACCCGCGACCTGGCCGCCAACCCGGTGCCGCACCTGACGGAGCAAAGCCTGGGCGCCTTCTTCACCCCGGCCGAACAGCGCAACGCCGAGCAGGCCTTCATCGCCAAGGCCTCGGACATCCTGGTGGACGAACTGTTCGCCGCCGACGTGATCGTGATCGGCGCCCCGATGTACAACTTCTCCATTACCTCGGGCCTGAAAGCCTGGATCGACCAGATCGCGCGCGCCGGCCGCACCTTCCAGTACACGGCCAACGGCCCGGAAGGCCTGCTGAAAGGTAAAAAAGTCTACGTGATCGCGGCCACCGGCGGCGTCTACAGCGAAGGCCCGTTTGCTCCTTACGACCACCTGACCACTTACCTGCGCGCGGTGCTGGGCTTCATCGGCCTGACCGACGTCACCTTCATCCGTGCCGAAGGCGTGGCCCTGGGCGAGGAAGCCGTGGCCAGCGCCCTGGCCAAGAGCCGCAGCGAGATCGAGCAAGCAGTCGCCGCGTAATTCCGCTCCCGCTCCACAAGAACACCCGGCCGCTGCTGCGGACCGGGTTTTTTCATTTAACGCGCACCGCGTCGAAAAACGCGCCTTCCCAGTCGAGAACCAGGTGGTCATGATCGCGCACGTAAACGTAGGCGCAACTCAGCTCGACGACTGTAACAGGATCGGGAAGGTGGAGGCGCTTGGCACTCGCATGGGCTTTCTCTCGCAGGTCTTGTTCCGGATCGACGCGTTCAGCCTGAAACCCTGGACTTGAACAGGTCCGAGTGCCAAGTTTCAGCTTTTCCGCGCTGACGGTCATGACCTTCCCGACCAGCCGCTTGGCCTCTCTTTCGTCAATGCACGATATCTCCGCGAAATCAAGGACTGAAACCAGTCTCCATCGTCCGATGACGCTACGGTCTTGGTAATCCTCGGCATGCGCCGCAGGCAGGGCAGAGACAGCGGCCATCGTGGTCGCGATCAGTAAGGTGCGCATGGCGGATCCTCAACGGTTACCGGCGGGTCTTGCCGCCGCTTGAACGGCGTGCTTTCCTCTGCCCGGCGCCCCAAGTGCAGTTACCTTTGTTTTTGCCCATGTCGTTGTAATACCGTAGCACTACTTTTTCACGCGATTGCATCTGGCTGCGTGCCTGAGGGCTCATTTGCATGCTTGCGTTACACGCGCGCGTAGTCGTGGCTTTGGCTTTGGGCTCCATAAGGTTCTCCGCTGGGTGGTAGTAGAGTATTAATTTAGCCATGGCGCATGGCTTCGGATTGATGTGGTGCAAGCTGTGTGAGCGTTGCCAGCTTGCTTTATCATGCAGGGATACCCGCACCGGAGCCACCACCATGACACGCAAGCTGCACCTGCTGGCCATCGATCCGCAGAACGATTTCTGCGACCTGCCGGCCGACTACCTGCCCATCGATCCCGCCAGCGGCCAGCCGCATGCGCCCGCGCTGCCGGTGCCGGGCGCGCACCAGGACATGCTGCGCCTGGCCGACCTGATCGAGCGCGGCGGCGCCGGGCTGGCCGCCATCAGCATCACCCTCGATTCCCATCACCGCTACGACATCGCCCATCCCACCTTCTGGCAGGACGCCGATGGCGGCCCGGTGGCGCCATTCACCGAGATTGCGGCGGCGGACGTCAGGGCCGGGCGCTGGCAGCCGCGCCAGCCGTCGGCCTTGCCGCGCGCGCTGGCCTACCTGGATGCGCTGGAAGCCGCCGGCCGCTACCGCCTGATGGTGTGGCCGGTGCACTGTGAAATCGGCAGCTGGGGCGCCAGTGTCCACCCGGCCGTGCGCGCCGCCTACAACCGCTGGGAGGAGCGCGCGCTGGGCGTGGCCGCCAAGGTATTGAAAGGGTCCAATCCCTGGACCGAGCATTATTCCGCCGTGCAGGCCGAGGTGCCGGATGCGCAGGACCCGGACAGTCAGCTCAACCGCAAGCTGATCGCCAGCCTGGCCGCGTCCGACCAGGTCTATATCGCGGGCGAGGCCGGCAGCCACTGCGTCAAGGCCACCACCGAGCATATCGTCGAGCACATCGGCGCCGAACATGTGGGCAAGCTGGTGCTGCTGACCGATTGCATCAGCCCGGTAGCCGGCTTCGAGGCAGCCTACCGCGATTTCCTCGGTGCGATGCAGGCGCACGGCGTGCGCCTGGCCCAGTCCGCGCAAGTGCTGGCCGAGCTGCAGGCCAATACCTGAGGCGCCGGACTGGCGTAAGATGCGGGCTTGAAGCAATTTGGAGACGACATGAATTCGCCCGTGGTACGCAGCCTGCTGGAAACCGACCTGTATAAATTCTCCATGTGGCAGGCCCTGCTGCATGGACATCCGAACGCCGCCGCCGAATACGAATTCGTGTGCCGCAACACGCCGCAATTCCCGCTGGCCGAACTCAAGGTCCAGGTCGAACGCGAGATCGACCACTTGTGCACCATGTCGTTTGCCGAGGACGAGCTGGAATACCTGCGCTCGCTACGCTACATCAAGAGCGATTTCGTCGATTTCCTGGCCCTGTTCCGCTTCCAGCGCAAGTTCATCGAGGTGCGCGTGGCGGGCGACAGCCTGAGCATTCACGCCGCCGGGCCGCAGGTACATGTGATGGCCTTCGAAATCTTTGTGCTGTACATCGTCAACGAGCTGTATTTCCGCCGGTTCGACCAGGCCGCCGCCCTGGCCGAGGGACGGCGCCGGCTGGAAGCCAAGATTGCCGCCCTGCGAGAATTCGGCCGCGAGCCGCGCTTGCGCCACCCATTCGAGTTTTCCGACTTCGGCCTGCGTCGGCGCTTTTCCGGAGTCTGGCACGACGAAGTGGTGCAGCGCCTGGCGGCCGAGGTGCCGCAGTATTTCAAGGGCACCTCCAATGTTTACCAGGCGCGCCAGATCGGCATGGTCCCGATCGGCACCATGGCGCATGAATACATGCAATCGTTCCAGGCCTTCGGCGTGCGCCTGCGCGATTTCCAGAAGGCGGCCCTGGAGGACTGGGTGCAGGAATACCGGGGCGACCTGGGCGTGGCCCTGACCGACGTGGTCGGCATGGACGCCTTCCTGGACGATTTCGACCTGTATTTCGCCAAGCTGTTCGACGGCCTGCGCCACGACTCGGGCGATCCCATCATCTGGGGCGAAAAGGCGCTGGCCCACTACGCCGCCCTGCGCATCGACGCCAACACCAAACGCCTGGTGTTTTCGGACGGCTTGAACCTGGAAAAAGCCTTCGAGCTCTACCGCCATTTCGCCAACCGCATCATGACCGGCTTCGGCATCGGCACCCACCTGACCAACGACATGGGCCTGACGCCGCTCAACATCGTCATGAAACTGGTGTGCTGCAACGGCCAGTCGGTGGCCAAACTGTCTGACTCACCAGGAAAAACTGTTTGCAAAGACGAAACTTTCCTTGCCTACCTGCGCCAAGTATTTCACCATCCTGCGCGCTAAAGCGCCCCGCGCCCGGCGGAAATCGCTTAATATAGGAACAATAATTATCTGTTTGAAAACTACCAAGGGTTAAGGCGCCTTTGCCGGGGCGATGCGTGGGCCGATGTTTTTGTACCTGACCAATTTCTTCGTATTTGTCATCATGGGCGGCGCCTTGCTGATGGCGGCGCACCGCCATACCAGCCAGGCTTTTGCGCGCGACATGGGCTGGTCCACCATGTTTGCCAGCCTGGTAGCCATGGGCTACATGATCACCGTCCACGCCCGTCCGGAAGACAAGCCGGCCGGCCTGCTGCTGGTGGCGCTGGGCGCCGTGCCCAGCGTGCTGTTCCTGATCTCCGGCGTGGTGCGGCTGGCCGGCCGGCGCCTGCCGCGCCCGCTGGCGGCCTGCATCGCCCTGCTGCTGCTGGCCGTGATGCTGGCGCCGGCGGACGGCACCCGCCTGTTCTACTGGGCCCTGATCAACATGGCCGTGCTGTGCACGGTGGGCGCCCTGGCCACGCATTGGCTGTGGCGCAGCAAGCTGGTGGAATGGCTGGTCGGCCCGCTGCTGATCCTGCTGGGCCTGAACCAGATCGTGCTGCTGACCCAGGGCGCGGACGGGGTGCCGCTCAACCTGTTCGGCGCCATCGTGCTGCGGGTGGCGGTGGCTTGCGTGTTCCTGTTTGCCGCGCTGGACCGTTCGATTGGCCAGCTGGGCCGCCTGTACACCCGTTTCCAGCTGCTGACCGAGCACTCGCTGCAGGGGGTGGTGGTGACCGACGGCCAGCGCATCCTCTATGCCAACCCGGCCGCCCTGGCCATCTACGGCCTGCCGCGCAATGCCGGCATCGAGGCCCTGGCGCACCTGCCCCAGGCCAGCTTCAATACCGACATCCTGCACATGCAGCACAGCCAGCTGCACCAGCACGCGGTGGATGTGGCGCGCTGGGAAGGCAAGCGCATGATGGCTGACGGCCGCGAGCGCGATCTGCGCTTCCAGGCCTGGCGCATCGACTGGGAGGGCACGCCGGCCTCGCAGCTGCTGATCACCGACGATACCGAGCGCAACACCGCCGCGCGCGAGCTGCAGCACCAGGCCACCCACGACGAGCTGACCGGCCTGCCCAACCGCAGCATGCTGGTGCCGCTGCTGAAACAGTATTGCGTGCCGGACGGCTCGCCCTGCACCCTGGTGGTGCTGAACATCGACCGCTTCAAGCTGTTCAACCAGAGCCAGGGCCACGTGGCCGGCGACCACGTGCTGCAAGCCTTCGCCGCCAAGCTGCACGAGGTGCTGGGGCCGCACGCTTCGCTGCTGCGCCTGGGTGGCGACGAGTTCGGCATCATCGAGCCGGATGCGCTGGGCGCGCGCGACCTGTCATGGCGCCTGCACAACGCCTGTTTGCAGCCGCTGGAAGTGCCGGACGGCGAATACTTCATCGACGCGTCCATGGGCATGGCGGTGTTCCCCACCCATGCGCGCAAGCCGGAAGGATTGCTGCGCGCGGCCAACGCCGCCATGTACCAGGCCAAGCGCACGCCCGGCACCTCGATGGTGGTGGCCGAACAGCGCTTCGAGCAGATGTCGGTGCAGGCCCTGGAGCACGAGCAGGCGCTGCGCCGCAGCTTCAAGAGCAGCGAGGTCTATCTCGACTATCAGCCCAAGATCGATGCCACCAGCGGCGAACTGCTGGGCTTTGAAGCGCTGGCGCGCTGGCAGCGTCCCGGCTACGGCTCGGTGAGCCCGGTGGAGTTCATCCAGATCGCCGAGCACACCGGCCTGATCACGGAACTGGGCGGCATGCTGCTGCGCGAAGCCTGCCGCCAGATTGCCGAATGGCTGGCCGCCTATGGCGATTGCCTGCCGGTGGCGGTCAATGTCTCGCCGGTGCAGCTGCTCAATGCCGGCTTCCTGCAGATGGTGGAGGATGCGCTGCAGCGCTACGCCGTGCCGGCGCGCTACCTGACGCTGGAAATCACGGAAAGCGCAGCCGTCAATAACCTGGAGGAAACGCGCTTGCAGCTGCAGCAGCTGCGCGAACTGGGAGTGGTGGTGGCGATGGACGATTTCGGTACCGGTTTCTCGTCGCTCAGCATGCTGCGCCGCCTGCCGCTCAGCATACTCAAGATAGACCGTGGCCTGGTCGAGCCGCTGCCGGCGCCGGACGCGGTGGCGGTGGTGACCGCCATCTGCCAGCTGGCCGATGCGCTCAAGCTGCGCGTGGTGGCGGAAGGTGTGGAGACGGAAGAGCAGGCGGCCGCCGCGCGCGCGGCCGGTTGCCAGGAATTCCAGGGCTTCCTGTATGCGCCGCCGCTGAGCGCGGCCCAGGCCGGCGAACGGCTGCGCCGCACGGTGCGGGCGCGCGGCCCGCTGACCATCGTGCGCAGCGCTTAATTATCCGATTAAGCGTCCACTGCGCCAAAGCGGCGCAGGATGGCGTCGGCCTGTTCGCGCTGTTCGTCATCGTCCACATCGACACTGAGCAGGGCGCCGGCCGCCAGGCGCTCGCGCGTGGCCGCCGCCGCTGCCGGACCGCCCGGCGTGAGCGCATCCATCACATTGCTGACGGCCTGGGTGGCGGCATCCGTGCCGGGGCGGGAGTGCGGATTGACGGTGACGCTGGCGGCCGGAAAGCCGTCCGCCAGCAGGGCGTTGCGGGCGCTTTCGGCGTCGCTGGTTTGCTTGAAATTGCGATGGATGGTATGGGCCATAATCATTCTCCTGTTATAGCCCTATTGTGCACAAGAACGCCGGCCGGCGGCGCACACCTTACTCGGTAAAGCCGGTCACCACGGTGTCGAAGTGCTCGACCTTGGGCGGCTGCGCGAAATACTGGCCGACCAGGGCGCGCCACGCCTGGAAGTCGTCGCTGCCACGGAAGTCCACGGTATGGTTTTCCAGCGTGGCCCAGCCGATCACCAGGTGATAGGTATCGGGCGATTCGATGCCGCGGTCCAGGCGCACCGACAAGCAGCCCTTGGCGCGCTGGAACAGCGGTATGGCCTGGGCCACGCCGGCCTGGAAGGCGTCGTGCGCGTCGGGTTTGATGTACAGCTCGGCGATTTCATAGATCATGGGGAGTCCTCGGGTGACGGATGGGGTGCGGCTATTGTGCCTCAAGCGGCGCTGTTTTGCTGGCGCGGGCCTGGCCCGCTGTCAGGCGCCGCAGCGGCCGTCCCGGCCCGGCGTGCGCAGCATGAACTGCATGGCCTGGCGCGCCAGCTCGCTGACATCGGCGCCGCTGCCGGGCTTGTACCACTGCACCGTCCAGTTCAGCGCGCCGAAGATCAGCAGGCGGTCGAACTGCGAGGGCATGGCCCATTCGCCGGACTGGTGCAGGGCCACGATGGCCTGGTCCCAGACCGCCTCGTAGCGGTCCTTGAGGGCGGCGATGCGCTCGCGCGCCTCGTTTTCCAGCGAGCGCCATTCGTACAGCAGCACGGCGATGAAATGGTGGTCCGGCGCCAGCAGCGCCTGCAAGTGGGTTTCCACCATGCGGTGCAGGCGTTCGCGCGGCGCCAGGCCGAGGGTGGCGATGGCCTCCATCTGCGCCAGGGCGCGCTCCATGCCCTGTTCCATGATGGCGGCCAGGATATCCTGCTTGGTCTTGAAGTGATAGAACCAGCTGCCGGCCTGGATGCCGGTGGCGGCGGCGATGTCGCGCACGGTGGTATTGTCGTAGCCCTTTTCGCGGAACAGCTGGGCCGACTTCTCGATCAGTTCCGCGCGCAGGCCGCCGCCTTCGCCTTTTTGCGGGCGGCCGCGCTTCTTGCTGCGGACAGGCTCGGAGACAGTGGCGGTCATGTTCGTGTCACGGACGGAGTCGATGCGAATCATTTTAATGCAGAGCAGGGCGCACGCGGCAACTGAGCTGAAATTGCAACAGTTATCGCTGACTGTTGATGAGTGGCATGGCCGCACAGGGCGGCGGGTTGGCGCATCACGGCTTGGCGGGGCGGGTCCTCCTGCGGGTTGCGGGCACAGGTTTGATACAGATCAGGCGCCTGAGGCGGCGGGCGCTTAATCTGGTCTGGCCGGCATATGCCGGCGCCTGCTGAGGTTGACAACGCCATGTGGAGCCACGAGGATGAAGCCATGGAACCGCCCGAACAAGCCCGCGGCGGCGTGCTGGTGCGCGCCGTCCACACCCTGGATAGCCTGGCCCTCCGCCTGGACGAGAGCGCGAAGGAAACGCGCGCGCTGCTGCAGGAGGCGCGGCGCGAGACCAGGGACAACTTCAGGGAGGTCCATGCGCGCATCGATGCGCTGGGGACTGAACTGAACCAACGTACCGACGCGGTCAGGAAAGAGGTCACGGCGCGCATCGACGTGATGTCCAGCGAGTTGCGGACCCGTCTCGATACGATGAATAGCGAGCTCACGGCCCGCATCGATGCCGTGAACATGCAGCTCACGGCCCGCATCGATGCACTGAACAGGGAGTTGACGGTCCGTCTCGACGAGCATCGAAAGGAAACCGGAAAGAACTTTGCGGAAGTAAATGCTCGCATCGAAACGATGAACAGGGAAGTGACGTTCCGTCTCGACGAGCATCGGAAGGAAACGGCGAAGAACTTTGCCGAAGTAAATGCCCGTATCGAAGCGGTAAATAGAGAGCTGGTGGTTCGGCTCGATGGGCATAGGATGGAAACGGCGAAGAACATTGCTGAAGTAAATGTCCGCATCGATACGATGAACACTGAACTGGTGGTCCGCCTCGATGAGCATCGCAAGGAAATGGCGAAGAACTTTGCCGAAGTAAATGCCCGTATCGAAGGGGTAAATAGAGAGCTGGTGGTTCGGCTCGATGGGCATAGGATGGAATCGGCGAAGAACATTGCTGAAGTAAATGTCCGCATCGATACGATGAACAGTGAACTGGTGGTCCGCCTCGATGAGCATCGCAAGGAAATGGCGAAGAACTTTGCCGAATCACATGCCCGTATCGAAGCGGTGAACAAGGAAGTGGTGGTCCGCACCGATGCCGTGAGAACGGAGTTGACAGTTCGCACGGAAGCGGTGAGGACCGAGCTGGCGGCCAACTGCGCCGAGATCAACGCCCGCATCGAAGCATTGCGCCGCGAGAGCGAAACGCGGGTCGAGCTCGCGCGCGGCGAACAGCGTTCCGGCTTTCAGGAATTGCGCCAGGAATTTGCAACCCACCGGCGCTGGCTGGCGGGCCTCATGGTCACCAATGCGATCGCGGTGGCGGGCCTGCTGGTGCGTCTGTTTCCCCTTGGCTGAGCACCCGGATTTCCGCATATTCAAGCGCGATTTTATTCTTTTGCCGGCGATCCGCTTTCTCCTATGCTGATGGGGGTTGTTTGAACGATAACCAGGAGAATGCAATGAAACCCGAAACCATCGCCGTGCACGGCGGCTACCGTCCCGATCCCACCACGCGCGCCGTTGCCGTGCCCATCTACCAGACGGCGGCCTATGCCTTCGACGACACCCAGCATGGCGCCGACCTGTTCGATCTCAAGGTCCAGGGCAACATCTACAGCCGTATCATGAATCCCACCAACGACGTGCTGGAGCAGCGCCTGGCCGCGCTGGAGGGCGGCGTAGGTGCGCTGGCGCTGGCGTCCGGCCAGGCGGCCGTGACCTACGCCGTCCTGACCATCGCCGAGGCCGGCGACAACATCGTGTCGGCCTCCACGCTGTACGGCGGCACCTACAACCTGTTCGCCCACACCTTGCCGCAATATGGCATAGGCACACGCTTTGCGGACCCGCGCACACCGGAAGCGTTCGCCGCCCTGATCGACGAGCGCACCAAGGCCGTGTTCATCGAATCGATAGGCAACCCGCTGGGAAATGTGACCGATATCGAGCGCATCGCCGCCATCGCCCACCAGCACGGCGTGCCGCTGATCGTCGACAACACGGTGGCCACGCCCTATCTGCTGCGCCCCTTCGACTACGGGGCCGACATCGTGGTGCACTCGCTGACCAAGTACCTGGGCGGACATGGCAATTCCATCGGCGGCGCGATTGTCGACTCCGGGCGGTTCCCGTGGGCGCAGCACAAGGAGCGCTTCAAGCGCCTGAACGAGCCGGACGTGTCGTACCACGGCGTGGTGTACACGGATGCGCTGGGGCCGGCGGCCTATATCGGCCGGGCGCGCGTGGTGCCGCTGCGCAATACGGGCGCTGCGCTGTCGCCATTCAACGCCTTCCTGATTCTGCAAGGCATAGAAACGCTGGCGCTGCGCCTGGACCGCATCACCGCCAATGCCCGCAAAGTGGCGGAATACCTGAGCGGGCATGCCAAGGTCAAGTGGGTCAACTATGCCGGGCTGGAAGGGCACAGCGACTACGAGCTGGCGCAGAAATACCTGGGCGGGCGTCCCTCGGGTGTGCTGACCTTCGGCGTGCAAGGCGGCGTCGAGGGCGGGGCGCGCTTCCAGGATGCGCTGCAGCTGTTCACGCGGCTGGTGAACATCGGCGACGCCAAGTCGCTGGCCTGCCATCCGGCCTCCACCACGCACCGCCAGCTCAATCCCGAGGAATTGGACAAGGCCGGGGTGACGGTGGACACGGTGCGGCTGTCGATAGGCATAGAACATATCGACGACCTGGTGGCCGACCTGGAGCAGGCGCTGGCCGCCGTGTAGTCGTCGATCAAGGAATATGGTGCCGGTATATTTCCCGACCGCCGGCGCCGGTAGAGCCGTCCCGGAGGACGCTGGAGGGTCGTTCTATGTGAGAACTGGACGCCATCATAGCGGGCAAATGTGACGGGCGTTTGACGTGTTTCCGTGCCAGTGCAAGGCGCGGCGATTTGCGGTAGAATGGAGCTTCCTTCTGCAAGATGGTCAAGTTTCCGGGGTCGACCTGGTTTCGACGTGGGTTGCAAAGCAGAACAGGGCATACCGAGGACTGGTTACCTCGTAAATACATCCAGAACGTAATAACTGCAAACGATAACTCGTACGCACTGGCTGCTTAATTGCAGCTGCCTCCTCACCGCTTCTTCCCTGGGGCGGGCCGTAAAAAGCTGAGGAGTCATTTACAGGGAATCGCGCTACAACGGGTCACTTGAAGTAGCGTTAAATCTAAGGTGAATCGCCTGTCCAAAACGTGCATATCCGTGTTGTACAGGCTAAATTAAATGATAATGCTAAGTATGTAGAACTGTCTGTAGAGTGCTTGCGGACGCGGGTTCGATTCCCGCCGACTCCACCAGTATTTAGTTTAAAATCAAGTACTTGTAAGGTATAGGCTGTCATTAATTGGGTTGTTTTGGGGTTGGTTTGGCTCCTGAATGACAACAAAATGACAGCCTTTTTTACGCCTGTTTTTCCCCTGGTTTTGCCGTCCCGTACAGTTGCTCGGCCCGGCTACCAGCCAGCGTATCCGCGTCAGGCATCCAGCGCCCATATCGACGAGCAATCATCGTCCAATCGCGGTGCCCCATCTGCTTCGCTACCCACATCGGGTGTTCGCCAGCGGAGAGCATCATGCTGGCATACGTGTGCCTGGTCTGGTACGGATATCGGTAACGCACTCCGGCCTTTTTGATAGCCCACTGCCATAGTGTCTTCCTGATCGGCTGATCGCCAGTCCACCGCTCACCAGTCTGAGGGTTCTGGAATATCTCAACCCCCTTCAGGTAGGTATGCTCCTTCTGCGCGAGCAACGCCTCCAGCGCGCCGCCCAGCAATTTGATCTCGCGCCGCCCCGCCGCAGTCTTTGTGGTTTCCGCCTGAGCCGCCTTTTGCGTCATCGCCCTTGAGACCTTCACTACCCCGCGAATGAAGTCCACATCCTTCCAGTCCAGTGCGGTGAGCTCCGAGGTGCGCATGCCCGTCCAGAGAGCGAACTGGATGAGGTTGCGCCCCTGGCCGGTAGATGCAGCGAGGATAGCGGCCTGCTCCTCCCTGGTGAACGGGTCGATCTCATCTTCCTCCTTCGGCGCCTCCGCCCTGGAATAGCACCAGCCCGCCAGAGGATTTATCTCCAGCAACTCATCGACCTCGACTGCTTCTTCCAGCGCCGCGCGCAGCACGCTCTGGATGTTGGCCAGCGTCTTGTTGCTGGCCTTGATTCCCTCCAGTTTGTCACGCACATGCTTTTTCTGCAGCGACCCCAATTTCATTTCGCCGAACCAGGGTATCAGCTTTCCATCGACGATTTTACGGTACCCATCGTACGTACTTGCCTTTAGCTGCAGCTTCTGGCGCGCCAGCCACGCATCGAGGTAGCTCTCGACGCTTTTGACATCGCCAGGCTGGCTGGCGAATTTAGCTGCATTTGATGAGTTAGGGAACGTGGACACATAGTCGAAGCTGTTAGTGGCGATTGCATGCAAAATCGCGGCCCGGTGCTGCTCCGCCCGCCTCAGATTAGCGGCGGTGGGCTTGAGAGGGATGCGCTCCCGGCAGCGGATGCCCCGATACATAAAACTGATTTCGATGCTGCTTTCCGATGCACCTTTAACCCCGCGCCCGTCTCGACCCATTTTTCATATCCTTGTGCGTCTATCAAATTCCGCCCGTCCGGCGCCTTTATCCATACTTTTCCCTCTGGCCAGATCCCGTCACGGATCTTGGTCCGGATGGCGTCCTCGGTGTAGCCGGACTCGGCGGAGAACTTCGCGATAGTGAGGTAGCGTAGCATAGTTGTATTTAATGTATCTATTAGTGATCACGTGATCTGTGGTGCCAGCGTCAATTCGCATGCTGGCACTGCAACCGGGGAGCCTCGCAGGTAGACCATGGTCACAACCTCGGTGCTCGACGCGTCCACATAAAAGCTGTGTATGAAGCAGAATTTCTCCCGATAAACAACTTGCAGGGCCTTATGGGCAGCTCGCAATAGCGCTTGGTCATGCTTGAAGGCTTCGGCGCGCTCAAGCAAATACGGAGAAACATGCTGCTCACTGGCGCCCATGGCGGCTCTCCTTGAAGGTCTTGGTCAGCGCACCGTTGACGGCGCGCCCACGGCGCAGCACGGCGCGCGCCAGCCGGGCCTGGTCAGTGTGGCTGCTGCTGGCTTGGCCGATCAGGCCGAAGTAGCTGTTGGCCACGCACTGCAGGCTGGTGCCGTCGGCGTCAAGAACTCGCTGGATGGCACCCTTGACGACCCGCACCCGGGTGCGCGTGCTCCACGGCCTGATCACCTGGCCCACGAAGTCGATGCCGCGCTCGACGGGCTGCAGTATGGTCTTGCTGTCGTTCAAGCGGGCGTTCAGCCGTGTGGGCAGGAAGGCCTTGATCCGGGCGTGGGCGTTGTTCAGCCAGTCGGCGGACTCGTGCAGCAGCACGAAGTCATCGACGTAGCGGACGTACCGCCGCGCCTGCAGCCGGTGTTTAGCGAACTGGTCCAGCTGGTCCAGGTACACGTTGGCGAAGAACTGGCTGCTCAGGTTCCCGATCGGCAGGCCCAGATGAGGCGGCTGGTTGCTCAGGCGCTTGTGGGGCGGCACGCACTCCAGCAGCACCGGCGCGCCGCGATACTCGACATCCTGGCGCGGATCGTGGAACAGGATCGTTTCCATCAGCGCGCGCCACCACGGCTCAGCGATGCGCGGCGCCAGCAGTTCGTGCAGCACGCGCTTGTCGATGCTGACGAAGAAGTTGGCCAGGTCGCACTTCAGGTAGTAGGCCGGCCGGGACCAGTTCTCCGTGGTGCTGCGCACCTGGCGCTCCAGACGACGCACCGCGTAGAGCGTGCCGCGCCCAGGGATGCAGGCGCAGCTGTCGGCGGTGAACGAGGCGTGGAAGCGCGCGGCGATGCGGTTGTACAGCAGGTGGTGCACGATGCGATCGCGGAACGCCGCGGCCCACACCTCGCGTGCCTTGGGCCGGGTGACCACGAAGCATATGCTGCGCCCGGGCCGGTACTCGCCGCTGACCAAGTCCTCGTGCAGCTGGGTGAGGTTGCGCTCCAGCTGCTCCTCGAAGGCGAGGGCGCTGGGGCTGTTGCGTTTCGTCTCGCGGCAATCCAGGTAGGCGCGCACCAGCTCCAGGAAGGTCGCTGGTGCGGCCACCGCCGACTGATCTGCGGACCGCGCGGACGCGGCCGGCGTACGACTTGTGATCGTTGTTCTGGTTGCCGTTGTTGAAGTTCTGGTTCCAGGCATGGTCAGGGTAGGCCTCGTGCTGCGGTCGTGCGCGCTATCTACGTCGCCGCGCCGAAGGCCTGGGCCGATCAGCGTGGAAACTGCGCAGGACCAGTCCCGGCGCGCGCCGGCGGTATCCTTGATGCGCTTGGCGGTGCCCAGTTCGGGCAGCGGCGCGACCAGATTAGAAAATCGCTCAGGCATGATGGCCTTGACCCTCATGCTGCAGGCGAGCGGCGGGGTGTTTCTTCCATCCATTGGCCTGCTTGCCGATCTGGCTGCACAGCTCCACCGCGCCCGCGTACTGCGGGACGGAGATGAAGCGCTTATCGCGCGCCAGCCGGATCAGGATCTCCGCGACCTGCAGGCGCTCCAGCAGCTCGCCCAGGTGCGGCGCCTTATCGCGGGCGGCATTGGCGCGGGCGATCAGCACGAGGATCTCGATGCACTCCTCGTTGATCTTGCGGCCGAACGATCCCTTGAAGTCGCGCGGCATGTTCTTGACCAGGTCGGCGGCAAGGCCGAGCAGGTCGTAGGCAACTTTGTAGATCGGCAGTTGGGTATGGATGGTCATGGTGCTACCAAATGGTCAGGCGGCTGATCTGCGGACCGCGCGGGCGCGGGCGATGGAATACACGTGATCTCCTCCCTGAAGGCCGTTGAGGAAGTTATGGCCCCAGGCGTGCTCTGGAAAGGTCTCGTGTTGTTCACCGGACCAATACCAGGCCGGTTGGAACGCCTCCTGCAGATTGGCGAACAGCAGGCTCTGCTCGCGGCGCGTCGGCAGCTCGCCGCCGGCCTTCGCCGCCCATTCCTTCGCTTCGTGCCAGGTCAGTTTCTTTCCAGCAGAGCCGGGCAGCAGGAAAATATGCTGGTTCGGCTGGGTGCCCATGCCCAGCAGCAGGCCGGCATACAGCTCGCCGGGCCGCAGGCTTTCGCTCATGAATTGCGTGTCGCTCATGCCAGTCGCTTTCGAATGATCAAATGGTCAAATGGCCAATCTGCGGACCGCGCGGACGCGGCCGGCGTACGACTTGTGATCGTAGAGCTGGTTGCCGAGGCTGAAGTACTGGAGCCAGGCATGGGCAGGGTAGGCCACGTGCTGCTCTCCAGACCAATACCAGCCGGCCTGGAACTCGGACTTCAGGTTGGCGAACAGCAGGCTCTGCTCGCGCCGCGTCGGCAGCTCGCCGCCGGCCTTTGCCGCCCATTCCTTCGCCTGATCCCAGGTCAGCTTTTCGGCCGCGCCGGGGAGCAGGAAAATGTGCTGGTCCGGCTGGCCATCGGCGCCAAGCAGCAGGCCGGCATACAGCTCACCAGGCCGCAGGTTTTCGCTCATGAATTGCGCTTTACTCATGGCAGTCGCTTTCAAATGATCAAATGGTTAAAGGGGCAATCTGCGGACCGCGCGGACGCGGCCGGCGTACGACTTGTGACCGGTGACCTGGAGGCCGTTGCCGAAGTCCTGGCCCCAGGCACGGCCAGGGTAGGCCTCGCGCTGCGTGCTGGACCAGTACCAGGCTGGGATCAGCGCGTCAGGCTCATCCTCGCGCAGCACCTCCACGGTGGTCTGGGCGGGCAGCTCGCCGGTGTAGTGGGCGCCGGCCGGGATGCTGCTGGGGTTTTCGCCCTCGCCGGCCCAGTTGCCGGTGGTGGACGGTTTGAACGCGCGGTACAGGATTTCCAGCTCATCGCGGGCCGGGATATACCAGCCGCTGACGCCGCCGATCTCCAGAGCCTGCACGCGCTGCGCAAGCTTGCTGCCGGCGGCGGCCATGGCCGCGGTGTTGGCCAAGCCGTCAGCACGGCTGGTGGTGCCGGCCACGGAGTCGTTGCTGGCGTTCCAGCGGCCGCTCAGCTCGCCAGCGGCGCCGGCCATGATCAGGGCGTAGGGCTTGCCATCGACCAGGATCTGGCCGGCGTAGTAGCCGCCTTCGAACAGCGCGCCGACGGTAGCCGGGATGGTGCGGGTGTCTTGGTTCATTTTTCGCTTTCAGGGTGGTTGTAATCCGGCCTGAGCCGGGCTGGGGAAATTGCGTGGGCTACCACCAGTTCCAGATCAGGGCCGCCAGAAGCGAGCCTTCGATCAGGATGATGGACAGCCAGGCCTTGCGCGTCGCGGCGGGGTCCTTCTTGACGTCCGCCTCGTAGTCCGGAAACTCAGTCATGGTGGCCGCCCTCCGAGTCGGCCTGGTCGGCCGTCAGCTCGCGGTAGCGCTGCAGGAAGGCTGCGCGAGCGGTGGCGGGCGGCATCGGCCGAATGGTCTGCTGCAGCGGCTGCACTCCCGCCAAGCAACCCCACAGGCCGGCGCCGGGCGGCATCAGGTCGCGCTTCTCGGTGGCCAGCAGCACCATGTCCGCCGCCTTCACGCAGGCAGGCAGCTTGGGCGCCAGGCCGAAGCGCGCCAGCACGGCATGCTCAACCACGCGCTCGATGGCTTTGTAGTCCGGCAGCAGTGCCTTCAGCGGGCTGGCGACGTCGCCAATGAACGCCTCGGCCGCATCGTGCAGCAGGCCGGCCAGCGCATGCTCAGGCGGCACGATCTGGCTGACCAGCACCGAGTGCTGGGCCACCGAGTAGAACTCGCGCACGTGGCCGGAAAAGCGGCACACGTGGGACAGGGCGTGCGCGATATCCTCGATGTGGAACTGCGAGCGCTCCGGTGTCAGGAAATTGAAGTAATGGCCCGAGTGAGTGAAGATGTCGGGACGCATGGTCGCGGTGCTCATGCCTTTGCCTCCCCGCCCATGGCATCAACCACATCGGCCAGCAGCTGCGCCAGCTCGGCCGTCATCAGCATGAAGTCGCCGTCGAAGCGCTCGTCGTCGTTGCGGTTGGTGCCGCGCTCCTGCTCGTTCAGCACATCCAGCGGCTTGACGTTCTTGATCGCCAGGGCATCGGTCAGCACGAACGAGATCTTGCCGTTCCAGGTGAGCGCGAGGCGCTTACACTGCTTGCCGGCCTTGATGTGGCGGCGTACCTCGTCCGGCTCCAGCGAGTGCTTGACGTAGCGCACGGCAGCCTTGCTCTCGCCGGTGGCGCGCAGCTCGGTGTCCATGTCCACGGTAAAGCCGTCGGGCGCATCGTCGTCCTCCAGCCAGTTGGTCATCACCGCCACTGGGGAGCGCTGCACGCGCAGCGATTCCAGCGGCATGCGGTCGACCGCTTTCAGCAGCAGCTTGATGACCTCGTCTGCCTTTGCCGGGCTGCCCGCGTCGACTACCAGCCAACCGTTGACCGGGTCGATCCAGATCGGCGTGTGGTCGATCACCGGGAAGGCGCGCGGCATCAGCTCGTCGGCGACGCGCTCCTTCAGCTCCTTCATCGCCTTTTTTCCGGGCGTGAAGCCCTGGGTGGCTTCCAGCGCAATGGCGCGCTGCTTGGCGACTTGGTTGATCACCTTGGCCGGCAGCAGCTTGCGCTCGCTGGACAGGCGCAGCAGGTACTGGCGGTTGACGACGTGCACGAGGGCGCCGTTCGGGCGCGGCCTGCCCCAGCCCTGGCGCAGCAGCTCATTGCTGCCGGCCGGAGTAATTTCGTGCGGCGCCAGCGCGGCGGCCAGCTGCTCGGCGGTCATCGCCCACGGGGCGGGCAGGCGGTAGACCTGCAAATGGCGGAACCAGGACATTGTGTCTCCTATGGGGTAGTGGTGTTGAGCGCAGCTTCCATGCGCTGCGCTGCAGCTTCCTCGGCAGCCAGGGCCTGGCGCAGGTCGCGCTCGATGGCGCGCTTCTGGTACTGCAGCTGGATCGTGCGCGAAACCGCGTGGCGGAACGTGTAGCGGGCGTGGTGGTAGCGCACGGCGCGCACCAGGGTGCTGAGCGGGGCGATCACGGCAGCACCATCGCGGTGATGCCCATGGCGCCGGCGTCGTACGCGGCGTCGATCAGCAGGCCGAGATCGCCAATGGCGGAGTAGACGCGCATGCCATCGGCGGTGCGGGCGGTGATGAGGTATTTCATGCAGCCTCCGGCGCTGGCGAGGTTGCGGGCGCCATCGGCGGCTGCACGATGCTGTAGATGGCATCGCCCAGCTGGCGGTCGTAGATCGCGACCATGCCCGACAGGGCGGCCACGAAGATTTGGGCGCGGGCGCCGGCGTTTTCCTGGGTGGCGGGCTGGCTACCGAAACCGGCTACCGTCAACTCCAGGGCCTGGCGCAGGGCGGTAAGGGTGAGGGGAGGTGCTTCTGCTGCTGCGTTGGACGTGCTCATGGCGCTCTCCATGGCGTGAGCTGATCACACCCGCGCCAGCGCGGCGCGGGACCGAATTACCGAAGGATTAAATGGGCAATCTGCGGACCGCGCGGACGCGGCCGGCGTACGACTTGCGACCGTAGTTCTGGTGGCCGAAGTCGAAGTCCTGGTCCCAGGCACGGCCAGGGGAGGCCTCGTGCTGCGTGCTGGACCAGTACCAGGATTCGCTGAATGCCTCTGCGCCACCGTCGCGGAAGGCTTCCACGGTGGTCTGCGCAGGCGAGTCGTCGGTGTATTCGGCGCCGGGCGGGATGCTGTTGGCGTTGACGCCATCGCCTTCCCAGTTCTCTTCGTCGGTCGGCTTCAGGTTGCGGTACAGGACTTCCAGCTCGTCGCGGGCCGGGATGTACCAGTCGCTGAAGCCGTTGATGGTGCTGGCCAGGATGCCGGCGGCAATGTCGCTGCCGGCGGCGGCCATGGCGCGGGTGTTGGCCAGGCCGTCAGCCAGGTCCAGGGCGCCGTCGACGCGGGTGAGGCTGCTGTTCCAGGGGGCGCGCTGCTCGCTGGCGCGCGGGGCGACGATCAGGGCGTAGGGTTGGCCGTCGATCTGGATGCGGCCGGCGAAGAAGCCGCCTTCGAAGGCGGTGCCGATCTCGGGCGGGGTGACGGTGGGCGCTGCGGGCGCGACTGCTGCGGGGGTGGCGGGGGCGTTCATTGGTCAGCTCCATCGGTGGTTGATGGAACTGACTATAGCAATTTGCTTTTATGATTGCAATAGCAATTTGCGTTTATGTTTGCGCGCCTTGTGGTGTAAGAGCAACCTCCGCCGGCATCTCGTACTCATCCCACACTGCAGCCAGCCCGTGCGAGAACGGCCCTGTGGCTTCGCCGGTTATGCGTGCGGCAACGTGGTAGCCATTGAAGTAGGCTTTAAGAATTTTTGTTTTGATGTCGCTGGAGGCCTTGAGGTAGGCGGAGCCGAGGCCTTCGGCCGAGATGAACACAGCTACCGGGTCATTTGGAGCTGCGTAGTGGTGTGCTGATCTGGGACGAAGCCCGAGGATTGCTCCGAAGGGAAGCTTTACCGGGACGGGAGTACGCAATGCACAAGGAATGGTCAACAGAGTGGGTTTATATGGCGCCAGAAGTTTATTGATTTTTATAATTCTAAGATTATTTTCAGCTATCTCAAGTTTTCCTTGTGTAGATTCGCTTACTACTCTTGCGTCCGCTACTGCCTTTAACGCTTCAGCTTCAGATATTCGCTTAAATTCTATTTTGAATTTTAAATCGCTTTCTTTTTTTATTTCAGCATAAATACAGTGTCCAAGTAATAATTGATCGCATAGCCATTTGTTTTCGTCTTTTTTTAAAGTTGCTATCTTTCCCTTCCCTAGATCAAACCCTTCCAGATAAATATTGATAAAACCGTAATCTGGCCTTGTCCATAGCTGAGCGCGCGCTCCATCTTCGCAGGCTCGAAGCAAAACGGTATCGATTTCGAAAAATTTGCATTGGTCCGGGCTCATGTGCATCAAATTCTATCTGTTTCCCGTCGCACTACTCGGCCTATGATGAGGCATTCGCCGGCCCGGCAGCCTTTCGGCCGGTGCCTTGTCTGGTCAGCGTTGTCCGAAAATAACCACCACTCACCGCGCTCTTTTACAAGGCGTTTTATTACTGCTTCACCGTCATAGTTAAAAACAAAAACTTCGCCATCTTTCATTTTTGTATCAGCTGTATTTACTATGACTATGTCGCCATCGTAAAGATTTGGTTCCATACTATCCCCTGTGACGCTTAGGGCAACCAACTTTGATGGGTGCAAACCTTTTCTATCAACCCAGTTTTTATTTAAGCTCAGTACACTGCCATCGTATATTTCTGGAACGGTTTCAAAACCAGCAAATCCTGCGCGGACAATTAATTGCACTTTTGGAATGTGATAAAAGTTGGGGTCTGATGGGTCGGCGACCACAACGCGGAGAGCCCCTGGGATTGACTCCGGCACATCATGACTAACATCCATCCATCCCGGCGGCTTTTCGCAGCCGGTCTCTAGCTTTAGGGCCAAAGAGTCGCCTACCCCTCGCTCTCTGCCTGTTGAGGATTTCGCGCCGTTAAGTATCTGGCTTAGGTACATAGGAGCAGTGCCAGCCCGACGCGCCACCTCCTCAGCGGTCTTGAACTCGCTGATCAGTTTCCGAAGGTTCTCCAGGCGAATTTGTTTGTTTGTAGACATGACCATATTAGATAGCAATCTGCTTTTGTGCGGAATGCGCAATTTGCTATTGACCCTCCAAAAGCAAATTGCTATAGTCAATGCATGAAACTTATCGACTACGTTAAGCATCGCGGTGCCCAGCGTGCCCTGGCCGAGCAATTGGAGATCACTCCCGTGCTCATCAGCCAGTGGGCGAATGGAGTTCGGCCGATACCGCCTGAGCGCTGTGTTGAGATAGAGCTGGCTACAGGACGTCAGGTTACGAGGATCGACATGAGGCCTACCGACTGGGAAAAGATCTGGCCTGAGCTTGCCGCTTCGACTGCAGTTCAATCCCTCGCACAATTGGGAAAGGAGCCGCAATGACCACAACCCTGATCTGCATCGCCTTGCTCGCCCTTCTTTGCGGCGCCCTGGTCTGCCGGCTCGTGTCGCCACGCCAGCACGACGTGGCCGACCATCCCGCATTCCGCAAACTGCAGCGCGAGGTGCTGCAGCTGCGGAGTGAGCTGAAGCGCGTCACGTCCACAGCGGCAGCGGAGCGCCGCGCCGCCCTGCTCGTGACGATAAACGACCAGACCGCTTGTACGGCTGACCGCGTCCTCGCGGCGAAGTCGCTCCTGGCCGAGTCCACCTTTTCCCATTCCGCCACCAAAGGAACAGCATGAGCAACCAAGAGCCCGGCACCGCCACGCCCGACAACACCGTGACCCTCACCATCAACATCGAAGTCGAAACTGCCGGCCTGGAGCGCGCCGTCGAGTTGGCTGAGCGCCTGAAGTCCGCGCAGGCTGCCGTTGGAACGGCGGCGTCAGCCTCGGACACCGAGCGGCTCATCCAGTCGATGGAGCGACTGATTGCAAAGCTCGATGCCGAGCAAGAGCGCAGGGCCGCCGCTGCTCGCCCGTTCTTCGCGGCGCTGGCGAAGGTGACGTCTAACGGGGCGGAAGCTGCTGCTCCACATTTGCAAAAAACTTGATCGCATCTTGGTGGACAGCTTCCAGCACCCGGTAGGCGACGGGGTCCGGCCCTGCGTTCTGCGCGTCCCTCTTCAAGATGTTGATCAGGGCGCCAGGGATTTTGTCCCTCGCCTCTTGGTCGTGAAAGAACTTTTCCCAGTACAGCTGGGTTACGAGAAACCGAACAAGGATGGCTGAGGCAGCGATCTGGATGTCGTTGTCGTTCATGAGTTTTCCTCCCATTAATTAACGTTTTGGAAATGGAATAGTAACTCATTTGGCAACCTCATCCGTATTTGATGTTTTCAGTATCGCATTCTTTTTTTGAAACTTCCTCATTTGTTTAGGTCTTACCAAATGAACATCCTCGACGCTATCCAGAACACCGCCCGGTCCGCGCCCGGTGGCATTGAAACCCTCGCCGTCCGCATGGGCCTGGGCGCGCAACTCCTGCGCAACAAGGTGAATGCCAACGTCTCCACCAACTACCTCAACCCGCTGGAGCTGCAGGCCCTGCTGCAGCTGACTGGCGACATGAGCGTCCTGCACGCGCTGGCCCGCGAGGTCGGGCATGTTTGCATCCCCATCCAGGCCGAGGCTGCCGCGTCCGACGTCGCCATCCTGGAGCTGGTGACGCAGGTCTGGTCCGCCAGCGGCGAGGTCGGCACCGAGGTGCACGCCACCCTGGCCGACGGCATCGTCGAGCAGCACGAGATCGAGCGCGTGAAGGCCGCCGTGTACCGCGTCAACCGCGCTCTGGCCGACATGGTGTCCCGCCTGGAAGGCATGGCCGAGAAATGATTTCCAACCCCGCAAAGGAGAAGTGCATGCAGCACCAAGAAGTCGCCGCGCCGGCGCCGCTGGTCGCGAACCAGAACCGGCTGCTGGACCACCTGATCAAGACCCACCAGTTGAAAAACGACGCCGAGCTTGCGCGCAAGCTGGACGTTATGCCGCCGGTGATCAGCAAGATCCGCCACCACCGCCTGCCGGTGGGCGCCACGCTGATCATCCGCATGATGGATGAGTTTGATATCTCGCTGCGCGAGATCCGCGAGTTGCTGCTGCCGACCGTGGTGGTGGAAGCGTGACGGTGGCGGCGGAGCAGGACGTGTCGGCGCCGCAGGATGCCGACCAGGTAGAGCCCGGCCACGTCATGACCCGGGAACAGTACGAGCAGCTGCGCCAGCAACTGGCTGGCCAGAAATAGGAAAGGCCCGCATGCAGGCGGGCCTTAGGTACAACCAAAACTGAAGGGATTATATATGAAATTGCCTCCCAAAGGATCACGCGGCCGCCTGATCCTCGAAACGCTCCTGCAGGAGCCTGCCACCGTCTACCAAGGCATGGAGCGCCACGGCGACCTCGGGCGCTCCGAGTTCGATATCCGCAAGCTGTATGCCGAGCTGGAAGCATCGGGCTGCTGCACGCGCTCCGGTGTCGTGTACACCATCACCATCGCCGCAAAGGATGCGCTGCGCCCGCCGCCGGCCGAGGAGGCCGAGCAGGCGCCCGTTGTAGCTCCGGCGTACGTCGGCGACTGGCGCGCCCCGGCGCTGAGTGCCCAGTCCGCGCGCCGTTTCGGCGCCGCGTTCGGCGGCCAAGGTCATCGGGTGTGATCATGGGCGCTTTCTGTGTTTTCGGCATCAGCCGTGCAGCCTGCCTGGTCCAGGCATCGAAGCTTCAGCCGACCTTTATCCCTGGTGCGGGTGGTCGGCATTACACCGTGGCCGAGTGGGCCCAGCTCCGCAACCAACTGGCCGAGGAGCTGTTTCAGACCTCGACCAAAATCGAGCGCATCAGCCCCGAGCTGGACGCGCCTCAGTTATGCCAGGACTGGATTGACGTCAATCCGGACGAGGTGCGTAACGCCAAGATCATGGTGAGGGGGGGGCAAGGTAGACAAGCATGGCGAGCCGGTGCTGCGCAATGGCCAGCAGGTGATGACCTGGCTGGAGTACACCGGGCAGGAGGATGTGCATGAAGCGTGATGCTAACTTGTATGCCATTCAGGCCGCCTCAGCGACACTGGACTTATTCCCGGCCGAAGTACCTGCGGAGCGCTCCTGCCGTCCACCCATCGTCGATCACATGTGGGAGCGCGCGCAGTCCGAAGAGGTGCGACGCGACATCCTGGCCGTCTTTGCCGCAAAGCCCGCGCAGTGGCTTTCGTGGTCGGACTTCCGCTGCGTCATCAAGGCGCACCAGATCGGCGCCTGTCTCGGCCATGTGCTGTTCGGCATGGTTCGTGAGGGCAAGATCATCGAAAAGATAATCTACTTCGGCACGGAGCGGCCTGGCCCTGGCTATGCCGGCTTCACCAGCAACTGGGGGACAACGGATACCGCTGGCCCACGAGTAGAAGTTGGGGGCGCCGGCCCGATGGACTTGCTGAAGGAGGCCGTGTAGATGGCTCGCGCGCGCAATATCAAACCTGGTCTGTACAAAAACGAAGACCTGTCTGAATGCTCGATCTGGGCTCGCTTCATCTTCCCCGGCCTTTGGATGCTGGCGGACCGTGAAGGGCGCCTGGAGGATCGTCCGAAGCGCATCAAGGGCGAGTTGCTCGCATACGACAGCGTCGAAGTGGACCCGCTGCTGGAAGAGCTTGCTCGGTTCGGTTTCATCGATCGCTATGAGGTGGACGGGCAGCGCTACATCCAGATCCTGAAATTCTCCGAACACCAGGCGCCGCACTCGACCGAAAGGGACAGCCTGCTGCCGGATAGGGATGGCTTCCTTACCGTACATGAGCGCACCAAAAACGGTGGAATAACAGGCAGTGTCAGGAGGATTAGGTTTGACGAGCCTGTGGATAACGTTAATCCACGGCGTGAGCCTGTTAATCCACCAAACCATAACGCCCTGATTCCTGATTCACTGATTCCTGATTCAAATACTACTACCCCTGACGGGGTAGTTGCCGCCAGCGTTGCTGGTGGCGAGAAGGTTGTCCGGATCAAGTCCAGCAAGCCTGACTGCCCGCACCAGCAGATCATCGCGCTGTATCACGAGGTGCTCCCGCAATGCCCGCAGATCCGCGACTGGACACCGGCCCGGGCAAACCAGCTACGAGCGCGCTGGAACGAGGACAAGCGCCGCCAGGACCTCGACTACTGGCGCAAGTTTTTCGAGTACGTCGGCACGTGTGACTTTCTGGTCGGCCGCAGCAAGCAGCCGTTCTTTGCCGACCTGGAATGGATGACCAAGCCGGGCAACTTCGCCAAGATCCGCGAGGGTCGTTACGAGAACCGGGGTGCCGCATGAGCGAACACGAGACCGTTCCTCAGGCCATCGAGGCCGAGCAGTCCGTTATCGGCGCCCTGCTGCGCGACAACGGGGCAGTGGACTGGATGGGCGACCTGAAGCCGGCGCACTTCTTCCGCCACGACCACCGCCTGATCTTCACGGAGATCCTGCGCCAGATCGCCGCCGGCGAGGCCTGCGACGTCATCTCGGCCGGCGCCGCCTTGGCCGCCAAGGTGCAGGACTGCATGCCGTACCTGAACAGCCTGCAGCAGAGCATCCCCAGCGCCGCCAACATCGGGCGGTACGCCGACCTGGTGCGCGATCGCGCGCTGCGCCGGGGTCTACTGGCCGCCACGTCTGAGATGAACGAGCTGGCATTCAACCCTGGGAGCCGCACGGCGGCCGAGGTGTTGGACATTGCCCAGGGACGGCTCAGCGCGCTCGCCGAGACGCGCTCGGTAGCCGACCCGGAACACGCCTCCCACGCCATGATCGCGCACATCGCCGTGATCGACAGCCGCGTGGATCGCAAGTACACGGGCATCGCCACCGGCTTCCCCGACATTGACGAGCTGCTGACTGGTGGTCCGAACCGTGGCGCGCTGGTGATCCTTGGCGCCCGGCCTTCCATGGGCAAGACAGCCCTGTCGCTCAACATCGCCACCGCCGTGGCGCGCGAGCACAGCGTGCTGTTCCTGTCCCAGGAGATGCAGAAGGGGGAGTTACTGGACCGGTGTATTGCGTCGCTGGGTACCGTTCCCCTCACGGCCGTCATTCGCGGCGACCTTAGCCCTCAACAGTGGGACGGTTTCTCGGCGGCCAATGCGAAGCTGCAGGAAATGAACCTGTACCTGGATGACCAGCCGGCGCTCACCCTGCTGGACGTGCGCGGCAAAGCGCGCGCGGTGAAGCGCAAGCATGGCCTGGATATGCTGGTGGTGGACTACCTGCAGCTGATGAGCGGCGCCAACCCGTCCGACAGTCGCAACCAGCAGATCGAGGAGATCAGCCGGGGCCTGAAGGCGCTGGCCAAGGAGCTGAATATCGTGGTCATCGCGCTGTCCCAGCTGTCCCGCAACGCGGCGAACAAAAGCCGCCCGCAGCTGTCCGACCTGCGCGACTCGGGCGCCATCGAGCAGGACGCCGACATCGTCATGTTCGTGCACCGGGAGGAAGTCGACAACCCACAGACTCACATGCGCGGCGTTGCCGATGTGTTCATCGCGAAGAACCGGCAGGGCCGCATCGACGATGTGATGCTGGAGTACGAGGGCGCCTACACCAGGTTTGTGCATACCCGGCGCGAGCGGCCCTCAGCGCCCGCGCCGCATTCCCGGCGCGGTCTGGCTGCCGCGCTTTAATTCCTACATACCAACATCCTGAAAGGACAAGCATGGGCATCGACAAGGACCAGGTCTACGCGCTGATCGCAAAGCGCCCCAAGATCCGCACGGTGGAGATCGCTGACATCATCGACTGCGAGCCCGACCAGGTGGAGCCGGCGCTGGCGCAGGAGATCCAACGCGGCGACATCGTTGTGCATAAGGTAACCGCTCCGAACGGCAGGCCGGCGAACGGCTTCGAGTTCAGCGGCCAATTCAAACAGACGGAAGCGTACAAAGCTATCGGTGGCATGGCTGGGGTCGAGTCGGAGCCGCTGGTGGTCAGCTCCGCCGCCGTCCCGCCGCCGCCCGGCGCCGAGGTGAAGGAGGAAGTCGCCGTCCTTATGACAAACAAGCGCGAACAAACTGGCTTGACGCATGCCGAAACCGCTATAGCCTTCATCCGTAGCGCGCCGGGTCAGCTGGTCAACACGAACCAGCTGCGCAAGGCAATGGGCCTGGATCAGGGCCGCTATCCTGCAACCTACCTCATGGCCGCGTTGCGCGATGGTCGCCTGGCGCGCGACGGCGCCATGTGGACGCTCGGCCCAGCCGTAGATGCGGGAAAAGAGGCGGTCGCCCCGCCTCTGCCGATACCATTGTTCCGCAACGCCACGCCGCCTGCCATCCCGGCGGCCGCGGTGTCCCAGCAGGCATCCGGCGATCCGAGACGGCCGGCATTCCGGTGTGCGCGCTGGTCCGACGGCATCCTTGAGCTGCAGCGCGACGGCAAAACCATCGCTGAACTGACGCCGGACGAGCAGACCATCTTGGCCGCATCGCAAGCGAGCGCAGTTTGAGCGTCGACGTCTTCAAGGTGGGCGCGATCTGGCACTACCGGTTCCAGGTCCGCCCGTTCCCACGCATCCAGCGCAGCACCAGGCTGCGCAACAAGCGCGCTGCCGAGGCCGTGGCAACAGCGGCATACCTGCACGCCGTCGAGCGGGCCAACGGCGGCCAGCCTATCCCCACGCTGGCCCAGCTGCTGGCCGACTGGATGAAGCTGCACGCCCCTCACTGCAGCGACCACCACGTGCGCAGCGTCGAGATCTTCGGCCGCCTGCACATGCACGGCCTGGCCGACACCCTGATCAGCGAGCTGGACACCACCACGGTGGAGCGCGCCCGCATCGAACACCTCCAGACCCACAACCACGCCAGCACCAATCACTGGCTGCGCGTGCTCAAGCTACTGGTGAGCTGGGCGGTGCGCCGCAAGATCCTGGCGCGTCTGCCGTGGGATGTCGCCATGCTCAAGGTGCAAAAGCGTCCGCGCGTGATGCTGCCGGTAAGCGCCGCCAGCACCTGGTTCGCCGCGGTTGATCGTGCTGCTGGCCGGGCCACCGGAATCGGCGTCGCCGCGCGCCTGCTGCTGCTCCTGGGCCTGCGCGAGAGCGAGGCGATCAGCGCCCGCTGGGAGTGGATCGACTGGGAGCGCCGCACCTACACGCCCGGCAAGACCAAGGGCAAGGAGGCCGACCCGCTTCCGATGCTGGACTGGCTGGTCGACTACCTGCGCCCGCTGCGCCAGGCCGAGGGCCTGATCGTATGCCGCGCCGATGGCAGTGCGTTCGGCAGTGGCTTCATGCGCGCGGCCATCCGGGCCGCCAATGCTGCCTGCGCCACCAAGGGCATCACACCGCACCGCCTACGCGGCACCATCGCCACCTGGCTCAGCGAGAACGGCGTGCCGGTGCAGGACGTGCAGGCCTTCCTGCGCCACAAGGACGTGCGCACCACCATGGCCTACCTGGAGAAGAGCATGGGACGCGTCGTGAAGTCGCAGCGCGAAATCGCCATCAACATCGGTTTAACAGGGCGAGAAAACGGCGAACACCACCCAGCAAACCCGCATGAATCATAGGTTTGCTGATTATTGAGGATCATCAGATTTTTACCGCACCACCAGCCGCCTTGGCGGCACATCACAGAGGGGAAACTATGCTGCGTCGAGTGAAGAAGGAAGAAGTCCAAACCGAAACATGGGCCCAGCCCGACCCTCTCGACTACTGCCTGGACGCATGGAAGACCTGGATGTACGCCGGTGGCCGGCGCAACCTGGATGTCAAGATAATGGGCGGTTTGGTCGGAGACGGCGACGGCCATGGCGGTGACCTCCATGAGGCGCAGCACAGCCATGATATGCGGCTCGGCGCCGCCACCGATGCCATGATCGAGAGCCTGTCGCGGCTGCACGCATGGGCGATCTATCGTAGCTGTGGCATCGCCACCGCATGGCGCTTCCCGAATGCCGACCTGATGACGACTGCCGCCGAGGCCAAGGTCGAGTTGGTGCAGAAGCTGCGCAAAAACAGTTGCACTGGCAGCCTGTTCTGATTTATAGTTCGGTCACCGGGGCATTCGTTCGCCCTGAGAAAAGCAAGCCCGCCTCGAAAGACGCGGGCTTTTTCTTTTTCCGCTTCCGGGAACGCCATGAAACCACTGCACCACCGTGACGAGATAGTCAGGGCTGTCGTGACGTTCAACTGGCCCAGGCTCAACCAGCTGGCGAACCAGCTAGCCGACGCTGAGCGTGGACGCGAGATACTTCAGGCAAAGGGGTATGGTGCTCACGGCATGTCAGGCAGCGAGGTAGCCGCATTGGTTCCTGCATCAAACCCTCACAAGGAATGACGATGCGCATCAATGCCAATCCCAATCACCCCGACTATCGTTCCGATTACGTAGGGTGTCACGTCTACCTCGGAGATCGCCTGATGGAGCGCGTGATAGCTGCTGACGATGGGGCTGGTGAGGTGGAGGTGGCGATCATCGATGAGCAGGGCTTGATCGCAGTTGACGGTGCCGGCAAACCCCTCACCGAAGTACATCATGGCGCAGTTCAGATCGTGAAGTTTGGCAGTTGGCGCAGTGCGCACCGCATAGGCTACGAGGCCTGGATGTCGCGCCGCATAGAGGCGGCACATCAACGTTTCATGAAAGCTTCCAGCTCGCTCCCAGCCTGATTCATGACCAAGCTCACCGCCCTCAAGCCACGCCTGCAGGTGGCCAGTACCAGCCGCATCCAGCCGCTGGCTGCCACCGTGCAGCGCAAGCGCGGCAGCGCCGGCGTTCGTGACCGCCAGTCCATCCGCGAGCGGGACGAGGGCATGTGCCAAGAATGCAAGCGCCAGGGCAGGACCAGGCTGGGCTCTGCGGTGGATCACATCGTGCCACTGTGGCAAGGCGGGTCCGACGAGGACGACAACAAGGAACTGCTCTGCACCCCCTGCCACGACGCGAAGACGGCCCAGGAGGCCGCTCAGCGCGGCGGCAGGGCCTTCTGAGCGCGGTCTGACCCTGACCCCAGGGGGGTATCGAAAGTCTAGGGCCGGGCGCCGCCGGACACCGCGGGTACCTCACGCGCAGAAAATTTCCCCCGTGGAGGATTTTGTTAATGGGTTTAACAGGGAGGAAGCGGGCCTTCGCCGATGCCAAGTTGGCCGGTCTCTCGAATAAGGACGCGGCAATTGCGGCTGGTTACAGCGCAGCGACGGCATCGGCCGCCGGATCGCGACTTGTTAAAAATGCCGAGGTGTCGCAGTACCTGGCCGAGCAGGCAAAAGAACTGCGCAAGCGGGGCGCCGGCAAGGCCGCGCCGGCCACCGGCAAAGCAGCGGCGAAGGCACCGGCGACTAAGCCTGAGCGCCCGCCGTTCGACCTCGCCGCACTGCTTCACCATTCCGACCCGAAAGCGTTTCTCAAGGCGGTCATGAACGAGCCGACGGTCGACATCAAGCACCGCGTCGACGCGGCCAAGAGCCTGATGCCATTCGAGCACAAGAAGCTCGGCGAGGGCGGCAAGAAGGACCAGCAGCAGCAGGACGCCGAGAAGGTCGGAGGTCGAAGCCGGTTCGCTGCCGCTCAGGCGCCGCGCCTGGCCGCCGCCGGCGGGAAGAAGGTCTAAGCCATGGAGTGGAGCACAGCCTGCCAGGATTGGTGGCAGCGCCTGGTCGCGCGCCAGTCGATCATCCCGCCGCCGATTTTTCCGGACCAGGCCGAGCAGGCGCTGGCGGTCTTCAAGGAGCTGCGCGTTGTCGACCTTCCTGGCCAGCCCACGTTCGGCGAGTGCAGTGAGCAATGGGTGTTTGACTTCGTCGCAGCGATCTTCGGCGCATACGACTCGGAGACCGGCAACCAGCTGATCCGCGAGTTCTACCTGCTGATCAGCAAGAAAAACACGAAGTCCACGATCGCGGCCGGCATCATGCTGACGGCCGTAATCCTCTGCTGGCGTAATGAGGAAGAACACCTGATCCTGGCGCCGACCAAGGAGGTGGCGGACAACTCGTTCAAGCCGGCCGCTGCGATGGTGCGCGCCGACCCCGACTTGATGGCGCTGTTTCACGTGCAGGACCACATCAGGACGATCACGCACCGGGTGTCGCGGGCATCGCTGAAGGTGGTGGCGGCCGACACCGACACCGTCTCGGGCAAGAAATCCGGCAAGGTACTGATCGATGAGCACTGGGTCTTCGGTACCCGGGCGAATGCAAGCGCCATGTTCCAGGAGGCCACCGGCGGCCAGGTGTCGCGCAACGAGGGATGGGTTATCTATCTGACCACGCAGAGCCAGGAGCCACCGGCCGGCGTGTTCAAGGAAAAGCTGCAGTATTACCGCGATATCCGCGACGGGAAGATCGAGGACCGCAAGAAGCTAGGGGTGCTCTACGAGTTCCCCGAGCACATGATCAAGTCGAAAGCCTACCTCGACTCGGCCAACTTCTACATCACCAACCCGAACCTGGGGCGGTCGGTGAGCGCGGAGTGGCTGGCCGACCAGTTGCGGGAGCTGCAGCACAAGACGGATGGTTCGCTCCAGACCTTCCTGGCCAAGCACCTGAACGTCGAGATCGGGCTGAACCTGCGCTCTGACCGCTGGGCCGGCGCCGACTTCTGGGAGGCCGCAGCCGAACCAGGGCTGACGCTAGATGCGCTGCTGACGCGCTGCGAGGTGGCCGTGGTAGGCATCGATGGCGGCGGCCTGGACGACCTGCTGGGACTTGCTGTTGTGGGGCGCGAGCGAGACACACGCCGCTGGTTGCTTTGGACGCACGCTTGGGCGCACAAGATCGCACTGGAGCGGCGAAAGGAAATTGCGCCGCGGCTGCTGGACTTCGCGGCGGCCGGCGAGCTTACCTTGGTCGAACGCCCGGGCGATGATGTGGAGGCGGTAGCGGACATTGTCTGCCGCGTCCGCGACGCAGGGCGACTGCCGGAAAAGCAAGGAGTTGGCGTCGACGGCGCCGGTATCACCGATGTGGTTGATGAACTAGTCGTGCGCGAGTTCACCACGGATGACATCGTGGCGATCTCGCAGGGATGGCGCCTGAACGGCGCGATCAAGACTTCGGAGCGAAAGGTCGCGGGCGGTGAGTTGCTGCATGCCGGTCAAGGCTTGATGGCCTGGTGCGTCGGTAACGCGCGAACCGTGCAGCAGGGAAACGCCACCTCCATCACCAAACAGGCCAGCGGCACCGCGAAGATCGATCCGCTAATGGCGACGTTCGATGCTGTCTCACTGATGGCGCTCAATCCGGTGGCCTCGGGCGGCCGGTCATTCTGGGATTGCTAAATGAGTATTTGGGGTAAGTGGTTCGGACGCAAAGCGGCCGCGTTCACGTACGACCAGGTCGCCGACCTGATCGACGGCTTCGGCGCCGGCCGGGTGGCCGGACTGCCGGTCAACGATAAGACCGCCCTGCAGGTCGCTACTGTGCTGGCCTGCGTCAAGGTGATCGCTGACGGCTGCTCGACGCCGAAACTGCACGTGTACCGCGAGGACAGCGAGGGCCGACGTCAAAAGGCCACCAACATCCCGGAATATCGCTTGCTGGCGCGCCGGCCGAACGAATGGCAAACCTCCTTCGAGTGGCGGCGCCAGATGACGATCCATGCGGCGCTGACTGGAACAGGGCTCTCCATCAAAGTGCGAGGTGACAACCGCCGCGTGCGCGAGCTACTGCCAGTTCAGCCAGGGCACTGGACGGTGTCCAGGCTGTCGCGCTACGAGCTGCGCTACCGCTGCTGGGATGAGTTCGGCCTCATCGGAGAATTTTCCCCTGACGAGGTGTTCCTGCTCAACGGCATCCAGTGGGATTGGGTTGAGAGCATGAACGCCGTGAAACTGGCCCGGTCAGCCATCGGGCTGGCCATGGCCAGCGAACAGAGTCAGGTGGCGATGCACGAAAACGGACTGCGCGCATCCGGCGTGTACTCCGTGGAGGGCACGCTCAATCCCGAACAGCACGAGCGACTGACGGCTTGGCTGCGCGACAAAAGCGGGGTGCGGAATACCGGCGCCCCCTTGGTGCTGGACCGCGCCGCCAAGTGGTTGAGCACCGCTATGACCGGCGTGGATGCGCAGCATGTGGAGACGCGCCGACTGCAGATCGAGGAGATTTGCCGCAGCTACGGCGTGTTCCCGATCATGGTCGGCCACTCCGACAAGGCGGCCACCTTCGCCAGCACCGAGTCGTTCTTCGGCGCGCACGTCAAGCACACCCTGGCGCCGTGGCACGAGGCCTGGAACCAGCGCCTGGACGAAACGCTGCTGGACGGTTCCGGCCCGCTGTTCACCGAGTTCGATCTGCGCTACCTGTTGGCCGGCTCGATGGCCGACCGTGCGCAATGGGCGCGGACCATGGTGGAGACGGGCGTCTACACCCGCAACGAAATCCGCGATATGGACGGCAAGGACCCGCTGCCAGGCCTGGACGAACCGCTCACCCCAATGAATATGAATACGAACACCCCGAAGAAAGGAACCGGCAATGACTCGACCACGCCTTGAGCGCCGCAACGCGGCCGGTGGCCGCCAGGTGCGCGCATTCTCGCTGCAGATCAGGGCGACTGGCGACGACGGCAGCGTCGAGGGCTATGGCTCTGTCTTCGGCGTGCGCGATGACTACGACGACGTCATTACCGCTGGCGCGTTCCAGGCATCGCTGGCGGCGCACAAGGCCGCCGGCACCATGCCCGCCATGCTTTGGCAGCACGACCAGACCGAGCCGATCGGCGTGTGGACCGAGATCGTGGAGGACGCGAAAGGCCTGCGCATCAAGGGCCAGTTGGCACTCGACACGGCGCGCGGCAAGGAAGCCTATGCGCTGCTGAAGATGGGTGCGCTGAACGGCCTGTCCATCGGCTTCATGGCGGTGAAGTGGTCCTATGACGCTGAGCTGCGCGTGCTGTCCGCCGTCGACCTGTGGGAGGTGTCCCTGGTTACCTTCCCCGCCAACCGCGAAGCTCGCATCACTGGTATCAAGGCGACCGACGTCGCCGGCATCAAAACTATTCGTCAGGCCGAGCAGGCCCTGCGGGATGCAGGGTTCTCGGCTGACTCGGCCAAGGCGTTTCTCGCCGGGGTCAAACGCATCGCTTTGGATGAGCGGGACGCTCATGAGGCGGCTGCGGCAATAGAGGCTGCCGCGAATCGGCTGCTCCATTCCCTCACCACCTGAAAGATACCCAACATGAAGAAATCCATCCTGCTGGCCACCATGGCCGCCCACTTCGCCGCCTTCCAGGCCAAGGCTGCCGTTTTGCCCTACGAGAAGCGCGACGAGCCGAGCCTGGGCAAGGTCGCCGAGGCGATCGACAAGATCGGCACCGCCTTCGAAGAATACAAAAAGACCAACGACGCCAGAATCGAGGCGATCAAGGCCGGCAAGTCGACCGCTGACATGGACGCCAAGCTGGCGCGCATGGACGAGGCGATGGACTCGCTCAACGAGCAGAAGAGCCGCCTGGAAAAAATGGAAACCAAACTGGCCCGTCCCGGCGCCTTCAATGGCGGCGACCGCGAGCAGCGCGAGAGCGCCGAGGAAATCGAGTACAAAAGTGCCTTCTTCGACTGGATCCGTGCGCCCCTGGACCGCGACCGCGAGCAGCGCATGACCCAGGCGCACAAGGCGCTGGAAGCCAAGGCAGCGGCTGGCGGCCGCGAGCAGCGCGCCACCCAGACCGTCGTCGGTACCAACGCGGCCGGCGGCTATGCTCTGCCCAAGTTCGTCGAGCAGACCATCGCGCGCCTGTCCACCGACATTTCGCCGATCCGCCAGATCGCCACGGTGCGCCAAGTCGGTACCACCGACTATCACGAGATGTTCGATGTGAACGGCGCCGGCTTCGAGTGGCTGGGCGAGGGGGACACCCGCAACCAGACCAATACCCCTGACCTGGTGGAAATCATCCCGACCTTCGGCATGGCCTCGGCCAAGCCGCAGGCATCCGAGGAATCGCTGGACGACCTGTTCTTCAACGTCGAGAGCTGGCTGGTGGATTCCGCGTCCGAGGCCATGGCCGCTGGTGAAGGCGCCTCCTTTGTCTCTGGCAATGGCGTGAAGAAGCCGACCGGCATCTTGGCCGGCCCGACCCCGGTTGCCACCGCCGATGCCTCCCGCGCCTTCGGCACCTTGCAGTATTTCGCTTCCGGCCAGGCGGCCGCGCTGCCTTCCAGCGCCGACGTGTTCTTGGACATGATCTACGGCGTGCGCGCCCGCTACCGCAACAACGCTCAGTGGCTGACCTCCAAAGCCGTGCTGGCCGGCCTGCGCAAATACAAAGACAGCACCGGCCAGTACCTGTGGCAGCCCGCGCTGACCGCTGGCCAGCCGGCCACCTTCCTGGGCTACGGCATCACCGAGGCCGAGGACATGCCCGCCGTCGCCGCCAACTCGTTCCCGCTGGCCTTCGGCGACTTCAAGGAGGGCTACCTGATCTGCGACCGCGTGGGCATGCGCATCACCCGCGACGAGATCACCACCCCGGGCTTCGTGAAGTTCTATGTGCGCCGCCGCGTGGGCGGCAAGCTGCGCAACACCCAGGCCATCAAGCTGCTCAAGATCGCCACCTCGTAACACCCCACTGCAAGACAGGAGGCCCGCCGAGAGCGGGCCATTTTCATTTCAAGGGAGTGTGTATGAAGCTGATCGCGAAGCAGGATTTCAAATGGGCGCATCGCGGCGTCCAGGTCGAGGAGTTTTCGGCCGGCCAGGAGATCGAGACTGAAGACGAAGACTTGATCAAAGTGGCGCGCGAAGAAGGCTGGGCCGAAGAAGTTGGCGCCAAGGGCGCCAAGGCGAAGAAGCTTGCCAATGACGGCGAGCACGAATAATTCCAAGGATCGACATGTCGAAGACGATCAAATACATCGGCAGCCAAGACGGCTGGCCCGAGATCTCGATCACTGGGAAGCAGTCCGTGTGGCGAATCGGCCAGCAGGAAGCCCGCGGTGACTCCGAGGCTGATACGCTGCTGCTGACCGGGCTTTTCTCGCTACTGTCGCAAACCCCGCAGTACCCTGCCACCGCGCTGCCGGGCGCGCCTCGCCTCATTACCATCCCCGAAGGCCAAGCCCTCACCATCACCGGCGCCGCTGGCGCCTCGGGTACCGCCGCGCTGCAGGGTTCCAGCCAGACCTGGGCGATTGGCGCCGGCACGCTGCCCCAGATCGGCCCCTACAGCGGCACCCGTCAGGTGCTCATCACCTGCTCCGCAGGCAGTATTGATGCGACGGTAGGGGATGCGGTGCTGGCTGTGCAGGATAACGGCGACCGCACCGCATTCGTTGTTGGCGATTCCTTGGCGAATTTCTCCTACTCGGAAGTTGTTGCTGGGGCCTTGACCACTAAATTCATTAGCTCGAATGGCGCTGTTGGCATTGCCATGCGTCAAATGGGGCAGCGCCTGAAAATCATCGGCCGCGCCGCAAAGGGAGGCTCTGGAGCCATTGTCACCGGCGGCACCCCGTTCGCAGATCAGATCACCGCAGCGATAGCATCCGGCGCACGTAACCTGATCATCGGTTCGCTTGGCGTCAATGATATCGGCCCCGGCAATACTGGTGCTGCCGTGTTTGCTGCCATGAAAGTGCAGGTCCAGCGCGCCCGCGATGCCAAGATGCGTGTTTTTTGGTTTGACATTGCGACCGTTCAATCTGGCGGTACGTGGTATAGCGCCACTACCAACGGTGAAATTCAACAGCTCAACTCCCTGATCAAGGGATACTGCGACAGCACGCCAAACTGCTACTTCATCCGTTGCGGCTCGTCCATCACTGATCCTGTCAGCACCACCGGCAATTTCCGTGGTAATGCCGTCATACCTGATGGAGGGGCGTTGCACCCGACGAACTACAGCGCGTATTTCGGCGGGAAACAGGCTGGCATCGACATGGCGGCCATCGTGCCACCCGTCGATATCCTGCTGAAATCAGCCATCGATCAGGTCGGCTATTCCAGCAAGAGCCGCAACATTCTGGATAACGGCCTTATGCTGGCGTCAAGCGGCGGCCTGGCTACGGGTTTTACATCCAACCCTGGCGGCGGCCTAAATGCAACGCCAAGCATCGTGGCACGTGCTGATGGCTACGGAAACAACCAGCGTTTCACCTATAGCTCCACTACTGGGGGATCGCACAATTTTCAGATAACAGGGATTCAGTCGCGTATCGCTGACGGGGATATCGTGGTATTTCAATTCGAGGCGACGCTGACGAATCCTGTGGGTATTCGCAACGTCCGCGCTGAGGTTTATCTGAATGGCGTGACCGCACAAATGCAGGCGTTCGATAATTTTATCGACGCATCGAACGACACGGCATACCCAGAAGGATGGACTTGGACATTCCAGACGCCGCCATTGACCTACAACGCGGCAACCATGGGTGCACTGGGTGCATCGACCGCCACTGTCTATACCAGCACGACTGGCGGCACGGTTAGCGGCACGTTGGACGTTGGCCGCATGAGCATCGTCAAGCAATGACCCTCACCACCGAAACCGGCACCGGCCTGCCGAATGCCGACAGCTACGCCAGCGTGGCGCCTGCAGGAGCTGCATCGTGAGCGCCATCTGCACCGCGCCTGCCACCGCACTCGCTGTCGATCTGGCTGCCGCGCGCGAGGCGATCCGCATGACCGAGACCGACCTGGATGGCCAGCTCACCCTGTCTATCCAGGGCCTTGCCGCCGAGGTTGAGAGCATGACGGGGCAGTGCCTGATGGAGCAGGGCTGGCGCGTGACGCTGGACCAGTTCCCGGCGCCGTGCGCGGGCGAGGCCGTGATCGAGTTACCGCACCCGGCGCTGGCCGTCCAGTCGGTGACCTATGTAGATTTGGCCGGCGCCAACCAGACGCTGGCTCCGGCAGCCTATGAGCTGGTCGTGGAGCGCTACCGGTCCTACCTGTCGCCTGCGACCGGCAGCTGGCCAGCGGCCGCCGCGCGCCCGCGCGCCGTCAAGATCAGCTGCACCGCAGGCTATGGCAGCGACGCAACCAAGACCCCGCCGGTGGCGCGCCAGTACATCCTGGCCCGCCTGGAGCTGGAATACTGTCCGCCGCTCAATCCGCCCAGCCGCGAGATCCTGGACCGCATGCTGGACTCCCTGAACTGCTACGCCTGATCATGCCGAAGAACCGGAAGGTACAGCTGCAGCACCGTGGTGGCGTCGATGGGACCGGTCAGCCGCTCGACGACACCTGGAACACGTTCGCCCATCCGTGGGCCGAGGTGCGGGACGTCAGCGGCCGCGAGTTCATCGCGGGCGACGGCATGCAGTCGGCGGTGACGACGCGGATCCGCATCTGGCGCCGCACCGATGTCACGGCTGCCATGCGCGTGCTCGCTGGCGCCGTGGCCTACGAGATCCTGGCGGTGCTGGAGGAGGGCGCGGATACCACCCTGCTCATGTGCAAAAGGATAAACCAATGAGCTTCACCGTCGACCTCTCCGGCTTGGACCAGGTGCAGGCCAAGCTGCGCCAGTTCGGCCATGCCATCCAGAGCGAGGTGGCCATCGAGGGCGCGGCAGCCATGGCCAAGGTGATGCAGACGGAAGCGCAGCACCTGGCGCCAAGCTCCACGAAGGAGCACTGGTTCTACGGCACCCAGTTCAAGAAGACCGGCAAGAAGTACCTGTTCCAGCCGGGGAACCTGCGCCGCGCGATCTACCGTGTCTACTCGCGCGAGAAGTCGAGCCTGACCGTGCAGACCTACCGAGTGAGCTGGAACCACACCAAGGCGCCATACGGCTACATGGTGGAGTTCGGTACGGCCCGCGCCGCCGCCCACCCGTTCATGCGGCCGGCCGTGGCGCGTATGCCCGATGCGATCGCCGCCGGAAAAGCGGCCATCACCGAGAAACTGTCCCTGGTCATGGGTGAGCTATGAGCGTTGAAGAACTGGTGTACGGCGCGCTGGCGGGCCTGGCCAGCGGCCGCGTCTATCCGGATGAGGCACCAGACAATGTCGTTGCGCCGTACATCGTCTACCAGCAGGTGGGTGGTGACGCGATCAACTACGTGGAGCCGGCCATGCCGGACCTGCAGAACGCGCGCATTCAGATCGCCGTGTGGGCGAGCCGCCGCGCCGACGCATCCGCCCTGGCATTGCAGGTCGAGCAGGCCATGCGCCTGGCCGCGCAGCTGCAGACCACCGTGCTCGGCGCGCGCCGCAGCGTCAGCGACCCCATCGCCAAGCTGCGCGGCAGCCAGCAGGACTATTCCATCTGGGTGCCGAACGAGTAGCGCCCCAAGAAATTCGCCCTTCATGGGCAACAACCCAGCCGCCGCGAGCGGCTTTTTTTACGTCCATCGAAAGGAAACACCATGGCACAAGTACCTACCGGTACCACGTTCCACATCGCAACCAGCTACGCAGCCCCCAAGACCGTGACGGGCATCAGCAATGCCGCCGAGGCAGTAGTCTCCTGCACGGCGCACGGCTATGCAAACGGCGACGTCGTCGAGATCAGCTCTGGCTGGGGCCGCATCAATCGCCGCGTATTTCGCGTGAAGGCGGCAGCCGCCGACGTATTCACGCTGGAGGGCGTGGATACCACCAACCAGACCTTCTTCCCGGCCGCCAGCAGCCCCGGCACCGTGCGCAAGATTACTGCTTTCACCCAGATTCTGAAAGTGGTAGGCACCAATACCAGCGGCGGGGAATCGAAGGACGTGGAGTACAAGTACACCGAGTCCGACGTGGCCTACAAGATCAACGACGGCTTCTCGGCAACCAGCTACACGCTGGACCTGGATGCCGACGCGATCTCCGACCCTGGCTACCAGGCCTGCAAAACCCTGACCCAGGTGCAAACCGACACTTGCCTGCGCATGAATACGCGGAACGGGGGCGTGTTGTACCAGCCCTGCACCGTGGCGCTGAACGAGGCCGTGAAGCTGGCGGACGGCCAGATCAACAAGGTCAGCTGCGCCTTCAATGGCAACAACACCCTGACTCGCTACTGATCGTAACCGAGTGTCTCCTGGCCCGCCGCGCGCGGGCCTTTTTACGCCCGCTCGGTCGCACCTTGCGGGTCTTTTTACCTTTCCCGAGAGCATAAAAAATGACGCAAAAATTCAAGCTGGGCGCTACCCCGAAGAACTTCCAGAAAAACGTCGAAGTGGTGCTGCACGACGGCAGCGTCGCCAAGATCGCCTTCACCTACACCTACCGCAACCGCATCGAGCTGGCCGAGCTGCTGGACGAGAAATTCGCCGCCGACAGCGCCAAGGCCAAGGCCGCCAAGGAGCAGGCGGAAGCCGCCGCCGAGGCCGCGCTGAACGCCGCCGAAGCCGGCGAGAAGATCGATGCCCCCCTGCCGTCGGTGGCCGAGCTGGTGCGCAAGGACGCCGAGGAGCGCGCGGAATTCACCCTGCGGCTGGCCGAGGGCTGGGACCTGGACGAGCCGTTCACCAAGGAAAAGCTGGTAGAGCTGGAATACCGGTTCCCTGGCACCCTGGGCCTGATCGAGATGACCTACCGCAAGGCGGTCATGGAGCACCGCGCAAAAAACTAGAAGCCCTGGCGCGGAAGTTGTACGAGCGCTTGCCCACGGCCGAGGAGCTGGAGGGCAGCGGTTTCGCGCCAGAGGACTACGAAACTGACCCGGTCGAAATCTGGCCGGAGAACGAGGCAGCCCTCGACCTGTTCATGTCGCTGGGCAGCCAGTGGACCATGGGCCCGAGCGGGCCCGTGGGGCTGAACTACCTGGTGCTGTACGCGACGCTCGACCGGATGGACATACCGCAGGCCGAGCGCAATGCACTGCAGCGCGACGTTCAGCTGATGGAGGCCTACGCGCTGGCCGAAACGCGCAAGAAGCACTGATGCCGCCTACGGGCGGCTTTTTTATTTGGAGTTGGGATGAGCGATACGGTCGGCACTGGCGTCATTGAGCTCTCGGTGGGCACCAGTGGCGTTGAAGCTGGAATGCAGCGGGTGGAAACTGCCTTCACGCAGGGCACCCGCACGATTACCAGCCTCGGTACCGCCGGCACCGCCGCCCTCGATGGCATCGCCGCCAGCAGCAGCACTGCCGCCGCCCGTGTCGACAACGCTACGCGCAGTCTGGCTAGTTCCGTTGAGCGAGCCACCGCTGCTCTGGAGTCCGGCAAGAAGTCGAGCGCCGACTATTTCGAGGCGCTGGCCATCCGTCGCGGCGCCAACATGGACGTGCTGGCGCCCTACATCGCCCAGTTGCGCGAGGTGGAAGTGGCCCAGCAGCGCGCCGCCCAGGCCGCCGAGCAGACCCGCGCCGCCCAGCAGGCCGCCGCCGAAACCGCCCGCACGGAGGCAGCGGCACAGCGGGAGGCTGCCCAGGCGCTGGCCGGCCGCGAATCGTTCCTGGCCGGGCTGCGTGAGCAGATTGCCCTGTACGGCCGCTCGTCCGAAGAAGTGCTGCGCTACCGCGCCGCCGTCGCCGGCGTCTCGGCCCAGGCTGATCCGCTGATCGATCAGCTCCAGAGCCTGCGCGCAGCCCACGAGCAGGTGACTGCCGCCGCCCGCGCTTCGGCCGAGGCCGAGCGCCAAGCGACCCAGGTGCAGGCTGGCCGCGACCAGTTCGTCCAGGGCCTGCAGGAGCAGGCCGAGGCCATCGGCCGCACGCGCGCAGAATTGCTGGAGCTGCGCGCCGCCCAGCTGGGCGTCAGCACGCAGGCTGCACCCTTCATCGCACGCATCCGCGAGGCGGAGCAGGGCCTAAACCGCACCGGCGTCTCGGCGGCGCAGACCGCTGCCGCGTTGCGCGGCGTGCCGGCCCAGTTCACCGACATCGTCACCTCGCTGCAGGGCGGCCAGGCGCCCCTGACCGTCTTCCTGCAGCAGGGCGGCCAGCTTCGGGACATGTTCGGCGGGGCCGGCGCCGCGGCGCGCGCGCTGGGCGGCTACATCGTTGGCCTGGTCAATCCGTTCACCGTGGCTGCCGCCGCGGCTGCGGCGCTGGCCCTAGCCTACAAGCAGGGCAGCGCTGAGGCCGACGAATACCGCCGTGCCCTCGTCATGACAGGCAACGCCGCTGGCACCACCACAGCCCAGCTCGCTGGCATGGCCCAGGCCATCTCCAAGCAGGTCGGCACCCAGGGTGATGCCGCCACCGCGCTGGCCGAGCTGGCCGCCACCGGCCAGGTGGGCGCGGATAACCTGCAGCAATTCGGCGCCACGGCCGTGCGCGCCCAGGAATCGCTGCAGGCCGCGATCAGCGATACCGTCAAGGATTTCGCCGAGTTGGGCAAGTCGCCACTGCAGACCAGCGAAAAGCTGAACGAGAAGTACCACTACCTGACCCTGGCGGTTTACGAGCAGATCAAGGCCCTGGAGCAGCAGGGCCGCAGCGAAGAAGCCGCCACGGTAGCGCAGCAAGCCTACTCCGACATGCTGAACAGCCGGTCCGGCACCATGAAGGAAAACCTGGGCACGCTGGAGAAGGCCTGGAAGGGTGTTGCCGACTTCGCAAAAGACGCCTGGGACAAGATGCTCGACGTGGGCCGCGAGGACTCGTTTGATAAGCAACTGGCCAAGGCTGAGGCCGCCCTGGAGAAGGCCAAGCGCGCCCGCTTCACGTTCGCCGGCGGCGGTGCTGATGGTAAAGCTGACCTCGATAATGCTCAAGCCGAGGTGGACCGTCTCAAGGCCAGGGCCGATGCAGAGAAGCGCTTGGCCGGCATCCAGGCTGATAAAGTCAAGCTGCAGGAGGCTGGCGCCGCTTGGGACAAGGAGGGCGACAAATACCTCACCCGTCGCGAGCAGCTGGAGCGCGACATCATCGCCAGCCGCAATAAGGGCCTAGCGGCCGGCGTCAGCGATGCCGAGATCGCCAAGCGAGAAGTCGAGATCCGCAAGCAGTACGCCGACATCTTCAACGCTGGCATCGACTCCCAGCTGGAAGCCATCAAGCGGCGTGGCACCGTCGAGGACGAGGTCGCGAACCGCTCGCGCACGCTGCTGGAATCGAATAAGGCCGCCGGTCTGGTCACGGAAGAGGACTACCTGCGCGCGGTCGAGCAACTCGACCAGGTCGCCTTCACCAAGCAGAAGGATCGCCTACAGCAGGAGCTGCGCCTGACGGCCGGCAAACAGAACAGCGAGAAGGACCTGGCGGCGCTGCGCGGCCAGATCGCGGACACGGACGAGAAGATCCTGTCCCGCAAGCTGAAGCTGCAGCAGGACCTGGACACTCTCGACACCAACAACACCCGCAAGGCCGCCAACGGCTATGCCGACCTGGTCGACAAGCAAGACGCGGTGGTGCGCTCGCTGCAGCAGCAGGTGCAGGCCCAGCGCGACGCCAATGACCAGATCGGCCTCAACGCTACCGGCGTGGCCGAGCTGACGGCAACCCGTCTGGAAGAGCTGGCGGTCGACCGGGATCTGGCAGCGATCACGGCCGACGGAATTGATCTGTCCGGACGCCTGGGGGACAAGTACCGCGAGGAAGCCAAGGCCCTGCGCGACCTGGCTACGGCCAAGCGGGAGGGCGCCGTCAAGGAGGTTGCCGTCAGCGCCGCCAAGGACGCCGCCGACGCTGCCAAGAAGATGGCGGACGACATCCAGTCTTCGCTGACCGACGCGCTGATGCGCGGATTCGAGAACGGCAAGTCCTTCGCTGAGAACCTGCGCGACACCACCATCGCCATGTTCAAGACCATGGTGCTCCAGCCGACCATCCAGGGCGTAGTGAGCGGCGGGTTCAGCGGCATCACTGGCACCGGCGCCAGCACCAACAGCGCGACGGCCGCGCTGCAGGCCGCCAGCGGCTTGGGTGGCCTGTACAACACCTTCGCCGGGTTGGGCGGCACCGTCAGCACTCTGGGCAACGTTTTTGGCTCGTCGGCCGTCGCCGCGTTCGGCGCTGGTCTGTCTGGCGGTGCCGGCGTCACCGAGGCGATCGCGGCGTACAACGCTGCAGGCCTGACCAGCGTCGGTAGCGCCATGAGCGCCGGCGCCAGCGTCTCGACCGGCATCAGCACCGCCATCGCCGCTATCCCTGGCTGGGGCTGGGCCGCCCTGGGCGCGGCAGCCATCGGCGCCTACCTGCTCAACGATGGCCCGGAACAGAACACCCGCCTCACGTTCACCTCGAACAATACCCCGGGCGCGATATCGATCAACGAGCGCGGCAACGAGGGCAAGAACAGCGACAAGTACATCGCGGGCAGCGGCACGTCCGCTTTCGGCAGCTTCGGCGTGTCGTCCACCTTCTGGGCACCGGCCGAGAGCGAGACGATCCAGTCGTTCATCAAGACCGTCAGCCAGACCGATGACGCGCTGGCCAGCTTCCTGACCACGGCCGAGAAGGCCAGCGTTAGCAGCTACCTGACCGGCAAGAACTACACGGCCAACACCGGCGCCGAGGGCAACATTGGCGCTTCCGGCGAGGAGCTGTCCAAGGTCTTCGCCCAGCGGATCAACAACATCCTGGAGGGCATCGAGCCGGGGCTAGCGTCGCTGGAGTCCGGCTTTACCGGCACGTCCCAGGAGCTGGCCAGCGAGGTCGCCGCGTTGCTGCAGTACCGCGCAGCGCTGAAGGACAGCGGAGAGGCGGTGTTCGGTACCACGGTGACCCTGCAGCAGATTGCCGCGCTCAAGACGCCCACCGAGGCCACCAGCGAGGCCCTGGCCCGCATCACCAACGAGTTTGCCGCCACCAACCAGGTGGCCGCCCTGCTGGGCAAGGACACCGCCACGGCATTCGGTGCCGCCGGCTTGGCCAGCGAGGCCGCGCGCGCCCAGATCATGCTGCTGTCGGGCGGACTGTCCACCTTCACTTCCCAGGCCAGCAGCTACGCCCAGAACTACCTGACCGAGGCCGAACGCTTGGCGCCGGTCAGCAAGGCGCTGGACGCGGCGCTGGCCAGCATGAACCTGACCACGATCCCGCAGACCCGGGACGAGTTCAAGGCCCTGGTCAGCTCCCTGGACCTGTCAAGCGAGGGCGGGCAGAAAACCTATGCCGCGCTGATGAGCGTGCAGGAGGCCTTCGCCCAAGTGCACCCGGCCGCCGAGGCCGTGGCCACCACGGTGAAATCGGCCGCCGACATCGCCAGCGAGGCAGCCGACCTACAGAAACGCCTGAACGAGGCAACGCTCACCACGGCCCAGCTGCAAGACCTAGAGCGCGCCGGCCTAGCCGAGGTCAACCGCACGCTGTACGACAGCGTCATCGCCGCCGAGGCAGCCAAGGCCGCCACCGAAGCCAAGGCGCAGGCCGACCAGGCTGCAGCGGAGGCGCTGGCCAGCACCAATGCCAGTTACCAGCAGCAGATCGACCAGCTGCTGGCGGCGCGCCAGGGCGAGGCCGGCGTGCGCGCCCTTGAGACGGCCGGCATGGCCGACAGCACCATCGCGCTGTACGACCGTCTGGCCGCCCTGAAAGCCGAAGATGCCGCTGCTTCCGCCGCGGCGCAGGCCGCCCAGTCCCTCGCGAGCGCCAATTCCGGCTATCAGCAGCAGATCGACCAGTTGCTGGCCGCCAGGGAGGGGGAGGCCGCTGTACGTGCGCTGGAAACCCGTGGTATGGCCGACAGCACCGTCGCACTGTACGACCGGCTCAAAGCGTTGCAGGCTGAAGATGCGGCCGCAGCCGCAGCCGCCTCCGCACAGCAACAGGCCGCCCAGGCACTCGCGAGCGCCAATGCCAGCTACCAGCAGCAGATCGACCAGCTGCTGGCCGCCCGAGCCGGCGAAGCGGCGGTGCGCGAGCTGGAAATCCGGGGAATGGGTGCGTCGACCGTCGCGCTGTACGACCGGCTGGCCGCGCTGAAAGCAGAGGACGCGGCGCTGGCGGCCAGCGCCGCGGCGGAGCAGAAGCTACGTGATGCTGGCGTCGCCAACGCCCAGGCCGCACAGCAGGCCGCCGCCCAGGCCGCGCAGCAGCTGGCAAGCGACATGGCATCCAAGGAATTGGAGCTGTACAACCTGACGCATACTGCCGCCGAACAGCTGGCGCACTCGCGCGAGCTCGAACTGGCCGCCATGGGCGCCGCGCTGCGCCCGATTCAGCAGCAGATCAATGCTCAGAAGGACCTGGCCAGCGCCGCCACGGCCGCCGCCGCCGAGATCGAGGCCGCCGCCCAAAAAGCCCAGGCGGTGGCCACCGAGCGCGCCGGCATCCAGAGCGCAATCTGGCAACTGACCGGCGACACGGCTGCAATACGGGCTGCCGAACTGGCCGGGCTGGACGCGAGCAACCGTGACCTGAAACAGCAGTACTACGACATGCAGGACAAACTGGCCGCCGACCAGCGGGCCGCCCAGATGGCCCAGCAGATGGCCGATGCCCAGCAGAAGGCAGCCGACGAATCGAAGCGGGCCGCCGAGGCGTTGAAATCGGCGTGGCAGTCCGCTACCGACTCCGTCATGGATGAGGTCAAGCGCATCCGCGGCCTGATCACTGGCAATAGTCCCGAGTCTCTGGCCGATGCCCAAGGCGCTTTCGCCATCGCCACAGCCAAAGCCCGCGCCGGTGATCAGGAGGCGGCCAAGACGCTGCCCGCGCTATCGCAGGCGATGCTGACCTTGGCTGAGGCGCAGGCCGTGACCGAGGCTGATATCCGCCTCGCTCGCGCCCAGGCCGCCGCCAGTCTGACGATGACGGCAGGCTTGCTGGCTGACCAGTATGCGCTGACTGTTCCGAGTTATGACGTCGGAACCGATTACGTGCCCGGCACCGGGCTGGCCCTGATTCACCAGGGCGAAAAGATCATCCCCGCCGCGTACAACAACCCATTCACCCCGCCTGCCAGTAGCGACAGCGACTCGGCCGCCGAGATTCGCGCATTGCGCGCCGTGGTGGTTGAGCTGAAGGCCGAGCTGGCGGAGTTCCGCCGGGAGAACGGAAACGGTCTGTACTCCATCGCGAAAAGTTCGATGACCACAGCGCAAGGTGTGGATGCCGCCATTTCGGGCCAAGCCCCATTTGCAGTGAAGGTAGTCACAGCATGATCATCATCGATCCGGTAGCCATCACCACGTCGGCGCTGGTCTCCACTAATGTCCCTGCCGAAAACCCGCAGTACCGCGCCGATGGCGTCTATGCGCTCGGCGAACTGGTGAACTACGACAGCGGAGAAATCCACAACGTGTATCAGCAGCTCCAAGGCGTGAGCAAAACCGTTGCGATCACGACTGGCACGCCAGCGCTGATTGTTCTGGCCTCCCACGGCCTGGCAGCCGGGCAGCCGGTGAAATTGACCACCACCGGCGGCCTACCCACCGGATTGACCGCCGGCGCGACGTACTACGTGGTCAACCCGACCACCGGTAATTTTCAGCTGGCGGCCACGCCCGGCGGCAGCGCGATTGCGGCGACAGGAGGCCAATCCGGAACCCATACGCTGACGATAAATGCTATCGGTAAGCCGGTCACGGACACGACGTACTGGGGCAAGGTGAGTGCGCGAAACGCCTGGAAGATGTTCGATGAATTCAATAACACGGCGACCGAAAACCCCGAGTCCATCACCGTCGTTCTGGCGCCAGGTGCGATCTGCAGGGGTGCGCTGCTGGTGGTCGAGGGTTCGAGCCTGGAAGTGTCTATGACCGACCCTGTCGATGGACTGGTTCATTCTCAGACGCAGAGCCTGCTGGTGTCGAACAGCGGCAGCAGCTATTACAACTGGATGTTCAACCGGATCGTGCGACGCAAGGTCGCCATCGCGCTGGGCCTGCCCCCATACGCGCGCGGCCAGATCACGATCACCATCCGAAACCCAGGTGGCATTGCCAAGTGCAGCATGTGCCGGATTGGCCCCGTGCTGGACGTGGGGCTGAGCCAATACGGCATCAGCCGCGGCATCAAGGATTACAGCGCGGTCACCATCGCGCCCACCGGTGAGGACGCCACCGTTGTGCGCGGCTTTGCCAGGACGATGAGCCTGGACATCCTGGTCCCCAACGGGGAGGTGGACACGGTAATCGAGATGCTGGAGCAGTACCGGCAGCGCTCGGTCGTCTGGGTCGGCAGCTCCCGTTTCAAGCACACCGCCGTGGTGGGGGTGTTCGAAAGCTTCCAGAACGTCATCCAGGACAACGTGTTTTCGAAATGCTCGGTGTCCATCCGAGGAAAGGTCTAAATGTTCTCTCCAATCTCCCAAATTGTGACCGCACTGCGGTCCATGTCGCAAGAGGTGTTTGACGCGGCCATCGATCAGTTCATGCGCCAGGTGCCTACCACCATCGACCAGATGAACACGCTGGGCTATCAGACCGACCAGAATCGCATTGCGGCCGGTGATAGCGCCACCCTGGCAGCCACGAAGGCCACTGCGGCCGCCGCCAGCGCCGCTGACGCCACTAGCGCAGCTGCTGCCGCCACCGTGGCCGCCAACGTCACGAAATGGGTCAGCGGCACCAACTATGCCGACGGCACCGTGGTCTGGTCTCCCATCACAGGGTATCCATACCGCCGGATCGGCGCCGGCTCCGGCACCACCGACCCGTCGCTCGACACCGCGCACTATGTGCTGCAGCTGTTCGTGCTGGGACTGGGCGGCACGATGCTCACTGGCTCGGCCACCTGGACCGCCAACTCGCGCGGCGCGTTCCACGTCACGCCGACCGAGCCGGGCCTGTACGCGGTCCTGGCCGACGCCACCACCTGCCTGAAATCGGCGCTGCAGCAGTCGGTATACAACGCTGGTGAATATGACTACGGCATCCGCGACGCCGCCGGCAATGTGCTGGGCTGGGTCCGCCCGGGCACCACGGTCATCGTTGGCCTGGCGGATAACTCTACCGTGGCCGGTGTGTGGATGATCTCCGGCATCTCGAAAACAGGGGTGACCGCCCAGGTGTCGATCCCCTCGCTGCAGAGCGGTGGCACCATCCGTCGCGTCACCATCGACAGCGCGCGCACGATGCTGGTCCTGCCGGCAACCACCGGCATCTATGCCGTGGTCTACGATTCGAGCGCTCGCACCTGGACGACCACGCTGGTGCGCACGGGCAGCGGCAATGTCAGTGCAGGCGCGGTGTTGTCAGGGCCTAATCAGGTGCTGCTGGTGAGCACCTACGGCACTGATTTCGAGGCTACGACCCTGACGGTGTCTGGCACATCGGTCACGCCAAATACCGGTGGCACCGCCGCTGTCACGCTGCCGTATTCCAGCGCTAACATCCAGAGCAATCCAGTGGCGGTGGGCTCCAGCTGGGTTCTGCCAATTTACACCGGCGCGAATTGGACAATCCGGGCAATCAGCGTGTCTGGAACCAGTGCGTATGTCGGCGCCGAGGTGGATGCCATATCTACCTTTATGGAGCCACGAATATTCGCTGTCGGTAGCGTGGCGCGCGTTATCAGCAGCACCATAGGGGCAGTGAGCTGCACACCGTACACGGTGTCTGGCACCACGCTATCGCCAGGCACTCAGGCTACGGTGTCGGCCGACACGAATGGCTGCCGTGTGACCATGAACGGCAACGGTAATATCGTCGCACTGTACAGCGCTGGCACCTTACGGGCCGCCATTTTCAAATTGACCGGGACAACCGAGGCCGTAACCAGCGCTGCCGCCGATTCAGCCGTCTATACCGGGGGCAGTGTTGGCGGATTCCTAGGTATCGAGGTAGGCGCGATTAGCGCCAACAAAACGGTGTTCTACCAGCCTGGTGATCGAGTCGGCATCATTACCGACTCTGGCGGCACCGTCAGCGTTGGCACGAACCGCGCCGTGGGCGGCGGGAGCACGTCCCGGGCATTCCTCGGCATGTCCGGCACCACTGCGCGATTTGCGCTCGAAACCCCCGCCGGTGGATCGCACCTGGTTCAGATCGATTGCTCCGGCACCTCGCCCAATGTGCTCGGAGTGGCACAGACCAACCTATCGCTGGCTTCGCCGGGTCCCACTCAGGAGGATGGTAGTCGCAGCCCATTTTTGCTGCTGGCCGGCGCCGGAGCGACCAGCGCAGCCCACACTATCGCCTCGAGCAGTGCTGCCGCCAGGCCGCAGGGCCTATTTTCAGCCAACCGCGTGCGCAGCAACCCTGCGCTTCCGATCATGCCCATGTATGGCGTTGCCGGCGCGGCGAGCAATGAATCCTGGTTCATCGGCACGCTCATTGGCATCAACATTTACCACGTGGAGGCCGCAGCATGATGTCCCTCAACACCGCCAACGGTGCCAGTTTTGGCCCATTCCAAACCGCCCAGCCTGTCGATGGCGGCTGGCTATGCGATGGGATTTTCTATCCCACCGCCGTGATCGGCCCGGCCACCATCAAGCGCGTCGCGCCGCCACCAAATCCCCAACCGGCCAACCCGGCCATTCAATGAAAGTGCCCACATGAGCGAACCCGTCACGGTCACCGCTGCCGCAGTTGCGGCTGCATTCCGCGAATACCTCCCCGGCGCCATGGGCGCGGCCCTGGCCCTGAAATTCCTGGGGCCAGCACTCACCGTCCGGCAGCGCATCACCTCGTTCGCGGCCGGCCTCGTCTGCGCCGCCTACCTGGCGCCGGCCGTCATCGAGTTTTTCCACATCGAGGGCAACCGCGTGCACGCCGGTATTCAGTTCCTGTTCGGCCTGTTCGCCATGGCCACGGCGCGCGAGCTGTTCGTGGAGATCAACAACGCGGACCTGATCGGCGCCCTCAAGCGCCGTTTCCTGGGAGGCGGCCAATGATCCACCTCGCATCCGGCGCCGTCGCCGCGGCCTGCGTCTGGGCCGTCTTGAACCCCCGCCTGCACACGCGGACCTTGGGCACCCTGGCCCTGTCCCTGCTGGGCATCCTCGCAACCATAGTGAGCCTGTCATGAACCTGTCCGAGCATTTCACCCTGGAAGAACTGGTGGCGTCGCAGATCGCAGCGCGGCGCCGAATCGACAACCGACCTGGCCCGGCCATCATCGAGAACCTGCGGCGCGTGGCCGGCGTGCTGGAGCAGGTGAGGGCGGCCGTGGGCCGACCCATCACAGTCTCCAGCGGGTACCGCTGCCCAGCGCTCAATACGGCAGTCGGCGGCGCCAGTAGCAGCGCCCACCTGCAGGGCCTGGCGGCCGACATCACCGTGAGCGGCATGGCGCCCAAGGATCTGGCCAAGGCCATCATCGCGGCCGGCGTGCAGTTCGACCAGCTGATCTACGAGGGCGCCTGGGTGCATATCGGGCTGGCGGCCGGCCCGCTGCGGCAGCAGGTGCTGACCGCGACGTTTGCGCCGGGCGGCGTGGTCTATTCAGCGGGGATTGCGTGAGCGCCCTGGGTGAGCTGGCCGGCGCCGCGGGCGGCAGCCTGGCCTGGCGCGTGGCCACGGCCGTGCTGGCGGGCCTGCTGCTGATCGTCAGCGCTGGCGCCGGTACCGGCTGGTGGCTGGCAGCCTCGGCGCGCGACCAGGCGCTGGCTGATCTGAAAGCGGAGCAGGGCACCAGTGCCGGGCTACGCGCCAGCATCGCTGTGCAGAATGCGGCGGTGGAGGGCATGGCCAGGGCGACGGCGGAGGCAGCGGCGCGCGGCCAGGCTGCCCAGGCGCAGGCCCAGGCCGCCGGCCGGCGCTACGACGCGGCGCTGGCCCAGCTGGCCGGCGCGCGGGCGACCAGCTGCGCGGATGCTATGCCGGTCGTGAATCAGCTGCTGGAGCAGGTGCGATGAGGCGCGGAATCGGCAACTTGCCCAAATTGGCAAGTTTGGCCGCCGCCTTGCTGCTGACCGGCTGCGCCACCCGGCCGCCGCAGCCGGTGGAGGTGAAGGTCCCTGTCGCCGTGCCGTGCGTGACGGCGGCACCAGGGCGGCCGGTCTACGAGTTCGACCGACTGCCGGCCACAGCCAGCGATGGGGAGAAGGTGCTGGCCTTGGCGCGAGACTGGCTGCGCGGACGGAAATACGAGGCCGCACTGGAGGCGGCACTGGCGGGCTGTCTTTGAATAATTATATACACACAAAAAGCCTTGTGCTTCAAAATAGGTGTGTATATAATTCATCCATCACAGCAGACAACCCACCGGAGAACGCCATGACAACCGCAATCGAATTTGCAAAAGACCTTGCCACCAAATTCGCCCATGAGCTCAACGCAGCTCCGCACGAAATGCAGAATTGGGGCAAGCTCGGCAAGGACGACGAACTGCCGGCTGGCGATTACGCTGCCATAGTCTCGCAATTCGGCGAGTGTGATCGTGACACCGAGGTTGCTTACAAAGATGCGTTCAACGCCACCGCCCAGTTCAAACGGGGGCGTCCCTAGCACCATGGCGAGCGGTAGGCGCGTCAACGTCTACCTCGACGCTGTCAGTCTGGCCCGGGCCGCCGAGCTAGGCGACGGCAACGTCAGCGAGGGAATCCGAGCGGCTCTCGCCCAAAGATGATGGTGGCTAAGAGGCGGCTGCGGGCCGGCGGACCAGCCTCACCGCCGCCGGCGGAAACCACTCCTCCACCAGCCCCTCCGGCGTCTCCCATTCCACGCACACCGGATTAACGATGCCCTCGTGCGTGTGATAGGTGCCGGTCGGCGATTTGAGATTGCTGGCCAAGACCACGCCGGGCCGGCCGTACAGACCACCTCATCGCCCTCTTGCAGGTCGACGTCATCCATGGATTTCCTCCCCTATAGGCCGCGCCAGCGCGGCGGCCTGGTTGCGCACGTTGCCTACAGCGCGGTCGCGACAGCCTGCTGGCCTGGAACATGGCTGGCGGCCGCCGCGTCCAGGGCCTGGCCAACCGGCGCGAGTACGAGCGGCGCATGTGCCTGGGGCTGCTGAAATGAGTGCCCTGGGCGAACTGGCCGGCGCCGCCGGCGGCAGCCTGGCCTGGCGCGTTGCCACGGCCTGCTGCTGATCGTCGGCGCCGGCGCCGGTACCGGCTGGGGGCTGGCCGCCGCGGCGCGCGACAAGGCGCTGGCCGACCTGAAGGCGGAGCAGGGCGTCAGCGCCGGCCTGCGCGCCAGCATCACGGTCCAGAACACGGCGGTCGAGGGTATGGCGAAAGCCACGGCCGAGGCGCGGGCGCGCGGGCAGGCTGCCCAGGTCCAGGCCCAAGCGGCCGGCCGGCGCTACGACGCGGCGCTGGCCCAGCTGGCCGGCGCGCGGGCGACCAGCTGCGCAGATGCCATGCCGGCCGTGAATCAGCTGCTGGAGCAGGTGCGATGATGGCGCGCCTGCGGCACCTGCAGATTTTCGCTGCACCCGCAGTTTTCTGGTGCTCCTGCATGCTGGCCGGCTGCGCCACCCGGCCGCCGGCGCCGGTCGAGGTGAAGGTGCCCGTGGTCGTGCCGTGCGTGACGACGGTGCCGGCCCGGCCGGTCTACGAGTTCGACCGGCTGCCGGCCACGGCCAGCGATGGGGAGAAGGTGCTGGCCCCGGCCAAGGACTGGCTCAGGTCGCGGAGATATGAGGCGGAGCTGGAGGCGGCGCTGGATGGGTGTAGCCAGGTGAAATGACAGCATTGTGACAACGAACCACTCAAGACCCGCACTGCGCCTCAAATATGGCGGGTTCGATTCCCGCCGACTCCACCAAATTCAAGGCCCCGGGCGCTGCCCGGGGCTTTTTGGTTTCTGCCTCCAATCAAAGCACCAGTGTCCTGCCCTCCACAGCGCTGCAAAGTCCAAGCTCCAGCAACTCAATCACCCGCGTGGCCTGCGCCGCAGTCACCGGATTAGCGCCCACCCCAAGAATCGCATCCCGCACCCCAGCATAGTAGGCCGGATAATCCCCCGGCACCGTATCGAGTTGCGTGGAATGGCTGACCCCATCTTTCCACAAGGTCAGTGTGGCGGGCGTGGTGTCGCGCCCCCAGTCCGCAGCCGGCGGCCGCCCGCCGGCCTTGAGCACATCCTCCTGCGGATCCAGCCCATGCTTGATGAAGCTGCCCAGCCGCCCATGCACGGCAAAGCGCGGTGCCGGCGCCGCCACCAGCGCGCTGGCGTGCAGCACCACCCGGCGCGCGCCATAGCGCAGCACGGCATGAAAATAATCGTCCGACTTGACCCGCTCGCGCTGGCGGGCCAGGTCCAGCGTAATCGCTTCCGGCGCCCCGAACAATTCCAGCGCCTGATCCAGCAAATGCGAGCCCAGGTCGAACCACAACCCGCTACCCGGTAAATCCTGCTCGCGCCAGCGGTCCCGGACCTCGGGCCGATAGCGGTCGAAATGCGACTCGAAGTGCATGACTTCGCCCAGCACACCGGACGCCAGCACCTGCTTCAGGGTCAGGAAATCCGAATCCCAGCGGCGGTTATGGAATACCGACAGGAACAACCCGGTCTGCTCGGCCTGGAGCCGCAAGGATTCCGCGTCATCCGCCGTCACGGTGAATGGCTTGTCGACCACCACATGCTTGCCGGCAGCCAGCGCCGCCTGGGCCAGCGGGAAGTGCGTCTCGTTCGGGGTGGGAATCACCACCAGGTCGATATCGGCCCGCGCGAACAGCGCCTCTGGAGACGAGACGGCGGCCAGCCCGGGCCAGTCGGCGGCCACCTTGGCCGGATCGCTGCTGGAGATGGCGGCGAGCCGCAATCCCTCCACGCCCGCGATCAGGGGCGCGTGGAAGGTCTTGGTGGCAAAGCCGTAGCCGACGATGCCGGCGTTGAGGGTTCTGGTCATGGATCACACCTGTGGAAGCAAGGTGCTAAGCATACTCCAACGGCAGTGCCGGGATGCGCGCCGCAGCTAGGCCGTCATCGGGCCACCGGCGTACGGCAGGCTGCAAACGCTGCCTTGCCCGGATTTACAAGCCTTTACACATGCGGCGGACACGTTTCCAAGGCGATGCGCTAACATCGCTTACCCCTTACCGAAAGCCCGCAGTGACCGCCCCGAAACTCGAATTACCCGACGTCAGCCTGGTGTGCGTGGAGACCCGCCACCCGCAACTGGCGCGCTACGCCATCGACCGCTGCCGCGCGGCCGCCAACTTCAGGGAATGCCGGCTGCTGGCGCCCAGCCGTTTCGAACTGCCGGACTACATCGAACAAGTCGCCATCGCCCCGATTAACACCGTGGAAGCCTACTCGGACTTCATGCTGCGCGAACTGGGGCGGCACTTCAGCGGCAGCCATGTGCTGGTGGTGCAGTGGGATAGCTTCATCCTGCATGGCGAGCGCTGGGACGCGCGCTTCCTGGGCTACGACTACATCGGCGCGCCGTGGGCGCACCGGCCGGCTGCGGTGGCGGTCGGCAACGGTGGCTTCTCGCTGCGCTCGCGCCGCCTGGTGGACGCCCTGGCCGGCATGGCGTTCGGCCAGGTGCACCCGGAAGACTACGTGATCTGCGAGCAGCGCCGCGCCGAACTGGAGGCGCGCGGCATGCGCTTCGCGCCGCTGGAGGTGGCGCGCCGCTTCGCCTTCGAGACCGTCAGGCCGGATGGTCCCAGCTTCGGTTTCCATGGCCTGTTCAACTTCCACCGCGCGCTGGACGACCGCCAGCTGGAGCAGTGGCTGGCCCTGTGCGACCAGGCCACGCTGCGCACGGAGCCGGCGCGCCGCCTGGTGCGCCACCTGTACCACGACGGCCGCCACGCGATGGCGCTGCGCCTGCTCAGGCGGCGCCTGGGCGGCACCCCCGGCCAGGTGGCCGAGACCCTGCTGCTGGCGGCGCGCTGCCAGTACCACCGTCTCACGGCGCGCGGTCCGGCTGGTGGCATTGCTCAATAGGGCAGGGCGCGCCGCTGACCATGGCCGCTTAGTAGCCCGGCGGCGGATCGAGCGGAATCGGATTGCGCAGGCTGACGTTGATGGCGTTCCAGCCGCGTATCACGGCGATGGCGTAGCTTAGTTCGGCGATCTCGGTGTCGTTGAAATGGTCGCGCAGCAGGGCGAAGTCGGCGTCCGACGGTACCCGCTGCGGAATCGCGTTGACGGCCTCGGCCCAGTTCAGGGCGGCCCGTTCCCGTTCGCTGAAGAATGGCGCCTCGCGCCAGCCGGCCACCGCGTTCAGGTGGCGCGGATCGGCCTCATGCTGGAGCAGGGCGCGCCAGTGCATGTCGATGCACATGCCGCAGCCGTTCTGCTGTGACACGCGCAGGAATACCAGCTCGGCCAGGCGCAGGCCGAGGCTGCTGTTCTTGACCGAGGCCGACAGGTTGATCATGGCTTGCAGCTGGGGCTGGGCCAGCTGGAAGAAGGGGAGACGTGCGCTCATGGTATTGCCTTTCAGGTTGCGGAGCGCGCCCGTTGCGCCCTCCATGCCTGTAAGACGGCCCGCTCAGGCCCCGTGTGACAGCTGCTGCGGCAAGCCCCGCAATTTGTCCGGATTGCGCACCACGTAGACCGCGCTGATGCGGCCATCCCCGATCACGAAGGACTGGGCCGACTCGATCCTGCCATCGACATAGCGCAGCAGGCCGGGCGCGCCATTGACGCGCGCGGCGCGGTACTGTACCCGTCCGGGATGCGCGTGTTCGACCGACCAGAACACGCCGGCGATGCGGGCTGCGCCGTGCAGCACCTTGTGAAAGGAGAGCACCTTGCCGCCGCCGTCCGCCACCAGGGTGACGTCATCGGCCAGCAGCGCCTTCATGGCGGCCCGGTCGCCGCCCTGGGCCGCCTGCATGAAGCTGGCCAGCAGGGCGCGCTGCGCCTGGGGCGCGGGCTGGAAGCGCGGCGTTTGCTGCTGCACGCGCTGACGGGCGCGGTGCACCATCTGGCGGCAGGCCGCTTCGCTCTTGCCCAGCAGGTCGGCCAGGTCGGCGTAATCCTGCTCGAACACCTGGCGCAGCAGGAAGGCGGCGCGCTCCTCGGGGGACAGGCGCTCCAGCACCCACAGCAGGGCGACCGACACTTCGCCGGCCAGTTCGGCGGCCGATTCCGGAGTGTGCTCATCCAGTTCCACCAGCGGTTCCGGCAGCCACCAGCCCACGTATTGTTCGCGCTCGGCCTGGCGCTGCCGCAGGCGGTCGATGGCCAGGCGGGTGGTGACGGTGACCAGCCAGGCCTCGGGCGACTGCAGCGTATCGCGCTCGGCGCCGTGCCAGCGCAGCCAGGCGTCCTGCAGCACGTCCTCGGCGTCGGCGCGGGTGCCCAGCATGCGGTAGGCCAGGGCGTACAGGCGCGGGCGGTGCAGGGTGAAAGTGGTGAGATCGGTCATGGCGGCTCCATTGTAGTGCGGACCATGACCAGACGGACCAGGCGGTCCGTTTGTGACAGCGTACCGCTACTTGTTGCCGATGGCGCGCTGCAGCTCGTCGATATTGGCCGGCTTTACCAGGTGGAAGTCGAAGCCGGCGTCGGCGCTGCGCTTGCGGTCCTGGGGGGCGCCATAGCCGGTATGGGCCACCAGCCGCACTCCGGCCAGCTCCGGCTGTTCGCGCAGCAGGCGCGCCAGGGTGTAGCCATCCATGTCCGGCAGGCCGATATCGAGCACGATGGCGTCCGGGCGCAGCTCCCGGGCCAGGCGCAGGGCCTGGGCCGAATCGGACGCCACTTCCACTTCGCAGCCGAGGGCGCGCATCAGCTCGGCCATGATCTCGACCGAATCGAGGTTGTCGTCCACCAGCAGCAGGCGGCGCTGGCCGCGCTCCGGGGCTGGCCCGGGCGCGGGCGCCGCGGCCGGCGCGGGCGGGGCGCTGGCCTGCACCCGCAGCACCGGCAGCTCGATGATGAAGGTGCTGCCCTGGTCGATGCCGGGACTTTCGGCCAGCACCTGGCCGCCGTGCAGGCGCACCAGGGTGGACACCAGCGACAAGCCTATGCCCAGGCCGTCGTGGGCGCGGTCCGGCGCAAACGCCCCTTGGGTGAACATGTTGAAGATGCGCGGCAGGTTGTAGTCGGTGATGCCGATGCCGTTGTCGTGCACCGCGATGCGCACCCTGCCCTGCTGCGCCAGCGACACCGTCAGCCGCACATGGCCACCCTGCGGGGTGAACTTGGCGGCGTTGTGCAGCAGGTTGCCGATGGCCTGGGCCAGCCGCACCGGGTCGCCGCTCAGCCACACCTGCTCGGGCGGCAGCTGCACCTCCAGCTGGTGCTGGCGCAGTTCCATCATGGGGGCGGCGGTTTCCAGCGCCGGCCCCAGCACCGACCGCAGTTCCAGTTCCACCGGCTTGAGCACCAGCTTGCCCTCGGAAATGCGGGCCACGTCCAGCAAATCGTCCACCAGCCGGCTCAGGTGGTTGACCTGGCGCGTGATCACCTGGCGCGCCTTGTCGTGCACGGCGGTGTCCTGCGGGCTGGCGTTCTGCATCAGGGTGACGGCGTTGCGGATCGGGCTGAGCGGGTTGCGCAGCTCGTGCGCCAGCGTGGCCAGGAAGGCATTCTTGTTCTGGTCGGCCGCGTGCAGCAGTCCTTCCATCTCCTTGCGCGCCGAGATATCGCTGCTGATGCGGGCCAGCCGGTACGGCTGGTCTTGCGCGTCGCGCACCACGAAGGCGCGGTCGCGCACCCAGCGGGTGGCGCCGCCGGCCAGCTGCAGCCGGTACTCCTGTTCGTAAGGCTGGCCGGCCAGGCTGGCCTGCCAGGCCGCGCCCACCGCCTCGCGCTGCTCCGGATGCACGGCTTCCAGCCAGGCGCAGGGACGGGCGCGCAGCTCGCCGTGCGGCTGGCCCCACATGGCGTCGTAGGCGGCGCTCACGTACAGCAGGCCGCCATGGTGCAGGTCGAACATCCAGAACACGTCCTCGATGTTGTCGGTCAGCTGGCGGAAGCGTTCCTCGCTGTCGCGCAGGTCGGCCTGGGTGGCGCGCAGGCGCAGCAGGGCGTTGACGTTGGCGATCAGCTCTTCGGCCTCGATGGGGGCGGCCAGGTAGTTGTCGGCGCCGCCCTCCAGGCCGCGTATCTTGTCGGCGCGCCCGGTCAGGGCGGCCGAAGTCTGCAGCACCAGCACGCTGGCGGTGGGGGCGTCGGACTTGATACGGCGGCACACCTCGATGCCGTTGATGTCCGGCAGCTTGACGTCCAGCAGAACCAGGGCCGGCATCAGGCTCTTGACCATGGCAAGGGCGTCGGTGCCGTTGATGGCTTCGGCCACCTCGAAGCCCGCGCTTTGCAGGATACGGGTCTTGACGTAGCGGGCGCCGTCGTTGTCGTCGACATTCAGGATCAGGGTCGGTTTGGCAGGCATGGCAAAGCTTTCACGTTTCCGGTTGCGCGGCGGCGCTTCCTTGGTACTGGCGCGGCACGGTCAGGAAAAAGGTCGACCCCGCGCCGGGCCGGCTTTCCACGTCCACTGAACCGCCCAGCAGGGTGGCCAGCTTGCGGCACAAGGGTAGCCCGAGTCCGGTTCCCTTGGCGCGCCGTTGCAGCGGGTGTTCGACCTGGCCGAACTCCTCGAAGATCAGGGCGATGTGGTCGGGCGCGATGCCGATGCCGGTGTCGCTCACGGCCAGCCGCAGCTGCTGTGGATCGGGGCTGTCGGCCAGGTACACGCGCACCTGGCCGCGCTCGGTGAATTTCAGGGCGTTGGAGATGAAGTTGCGCAGGATCTGGGTCAGCTTGCCCTCGTCCGACTCCAGCGCCGTATCCGGTACCGTATCCTGCGGCGGCGTGAACACCAGCTCCACCTCGGGATTGGTGGCCAGCGGGCGCAGCATGCCCTTCAATGTGCTGAACAACTCCGGCAGGTTGACCGGGGCTACCTGCACCTCGACCTTGCCGGCCTCGATCTTGGCCAGGTCCAGCAGGTCGTTGACCAGCTCGGACAGGTCGTGGGCGGCGTCGGCGATGTAGCGCACCTGGCGCTCCTGTTCCGGGCTGAGGTCGCCGTCCATGCGGTCCAGCAGCAGCTTGGCCAGGGCCCGGATCGAGCTCAGCGGCGTGCGCAGCTCGTGGCTGGTGTTGGACAGGAAGCGCGACTTCATCTCGTCGGCCTTGCGCAGGCGCTCGGCCTTGTCCTCGATTTCCGCGTACAGGGCCACCACGCCGCGGTTGGTGTCCTCCAGCTCGCGGGTCAGGGCCAGCAAGTCGTCCTGGCGCTCGCGCAGTTCGGCCAGGGCGGTGACCAGTTCGCGGTTCTGCACCTGCAGTTCGGCGTAGCTGCTGTTGCCGGGCGTGGCCACCAGCACCGCCGACATCCCGGCCAGGCGCGCGCCGTCGATGCGCACATGGGGCGGCAGCAGCTTGTGCAGCACGATGCAAAGGCCGCCGCTGTCCAGGCGCTGCACTTCGCAGTCGTCCATCAGGCGCCTGCCGGTGACGATGGCCTCGTCCTGCGCGCTGCCGGTCGCGTAGCCGGCTTCCAGTTCGCGGATGTGTACGCTCAGGGTGTCGCCGCGCGGGCCGGGCTGGATGGCGAACATGGCGCGGCGCGGACCCGCGTGGCCGCTGGCGGCGCGGCCCACGGCGCAGCGCGCCACCTCGGACACGGCGGTGGCGATACGCACCTGGTCCTGCATGCCGAAGCCCAGCAGGCTGGAGACCTGGCGCGCGCGCTGGCGCACCAGCACCACGTCCTCCTCGCCATCGAGGACGACCTGCAGCAGGCGCTGGATGGCGCTCATGGCGCCTCTCCCAGCCGCTCGACCAATACGCAGGCATCGTCGCGGCCGCGGCTGAAGTCGCGCAGCAGCACCCCGGCCGCCAGCGCCGGCGCGGCTCCGTACAGGCCCGGATACTGGGCCAGGTCCCATTGCGTGCTGATGCCGTCGCTGTGCATCACCAGCAGGTCGCCGGGCGCGGCGGCCAGGCTGAATTCCTGCACCTTGCGCATGTTGTGGCCGACGATGCCGTTGTGCGAGATCAGCTGGCGCCGCCCGTGGGCGTCCAGCAGGCAGGCAGTGATGTTGCCGATGCCGGCAAAGCGCAGCTGGCGCGCCTGCGGCTCCCACTGCGCCACCGCCACCGCCGCCCCGCGCGTGGCGCGCAGGGCCAGGTGACAGGCCTCGATGTGGGCGGCGGGCGCGCGGCCCGGCTGCTCGGCCAGGGCGTCCACGGCGGCTTGCGCGGCCTTGGCCGCTTCGCTGCCGTGGCCCAGGCCGTCCACCACCATCAGGGTGGTGGCGCGGCGCTGGCGCGCCACGGCCCAGGCGTCGCCGCTGACATTCTCACCCATCAGGGCCAGGCTGGCGGCGCCGCCGCTGCGGCCTTCCGGCGGCGCGCCGCCGGCCCGGACGCCGGGGATGGCCGGCGCCGCCGCGCCGTGGCCGTCCTGGGCCGGCCCGGTGGAGTCGGCCGGCGCCGCCGCCAGGACTGCGGCCGTCTGCGCGGCCCAGGCCAGGTGGGCCGGCGGCGCCTGCCACACCTGCAGGTGGAAGGCGGCGCCCTTGCCGCGCGGGGCGATGGCGTCGAAGTGGTCGGACAGGCGGCGCAGCGCGCCCAGGCCAGTGCCGGCCGTGCCGGCGCTGGAGACGCCGTCGCGCATGGCCAGCGCCAGGCTGGCGATGCCGGGGCCCTGGTCCAGGGCCAGCACGTCGATCCCGCGCCGCTCGCCCGCTTCGATCACGCGCAGCAGCATCAGCCCCTCGCCGGCATGCTTGACGATGTTGCTGGCGGCCTCGCTCAGCACGATGGCCAGGTGGCCGGCGCGTACCTCGTCCAGGCCGGCTTCGCGGGCCAGGGCGGCGCCTGCGCGGCGCGCCGCCGCCACGTCGCTGCCATGGGTGATGCGCAGGGCGGCGTGCGGCTGGCCGGAGTGATTCAGTTTTTCCATTTGGTGATGGCGACAGCGGTGCCCGCTCCCGCCTGGGTATCGATGTCGAAGTCGTCGACCAGGCGCTTGGCGCCGCCCAGTCCCAGTCCCAGCCCGCCGCCGCTGGTGTAGCCGTCGCGCAGGGCCAGCTGGACGTCGGCGATGCCGGGACCGTCGTCCACGAACACCAGGCGCAGGCCGCGCCGCAGGCCATCGTCCAGGGTCACCATCAGCACCTTGCCGCCGCCGCCATACTTGATGGTGTTGCGCGCCAGTTCGCTGGCGGCCGTCACCAGCTTGGTCTGGTCTACCAGGCTCAGCTTCAGTGCGATGGCGCGCTCGCGCACCAGCTTGCGCAGCCCGACCACGTGTTCGTCCAGGGTCAGCGGCAGGGTGGCGCTGTCCACCACCTGCTGCGGGCGCGGCCGCAGCAGCGGCGTATCGAAGCGTACCTCCGGAGCAGGAGCGGCCATGCCCATGGTTAGCATCATCCGCCCAGCTTCCCGAGCAGCGCCATGCCCTTCTCGACATTGAGGGCAGTCTTCACGCCGGGCAGGGTCAGGCCCAGTTCGACCAGGGTGATGGCCACCGCCGGCTGCATGCCGACCAGCACGGTCTCGGCGTCCAGCACGCGCGCCATGGCGGCCGTGTTGCTGATCATGCGGCCGATGAAGGAATCGACCAGGTCCAGCGCGGAGATGTCGATCAGCACGCCTTTGGCGTGCTCCTGCACGATGCGTTCGGTCAGGTCGTCCTGCAGCGCCATGGCCAGGCGGTCATGCATGTCGACCTGTATCGACACCAGCAAAAGCTTGCCGATGCGCAGTATGGGGATGCGTTCCATTGCCGCCTCAGGATTGCACGATGGAGGCGCCCAGGCGTCCCAGCGCCAGCGTGAAGGCGTCGGCCAGGGTGGCCTTGGTCACCACGTCTTCCAGGTTCACGCCCAGGTGCACGATGGTCTGGGCGATTTGCGGGCGGATCCCGCTGATGATGCAGTCGGCGCCCATCAGGCGGGCGGCGGCGATGGTCTTCATCAGGTGCTGGGCCACCAGGGTGTCCACGGTGGGCACGCCGGTGATGTCGATGATGGCGATGGCGGCGCCGGTCTCGACGATCTTTTCCAGCAGGCTTTCCATCACCACCTGGGTGCGCGAGCTGTCCAGGGTGCCGATCAGGGGCAGGGCCAGCACGTCCTTCCACAGCTTGACCACCGGGGTCGACAGTTCCAGCAGTTCCTGCTGCTGGCGCGCGATGATCTGGTCGCGGCTTTTCTGGAACACTTCCATGGTGTACAGGCCCAGCTTGTCGAGCAGGCTGCTGATGTGCCAGGTGCTGTCCGCCAGGCGTTCGGCCTGGCCGGCGTAGGCGCCGCGCAGCACGGCAAACAGGGCTTGCTTGAGCGAGAACACGAAGGTGGCGGTTTCCGAGGGCGTGGAGCCCTGGCGCGCGCGGGTGGTGGAAATGTCGGCCAGGAGGGCGCGCGTCTCGTCCCAGGCGCGGCCGTCGATGTCGTCCACGCCGCCGCTGCGGATGGCGTCCGGCAGCAGGGCCAGGAACTGGCGGCTGGCCTGGCGCGCGCGCTCGTCGTCGCCGCGGTGCGTGGCGGCCGCCTGGTGTTGCAGCCATTGTTCCAGGATGGCCGCTTCCTGCTGCCGTACCAGTTCGCTCAATTCGTGGGCGCTGTCGCTCATCGTGATCCCTTGTTGATGATAAATTGAAAAGTTTATTATTTTCAATGTATCACGAACGGTGGCAACAGCGGCGTCCTATTGCGTGCCGGTGTCCGTCATTTGGGCTTGATGGGGACGCGCGTGACCAGCACCTCGCCATTGAACAGCCGGCAGTCCAGCACGTGGCTGCGCGACGGCTCGGCCGCCGCCGACTGCAGCTCGTGGTAGGGGCTGCTGCTGTCCCCGGCCCGCAGGTCGATGCGCACCTCCTGCAACTGGTGCATGTCCTGCAGCTCGCGCAGGCGCTGGCGGCGCGCCGTGGTTTCCTTTTCCAGCCGGCCGCGCGGGACCGGTCCCTCGAAGTAGCGTATCAGGGCCGCTTCCGCCACTTCCATGCGGTCGCGCAGCAGGGCGTCGGCCGCCACCGCGTTCTGGTTGGCCGGCCAGGCCGAGGGATCGCCATCGGCGCACTCGATCTCGACGTTCAGGCGCTGTATCAGCAGCAGGGTGTCGTTGTCGTCGCTGACCTGCTGGTGTATCTTTTGCACCGCGGCCAGGCGCGCCTTGGCCAGGCGGCCGGACGGGTCGCGGGTCTGGCCCACGTAGTGCACGGTGCTGGGCAGCTGCAGCTGGTGCGGGTAGTTCTGCAGCACGTCGTGGATGGAAAGCGCCTCTACCAGCCCGCCCCAGTTGAGGGTGACGTAGCGCTCGCTGACCGTTACCGTGGGCTTCTTCAGGGTGGCGGCAAACGGCACCTCCAGCTCGATGGCCAGGGTGTCGCGCTTGTCCGCGCCCAGGATGATGGGCAGGGTGAGCTTGAGCGAGAAGAAGCCCCAGCTGACCTTGCCGGCCGGGTCGAAGCGCACCTTCGGCCGGCTCACCACCAAGTACAGCAGGCGCTTTTCCATGGCCGCCTCCAGGTCGAACTGCAGGCGGCGCAGCTGGCGTCCGACCGGGTCGCGGATGTCGGGCGCCTCGGGAAAGCCGGCGATCAGGTCATACCAGTGGAACTTGGCCTCGGCCACCGTGATGGTCCAGCGCTGCGGCGCCGTGCTGCGTAGCGGCAAATGGGGCAGCAGCTCCTCATGCGGCTCGGGTAGGCTCAGCTCGCCCAGTTCGGCCAGCAGGGCGGCGTCTTCCGGGTCCAGCTGGTCGGCGATGGATGCTTGATCGGGGTGCATGGCGGTCTCCCCCTGCTGGTCTGGTGTCATTGTGCTGCGCATGGGGACAGTATAGTACGCCTTGCGCGATATTTCCATGTGGAAATTGTCTTGTCCCTGTGTTCAGGCCGCCAGGGTGGCGCCGGCGGCCAGGGTTTCCCGTATCAGGGCCAACAGGTCCGCCGGGGTGTCGAGCAGGTGGTCGGCGCCCCAGTCGCGCGGCGCGATGCCGCCGCAATAGCCCCAGGCGCAGGCCACGGTGGCCATGCCGGCCGCGCGTCCGGCCTGGATGTCGCGCAGGTCGTCGCCCACGTACCAGCACTGCTGCGGCGCCAGGCCGAGGCGGCGTGCAGCCTCCAGCAGCGGCGCCGGATGCGGCTTGGGGTGGGCCGTGGTGTCGCCGGAGATGGCGCAGGCGGCGTGGCCCAGGCCGATCAACGGCAGCAGCGGCACGGTGAAGCGGGCGTGCTTGTTGGTCACCACGCCCCAGGCCAGGCCGGCTTGTTCTATGCCGGCCAGCAGTTCCGGCACGCCGTCGAACAGGCGGCTGTGCACGGCGATGGCGGCCTCGTAGTTGGCCAGGAAGGCGTCGCGCAGCTCGGCAAAGCCGTCGTCTTCCGGGCCCAGGCCGAAGGCGGCGCCTATCATGCCGCGCGCGCCGGCCGAGGCGGTGGGACGTAGCAGGGCGTAGTCGGCAGGCTCCAGCCCGCGGTCGCTGCGCAACTGGTTGACGGCGGCGGCCAGGTCGGGCGCAGTGTCGGCCAGGGTGCCGTCCAGGTCGAACAGGATGGCGCTTGGAACAGGGGGCAGGGAGGGCAGGGAAGGCAGGCTCATGCTGGGGCTCATGGTCGGGGAGCGCAGGGGAAGGCGGCGCGCGGCCGCCGGCGTATCACAGGGGACGGCGGGTCGCCATCAGGTAGTTGACGCTGGTGTCGCCGTTCAGCGAGTACACCTTGGTCAGCGGATTGTAGCCCATGCCTTTCAGGCCGGCCACCTCCAGCCCGGCGCTGCGCACGTACTGCGACAGTTCGGCCGGGGTGATGAATTTGCCGTAGTCGTGGGTGCCCTTGGGCAGCAGGCGCAGCACGTATTCGGCGCCGATCACGGCAAACAGATAGGCCTTCAGGTTGCGGTTCAGGGTGGAGAAGAACACCTGGCCGCCCGGCTTGGCCAGGGCGGCGGCCGCGCGCACCACGGCGCCCGGGTCCGGCACGTGCTCCAGCATTTCCATGCAGGTGACCACGTCGAACTGGCCCGGCTCCTGGGCCGCCATGTCCTCGGCCGAGATCAGCTTGTAGCGCACCGCCACGCCCGATTCCAGGCTGTGCAGGTCGGCCACCTTGAGCGCCTTTTCCGACAGGTCGATGCCGGTCACGGTGGCGCCCTTGCGCGCCATGGACTCGCTCAGGATGCCGCCGCCGCAGCCGATGTCGATCACGTTCTTGCCCGCCAGCGGGGCGCGCGCGTTGATCCATTCCAGGCGCAGCGGATTGATTTCGTGCAGGGGACGGAATTCCGAGGTCGGATCCCACCAGCGGTGGGCCAGTTCGGAGAATTTTTGGAGTTCGAGAGGGTCTGCGTTCATAGTCCCGCATCATAGCGGATTTTGCGCGGGGCAGGGAGCACGCGCGGGTGCCGGCCGGGACCGGCAAAAAAAATGCCGCCCGGCCACGAGGGCGCGGGCGGCATATCAGCCAGGCTGTGGATTACTTCGAGGTGCCGACCACTTCGATTTCCACGCGGCGATTCTTGGCGCGGCCTTCGGCGGTCTTGTTATCGGCCACCGGTTGCTTCTCGCCCTTGCCTTCGGTGTAGACGCGGTTGGCGTCCACGCCCTTGGAGACGATGTAGGCCTTGACGGCTTCGGCGCGGCGCACCGACAGCTTCTGGTTGTACTCGTCGGTGCCGACGGAGTCGGTGTGGCCCACGGCGATGATGACTTCCAGGTTGATGCTGCTCAGCTTGCCGGTCAGTTCGTCCAGCTTGGCCTTGCCTTCCGGTTTCAGGACGGCCTTGTCGAAGTCGAAGAAGGCGTCGGCGGCGAAGCTGACTTTCTGTGCGGTCGGGACCGGAGCCGGTTTCGGTGCCGGTGCCGGTGCCGGGGCAGGCGCCGGGGCGGGGGCCGGCGGCGGCGGCGGGGCTACGCACTTGCCGTTTTCCAGTTTCTCGGGTTCCACGCAGATCGGCAGGTCGCAACCGGGCACGGCGTCGGCCGGGGTCCAGTAGCCGGTGCGCCAGCACAGGCCGAACGGATCGCGGGCGATCACGCCGCGCGCGTCCTGCACGTAGGCGCTTTTCGGGGTCGGGGCCTTGATGTCCTGGGTCACGGGAGCGTACGGCGGGGCGGTCGGGGTTTGCGCTACGGCCGCGCCGGCGAAAGCCGCCGACACAGCGAGAATCGAAATCAGTTTATTCATATTTTTCTTCCTTTCGGGGGTGATATCTGCAGAAAACTGCGCGACGTCGTGAAACGTGGCCGGAATTCTACCACGCACCAATCTGGCGCTTGATTTCCGCTTGCGATACAAGCAATTGACTTCTGAACCATTTTGCCACATGCGCCAATTTGGCACAGAACGGACCAACCATGCCCCATTCTGTAGCTTACCAATATGTTGTTTTGTTGCAACGGTAGTCGGCATGGTAATTGACTTATATGTCATGCCGATTACAAGCCTGTCAACAGCGGCGTTCCCGGGGCCAGGAGCAAATAGTGCTGGCGTCCGGACGCCCATGATAAAATCGCCAGCTTGCCGTCCGGTGTTAACCAAGTCACAGATCGATAGTCCCGCCCATGGATCAATTCGCAAAAGAAACAATTCCAATTTCCCTCGAAGAAGAGATGCGCAAGAGCTACCTCGACTACGCCATGAGCGTGATCGTGGGCCGCGCCTTGCCGGATGTGCGCGACGGCCTCAAGCCGGTGCACCGCCGCGTGCTGTACTCCATGCACGAATCGAACTACGTGTGGAACCGCGCCTACGTGAAGTGCGCCCGCGTGGTGGGCGACACCATGGGTAAATACCACCCGCACGGCGACGCCTCGATTTACGATACCCTGGTGCGCATGGCGCAGGACTTCTCGCTGCGCTACATGCTGGTCGATGGCCAAGGCAACTTCGGCTCGGTGGACGGCGACAGCGCCGCTGCCATGCGTTATACCGAGTGCCGCCTGGACAAGATTTCCAGCGAACTGCTGGCCGACATCGAGAAGGACACGGTCGACTTCCAGCCCAACTACGACGGCAAGGAAAAAGAGCCGACGGTGCTGCCGACCCGCATTCCCAACTTGCTGATCAACGGCTCGTCCGGCATCGCGGTGGGCATGGCCACCAACATCCCGCCGCACAACCTGGGCGAAGTGGTCAACGGCGCCCTGCACGTGCTGCGCAACCCGGACTGCTCCATCGACGAGCTGATCGAACTGATCCCGGCGCCCGACTTCCCCACCGGCGGCATCATCTACGGCATTTCCGGCGTGCGTGAAGGCTACCGCACGGGACGTGGCCGCGTGGTCATGCGCGCCAAGACCCACTTCGAGGAATACGGCAAGGATGGCGGGCGCACCGCCATCATCATCGACGAGCTGCCCTACCAGGTCAACAAGAAGTCGCTGCTTGAGCGCATCGCCGAGAACGTGCGCGAGAAGAAGCTGGATGGCATCTCCGAGATCCGCGACGAGTCCGACAAGTCGGGCATGCGGGTGGTCATCGAGCTCAAGCGCGGTGAAGTGCCGGAAGTGGTGCTGAACAACCTGTATAAACAGACCCAGCTGCAGGACACCTTCGGCATGAACATGGTGGCCCTGGTCGATGGCCAGCCGCGCCTGTTGAACCTGAAGGAAATGCTGTCCTGCTTCCTGTCGCACCGCCGCGAAGTGGTGACGCGCCGCACCGTGTTCGAGCTGCGCAAGGCGCGCGAGCGCGGCCACGTGCTGGAAGGCCTGGCCGTGGCGCTGGCCAATATCGACGACTTCATCGCCATCATCAAGGCGGCGCCCACGCCGCCGGTGGCCAAGGCCGGCCTGATGGAGCGCTCCTGGGACTCGTCCCTGGTGCGCGAAATGCTGGCCCGCACCGGCGAGGACAACCCGGGCGGCGTCAACGCCTTCCGCCCCGAGCACCTGCCCAAGCACTACGGCCTGCAAGGCGATGGCATGTACAAGCTGTCCGATGAACAGGCCCAGGAAATCCTGCAGATGCGTCTGCAGCGCCTGACCGGCCTGGAACAGGACAAGATCGTCAACGAATACAAGGACGTGATGGCCGAAATCGCCGACCTGCTGGACATCCTGGCCAAGCCCGAGCGCGTGACCACCATCATCGTCGACGAAATGACGGCGATCAAGAACGAGTTCGGCGACGCCGCCAAGGACCCGCGCCGTTCCAGCATCGAGCACAACGCCACCGACCTGGGCACCGAAGACCTGATCACGCCGCAGGATATGGTGGTGACCCTGTCGCACACCGGCTACATGAAGGCCACCCCGATTTCCGAATACCGCGCCCAGAAGCGCGGCGGACGCGGCAAACAGGCCATGGCCACCAAGGACGAGGACTGGATAGACCAGCTGTTCATCGCCAACACGCACGACTACATCCTGTGCTTCTCCAACCGCGGCCGCCTGTACTGGCTGAAGGTGTGGGAAGTGCCGCAGGGCTCGCGCAACTCGCGCGGCAAGCCCATCGTGAACATGTTCCCGCTGGCCGACAACGAGAAGATCACCGTGGTGCTGCCGCTGTCGGGCGAAAACCGCACCTTCCCCGAAGACCACTACGTGTTCATGTCCACCAGCCTGGGCACCGTGAAGAAAACCCCGCTGACCGATTTCAGCAACCCGCGCAAGGCCGGCATCATCGCGGTCGACCTGGACGAGGGCGACTTCCTGATCGGCGCCGCCCTGACCGACGGCCAGCACGACGTGATGCTGTTCTCGGACGCCGGCAAGGCGGTGCGCTTCGACGAGAACGACGTGCGCCCCATGGGCCGCAACGCGCGCGGCGTGCGCGGCATGAACCTGGAAGAGGGCCAGCGCGTGATCGCACTGCTGGTGGCCGAGAACGAGCAGCAGTCGGTGCTGACCGCGACCGAGAACGGCTACGGCAAGCGCACCCCGATCACCGAGTACACCCGCCATGGACGCGGCACCAAGGGCATGATCGCGATCCAGACCTCCGAACGCAACGGCAAGGTGGTGGCGGCCACCCTGGTCGATTCGTCCGACGAGATCATGCTGATCACCACCGGCGGCGTGCTGATACGCACCCGCGTGGCCGAGATCCGCGAAATGGGCCGCGCCACCCAGGGCGTGACCCTGATCGCGGTGGAAGACGGCACCCGCCTGTCCGGCCTGCAGCGCGTGGTGGAAACCGATATCGACGAAGTCGAGCTGGAACCGGGTCCGGACGCCAGGCCGGAAGACGGCGCAGCCGAGTAAGACGGAGCCATCCCGGGCGTGAGTTCGGGCCAGCGGGGCCAGGTCTGTCGCGTCATGCGGCGCGGACTGGCCCCGTTTTTCTTTTGAGGTGATGAGATGAAAACAATCGTAGCAAGCTTGATCACGTCGCTGGCGCTGATCGGCGCCGTGCCGGCCTTGGCGCAGGCGCAGGCATCCGCACCTGCAGCCGTCGATCCGGCCGCCACCGCCGCCGCCCGGGAACTGTTCGAGGCGATGAACTACCGCACCCTCATGCTGAGCGTGATGCAGCAGATGTCGCAAAACATCGGCGCCTCCATGCGCGCCAGCGCCGAGGCTGCCATCAACAACAATCTCCAGATGAGCGCCGAAGACAAGCAGAAAGCCCTGGCGCGGATGGAAGCCTCAATGCCGCAAGCCATCAGCAGCGTGCAGGACCTGGTCAACGACCCGACGCTGGTGGACGAAATCCTGGCCGAAACCGTGCCTATCTATGCGCGCAACTTCAGTCCCGATGAGCTGAAGCAGATCGCCGCCTTCTACCGCACCCCGGTGGGCGCCAAGATGCTGGCCACCATGCCCAGGCTGATGGGCGAGGGCATGCAGGTCGGCCAGCAGGTAGTCCAGCGCCGCCTCGGCCCGATGCTGCAGAAGATGCAGCAACCAGCCAAGTAACACCTCTCTGATAAGGAATCCAACGTGACTCAGATTTATAACTTCTCCGCCGGTCCTGCCGTCCTGCCCAAGGAAGTGCTGGCCCAGGCTGCCGCCGAAATGCTGCACTGGCATGGCAGCGGCATGTCGGTGATGGAGATGAGCCACCGCGGACCGGAATTCATTTCGATCTACAAGGCAGCCGAGCGCGACCTGCGCGAGCTGCTGGCAGTACCGGACAATTACAAGATATTGTTCATGCAGGGTGGCGGTTTGTCGCAAAACGCCATCGTGCCCCTGAATCTGGTGGGCCACAAGCCGCAGCCAGCCGTCATCGATTTCATCCATACCGGTTCGTGGTCCGGCAAGTCCCTCAAGGAAGCCGCCAAGTACGCCACCGTCAACGTTGCCGCCTCCTCGCAGGCGCAGCGCTACAGCCAGGTTCCGCCGCAGTCGGACTGGAAGCTGACGCCGGGCGCGGCCTACCTGCACATGTGTACCAACGAGACCATAGACGGGGTCGAGTTCGACCTCGACGAGCCCATCGCCACGGACACGCTGCTGGTGGCCGACATGAGCTCGCACATCCTGTCGCGCGTGATCGACGTCTCGAAATACGGTGTGATCTTCGCCGGGGCCCAGAAGAACATTGGCCCGGCCGGGGTCACCATCGTCATCGTGCGCGAGGACTTGCTGGGCAAGGCCTTGCCGGTGTGTCCGTCGGCCTTCGACTGGAAGCTGGTGGCCGATAACGACTCCATGTACAACACCCCGCCCACCTACGGCATCTACATTGCCGGCCTGGTGTTCCAGTGGCTCAAGCGCCAGGGCGGCGTGGCCGAGATGGAGCGCCGCGCCAAACAGAAGGCGGCGCTGCTGTACGCCTGCCTGGACCAGGACGATTTTTACCAGAACCGCGTCGCGCCGGCCAACCGCTCGCGCATGAACGTGCCCTTCTACCTGAAGGATGAAAGCAGGAACGAGGAATTCCTGGCCGGCGCCAAGGCGCGCGGCCTGCTGCAACTGAAGGGCCACAAGTCCGTCGGCGGCATGCGTGCATCGATCTACAACGCCATGCCGCTGGAAGGCGTGCAGGCGCTGGTCGACTACCTGAACGAATTTGCCGGACGCTGACCCATGACAGACAAACTCAAACCGCTGCGCGAACAGATCGACAGCATAGACGCGCAGATCCTGGACCTGCTGAACCGCCGCGCCAGGGTGGCGCAGGAAGTGGGCCACGTGAAGGCCGAGACCAATGCGCCCGTGTTCCGCCCCGAGCGGGAGGCCCAGGTGCTGCGCGGCGTAGCCGAGCGCAACCCCGGCCCCATGGGCGACACGGAAGTGCAGACCATCTTCCGCGAAATCATGTCGGCCTGCCGCTCGCTGGAAAAGCGCGTCACGGTGGCCTTCCTGGGCCCGGCCGGCACCTACAGCGAGCAGGCCGTGTACCAGCAGTTCGGCAGCGCCGTCGACGTGCTGGCCTGCGGTAACATCGACGAAGTGTTCCGCGCCACCGAGGCCGGCACCGCCGAATTCGGCGTGGTCCCGGTGGAAAATTCCACCGAGGGCGCCATCGGCCGCACCCTGGACCTGCTGCTGCACACGCCGCTCAGCATCAGCGGCGAAGTGGCCATCGCGGTGCGCCACAGCCTGCTGACCGGCACCGGCAACATGGAGGGCGTGACCGCCATCTGCGCCCACGCCCAGGCCCTGGCCCAGTGCCAGATCTGGCTCAACAATAACTACCCCGACATCGAGCGCCGCGCCGTGTCGTCCAATGCCGAGGCGGCGCGCATGGCACGCGACGACCATACCATCGCCGCGATTGCCGGCGAGCGGGCCGGGGTGCGCTACGGCCTGGGCACCATCAAGGCCAACATCCAGGACGATCCGCACAACCGCACCCGTTTTGCCGTGATCGGCCAGCTGCAGCCCGGGCCATCCGGCAAGGACCGCACCTCGATCGCGCTGGCCGCCCCGCACAAGGCCGGTTCCGTGTACCGCCTGCTGGAATCGCTTGCGCTGAACAATGTGTCGATGACGCGCTTCGAATCGCGCCCGGCCCGCAACGGCAACTGGGAATACTATTTCTACGTCGACGTGGAAGGCCATGTGCAGGATGCCTCGGTTGCCAAAGCACTGGAGCAGCTGCAAGGCAACGCCGCCTTCTTCAAGGTGCTGGGTTCCTATCCCGTCAGCCTCACTTAACTTATACGGAGACACCATGTCCAACAACTACGGCCCTGACTACGTCCGCGCCATCGCCCCCTATCAGGCCGGCAAACCGATCGCCGAAGTGGCGCGCGAATTCGGCCTGGAGGAGGCCAGCATCGTCAAGCTGGCCTCCAACGAAAATCCGTTCGGCGTGCCGCAATCGGCCCAGCGCGCCATGGCGGCCGCCGCCGCCGAGCTGGGGCGCTACCCGGACGCCAACGGCTTCGACCTGAAAGGCGCGCTGTCGCAGCGCTACGACGTGCCGGCCGACTGGCTCACGCTGGGCAACGGCAGCAACGACATCCTGGAAATCGCCGCCCATGCCTTCGTCGAGCGCGGCCAGTCGGTGGTGTATTCGCAGTATTCGTTTGCCGTGTACGCGCTGGCCACCCAGGGCGTGGGCGCGCGCCACATCGTGGTGCCGGCCAAGAACCATGGCCACGACCTGCCGGCCATGCTGGCCGCCATCGCGGACGATACCCGTTTGCTGTTCATCGCCAATCCGAACAACCCGACCGGCACCTTCATCCCGGCCGCCGAGATCGAGGACTTCCTGTCCAAAGTGCCGGCCCGCGTGGTGGTGGTGCTGGACGAGGCCTACAACGAATTCCTGTCCAAGGAGGATCAGTTCGAGTCGGCCGCGTGGGTCAAGAAGTATTCCAACCTGCTGGTCTCGCGCACCTTCTCCAAGGCCTACGGCCTGGCCGGCCTGCGGGTCGGCTACGCCATTGCCCAGCCGGCGCTGACCGATCTGATGAACCGCATCCGCCAGCCCTTCAACGTCAATTCGCTGGCCCAGGCGGCCGCCATCGCGGCCCTGAACGACAGCGAGTTCCTGGAGCGCGGCGCCGCCAACAACCAGGCCGGCTACCGGCAGCTGGTGGCGGCCTTCGAGCAGCTGGGCCTGGAATATGTGCCTTCGTATGGCAACTTCGTGCTGGTCAAGGTCGGCAATGACCTGGCGGCCGGCGCCCGCGTCAACCTGGCGCTGCTCAAGCAGGGCGTGATCGTGCGCCCGGTCGGCAACTACGGCTTGCCCGAGTGGCTGCGCATCTCCATCGGCCTGCCGGAAGAAAACGCAGCCTTCATCGCGGCCCTGCGCAAGGCGCTGGACCAGGCCCCGGCATGACGCCAGTGCTGAACAAGGTCGTCATCTTCGGCGTCGGCCTGATAGGCGGCTCGTTTGCGCGCGCCCTCAAGCAGGCCGGCGCCGTGCGCACCGTGGTCGGCATGGGCCGCTCCGCTGCTTCCCTGCACAAGGCGCTGGAACTGGGCATCATCGACCAGATCGGCGACGGCATGGCCGCCGCCCTGGACGGCGCCGACCTGGTGCTGCTGGCCGCGCCGGTGGCGCAGACCGGCCGCATCCTGGAAGCCATCGCCCCGCACCTGCAGCCGGGCACGGTGGTCACCGACGCCGGCAGCACCAAGTCCGACGTGGTGGCCGCCGCGCGCGCCGCCCTGGGCGCCAGGGTCGGCCAGTTCGTGCCTGGCCATCCGATTGCCGGGCGCGAGACCAACGGCCCGGAAGCGGCCATCGTCGACCTCTACATCGGCAAGAAGACCGTGATCACGGCGCTGCCGGAAAACAGCGAAGCCGACGTCGAACGGGTGGCGGCCGCCTGGCGCGCCTGCGGCGCCATCATCCACCGCCTGGCGCCGCAGGAGCACGACCAGGTGTTTGCCGCCGTCAGCCATTTGCCGCACTTGCTGGCCTACGGCCTGGTGGACGACATCGCACGCAAGCCGCACGCCGATTTGCTGTTCCAGTACGCGGCCAGCGGCTTCCGCGATTTCACCCGCATTGCCGGTTCCTCGCCGGAGATGTGGCGCGACATCAGCCTGGCCAACCAGGGCGCGCTGCTGAACGAGCTGGATGACTACCTGGCGCAGCTGGGGCGCCTGCGCGCGCTGCTGGCGGCCGGCGACGGCGCCGGGCTGGAAGCCGTGTACGGCAACGCCCAGCGCGCGCGCCACCAGTGGATCAGCGCCATCGAGGCGGCCGAAGCGCCGCAGAACAAGGACCAGGCGGACTAGCCGCCGTCCAAGGAAACCATCATGAACCAACACGAATACCTGGACCTGCAACCGGTCCCCCGCGTGCAGGGCGCCGTGCGCCTGCCCGGCTCCAAGAGCATCTCCAACCGCATCCTGCTGCTGTCGGCCCTGGCGCAGGGCGAGACCGCCATCGTCGACTTGCTGGCGTCGGACGACACCGCCGTCATGCTGGCCGCGCTGCGCTCCCTGGGCGTGCAGTGGACCGAAGAGAAAACCGCCAGCGGCACCATCCACCACGTCAGCGGCGTGGCGGGCGTGCTGCCGAACCGGTCGGCCGACCTGTTCATGGGCAACGCCGGCACCGCCATCCGCCCGCTGACCGCGGCCCTGGCCGTGATCGGCGGCGACTATACCCTGCACGGCGTGCCGCGCATGCACGAGCGCCCCATCGGCGACCTGGTGGACGCCCTGAACGCGGCCGGCACCCGCATCGAGTACACGGGCAACCCGGGCTATCCGCCGCTGCACATCAAACAGGGCAGCATCCATGCGCAGCGCCTGTCGGTGCGCGGCGACGTCTCCAGCCAGTTCCTGACCGCGCTGCTGATGGTGGCGCCGCTGATGGCGCGCGAACACGCCATCACCATCAACGTGACCGGCGAACTGATTTCCAAGCCCTATATCGAGATCACCCTGAACCTGATACGCCGCTACGGCGTCCAGGTGGAGCAGGACGGCTGGGCCGCTTTCACCATACAGCCCGGCCAGGTGTACCAGTCGCCCGGCACCATCCACGTCGAGGGCGATGCTTCCTCGGCCTCCTACTTCCTGGCGGCCGGCGCCATTGCCGGCGGCCCGGTGCGGGTCGAGGGCGTGGGCCGGGACAGCATCCAGGGCGACGTGCGCTTTGCCGCCGCGCTGGAGCAGATGGGCGCCACCATCACCATGGGCGACAACTGGATAGAAGCCAGCGCCAGCGCGCCGCTGAAGGCCATCGACGCCGACTTCAACCACATCCCGGATGCGGCCATGACCATTGCCATTGCCGCCCTGTACGCGGACGGGACCAGCACCCTGCGCAACATCGCCAGCTGGCGTGTCAAGGAAACCGACCGCATCGCGGCCATGGCCACCGAGCTGCGCAAGCTGGGCGCCACGGTGGAGGAGGGACCCGATTACCTGCGTGTCACGCCCCCCGCAACGCTCACGCCTGCTACCATAGACACTTACGACGACCACCGCATGGCGATGTGTTTCTCCCTCGCATCGCTGGATGGCGCATTGCGCAAGGGCACGGCAGTGCGCATCAACGATCCCAAGTGCGTGGGTAAGACCTTCCCCGAGTATTTCGCGGCCTTTGCCGCCATTGCAAAATAGACTACATGGTAACTTCCCAGATCCCCGTCATTGCCATCGACGGCCCCACCGCTTCCGGCAAGGGCACCGTCGCGCACCGGGTGGCCGACAAGCTCGGCTTCCACTACCTGGATTCCGGTGCGCTGTACCGCTTGACGGCGCTGCAGGCCCTGCGGCGCGGCACGGCGCTCAATGACGAGCACGCCCTGGCCAAGCTGGCCGAACACCTGCCGTGCAGTTTCGAGGGCGGCAATATCCTGTTGTCGCAGGAAAACGTCAATGACGCCATCCGGGCCGAGGAAGTGGGCAACACGGCATCGAAAATCGCCACCCTGCCGGCCGTGCGCCATGCGCTGACCGGGTTGCAGCTGAGCTTCCGCCGGGCCCCGGGCCTGGTGGCGGACGGGCGCGACATGGGCTCGGTGATCTTCCCGCACGCACCGCTCAAGGTGTTTTTGACTGCCAGTGTGGCCGCCAGGGCGGGCCGCCGCTATAAGCAATTGATAGACAAGGGATTTTCTGCTAATATGGAAGACCTGCTGATGGATTTGCAGGCGCGGGACGACCGGGATACGAACCGGGCCATCGCGCCGCTGGTCCCCGCAGAGGGGGCGCATGTGCTGGATACCTCGAATATGAACGCCGACGAGGCGGTCGATCAGGTGTTGCGGTGGTATGCGGCCATCGGCAAATAGTTGGTGTTTTCGCAAAGCCTCTGCGTGCGGAAACGTGTGATCAACCTCAACCCAGTTGAAGTCGCATCGTGCGAGCCTTACTGGATAACTTGGAAGTGTTTTTAATATGGAAAGTTTTGCAGCCCTTTTTGAAGAGTCCCTGTCGCGTCAAGACATGCGCTCTGGCGAAGTAATTTCGGCTGAAGTCGTTCGTCTGGATCACAACTTCGTGATCGTCAACGCCGGCCTGAAATCGGAAGCTTTCATCCCCGTCGAAGAATTCAAGAATGACCAGGGCGAACTGGAAGTCAAAGTAGGCGACTTCGTTTCCGTGGCCATCGAATCGCTGGAAAATGGTTTCGGCGATACCATCCTGTCGCGCGACAAGGCCAAGCGCCTGGCTTCGTGGCTGGCTCTGGAAAAAGCAATGGAATCCGGCGAGATCGTCGTCGGTACCGTGAACGGCAAAGTCAAAGGCGGCCTGACCGTCCTGACCAACGGCATCCGCGCCTTCCTGCCGGGTTCGCTGGTCGACACCCGTCCCGTGAAAGACACCACCCCGTTCGAGGGCAAGACCCTGGAATTCAAGGTCATCAAGCTGGATCGCAAGCGTAACAACGTGGTGCTGTCGCGCCGCGCCGTGATCGAAGCTTCCATGGGCGAAGAGCGCCAGAAGCTGATGGAAACCCTGAAAGAAGGCACCGTGGTGACCGGCGTCGTGAAGAACATCACCGACTACGGCGCGTTCGTGGACCTGGGCGGCATCGACGGCCTGCTGCACATCACCGACCTGGCATGGCGCCGCGTGCGTCACCCGTCGGAAGTGCTGACCGTGGGTCAAGAGATCACCGCCAAAGTGCTGAAATACGACCAAGAGAAGAACCGTGTTTCGCTGGGCGTGAAGCAGCTGGGCGACGATCCCTGGACCGGCCTGTCGCGTCGCTACCCGCAAGGCACCCGCCTGTTCGGTAAAGTGACCAACCTGACCGACTACGGCGCGTTCGTGGAAGTGGAACAAGGCATCGAAGGCCTGGTCCACGTGTCGGAAATGGACTGGACCAACAAGAACGTGGCCCCGAACAAGGTCGTGCAGCTGGGCGACGAAGTCGAAGTCATGGTCCTGGAGATCGACGAAGAGCGTCGCCGTATCTCCCTGGGCATGAAGCAGTGCAAGGCCAATCCTTGGGACGACTTCGGCGTGACCCACAAGAAAGGCGACAAAGTGAAGGGCGCCATCAAGTCGATCACCGACTTCGGCGTGTTCATCGGCCTGGCTGGCAACATCGACGGCCTGGTGCACCTGTCCGACCTGTCGTGGACCGAGCCGGGCGAAGAAGCCGTGCGCAAGTTCAAGAAAGGCGACGAGCTGGAAGCCGTGGTCCTGGCCATCGACGTCGAGCGCGAGCGCGTGTCCCTGGGCGTGAAGCAGCTGGAAGGCGACCCGTTCAACAACTTCGCCGCCCTGAACGACAAAGGCTCGCTGGTCTCCGGCACCGTGAAATCGGTGGAGCCGAAAGGCGCCGTGATCCAGCTGTCCGATGAAGTCGAAGGCTACCTGCGCGCTTCGGAAATCTCGCGCGACCGCGTGGAAGATGCCGGCACCCACCTGAAAGTGGGCGACACCGTGGAAGCCCTGGTGATCAACATCGATCGCAAAGCCCGCAGCATCCAGCTGTCGATCAAAGCGAAAGACAATGCTGAAACCGCGGAAGCCATGCAGAAGATGGCCGCCACCGACAGCAACGCCGCCTCCGGCACCACCAGCCTGGGCGCGCTGCTGAAAGCCAAGTTCGACAACAAGAACTAATTCGGCGGCCGCCAGATGACCAAGTCCGAATTGATCAACCGCCTGGCTGAGCGTTACTCTCAGCTGGTGGCCAAAGATGCGGAATACGCCGTCAAGACCATCCTTGATGCGATGACCAACGCCCTGGCGAGCGGTCAGCGCATCGAGATCCGCGGCTTCGGCAGCTTTGCCCTCAACAGCAGGCCGCCGCGCATCGGGCGCAACCCGAAATCGGGCGACAAGGTGATGGTGCCGGAAAAACGGGTACCGCACTTCAAGCCCGGCAAGCAGTTGCGCGAACGGGTAGATGCGATGGTGGGCCAGCCCATCATCGAGGACTGAAGCATCTGGCAGCATCGAGACAAAAAAGCGGCGTCCCTGGATGCCGCTTTTTTTTTGCCGTATTGAGGTTCTGGTGCCATACTGGCGCTCTTCGGAAACAACTGAACAGGAAGCAGGCTAATGAAAGTGATCTCCACCCTGATCGGGTTCGTTCTTTTCGTCTTGTTTTTTGGTTTTGCCCTGAAAAATACGCAGGAAGTGGACCTGCACCTGTTCCTCCACTATGACTTGCGCGGCCCCCTGGTGCTGATGCTGCTGGGCTTTTTCGTGGCCGGCGCCGCCCTCGGCGTACTGGCGCTGACCCCTACCGTGTTCCGCCACCGGCGCGAAACCAGCAAGCACAAGACCACCATCCATACGCTGCAGGCATCGGCCCTGCAAGCCCAGGCGCAGCCGCAGCCGGACGGCGTCAACGCCCAGTGATGGCGGCATCTCCCGTAACACAATCAATAAAACAGCATGGAATTTGAACTCTGGTGGTTATTGGGCATCCCGGTCTTTTTCGGCCTGGGATGGATCGCGGCGCGCGTCGACATACGCCAACTGGTGTCGGAATCGCGCAGCCTGCCGCGCGGCTATTTCAAGGGCCTGAACTTCCTGCTCAACGACCAGCCCGACAAGGCGGTGGACGCCTTCATCGAGATCGTACGCCTGGACCCGGAAACGGCCGATATGCACTTCGCGCTCGGCAACCTGTTCCGCCGCCGCGGCGAGACCGAGCGCGCCATCCGCGTGCACCAGAACCTGCTGGCGCGTCCCGACCTGCCGCAGGAGCAGCACGACCACGCCATGTACGAACTGGGCATGGACTACCTGAAGGCCGGCCTGCTGGACCGCGCCGAGGAAACCTTCAACCGCCTGACCGAGAGCCAGTACGGGGTGCAGGCGCGGCGCGCGTTATTGGAGATCTTCCAGCGCGAGAAGGAGTGGACGCGCGCCATCGACGCCGCCCACGGGCTGCAGGAAGCCGGCGCCGGCTCGCGCCAGAAGGAAATCGCCCAGTTCTACTGCGAGCTGGCGCAGGACGCGCTGGTGCACATGCACCCGGAGCAGGCCAAGCCGCTGCTGGAGAAATCGCTGCAGGCCGACCGCACCAATGTGCGCGCCACCATCCTCACTGGCGACACCCAGCTGGCCGAGGGTGACGTCGAGGGCGCGCTGTTGACCTGGCGCCGCGTCGAGCAGCAAAGCGTGCCGCACGTGGCGCTGGTGGCGCAGCGCCTGATGGATGGCTATCGCAAGGTGGGCCGCCCGCAGGAAGGCGTCAACCTCTTGAAATCCTACCTGGAGCAGGCATCTTCCATCGACCTGATCGAGGTGGTGTACAAGGCCGTGCTGGAACTCGATGGCGTGAGCGCCGCCAAGCAGCTGGTCAGCGAGGAGCTGCGCCGCACGCCGACCCTGCTGGGACTGGACAAGCTGCTGGAAGCGCGCCTGATGGATGCGCCGGCCGCCGTGGTGCCGGAACTGACCATGGTGAAAAACCTGGTGCACGGCTACACCCAGAAGCTGGCGCGCTACCAGTGCAGCCACTGCGGCTTCAAGGCGCGCCAGTTTTACTGGCATTGCCCTGGTTGCAGCCGCTGGGAGACTTACCCGCCGCGCCGCACCGAAGAATTGAATGTGATGAATTAACCCGGTTTTACGCCGCATGGGTAGCTGCCAGATGCCCGTTGCGGTGTAATACCACCTGCGGCCGCCGCGCCGGTGGCCGAGCTCTCTTGTAGGCGACACTATGAAAATCACCATCATTGGCACCGGCTATGTAGGCCTGGTGACCGGGGCCTGCCTGGCCGAACTGGGCAACGACGTGTTCTGCCTGGACGTCGACCAGGCCAAGGTCGACCTGCTCAACAGCGGCGGCATCCCGATCCACGAACCCGGCCTGGCCGACATCGTGGCGCGCAACCGCGCCGCCGGCCGCATGCAGTTCTCCACCGATGTGGCGGCCTCGGTGGCGCACGGCGAGCTGCAGTTCATCGCGGTCGGCACTCCGCCGGACGAGGACGGCTCGGCCGACCTGCAATACGTGCTGGCTGCCGCGCGCAGCATCGGCCGCCACATGACGGGCTTCAAGGTCATCGTCGACAAGTCCACCGTGCCGGTCGGCACCGGCGACCGCGTCAAGGCTGCCGTGCAGGCCGAACTCGATGCGCGCGGCGAGCGCAGCAGCTTTGCCGTGGTGTCCAATCCCGAGTTCCTGAAAGAGGGCGCGGCAGTCGAGGACTTCATGCGTCCGGACCGCATCGTGATTGGCTGCGACTACACGCCCGAGGGTGAACGCGCGCACGCCCTGATGCGCAAGCTGTACAAGCCCTTCAACCGCAACCACGAACGCACCCACTGGATGGATGTGCGCTCGGCCGAATTCACCAAGTATGCGGCCAACGCCATGCTGGCCACCCGCATCTCCTTCATGAACGAGCTGGCCAACCTGGCCGACCGCGTCGGCGTGGACATCGAGGCGGTGCGGCATGGCATCGGTTCCGACCCGCGCATCGGCCACAGCTTCCTGTACGCCGGCGCCGGCTATGGCGGCTCCTGCTTCCCCAAGGACGTGCAGGCGCTGGAGCGCACCGCGCGCCAGTACGACCAGGACTTGCTGATACTGCGCGCGGTGGAAGCCGTCAACGACCGCCAGAAGCTGGTGCTGGGCCAGAAAGTGGCCAAGCGCTTCGGCGAGGACTTGAGCGGCCAGCACTTCGCCCTGTGGGGCCTGGCCTTCAAGCCGAACACCGACGACATGCGCGAAGCGCCGTCGCGCGTGCTGCTGCGCCAGCTGATCGACGCCGGCGCCACGGTGGCGGTGTACGACCCGGTCGCCATGGAAGAAGCCCGGCGCGTGCTGGCGCTGGACTTCACGCCCGATGAGCTGGCGCGCATCCGTTTCGCCGCCGCGCCCATGGATGCGCTGGAGGGCGCCGAGGCGCTCATCATCGTCACCGAATGGAAGGCCTTCCGCAGCCCGGACTTCGACAAGATCAAGGCTGCCCTCAAGCACGCCGTCATCATCGACGGGCGCAACCTGTTCGAGCCGCAGGTGATGGCGGAAGCCGGCTTTGAATACCACGGCATTGGCCGTTCCATTCTCACCCGCGAAGCATGACCATGAGCCCAGCCGTCATTTCCTATACCGCCCCGGCGCTGGACCGGGTGCGCATCCTGGTGGTGGGCGACGTCATGCTGGACCGCTACTGGTTCGGCGATGTCTCGCGCATCTCGCCGGAGGCCCCGGTGCCCATCGTGCGCATCGAGAAGCGCGAGGCGCGCCTGGGCGGCGCCGCCAACGTGGCGCGCAACGCCGCCGCGCTGGGCGCGCACGCGGGCCTCTTGGGCGTGGTCGGCAACGACGAGGCCGGGACCGAGGTGGAGCAGCTGCTGGCCGGCGGCGGCATCCACAGCTACCTCAAGCGCGACGAAGCCATCTCCACCATCATCAAGCTGCGCGTGATCGGGCGCCAGCAGCAGATGGTGCGCATCGACTTCGAGGAAGCGCCCACCGACACCGTGCTGCGCGACAAACTGCTGCAGTTCAAGGCGCTGCTGGCGGACTACGACGTGATCGTCTTGTCCGACTATGCCAAGGGCAGCCTGGTCAACGTGGCCGACATGATCGCCTCGGCCCGCGCGGCCGGCAAGGTGGTGATGGTCGATCCCAAGGGCGACGATTTCTCGCGCTACGCCGGCGCCACCGTGCTGACGCCCAACAAGTCCGAGCTGCGCCGCATCGTGGGTGGCTGGAACAGCGAGGAACAGCTGACCGCCAAGGCCCGGCAGCTGCGCGCCGAGCTGAAACTGGACGCGCTGCTGCTGACCCGCTCGGAAGAGGGCATGACGCTGTACACGGAACAGGACATCTTCCACATCCCGACCGAGGCGCGCGAAGTGTTCGACGTGTCCGGCGCGGGCGACACTGTGATCGCCACCATGGCCGCCATGCTGGGCGCGGGCGCCGGCTGGAACGAGGCGGTGCAGACCGCCAACCGGGCCGGCGGCATCGTGGTCGGCAAGCTGGGCACGGCCACCGTCACGCGCGAAGAACTGTTCGGCTGAGCTGGCGCAACACGGCCTGTTCTTTCGTCGGCCATGCTGTTGGATACGCAGGTCCAGGACGCGCCGCGTCCTGCCTGTTGCCAACCGTTATTGGAGACGACTCATGCTGAAAAAACTGATGCTGGCCGTGGTCACGCTGGTGGCCGCCATGAACCTGGCTTTTGCCCAGGTGGACGTCAACAAGGCCGATGCGGCCGCGCTGGACAGCGTGCGCGGCATCGGCCCGGCCAAGTCCAAGGCCATCCTGGAGGCGCGCGGCAAGGGCGAGTTCAAGGACTGGGCCGACCTGGAAGCGCGTGTCAAAGGCATAGGCGGCAAGAATGCCCCCCGCCTGTCCGAAGCCGGCCTGACGGTCAACGGCAAGTCCAAGGAAGGCGCAGCCCCGGCTGAGGCCAAGGTCAGGAAATAAGTTTGATGCTGTACGGGGAGGGGGCGCTTGTTCCCTCCCTCCGCAACAACCTTACAATCTGATACTTCCCGCATTCCGCTTCGTGAGAAGATAGCCAGTTCAGCAACTGACTTTCACGAGAAGGATGTCCATGACCCCTACCTTTGTTCCACGTCTGCTGGCCGGCGCGCTGACCGCCGCCGCCTTCGCCGCCCAGGCCGCGCCATCCGAACCGGACCCCAACCGCCGCCAGGCCCAGATAGAGCAGATCGTCGCCCAGGTGTCGCCGCAGCGCATCGAGGCCTATATCCGCAAGCTGGTCGGCTTCAAGACCCGCCACACCATGTCCGACACCGTCTCCGACACCGAGGGCATAGGCGCCGCGCGGCGCTGGATCAAGAGCGAGCTGGAACGCTGCGGCGCGGCCCAGGGCGGCCGCCTGCAGGTGACCTTCGATAGCCATATCGCGCCGGTCTCGGCCCGCATCAGCCGCCCAACCGAGATCGTCAACGTGGTCGCCACCCTGCCCGGCGCCCAGGCTGCCTCGGTGGAGCGCATGTACGTGGTCAGCGGCCACTACGATTCGCGCAATACCGACATCATGGACGCCACCGGCTTCGCCCCCGGCGCCAACGACGATGCCTCCGGCACCGCCGCCGTGATGGAAATGGCCTGCGTCATGGCCAAGTACCAGTTCGACGCCACCATCGTGTTCATGGCCGTGGCGGCCGAGGAGCAGGGCTTGCTGGGCGCCGCCCACTGGGCCGAGCAGGCCAGGCAGAAAAATCTGAACATCGCCGGCATGTTCACCAACGATATCATCGGCAGCTCGCGCGACGAGCATGGCAGGGTGGACGACAGCCAGGTGCGCCTGTTTGCCGAAGCCCTGCCGGTGCAGAAAGAAAACAGCGACACCGTGCGCACCCTGGTGCAGACCGGCGGCGAGAACGATTCCCTGTCGCGCCAGCTGGCGCGCGCCGTCAAGGCGGCCGGCGAGCGCTATGTGCCCAACTTCAAGGTCAGCATCATCCAGCGCCGCGACCGCTACCTGCGCGGCGGCGACCATATGCCCTTCCTGGAACGTGGCTATGCGGCCCTGCGCTTCACCGAGCCCAACGAGGACTTCAACCACCAGCACCAGAACGTGCGCACCGAAAACGGCGTGGTGATCGGCGACATGATCGAGTACGACGACTTCAACTACATCGCCAGGGTGGCGCGCGTGAACGCGGCGGCGCTGGCCTCGCTGGCGCTGGCGCCGGCCTCGCCGCAAAAGGTGCAGGTGCGCACGGCCCAGCTGGAAAACGACACCTCGCTGCTGTGGCAGCCCAACACCGAACCCGACCTGGCAGGCTACCGCGTGGTGTGGCGCGAAACCACGGCGGCCGACTGGCAGGGCAGCAAATTCGTCGGCAATGTCACCGAGGTGAAGATGCCGCTGTCGAAGGACAACTACTTCTTCGGCGTGCAGGCGGTCGACAAGGATGGCAACGTCAGCCCCGCAAGCTATCCCACGCCGCTGCGCTGAGCGCAGCCTGGCGTGGCGCGTAGGGCGCGCAGGCGTCAGTCCGGCACGATGCGCCAGATGGTGCCGCTGGCGTCATCGTCCACCAGCAGCGCGCCGTCGGCAGCCACCAGCACGGATGAGGGCCGGCCCCAGACTTCCTTGTCGCTGACGATCCAGCCGGTCACGAAGTCCTGGTAAGCGCCGGTCGGTACGCCATTCTTCATCATCAGGCGCACCACCTTGGAGCCGGTGCGGGTGGCGGCGTTCCAGGAGCCGTGCAGCGCCAGGAACACATCGCTTTCATACTCCTTGGGAAAGGCGTGGCGAGCGCCCGCCGGCGGCAGATAGGGCGCCATGCCCAGCGGCGCCGAGTGCGCCTGCAGCAGCACGTCCGGCGTGCTGACCTTGGCCTTCAGGTCGGGACGCTTGCCCGCCAGGCGCGGATCCTCGTTGGCGCCGATGTAGTACCACGGCCAGCCGTAGAAGCTGCCCGGCGCCACGCGCGTCACGTAATCGGGAGGCAGGCGGTCGCCCAATTCATCGCGCTCGTTCACGCTGCACAGCAACTCGCGCGTGGGCGGGTAGGGCACCATGCCGACGCAGTTGCGCAGGCCGGTGGCGTAGGTGCGGCGCGCGCCGCCTTCGGGATCGAAGGCCAGCACCACGGCGCGGTCCAGTTCATCGCCCCAGGCCGCCCCCACCGCGTATTTGCGCTCCCATTCAGGCAGCGGCAGCGGCGGGGCCGGCGTCATGGTGTCGGCCACATTGGTGGCCGAGCCTATCGAGACGAACATCAGCTTGTCGTCGCTGGAGAACACCAGCGTGCGCGAGCTGTGCGCGCCCTTGGCCTCGGTCAGGCGCGGTACCACCACCTGCGGCGCGGCCTCCGATTTGAGCTGGCCATTTTCGTAGGGGATGCGCAGCACCTGGTTGACGGTGGCCACGTACAAATAGCGCGGTTCGCCGCTGGACGGATAGAAGGCGATGCCGAACGGGCGGTCCAGGCCGGAGGCGAACACGCTGGTGGTGTCGGCCTTCTCGCCGGTCGAGGAGCGGAATACCTTGATCAACCCCTTGCTGGGCACCGACACGAACACGTCGCCGTTGGGCGCCCGTATCATCAAACGGCCCTTGTCCGGGTCTTCGGCGTACAGGTTGATCTTGAAGCCGGGCGGCACGGCGGGCAGGGCGCCGGCGGGACGCGCCACCACCTTGGGCGAGTTGCCCGCGCTGGGCGTGGCGTAGGGCTGGTGCAGTTCGCTGGCTTTCAGGTGGTGCATCTTGCCGGGGCCGTCGTCCATCCACTCCGGGCGGGCGGCCGGCGCGGCGGCTGCCGCAGTCGGTGTCGCTTTCACGGCCTTGAGCGTGGACAGGTAGGCGACCAGCGCCTTGCGGTCGGCCGCGCTGGCGACGTTGAGCGGCATGGTGGTGCCGGGCACTACCTGGGAGGGGTTGGCCAGGAAAGCGTCCAGCGAGGCCGCGCTCCAGGTCTGGCCGGAATCGCCCGCCTTGCTCAGCGCGGCGGAGTAGTTATAACCCTCGGCGCCGCCCAGCTTGCGGCCCAGCAGGCCGCCCAGGCCGGGACCGGCGCCGTTGGCGGCCGTGGTGCTGTGGCAGATGGCGCAGTTGCGCTGGAAGTATTGCTGGCCGGTGGACACGGTGTCCGGCGCCGCGGCTTGCAGCGGGGCGGCCAACAAACCGCCCGCGAGCAAGCTTGCAGACTGCATCAGGTAAGGTTTCATGGTTTTGCAGTTGAGGAGATCAGCGCATAAATGTATGCCATCCGCATGCGGCGCAGGCGCTCAGCCGCATGATTTTTTTAGGCGGTGGCAGGAAGTACGCTACCATGGGCAGATGATCATTCGCACCACTGAAGAACAAGACTGGGAACTCCTGCGCGACGTACGCCTGGCCGCGCTACTGGATGCTCCAACGGCCTTTGGCCTGCGCCACGCCACGGCTGCCGCCTACACCGACGCGCAATGGCGCGACCGCGCCGCCGGCCGCTCGCCGGCCGAATACCTGCTGGCCTTCGTGGACGGAGCGGCGGCCGGCATGGCGGGCCACTACGTTGCCGACAACGGCGAGTGCAACCTGATCGGCATGTGGGTACGGCCTGAATACCGTGGCCATGGCGTGGCGGGCGCGCTGGTCGATCGCGTCAAGTCGCGCGTGGCGGCCTTGGGCCAGCGCCGCATCGTGCTGGACGTCTCGCCCGACAATGCCCGCGCCGCAGCCTTCTACCGCCGCCAGGGCTTCGTCTTCCTGCCGGAATGGGAGCCACTGGACAGCCACCCGCATATCATCGTGCAAAAAATGGAGTGGCTGGCGCCTGCTTAGTGCCGAGCGGTTCGCTTACCTGCACTCTATCCGGACGTCGTTTTGTCCAACATACTTCCCTTTGCGGAAAGTGAAAGAACAGGACTGGATGTGGTCAGCCAACTTCTTCGATAGCTTGACCTGATCGGATTCACCGTAGCTGCATACCAGCCACTTCCCTTGCGAGAATTTGCCATCGAGCTGATAGATGTGGGTCCAGTAGCCCTTGCCCTGGGTCTGCTTGAAGTCCACAAGCTCGCCCAGTTGCTCTGGTGGCCCGCTCATCGGCGCAGCGGAATGAAGATAGAGCGGCGCATCGACGTAAGTATTCCAGCCGGGCGGCGTCCCTGAGATATGTATCGACTTCTGCTCGATGGACTTCGGACAATCGAAAGATGAAGTGGTCGCACCAGGAGCAGCCGGCGCCATCCACAAGCACGCCATGATTCCGACACTCCAATGCGCTTTCATGTGACAAGAGGTTTTCATCCATGCCTCACTCAATAACAAAGAAGGCATCGGCGTTGTCACTCGCGCGAACATAGTTGCCCTTCTTATCTTTTCCCAGCGAGCGTATTAGGCGCACCGATATTTCGGTTTTGCCGTTAGCCTTCCATTGGTCGGCGATGTAGATTCCGTCCACTGTTTGCCCTACATAGAGCGCCGCGTGATTCCCATGGCTATGGTTGGGATAACGGCCTTTGACGAAAGTGGCGATCGCCGTACCGGGTTTGATCGTCGCATTTCCCAGCACTGTTTCGCCTTGCCGCCAATTTGAGGTGACTGGTGCGCCAGCGTAGTGCTGGACCAGTGCCACGCATTGGCGGCTGCCCACGACAGGCTGCCCTTTCAGTTCCGCTGCTTTGGAATAGATGTAAGACACGTCGAGTCTCCTTGTGGTGTGATCAAGGTCTCGAATCTATTGCGGGCCTGTCTCTGGCGCCTTAAGCCAACACAATCGCTGTCGTTGTGGGCAAGCGGCAATTGAGCCGTCTCAAATGCTGGTCAGGATAATTTGACAGACAGCTCGACATCGTCCGCGAACGGAATGGAGAGGTAGCCGGCGGCGGGCGTGTCCAGCGCGTCGCCGGCGCGTATCTCCACCAGGTCGTGCAGGCCCGCCTCTTGCGGGTGCTGGCGGGCGCACGCCACTTTGGACAGCTCGAATTCGCTGGTGATCAGCCGCCCGCCGCCGTTGTCACGCAGGGCAGCCGCCAGGTGGATGGTGGAGATGCCGAGCGAGGCGCCGAATTCTGCATTGGCGTGGTATCGGCATCGGCAAACAGGCGTTCCAGCAGCGGTGCGATGGGCGCGGTGGTCAGGGTGGGTGCAGTTCAAGTACGGCTATAATTTGAAGAATCCTTCATATTTCATATTCGCGTTCCCTGCCTCACTCATGAACACACACCCAAAGACCGTCATCTCCTCGAGCAGGCAGCCCAGGCAGGCCCGATCCGCCGGCCTGGTTTCCACCATCCTGGAATCCGCATCCATTCCGATGCGCTGGCCAAGATGCCGTGCACTTAGCTGTACCGCCTGAACGGGGAGGCCGCATGAAGATCTCGCGCATCCTGCACGCCGGCTATGTGTTCGAATGCGAGGGCACGGTGGTCGCCTTCGACCCGGTGTTCGAGAACCCGTTCAGCCGCAACTGCCACGCATTTCCCGGCGTGCGCTTCGACCAGGAGCAAATCCGCCAGTGGCGCCCGGACGCCGTGTTCATCTCGCACCTGCACGACGACCACTGCTCGCTGGAGAGCCTGGACCTGCTGGAGCGCAGCACGCCCATCTACATGTACTGCCTGTTCGAGGAATTGTTCGCCATGATACGGGCCCTGGGCTTCGCGGAAGTCCACGCGCTGGCCATCGACACGCCGGTGCAGGTGGGGCCATTCGACATCATCCCGCGCAAGGCGCTGGAGTCGGACGTGGATTCCATGTTCCACATCCGCGCCCAGGGACTGAACGTGCTCAACGTGGTCGACGCCTGGATGGACCCGGAAACCCTGCCGCTGCTGGCCGCGCACGCGCCGTGGGACATGGTGCTGTGGCCCTTCCAGACCATGCGCGAGATCGATGTCATCTCGCCCTCACGCTCACTGCCCACATTGCGTACGCTTCCAGAACTGCCGGAGGAGTGGGCAGGGCAGCTGCAGGCGCTGGCCCCGCGCTACGTGGTGCCCAGTTCCTGCCAGTTCGTGCAGGAGCCATGGTCCTGGTACAACCACGCCATGTTCCCCATCACCTACCGCCGGTTCGAACGCGAGCTGGCCGCGATCCTGCCGCGCTCGCGCGTGCTGCGCCTGAATCCCTCGGTGGCGGTGGAGCTGGACGCGCACGGCCTGCATGCGGCCGCGCCGCTGCCGTGGGTGATCCCGGTCGGCGAGCAGGATGTGGACTTCGAATACGATCCCGATACCGTGCCGCCGCCCACGGCCGATATCGCGCGCCGCTTCCCTCCGCTGACGGACGGGCAGCGCGACCGGGTGCTGGATTTCTGCGCCCACGGCCTGCTGGACACCTACCGCGACATGGAACTGCCGCCGGACAGCTACTTCGGGCAGCCGCGCATCTGGCTGCTGACCGTGTACGACCACGAAGGCGGCGCCACCAGCTTCCGTTACCGCGTGCACGGCGACCGCATCGCCCCGGCGGAGGAGGGCGAGCTTGCATGGACCACGGAAATCCCCATGGCCAAGCTGTATGCGGGACTGGCCCTGGGCGAGTCGCTGACCTCCATGTACATGCGCATCAACGACGGCTTGGTGAACGAGGACATCCTGCAGGCCGACGTGGTGGACGACCCGCTGATACGCTGCCTGTTCGATAACGCCATCGGCGCCTACCAGGCAGCGCAGCTCCGGCGCCTGCAAGCTCGGTCTTGACCGGGCCTCCGCCTCAGGCGTTCAGCAGGCGCGGCGCCTGCGCGGCGGCGCGTGCTTCGTGCTCATGGCCTGGCGCCGCGGCGCCGGTCTTGAATGACTTGACCGAATCGGACAGGAAGCTCGCCCGTTCGTCCAGAGCCATCACGGCGGCGGCGATTTCTTCCACCATGGCGGCATTCTCCTGGGTGCTGGCGTCGACTTCCGCCACGGCGCCGGCCAGGCTGCGGATCTGCTCCGACTGGACGCTCGAGGCCGCGCTGATTTGACCGACGATGTCGGACAGCTGCCGTACCGACTGCATGATGTCGCCCATGGCGCCGCCGGCCTGGTTGACGAAGCGGGCGCCATGTTCGACGCTGCCGATGGAAGTCTTGATCAGGTCGCCGATTTCCTTGGCGGCCACGGCGCAGCGCTGGGCCAGGTTGCGTACCTCGGACGCCACGACGGCGAAGCCGCGGCCCTGTTCGCCGGCGCGCGCCGCCTCCACGGCTGCATTGAGCGCCAGGATGTTGGTCTGGAAGGCGATGCCATTGATGACTTCCGTGATCTCGCCGATCAGGCGCGACGAGGCCGTGATCTCGTTCATTTTCTCCATTGCCTGCGTCGCGATGGCGGCGCCCGACTCCGCCGCCTGCAGCGCCTGGGCCGATAGTTCGGTGGCCTGGTGTGCGCTGGCCTGGTTGGACGTGACTTGCCCGGCCAGGGCTTGCATGCTGGCTGCGGTCTGCTGCACGGTGCCGGCAATGCGCGAACCGCGCGCGGCCAGGTCGCTGTTGCCTGCCGCGATTTCAGCGGTGGCGTGGCCGATGGACTCGGCCGACACGCGCACGCCCTGCACGATCACGGCCAGCGCGCCCACGCCCGTGCCGAAGCGGTTCAGCGATTCGGAAATCTCATCGGTGCCGGACGCGGCCGATGGCGGCACCAGGTCGCCCCGGCTGAGCCGCTCGACCCGTTCGGCGATGGTGCGGAAGCCGCTCTGGGCCGACAGGAAGAATGACACCAGGCAGTAGGCGGCCACTGCCAGCGCGGCGGACACGCCCAGCAGCATGCGCAAGCGGTCATTGCGCAAGTCCTGCTGGCGTTCGGCCAGCTCGGCGTCCAGCGCCGCCAGCGCCGTGTCGCGCAGCTTGACCACGTCGGCCAGGGCGGCGTCGGCGTCGTCGAACAGCGACCGGGCCTCGTTGCTGTTGCCGCTCATGATGTCGCGCCGGATGCGCGCCAGGTAGCGCTCGATGGAGGCGAAGCGCCTGGCGTCGATGCGGGCCACCAGGTCGGGACGGGCGGCGCCGGCGCGCGCAATGGCCGCCTGCGCATCCGTGCTGGCCGACTCCACCAGCGTGATGAAGCCCGCCATGCGCAGCCGCAGCGGCCCCAGTTCTTCCGGACGGGCGGCGGCGTAGGCGGCCAGCCCGCGCAGCGGCGCCAGGTGGGTGACCAGCGCAGGCAATTTGTCGGTGCCAGCAATCATCAGGTAGTAGCTGGCCACGTCCGGGTCCAGCGCCAGCTGCGAGCGTTCATCGACTTGTGCTTCGAAGGCGGCAATGGCGGCGTCCAGTTTGCCGTAGCTGGCCGTCACTTGCTCCACTGCCGTGTAGCTGGCGGAACCGGTCTGCCGCCAGTCCTGCCGGATCTGCCGTAGCTGGCCAGCCAGCTGGAATGGGTCATCCTTGGCCAGCGCCTGCTCCAGGCCGTCCAGGGCGGCATCCAGCGCGGCGCCGCTCCCGTCCTGGCCGCCGTCCGGGCCCAATCCCATCAGTGGCAGCAGGGTGTTGCCGCGATGCCGCAGGCTCAGCTCGGCAACCTTGCCGATGGCGTGGAACTGCTCGACGCCAGCGCGCTCGTTGGCCACGAATTCCAGGTCGGCATTGGTCTTGGCCACGTAGAGATAGGTGAGCATGAACAGCGGGATGAGCAGCGTGACAATGATCAATGCAAACTTGGAAGGCATGCGCAGCCTGCGCATGACACGGGTGCCGGGACGGAAGATTGATTTCAACATTGCCTTGAGCCGGCTTGTGGCCGGTCCGTTAGGCAGGCCACCCGGATGCGGTGAAACCTGCGAATTCAGGAATTCCAGGCATGGATAGCCTGGAGCCGCTCGCAGGTTTTGGGCGAGAGTGATGCGATGCCACGTCCAGGGGGGGGCGGGACAACGCATGACAGTCTACTTATAACCTTGGTTTATGGCAATAAAAAGTCACTGTGTCAAGCCTTGGCCTTGTCGGCCGGCAGGTTGGCCAGGAAGTTGTGGATCTGCGCCACCACGGCCGCGCCTTCGCCCACCGCCGCCGCCACCCGCTTGGTGGAACCGGCGCGCACGTCGCCGATGGCGAACACGCCCGGCACGCTGGTTTCCAGCGCGGCGCGCGAGGGCAGGTCGGGCGGATACACGCCTTGGGCGAAGTTGGCCTTGCACTGCGATTTGGTGACGTCGAAGCCGGTGCGGATGAAGCCGTGGCCATCCACGTCCACCCCGCAGTCGCCGAGCCAGCCCGTGTTGGGATCGGCTCCGATGAACAGGAATACGCGGCAGACGTTGTAGTCGCGCTCCTCGCCGCTCTGGTGGTGGCGCACGCGCACCTGCTGCAGGCCATCCTCGTCGCCCTCCAGCGCCACGATCTCGGTATGCGTGTGCAGCACGATGTTGGGGGTGGCGCGGATGCGCTCGATCAGGTAGGACGACATGGTGGCGGCCAGGCCCTCTCCGCGTACCAGCATGTGGATCTTGGAGGCGTGCCCGGACAGGAACACGGCCGCCTGTCCGGCCGAGTTGCCGCCGCCGACCAGGATGATTTCCTGCGTCTTGCACAGCTTGGCCTCGATGGGCGAAGCCCAGTAGTACACGCCCTTGCCCTCGAACTGCTTGAGGTTGGCCAGCGAGGGCCGGCGGTAGCGCGCGCCGCAGGACAGCACCACGGTCCTGGCCTGCAGGCGCGTCAGGCTGCCGCACATTTCCACCTGCAGCGGATAGGTGTCGCAGATCAGGCGCCCGGCCGGCGCCGGTATCGCCACCTCGACCCCGAACTTCTGCGCCTGCACGTAGGCGCGCCCGGCCAGGGCCCGGCCCGAGACCCCGGTGGGGAAGCCCAGGTAGTTCTCGATGCGGGCGCTGGCGGCGGCCTGGCCGCCGTAGGCGCGCGTTTCCAGCGCCAGCACCGACAAGCCTTCCGAGGCCGCGTACACGGCGGTGGCCAGCCCGGCCGGACCGGCGCCCACCACGATCACATCCCACACTTTCTCGCTGCTCAGTTCCGGCAGCATGCCCAGGCAGCGGCCGATATCGACCACGCTGGGATTCTTCTTCACCACGCCGTCGGGGCACACCACCAGCGGCAGTTCCTCCGGCGTCGGGTGGTAGTGCTCCAGCAGCGCGCTGGCCTGGCTGTCATCCTGCGGATCGAGCGCCAGGTAGGGATGGCCGTTGGCCGACAGGAAACTTTGCAGCGCATGGATGCGGCCGTGGCCGCGCGGCCCCACGAGCACCGGGCCGCCGGAGTTCTGCTCGATCAGGCCGACCCGGCGCAGTATCAGGGCGCGCACGATGCGCTCGCCCAGCTCGGCGTGGGCGATCAGCAGGGCGCGCAGCTGGTCGGACGGCACCACCAGCACTTCGACGTCGCCGATGGCGCGGCCATTGCCCAGCGCCGGGCGGCCGGACAGCTGGGCCACTTCGCCGCTGAACTGGCCCGGCGTGTGCACCGTGATCACGGCGGTGTTGCCCAGGCCGTCGTGGCGGCTGATCTCGACCGCGCCGGACAGCACCAGCATCAGGCCGAAGGTGTTGCGGCCGGATTCGAAGGTGGTCTCGCCATCCTTGAACTGGCGCGGGTAGCCGAACGGGCGCATGCGGCGGATGTCGGCCGCCGACAGGGTGGGGAAGATCTGGTGCTTGCGCGATTCATAGTCCAGCATGGGCGCGGGCACCTGTTCGTCGGGCGTGGTCTCGGGGAGGAATTCCAGGGTGGTGGTGGCCATGGGCTGTCCAAAGTGGAAACGGTTGCGGGATGCTGCGGTTACCGGCAGTCTAGCGCATGGCGGGGGCGGACGGCAAAGACTTGCAGGCTGCTTCTGGCCTTAGGCAGAGGGCCGCCAACACGGCGCCCGGCAAGTCGGATTAAAATGTTTACTTTCGCGACACACTCAGACTAGACGATGGCTTACAAAACTGTGGCAGACACGATAGGCAACACCCCGCTGGTGCAGCTGACTCGTATTCCGGGCGCCGCCGCCGCCGCGCGCAACAACATCATCCTCGGCAAGCTGGAGGGCAACAACCCGGCCGGTTCGGTCAAGGACCGCGCCGCCATGTCCATGCTCAAGCGCGCCGAGGAGCGCGGCGACATCAAGCCCGGCGATACCCTGATCGAAGCCACCAGCGGCAACACCGGCATTGCGCTGGCCATGGCGGCCGCCCTGCGCGGCTACAAGATGCTGCTGCTGATGCCGGAAAACCTGAGCGTGGAGCGGCGCCAGAGCATGGCGGCCTACGGCGCCCAGATCATGCTGACGCCCAAGACCGGCGGCATGGAATACGCGCGCGACATGGCCGAGCAGCTGCAGCGCGACGGCAAGGGCGTGATCCTCGACCAGTTCGCCAACCAGGACAATGCGCGCGCCCACTACGACGCCACCGGGCCGGAAATCTGGCGTGACACGGAGGGCCGGGTCACCCATTTCGTGTCGGCCATGGGCACCACCGGCACCATCATGGGCGTGTCGCGCTACCTGAAGGAGCAGAATCCGGACGTGCAGATCATCGGCGCCCAGCCCGAGGATGGCTCGCAGATACCGGGCATACGCAAATGGCCGGAAGCCTATCTGCCCAAGATCTTCGACCGCAGCCGCGTGGACCGGGTGGAATCGGTGAGCCAGGCCGCAGCCGAGCACATGGCGCGCCGCATGGCGGCCGAGGAGGGGATATTCTGCGGGATTTCGGCCGCCGGGGCCTGCGAGATTGCCTTGCGCATCTCTCAAACGGTGGAGAACGCCACCATCGTGTTCATCGTGTGCGACCGGGGCGACCGCTATTTGTCGACCGGGGTGTTCCCGGCCTGACAGGGGGGGCGCCAACGGCGCCGAGCCTGCAGGAAGCGCCGCGCGCGGCCGCCCATCCCCCGCCGGGGACAGGGCGGCCGCGCCGGCCGCCGGGCTTAGCCCTGGCTGGGTTCGCTGCCTTCCTTGGGCTTGAACTGCTTGTCGCTGATGCGGAACTTGTTGCGGCGGTCGCCCATCAGGTAGCGCAGGTCGCGGATGCTCAGGTCGCTGACCTCGTGCATGCGGATCAGCAGCGAGGCGCCGACCGGCAGGCGGTGGTGGCGGATCTTGCTGATCACGGGCGGCGCCACTTCCAGCGCGCGCGACAGGGCTGCGTCGTTTTTCAGGCGCAGGTTTTCAATCAGCGTGTCCAGCAGACGATTCGGGTTGTACTGCAGCAGATCGTCGCCTTCTCCACCTTCGTTGTTCATATCGATGCCGACTTGGTTTGTCATGCTCTGTTCCTTCTTGTAAAGTTGTCTATCTTGCGAAGTGAAACACTCGGAGCTCGCTCTTGCTGCGCTGTTCATCCTTACCAAGGAACGCATTTACACACGGACGGATTCCGGGAGGACAAGTTTCATAATATATACACAATTGTACAACATCATGCAATCTCGTACTCAAAAGCAATAAAAAAATGAGTGTACACGCAGAGTATTGTTGTCTGACTGCAACATTGTGTGAGAATTATACACCGGTTGCCATGATATGCTAGCGGCGCACCTTCTGTGTCTCAGGCAAAGTTAATTGTATTGTAACTGCTAAAAGTTGCCGCACGATTCATTGGAAGCGAACTCAAAGGCAATATTGTCCTTCCAAGTGTTATCTTCAAGATAGCGGTGGCATGGCCCCACGGCAAGATTGCTTACGCTTGCTTACACCTCTCAACCCCGCTCTCAGCCGTCCCGCGCCAGCCGGACTGCGCGTCCCAGTTCCACTACCGACATGGCGTAGAAATAGCTGCGGTTGTATTGGGTGATGGCGAAGAAATTGTCGTTCGCCAACCAGTATTCCGTGGCCTCGGCGCCGTTTTGCAAGTCCACCAGGCCATATTTGCGCTGCTCCGGCGGCGCCACCGACGCCGTCACGCCGGCCGCCGCCAGCTCGGCCGGACTGTAGCTGGCGCTCAGGCCGCGGTTCAGCATGCCTTCCCAGGCGCGGCTGGGCGACACGCTGGCGGCGTACACGACCGGGCCGCTGTGGTCGCGGTTCCAGCCATGGGCCACCAGGAAGGCCGCCACGCTGCCGATGGCGTCGCTGGCCGAGCCCAGCAGGTCGACCTGGCCGCTGCCATCGAAGTCCACCGCATACTTGAGCAGGCTGCCGGGCATGAATTGCGGCATGCCGATCGCGCCCGCGTACGAGCCGCGCAGCGACAGCGGATCGATGCCGGCCTGGCGCGCATACAGCAGGGTGGCTTCCAGTTCGCCCCGGAAGAAGGCCATGCGCTCGGCCTTTTGCGGCGTGTCGGGATAGGCGAAGGCCAGGGTGGTCAAGGCGTCCAGCACGCGGAAGCGGCCGGTATTGCGGCCATACACGGTTTCCACGCCCAGGATGCCGACGATGATTTCGGCCGGCACGCCATACAGGGATTCGGCGCGCGCCAGGGCGTCGGCGTTCTCGTTCCAGAACTTGACCCCGGCGGCGATGCGCACCGGTTCCACGAACAGCTTGCTGTAGGCTTGCCAGTTCTTGGGCTTGCCTGGCGGGGCTGGCTTGATCAGCTGCACCGCCGCGTCCACATAGCGTATCTGCGCCATCAGTGCGTCCAGCTCGGCGCGGGTAAAGCCGTCGCGGGCGGCGATCTCGTCCAGGAAAGCGCCCACCTCCTTCCATTCGCCGAAGTTGACGAATTCACCCACGTAGTCGACGCTGGGCGCCGGCTTCTTCTTGGGCTCGGCCTTTTTTTTCTTGGCCTTGCCGGCGCCCGGCAGGGTGTAGCCATACGGGTCCACCTTCTGGGCCGCCTGCGCGGGGAAGGCGGCCAGCAGCAGGGCGCCCAGGCCAAGGGCGGCGGCGCGGCGCGCGGTGGGGGAGAATAGTTGCAGCAAAGAAGTCATCGGCAAATCATCAGCAAGTAGTCAGCACAAGGCGGGCGGGGCGGGATGTAGCGCAGGCTGGAGGCAGCCTGTCTGGATTGTAATCCAGGATCCATTGATTCCAAGCACTATTCATCCTGGACGGTGCGGCGCAGGCGGCGCCGCAACCGGGGCGGGCGCGCCCGTGGTAGATTAGCGCCTACCCGGCATTTATACCAGAACCACACCCCATGACCACCGCCATATACAGCCATCCCGATTGCGAACGCCACGACATGGGCGACTGGCATCCGGAATCGCCGGCCCGGCTGCGCGCCATCGCCGACCAGCTGATCGGCTCCCACATCAGCGACTTGCTGGAGCACCGCGAGGCGCCGCTGGTGGCGTTGTCCGACCTGGAGCGCAACCACAGCCGCAACGCCATCGGCATCGTGCGCGACAACGTGCCGGCCGAGGGCGAGACCTATCCCATCGACGGCGATACCTCGCTCAACGCCTGGAGCTGGAGGGCGGCCCAGCGCGCCGCCGGCGCGGCCGTGGCGGCCACCGACGCCGTGCTGGACGGCGAGATCGCCAACGCCTTCTGCGCCATCCGCCCGCCCGGCCACCATGCGCGGCCGGTGGAACCGATGGGCTTCTGCCTGTTCAACAACGTGGCGGTGGCGGCCAAGCATGCGCTGGACGTGCGCGGGCTGGAGCGGGTGGCGGTGGTGGATTTCGACGTCCACCACGGCAATGGCACCGAGGAAGCCCTGCGCGGCGAGCCGCGCGCGCTGATGGTGAGCTTTTTCCAGCATCCCTTCTATCCCTACTCGGAGCCGCCGCCGATCACGGCCAACAGCGTGAACGTGCCGGTGCCGGCCCACACCCGGGGCGACGCGGTGCGCCAGCTGGTGACGGAGCAATGGCTGCCGGCGCTGCACGCCTTCCGTCCGCAGATGATCTTCATCTCGGCCGGCTTCGACGCCCACCGCGAGGACGACATCGGCGGCATGGGCCTGGTGGAAGCCGACTATGCCTGGATCACGGAGCAGATCATGGCGGTGGCCCGCCTGTACGCCCAGGGCCGCATCGTCAGCTGCCTGGAGGGCGGCTACAACCTGTCCGCCCTGGGCCGCAGCGTGGTGGCCCACGTCAAGGCGCTGGCGGAGCTGTAGGCTTCAGGTTACGGTCCAGGAAGGCTTCGACCCGGGTCCAGAAGTCGATGTTGTTGTCATCGTGGCGCCAGCCGTGGCCCTCGTTGTTGTAAATGATGGCGGTGACGGCGGGATTGGCGGCCTTGACGGCGTCGCGCAGGCGGGTTGCGTGTTCCAGCGGAACGCGGCGGTCCTCGGCGCCGTGCGCCATCAGCAGCGGCTGGCGGATCTCGGCCGCGCGCAGCAGCGGCGAGGTGCGCCGGAACTGGGCGGCGTCGCGTTCCGGATCGCCGATCAGGGTGCGGGCGCCGTAGTTCAGGTATTCCTCCGGCGCATCCGAGCCCACCACCGTGAATTTCAGGCCGATGTCGGTCACCCCGGCCCACTCCACGCCGCAGCGGAACAGTTCCGGATTGTTGATCAGTCCCATCAGGGTGGCGTAGCCGCCATAGCTGGCGCCCATGATGGCGACGCGCCTGGGATCGGCCCAGCCCTGGGCGATGGCCCAGCGCGCGGCGTCGGCCAGGTCGTCCTGCATGGCCAGGCCCCATTGCTTCCAGCCGGCCCGGAAGTGCTCGGCGCCAAAGCCGGTGCCGCCGCGGAATTCGGGCTGGATCACCAGGTAGCCGCGCGAGGCCAGGAACTGGGCTTCGGCCTCCCATTCCCAGGAGCCGCCGCGCAGCCAGGGGCCGCCGTGTACCAGCACCACGGCCGGCAGCGGCCCGGCCGGCGCGTCGGCCGGACGGGTGAGGTAAGCCGGTATCTGGCGTCCGTCACGCGCCTGGTAGCGCAGGAACTCGCGCTTGCCCATGGCGGCCGGCTGGATGGCCGGGTGGCTGCCGCCCAGCCCCACCAGCTTGCCGCTGGCGCGGTAGTACAGGATGTACTGCAGCGGCTGGCGGTCGGAAGACGATTCCACCAGCAGCACCGGGGCATCCTTGCAGTTGGCGGGGCAGTGGATCAGGTTGTTGGTGCCGGGCAGCAGGGCGTCCAGCCTGGACTGTATCTCCTTCATGCTGGGATAGAACCAGGCCGTGGTGCGGGCGTCCGTGACCAGGTGCAGGCCCAGCACCCGCTCGCTGCCGTAGTCGATCACCGGGCTGCCCTGGAAGTCGAAGCCGGGAATGTCCACATAGGGTTCGGCTTCCATGCGCATGGTCTTGAGGTTGTAGCGGAACAGGGCGCTGCGGCCCTGGTAGGAAGCGCTGACGAACAGCTGCTCGGCGCCGTCGAAGAACAGCGGCGCGTAGCGGCGGTCCAGGTAGCAGTCGGAGTTGGCGATTTCCTGCCAGCTGTCTGCCTCCGGCGCGCGGTAGGACACGATGCAGCGGCCCTTGCGCTCGATGGTGACGATGCGCGGCACGTCGCTGGCGTCGGTCAGCCAGTCCAGGCTGGCCGGCGGCTGCGCGCCTTCCATGGCGGGGCGCAGGGTGCGGGTGCGCGTGTCCAGGCGGTACAAACGGCTGTGCTCGGGCGCCAGGTCGACCGCGTTCCAGCCGAATTTCTGCACCAGGATATCGTCCGAGCCGTCATGCGTGGGCGAGTAATAGGCGTAGTCGGAAGTCAGGATGCGGCTGCCGATCAGGCTGCCCGTGCTTTGCTGGCGGTGCCGCCAGTTGCCGGAGATGAGGTGGACCACGTTGGCGCCGTCGCGGTCGGCGGCAAATTCGTCCAGGTTGCCTTCGAATTCGTTGCGCAGGTCCTTGATGGTGAAGCCGATGCGCTGCTCGTTGACCCAGTGGACCGCGCTGAAGCGCTCCAGTTCGCCCGCGGTGGTGATCACGGTGGCTTGCTCCGGCGCCGCCGTGCTGCGCACCACCAGGCCCTGTTTGCCGTCCGCCGTGCGTATCACCATGGCCACGTAGCCGCCCTTGGGGGACAGTTCCACCATGCTGGTGGCGGGACTGAGGAAGAAGCTCTGGACCGGGGGCGGCGCGGCGGTGGCCGGGGATGCCGCCAGCGCGGCGGCCAGCAGCAGGGACTTGAACACAGGGTGTTGCATGCCAGCTCCCATCATTACCGAAAAGGCAATGATAGAGCCGGCTTATCTATTTGTCCATTCAGGCCGCGACCTGTTGCGCGCTGCGCGCCGACCAGCGGTACAAGCCGCCGACGATGGCGGCGCCGATCGCCAGCGCCACCAGCATGCCCTGGCCTTCGCTCAGGCCGTTGGCGATGGCCAGCGGCTCGCCGTTGCCGGAAGCGACGATCAAGCCGGCGATGGCGACGTTGAACAGGCTCTCGCCGACGATGAAGCCGGACATCACCAGCACGCCCAGGCGCTTGGCGGTCTCGCCGCCGGCCTTGCGCTCGACCGCGCGCTCGAACAGCCAGCCGGTAACGGCGCCCACCACCACCGGCGCCGTGACGGCGCTGGGCAGGTAGATGGCCAGGCCCACGCCCAGCGGCGGCAGGCTGTATTTACCGTTGCTGGCTTTCTTCAGCACGAAGTTGACCAGCACCAGGCCCAGGCCGATCAGGGCGCCGTAGCCCAGGTAGTTCCACGGCAGGTTGCCGCCGATGACGCCCTTGGCCAGGGTCGAGATCAGGCCGGCCTGGGGCGCGGCCAGCGGCTGGTCGGAAATGGCGTCCAGGTTGGGAGCGCCGGCGAAGCCGTTGGCGTGGTTCAGCAGTTCCAGCACCGGCGGCACCACGCAGGAACCGGCCACCACGCCGACCAGCAGGCCAACCTGCTGCTTCCACGGGGTGGCGTCCACCAGCTGGCCGGTCTTCAGGTCCTGCAGGTTGTCGTTGCCGATCACGGCCACGGCCAGCACCACGGTGGTGACGAACAGCGAGAACGCCACCAGCGCGTGCGCCACGTCCGGTCCCATCACGTGGCGGCCCACCGCGCCCACGCTCAGGGCGGCGCCCAGGATGGTCAGGATGGCGATGCCGGACACCGGCGAATTGGAGGAGCCGATCAGGCCCGCCATGTAGCCGCACACGGCGGCGGCGAACATGCCGGCGATCAGGATATAGCCGATGCCGACCGCCACCAGCGGCACGCTCAGGCCGGCCAGGATGCCGCCCTGCAGGAAGCTGGCCAGCAGCCAGCCGGCCGGCACCATGGAAATGATGGTCACCAGGCCGACAATGAAGATGGGCAGGTCCTGCTCGGTGCGGTCCAGCACCGCGCCCTGCTGTTTGGCGCGGCGCGCCGTTTCCATGGCCGACTTCAGGCCGCCGATCACAGGCTGGGCCAGGCCGGCCAGGGTCACCAGGGCGGCCGCGCCGATCACGCCGGCGCCCATCATGCGCACGTCCGACTTCCACACCGACAGCGCGTGGTCGGCCACCGACATGCCTTCCGCCGCCGGGGTGAAAGAGGTCATGAGCGGCACCAGCACGCCCCAGGCGATGGCCAGGCCGGCCAGCATGGCGATGCCGACCGTGATGCCCATCAGGTGGCCGGCGCCGATCAGGGCCAGCGAGCTGGAAGCGCCGATGCCGGTGGCGCCGGCGCCGGTCTTGAAGTACACCGAGACTTCGGCCGCCAGCAGCTTGGCGGCGGCGCCGGCCGCGAACAGGGCCGACGTGACGCTGCCCCAGACCACGGCCAGCAGGCCGGCCTTGCCTTCGGCCGCGCCCTGGCGCGAAGCCATGCCGACCTTGAGAACCTCGGCCGCCGCCACGCCTTCCGGATAGGGCAGGTCGGATTGCGACACCAGGGCGCGCCGCAGCGGCATGGTGTACATCACGCCCAGCACGCCGCCGATGGCGCAGGCGCCGAAGGTGGGCCAGAACGGCACGTGGGTCCACCAGCCTATCATCAGGAGGCCGGGCAGCACGAAGATCACCGAGGCCAGGGTGCCGGCCGCCGAGGCGATGGTCTGGACGATGTTATTTTCCTGGATGGTGGCGTCCTTGAAGGCGCTCAGCAGGGCCATCGAGATCACGGCGGCGGGGATGGAGGTGGCGAAGGTCAGGCCCACCTTCAGACCCAGGTAAACTTGTGCGGCAGTGAAGATCAGGGTGATCAGTATCCCCAGGATCACGCCTCGTAGGGTGATTTCCTTGGGATTGGCGGGTACTGCAATGCTCATGTCAAGCACTCCGGATAGGGGTTGGTTGGGTTGGAAGCGCCCCATGATATCCGACTCGGCTGGGCTCAGGAGGTAAAATAGTGGATTGACTGACCGATTTTGAGAGCATAAGCATGTCTATCCAATGGTACCCGGGCCACATGAACGCCGCCAAGAAGAAGGCGGCCGAGCAGATGGAGAACACCGACCTGGTGATCGAGGTGGTGGACGCGCGCCTGCCCGAGGCCAGCTGCAACCCGATGGTGGAGGAGCTGCGCAAGTTCCGCCAGCGTCCCTGCCTGAAGATCCTGAACAAGACCGACCTGGCCGATCCGGCCGCCACCGCCGCCTGGGCCGCCTATTACAACGCCCAGGAGGGCGTGACGGCCTACGCCATGACCACCAAGAAGCCGGCCGAGGTGGCGCGCATCCTGGACCTGTCCAAGGCGCTGGCGCCGCACCGTGGCGTGCCGACCAAGCCGCTGCGCATCATGATCATGGGCATACCCAACGTCGGCAAGTCGACCCTGATGAACGCGCTCTTGAAAAAGCGCGTGGCCAAGGTGGGCGACGAGCCGGCCGTGACCAAGCAGCAGCAGAAGCTCTACCTGGACAAGAACACGGTGCTGGTGGACACGCCCGGCATGCTGTGGCCCAAGATCGAGCTGCCCAGCGACGGCCTGATGCTGGCCGCCAGCCACGCCATCGGCTCCAACGCGCTGATCGAGGAGGAAGTGGCCGAATTCCTGGCCGGCCTGCTGCTGCAGGACTATCCGCAACTGCTGGTGGCGCGCTACGGCTTCAAGGAGCTGGACAAGATGGATGCGATCGGCGTGGTGGAGGGCGTGGGCCTGAAGCGCGGCTTCCGCCAGAAGGGTGGCGACCTCGATTATGAAAAGGCGGCCCACACCTTCCTGGGCGACTACCGCAGCGGCGCCCTGGGCCGCATCTCGCTGGAGACCCCGGCCAGCCGCCAGCTGCGCCTGGAGCAGCACGCGGCCGACATGGCCGTGAAAGCGGCCGAAAAAGCCGCCAAGGACGCCGAGCGCGCGGCCCGCGCCGCCAACGGCAAGCGCGGTACCTGACCCCGTCTTACCGTCTCAGTTGCCGAAGCGGAAACTGCTGACGGCCAGGGCGCCCATGAAGGCATCCTCGTGGTAGGGCACGGCGGCCGGCTCGTTCTCGGCGGCGCCCAGCGCCACCATCAGCGGCAGCAGGTGTTCCTCGCGCGGATGGGCCATGCGCGCCGCCGGAGCCGATTCCCATTGCAGCAGGCGTTCGCTGCGTTCGGTTGGCGTCAGCGCCATGGTGTCGCGCAGCCAGGCGTCGAAGGCGTGCGAGGCGGCCGCGCCCTGGGCGTTGAAGGCGCGCAGGTTGTGGTAGCTCAGGCCACTGCCGATGATCAGCACGCCGTCGTCCCGCAGCGGCGCCAGCAGCCGGCCCGCCTGCAGGTGGGTGAGCGGGTCCAGCCCGGCCTTGAGCGACAGCTGCACGATGGGCACCTCCGCCTGCGGATAGACCGGATACAGGGCGCTGAAGGTGCCGTGATCGAAGCCGCGCTGCGCATCCAGCACGGAGGTCACGCCGCCATCCGCCAGCAGCTGCTGCACGCGCGCCGCCAGTTCGGGCGAGCCGGGCGCCGGGTACTGCACCTGGTAGGTGTGTGGCGGGAAGCCGCCGTAGTCGTAGATCATGGGCGGCCGCGGCGAGGACGAGAGCAGGAATTCGCGTCCTTCCCAGTGCGCGGTGACGGCCAGGATGGCGCGCGGCGTGGCGCCCAGCTGGCGCGGGATGTCGCGCAGGGCCGCATCCAGCTTGCCGTACAGGTGGCCGACCTGGTCCATCATGAAGGGCCACGGGCCGCCGCCGTGGGACAGGAAATAAGTGGGTAAGGTAGTGTTCATGGATGCCATCTTAGGCCTGCGCAGGCTGGCGATCAATGCCGCAAACATGCATGGACCGTTCCTGATTTGTTAATGATCAGGCGTATAATGCCCGCCATCCTAGGAAAGACCCGCCATGATCATCACCGACCGCCCCTGCTTCATGTCCGCGCCGCTGGCGCTGGCCGTCTCGCTGTGCTGCGCCGCCCCCGCGCTGGCCCAGAGCGTGGAAAGCGCCGTGCTGGCGCCCGTCGTCATCACCGGCTCGCGCTTCGACAGCGACCCCGCCCTGCTGCCTATAGGCGCCACCATCATCACGGCCGACGAGATCCGCCGCGCCGGCCTGTCCGACGTCAATTCCGCCATCCGCAAGATCGGCGGCGTGGCCGGCCGCCAGAGCCTGGACGGCAGCCCGGACTTCACCCTGGACCTGCGCGGCTTCGGCACCAACAGCAGCCAGAATATCGTGATCGTGGTCGATGGCGTGCGCCTGTCGGAAAATGAATTGAGCAACGCGGTGCTGTCCACCATCCCCATCGATAGCGTGGACCACATCGACATCACGCGCGGCGGCAGCAGCGTGCTGTATGGCGACGGCGCCACCGGCGGCGTGATCAACATCGTGACCAAACGCGCTGCCGACAACACGCGTGGCGGCAGCCTGTACGTCGAGGGCGGCCAGTTCCATGAAGGCCAGCTGCGCCTGTCCGGCCACCAGTCCTGGGACGGCTTTGCGGCCGACGCTACCATCGGACACAGCCGCACCGACAACTACCGCGACAACAACGACTTCAAATTGAGCAATTTCAGCGGCGGCCTGCAGTGGTTTTCGCCGCTCGGCCGCCTCGCCCTGCGCTATGAAGGCGCGCGCCAGGACAACGGCTTGCCCGGCGCGCTGACCGCAGCCCAGTTCCAGGCCAACCCGCGCCAGGCTGCCACGCCGCGCGACCACGGCGCGCTGGACAGCGACCGCCTGACCCTGTCCGGCAATACCCGACTGGCCGGATGGGAGCTGGCGGCCGAGCTGTCGCACCGCGAAAAGACCACGGATGCCGTGTATTTCGACTACGGCGGCTCGGTGTCCACCTACACCGTCAAGCAGGACCAGTTCTCGCCGCGCCTGCGCCAGGTGCGCGAGATCGGCGGCGTGCTCAACGAGCTGGTGGCCGGTATCGACCTCGCACACTGGACCCGCAAGGCGTAAGGCACGTATTCGAATGTGGAGGCCGGCCAGCGTTCCAAGGCCGTCTACCTGCGCGACGAGCTGAAATTCGACCCTGCCAACAACGGCCGCCTGGCGGCCGGCGTGCGCCGCGAGCTGTTCGACCAGGATGCGCGCAACACGGCGCCTGCTTCCGCCATCTTCAGCGACAGCCTGGGCCTGAACGCCTGGGACCTGCAGGCCAGCTACACCGTGCTGCCCAGCGTGGACGCCTACGTGAAACTGGGGCAGAGCTACCGGGTCGCCAATGCCGATGAAAACGGCTACACGGCGAGTGGTGCGCCACTGAAGCCGCAAACCTCGCACGACCTGGAACTGGGCGTGAGCCACGCCTATCGCGGCTACACGCTGGCCGCGCGCGTGTTCCGCCACCAGCTGAGCAATGAAATTTTCTTCGATCCCACGCTCAATGGCGGCAACGGCGCCAACACCAACCTGGACCCGACCAAGCGCCAGGGCCTTGAGCTGGATGCGGCAGCCCCGCTGGCCCCGGACTGGAAACTCAGCGCCCATTACCAGCACGTCAACGCCACCTTCCGCGCCGGCCCCAACAGCGGCAAGCAGATCGTGCTGGTGCCGAACAACGTGCTGAGTGCGCGCCTGAGCTGGATACCGGCCCGTGGCCAGACGGCCGACATCGGCGCCCAGTGGGTGGACAGCCAGCGCTACGGCGACGATTTCGCCAACAGCTGTACCGCGCGCATCCCCGGCTACGCCACGCTGGACGCGCGTTACGCCCGCCAGTTCGGCCAGTGGGAATGGGCGCTGGCGGGCAGCAACCTGACGGACAAGCGCTACTACTCGCAAGCCTACACCTGCAAGGGCGGGGTGCAGGGCATCTACCCGAGCGACGGCCGCCAGCTCAAGCTGTCGGCCCGCTACGACTTCTGATGCGGCCCCTGGTCCACGCCGGGGCGGCGCTGCTGGCGCTGGCCTGCTCCACGGCGCAGGCCATCACGGTGCGCGACGACGCCGGCAACGCCGTCACCCTGGCGCAGCCGGCCCGGCGCGTGATCTCGACCGCGCCCCACGTCACCGAACTCCTGTTCGCGGCCGGCGGCGGCGACAAGGTGGTGGGCGCCGTCAACTACAGCGACTATCCGGAGGCGGCCAGGCGCATCCCGGTGGTCGGCAGCAACCAGCTGATCGACATGGAACGCATCGCCGCACTGCGGCCCGACCTGCTGGTGGTGTGGAAAAGCGGGAATACGGCGCGCCAGCTGGAGCAGCTGAGCAGCCTGGGCGTGCCGATTTTTTACAGCGAGCCGCACAAGCTGGACGAGGTGGCCACCAGCCTGACCCGTTTGGGCCAGCTGCTGGGCACCGAGGCCGCGGCGCAGACAGCGGCCGCCGATTACCGCGCCAGGATCGCGGCGCTGGCGGCCCGCTACGCGGCGCGGCCGCCGGTGCGGGTGTTCTACCAGATATGGGAAAAACCCATCTTCACCCTCAACGGAGAGCACATCATCAGCGACGTCATCCGCCTGTGCGGCGGGCAGAACGTGTTTGCCGGGCTCAAGGTGCTGGCGCCCACGGTCGGGGTGGAAGCGGTGCTGCAGGAGAGTCCGGAAGCCATCCTGGGCGGCCGCCAGCACGACGGCCAGCAGGGCATCGCCATCTGGAAGCCCTACGGCGCGCTGCTGGCGGTCCAGCGCGGCAACCTGTACACGCTGGACGGCGACCTGCTGAGCCGCGCCACGCCCCGCATCGCCGACGGCGCCGCCGACCTGTGCGGCAAGCTGGAACAGGCGCGCGCCAAGCGTCCTTAAAACCGGCTTAATGTAAGGCGCGGCGTCCGAAAAAGTGGTAATCTCGCGGCGTTTGCCACCTACACTGATGAAGGATAGTTATGCGTTTCATGCGTTTGTTCCTGGCCTCGTTCGCCTTCGTGGCGGCTTCCGTCGGCGCCCAGGCCGCCGAACTGCAAAACGGTGTCGATTACATCACGCTGGACGGCGTGGCCCGTCCGGACACCGGCAAGAAGGTCGAGGTGGTGGAAGTGTTCATGTACCACTGCCCGCACTGCTACGCGCTGGAAGGCGGCCTGAATGAGTGGGTCAAGAAAAACGCCGACAAGATCGTGTTCCGCCGCATGCACCTGGGCGACGATCCGCAATCGCACGCCTTCACCACGCTGGAAACCATGAACGCGCTCACGCCCGAGCTGCACGCCAAGATCCTGCGCGCCATCCACGTCGACCGCAACCGGCTGAACACCGACGCCAGCCTGCAGGAATTCCTGTTCAAGAATGGCGTGGACAAGGCCAAGTACATGGAAATGTTCAATTCCTTCGGCGTGCAGACCAAGATGAAGCGCTCGGCCCAGCTGCTGACCCAGTACAAGGTCGACAGCACTCCCTCGGTCGTCATCGATGGCCATTACAACACCTCGCCCTCGCTGGCGGGCCATGGCTTGAATACCGTTCCGGAAGCGCACCGCGCGCTGTTCCAGGTGATGGACGCCCTGGTCGCCAAGTCGGCAGCGGAACGCAGCAAGAAATAACATGGACGACAAGCGGCAGGACGTCGAGAGCGGCGTCATGAAGATGTACCGGGAATCCTCGCCGGACGAAAAACGCCTGTTCGACGTCAGCAACGTCAACCACCTGGCGTGGAGCCTGGTGCTGATCCTGCTGGCGGTGGTGTTCTGGCTGGTGCTGGCGCTGCAGAACGCGGAAAACCAGCGCTACGCCCTGCTCACCAAACAGTGCGCCGATCCCATGTTCAAGGGCGAGATCGACCAGGCCTGCCTGCTCAAGGTGGAGGCGCGCGAGCACTGGTGGGACAACGTCTGGTACGCCATCACCCACATCAAGCCGGAGCGCGGCTGATTTTTACACGAGCCCGCAAGCCGCGGGCTTTTTTACGAGTGGACCGATGAAACAGGTAGCCATCATCACCGGCAGCGGCCGGGGCATAGGGGCGGCGGCGGCGCTGCTGGCGGCCCGGCGCGGCTATGCCGTGTGCATCAACTATCACAGCGACACGGCGGCCGCCGAAGCGCTGCGCGCGCGTATCGTGGACCAGGGCGGACTGGCCATCGCGGTGCAGGCCGACGTCAGCCAGGAGGCGGACGTGCTGCGCCTGTTTACCGCCACCGAGGCCGCACTGGGCCCGGTCACGGCGCTGGTCAACAACGTTGGCGTGCTGGAGCGCCAGTGCAAGCTGGGCGAAATGAGCGCCGAGCGCTTCGAGCGCATCTTCAAGGTCAACGTGGTCAGCTACTTCCTGTGCTGCCGCGAGGCGGTGCGGCGCATGTCCACCGCCAGCGGCGGGCAGGGCGGGGCCATCGTCAACGTGTCCTCGGGCGCGGCGCGCATGGGCGGGGCCCATTCCTATATCGATTATGCCGCGTCCAAGGGCGCGATAGACACCCTGACCGTGGGACTGGCGCGCGAGGTGGGCGCCGAGGGCATACGGGTGAACGGCGTGCGGCCCGGCCTGATCTACACCGATATCCACGCCAGCGGCGGCGAGCCGGGACGGGTGGACCGCCTGGCCGCCACCGTGCCCCTGCAGCGCGGCGGCCAGCCGGAGGAGGTGGCGGAAGCCATCCTGTGGCTGCTCAGCCCCGCCGCGTCCTACGTCAGCGGCGCCATCATCGACGCCGCCGGGGGGCGCTGATGTTCAAGCGGGATTTTCAAGCCTGAACAGCAGCTGATTCAAGCGCAGGGCCAATTATCAATTGCGTGCCGTGGCGTGACAATGGGTCTTTCATCACCCAGGAAACCCACCATGAAAACCGCCTTGCTCGGCGCCGTCCTAGCGCTGTCCGCCTCCGCTCATGCAGCCGATACCGCGCTGCCCGTCCCGCAGCATCTGTATGCCGGCCCCGCCACGCCCCAGCAGGATGCCGTGGTCCTGGCCGCGCGCCGCTATGCCGCGTTCTGGAATACCGGCGATCCTTCATTTGCCCAGCTGGCGCTGGCGCCGGACTTCATGGACCGCACCCTGCCCGAGGGCCGCCCGCAAGGCGTGGAGGGGCCGCTGCTGGCCTCGCGCACTTTCCGCGCCGCCGTGCCCGACCTGACAGTGGAGGTGACCGACATGGTGACGGCCGGCGACCGCGTGTCGCTGCGCCTGCACTTCAGCGGCCACTTCACCGGCAGCTTTGGCGGCGTGCAGGGACAGGGGCAAGCCATCGCTTTCCAGGCCTTTGACCTCTACCGCGTGGCCGGCGGCCGCATCGCCGAGAACTGGCACCTGGAGGACAATCTCACCCTGCTACAGCAGCTGGGTGTTGTAAAGCAGTAGATTTTTATCGATAAACGATAAAAATTACATGTGCAATGATACCATGAGGGCTCCCGTCCACACCTGCCCAGGAGACCCCCCATGAACCTCATGCGACATGACCGGATCGAACAGATCAAGAAACTCAGCGCCACCATGCGCGGGCTGCTCACTGCCGTGAACTGGCTGGTGTGGATACTCCTGCCGCTGGTGGTGGCGGGGATCGTGCTCGTTCCCGCCCATGGCACCGTAAAAATTTCGGACGAGTGGCGCATCCCCGTCGGCCAGCTGCCGCTGCTGCAGCGGATACTGCTGGCCGCCGTGGTGGGCGCGGCGCTGCTGGTCACGCAGCGCGTGGTCCATCACAGCCGCGACGTGCTGGCGCATTTCAGCCAGGGCGATATCTTCAACCATGCGACCCTGGCCAGTGCGCGGCGCGCCATCAGGTACGGCATCGTGCTGGTGGCCACCGATGTGCTGCGCGAAGCCTGCCTGGCCGGGCACCAGGCGCTGTCGGCCGGGGTGTGGAACATCTCCGCAGTGATTTCCACCATGCTCAATGGCTTCCTGTTCTTCGGCCTCATGTACCTGGTGCTGTGGACCCTGGAGATAGGCCGCGACCTGAATGAAGAATCCGAGCTGACGATATAAGGAAGCGCCATGCCCATCATCGTCAACCTGGACGTGGTCCTGGCGCAGCGCAAGATGCGCCTCAACACCCTGGCGGAGCTGGTCGGCATCACGGCCCAGAACCTGTCCGTCCTGAAAACCGGCCGCGCCAAGGCGATCCGCTTCGACACCCTGGAAAAGATCTGCGAAGTGCTGGCCTGCCAGCCCGGCGACATCCTGGCGTATTCGGACCTGGAGCAGCCCGGGCAGGATTGATCCCAGCGTCGGAGTGCTCCGTGCCTCAGGCGGCCGGCGGGCGCCTGTTCTCGATCACCACGCTGCAGGTGGTCCCGGCCACCAGTTCCAGCCCCGGCGGCAGCTGGTCGATGTGGATACGCACCGGCACCCGCTGCGCTAGCCGCACCCAGTTGAAGGTGGGGTTGACGTCGGCCAGCAGTTCGCGCCCGGTGGCCGCGTCGCGGTCGGTGATGCCGTGCGCGATGCTGTCGATGTGGCCCTGCAGGCGCGTCTCGCCGCTCATCAGGCGCACCTCCACCTTGTCGTTCAGCTTGAGCAGCGGCAGCTTGGTTTCCTCGAAATAGCCGACCACGTAGAAGGAGGCGGCGTCGATCACGGCCAGCTTGGCCGCGCCGACGGCGGCGAAGTCGCCCACGTGCACATTCAGGTTGGTCACATACCCGGTCACTGGCGCCCGCACCACGGTGCGCTCCAGGTTCAGCTGCGCCAGCTTGCGCGCCGCCACCGCGGCCTGCAGCTGGGTAGCCGCGCTTTCGGCGGCGGAGAGGGCGGTCTCGCGGCTCTCGTCCGAGACGATGGCGGCGTCCAGGCCGGCGCGCCGCCTGGCCTCGCTGGCGCGGCGTTCGCGCTCCACCTGCTGGCCGCTGACCTGGGCATTGGCCTGCGCCAGCGCGCTTTCATAGCGCGCCTGGTCGACCACGAACAGGACCTCGCCCTGCCTGACTAGCTGGTTGTCCTTGACACGCACCTCGGTCACCGTGCCCGCCACGTCGGCGCTGATGTTGATCACCTCCGCCTTGACGCGTCCATCGCGCGTCCAGGCCGATTCCATGTAGCGGTCCCAGGAGGAACGGCCGACCCAGGCCGCCACGCCCAGCAACAACAAGGTGATAAAAAAGCGAAAAATCTTGGATGCGCTCACGATAGTCTTCCAGCTAAGGTTCATGGGTAAAAGATGGCGATCAGGGCCCCGAAGATGCAGACCAGCAGGCAGAAACGGACCAGCGCCGGATGCCAGGCGCGCCGGTACAGGCCGGCGTGGCCCAGCGCCCAGTCGAGCGCCGCCTGCAGCAGCAGGCTGAGTAAGAACAGGGGCAGGATGGAGGGCAGCAGCACGCCGAACACGGCTATCTCACGCGGCATTGGTTTTCCTTGAACTGTTGGAGAGGGGCGGCATGCTGGCCAGCTGGTCCAGCAGCGAGGTGTACATGGAATGCAGGTCGGCCAGCGCCGTCTGCAGGCGCTGGCGGTGGGCTTCATCAGCGCCCGTCAGGTCGGCGCGCACCGCGCTACCGGCGTCCAGGATGGCTAGTAGCACGGCCTCGCCATGGGCGCGCGATGGTGCGCCGAAGTAGGCGGCCAGGCGTTGCACGCACAGCTGCAGCGCGCTGCGGGCCGGACCGGGCGCGGACAGCGCCACCAGCTGGCGCAGCTCGATCACGGCGTGGCCCAGTTCCAGCAAGGTCAGGCCCTGGCGCACCACCTGGCGCGCTTCCTTGCCGGGATGCGGGCCGGAGGCCGCGTTGAGCTGGTTGAGCAGGTCGCGCACGCGGTTGTCGAAGCGGTGCTTGAGGCGGAACAGGCGCGAACGGCAGGCGCCCAGGGCCTCGCGCCACAGCGCTGCCGCTACGTGCTGGCGGTGGCCCATGGTGAGGTCCGGCAGCACGGTGGCGAAGATCAGCCAGGCCAGCAGCACGCCGGCCGGCAGCGCCAGCTCGTTGCTGAGGAAGCTCTCCGGATCGTAGTGCATCAGGTTGAGCGGCGCCACCAGCTGGGCCGCGAACAAGCTCATGCCCACGCCCATGCCACCGCGCCTGGGGTCGGTGATCAGGTAACAGGCAAAGGCAAACAGGGGCAGGGCGGCCAGCACCAGCATGGCATAGTTGGAAGCGTGGATCACCGCGTAGTATTCGGTGGCGAACGCCAGCGGGATGCCGGCCAGGAAGCCGGCCAGCACCTGCCGTATCATGGCCGTGGGGCGCGGCGAGGACGAGGCCAGCGCACAGAAGATGGTGGTCATGATGATGGCGGTGGCCGCGTATGGCCAGGCCAGCCAGTACCAGCAGGCCGCGCCGGCCAGCACCGCCACCCCGGCGCGCACGCCGCTGGCCAGCACGATGGCGGGCGGGGTCCTGGGGCTGTAGGCCACCGGATCGCTGACCTGCTGGCGCTTCTGCTCCGTCAAGCCCTGGTACAGCGCGAGAAAGGATGCCAGGTCGCGTCCGAAGCGCTCCAGCAATTCCACCGCCGTGTCGAAATCAATGCGTTGCGGCCGTTCCAGCTCGCCCAGTTCTGTACGCGCCTGGCTGATGCGGCGCGCCAGCTCCGCTTGCACCTGGCTCCATTGCGCCGCCAGCTGCGCGGCCGGCAGCGTGAGCGCCTGCGCCAGCAGCGCCTGCAGCGGCGCCACCGCCGCCTGCACGGCGGCCGATGCGCCATCGCGCCGCAAGCGGTGCGTCAGCCGGTGCAGGGTGTAGAAGGTGGTCAGCGCCGACATGAAGGCGTTGTTGAAGGCGTGCAGCTGGCGCGTGTGCGAGCGCGCATGCGCGGCCTCGAAAAAGGCGGCGGCGCGGCCCGATTCCAGTGCGGCGATGTCGGCCGCGAAGCGCAGGTGGTGCAGCTCCACCTCGGCGGGCGTCAGGTGCTGCTCCAGCACATGCTGGCAAAAGCCGATGAACTTGTCGTAGCGCGCCTGCACCGTGCGCATCACCTGGCGCGTAACGGGGCGCGGCAGCAGCGTGTCGTGCACCACGGCGGCGCAGATGATGCCCAGCCCGACCTCGGTCACGCGCGTGACGGCCAACGCGAACACTGCTGCCGGATGCTCGATGGCGGGAATCGCGATCATGCAGGCCGTGTACCCGGCCAGCACGAAGCTGTAGGACTGCTGGTTGCGGTACATGGCGGCGCCGCAGGTGCACAGCCCCACCCACAGCGCCAGCGCGCCGAACAGCGGCCACGGCTGTTGCGGGAACACGGCCAGCATGAGCAGCGCCGCCGAGCATCCCACCACGGTGCCGAGCAGGCGGTAGAAGGCTTTTTCCAGCACCATGCCGCTGCCGGGCAGGGCCAGGATGAAGGTGGTGGTCATGGCGGTGCCGGGCGAATCCAGGCCCAGGCGGAAGGCCAGCCACAGCGCGCCGAAGGCGGCCAGCATGCAGCGCGCCACGAACAGCCAGCGCTCGCCCTCGGACTTGCCCCAGGCGCGCAGTTCGGCCGCCATCCAGGCCAGTCCCGCCGCCATCGCGTTCCGGTTCGGGGGGAGGGGGGCGGTGGTGGCGGGATCGGGTGTCATGGATGGATCAGGGTGGTGTCAGTGTGTCGTAGTTGTCGAGCTGGCGGCTGAACAGGGCTTCCAGTTGCTTGATTTCGTCCGCGCTGTAGCCGTCGTAGGCGCGGGTGGTCGATTTCCATACCTCCGGCATGGCGCGCGCGATCAGGTCGCGGCCGGCGTCGGTCAGCGAGATCATCACGCAGCGCCGGTCGCCGGGACGGTTGCCGCGCACGATCAGGCCCTGCTGCTCCAGGTCGTTGCAGACCCGGGTCAGGTTGGCCGGCTTTTCCATGCAGGCTTCGCCCAGGGTGGTCGCGGTCGAGGTCTCGTCCTCGGAACCGTACAGCACCGCCAGCACCATGTAGCTGGCGTCCACCAGATCGTAGGGACGCAGCGCGGCGTTGGTCAAATCCTTCATCCGCTTCTGGATGTGGTAAGTCATGCGCATCAGGCGCATCTGGTCTTCGGGGAAGTCCGGCATGCGGGCATGGATGTTTTTCAGTCGCTTTCTAGTGGCTGTAAAACTGCTCATTGCCTGCTCCTCTGTTAATCCAAAGTCTTGATTGTACTATCCCCGTTCCGGCTCAAATTCAGTTTCGCGCCGCCGCCCAGGGCCGCCACCAGGACCGCATAATTGTCCAGCTGGCGGCTGGCTACCTGCGCCGCCTGCTGCTCTTCGCCCAGCAGCGCCAGTTCGGTATGGATCACCTCCAGCGCATCCGTCATGCCGGCGCGGTAGGCGCGTTCGGCCAGCGCGTGGGCGCGCCGCGCCGATTCCAGCGCGCTGGCGCTGAGCTGCTCCTGCTCGCGCGCCGAGGCGATGCGGCTCACGGCGTTGGCCACGTCCGACAGGGCTTGCAGCACGGCGCCATTGTATTGTTCCACCGCCACGTCCGCCCCGGCGGCCTGGGCGCCCAGCTGGCTGCGCAGGCGGCCGCCGTCGAAGATGGGCAGGCTGATCGCAGGCGCCACGCCGCGCATGGCCGATCCGGATTCCAGGAAATGGCCCCAACCCAGCGACTGCTGGCCGGCGAAGGCGGTCAGGTTGATATTCGGGTAGAACTCGGCCCTGGCCTGCCGTACCCGCGCGCCGGCCGCTTCCACCCGCCAGCGCAGGGCCGCCACGTCGGGGCGGTGTCCCAGCAGCTCGGCCGGAAGATTGGCCGGCAGGGCCTGGTCCAGCCTTGTGGGCAGGACCAGGGTCGGCCGGGCGATATGGTCTCCATCGCCCGGCCCCTTGCCGATCAGGGCTGCCAGCTGATTGCGCAGCAGGGCGATCGACTCTCCGATCTGCTCATGCTCGCGGCGCCCGGCTGGCAGCGTGGTTTCTATGCTGGTCACGTCGATGTCGCTGGATAGCCCGGCGGCGCGGCGCTGGCGCGTGATCTCCAGGATGCGGCCGCGCTGCGCCAGGCTGGCGGCCACCTTGTCCTGCAGCGCGTAGTCCAGCGCCAGCTGGATGTAGCTGCGCACCACGGCCGTTTCCAGCGTCAGGCGCGCCATCTGCGCCTCGGCCGACGCCACCTGCACCTCGTCCAGGGCGGCGGCCACGGCCTCGCGGTGGCGGCCCCACAGGTCCAGGTCGTAGGAACCGGACAAGGTGGCGGTATTTTTCCACGCGTAGTTGCCGGCCAGCGGAGCGGGTACGGTGCTGTGGGCCGAATACAGTTCGCGGTCGGACACGGCGGAGGCGTCCACGCGCGGGCCGGCTGCGGCCTGGGCGCCGCCGGCCAGGGCGCCGGCCTGGCGCACGCGCGCCTCGGCCGCGCGCAGGGTCGGGCTGCCGGACAGGGCGGCCTCCACCAGGCGGTTCAGCTGCGGGTCGCCCAGGCTTTCCCACCAACTCTCCGTGGGCCATTCGGCGTCGGCCCGGATACGGGCGGCGATGGCGGCGCCCGCGTCCAGCGTGGAAGGCTTCAGCATGGCGGCCGGCCGGGGCTGCACACCCATCTGCGCGCAGCCGGCCAGCACCAGCAAGGTGATGGCGGGCAACAGACGTAAGGGATGGCGGCTCATGCGGGGTGTCGTGTCCAGTGACTCAATATGGACTCCCGCCTGCGCAGGAGTGACGTGCTGGCGCCGAGGCCGTCATTCCCGCACAGGCGGGAATCCATGCTGAGCATGCGGTCCTGCGGCTTGAATAAATCCGCTCGCCGTGTGCGCACAGCGAGCGGGATGAACTTACTTGGCCTTGCGCTGGTTCAGGTTGGCGGCGTCGAAGTCGGCCTCGGTTTCCAGCAGAGTGCCGTTCTTGCGGGCTTCGGCCAGTTCCGCGCGCACTTGCTCGCGGGTCAGGCCTTCCGTTTTCTCCGCCTTGCTGGCGGCGACGGCGGCGGCGCCGGTGGCGACAGCGGCCTTGGCGGCGGTCGAGGTTGCAGTCGTGGCCGTGGTCTGGGCAAACGCGCTGGCCACGGTGGTGGCGGTGGCGGCAATGGCGAAGGCGGCGGTCGCCAGGGCGTTCAGGACGGTTTTGGTGGTGGCGGACATGTCATCTCTCCTTGTGTGCGTTGCGTATGGGTGTACTATAGGGATGAATAATACATTTGTAAAGTAAAAGATTCCTATTGGCATCATAGCTTTGCTGCATGGCCGCTAAGCGAGGCGTCGCACCGACCCTTTACGGTCCGCATGGTCGAATGAGGCATAGATAGCAAAGGAGAGCACCATGTCTGAAAGCACTTTGGATCCCGATAACATCCCCCTCGGCAATGACCGCATCCTGGGACGCGGCCACGGCACCGGCGCCCTGGGGCCCAGCGATACGTCGGACAGCGGCAGCGACGTGGCCGGCGGCACCAGCCTGGCGCGCGACGACGATGACTTCGTGCTCGAGCAGGGCACCAGCGAAGACGGCGGCAGCGTTCCCGGCGCGATCGGCTCCGGCCCCGACCTGGGCGACGCCGACCTGGATAGCGACACCGACGCCACCGGCACAGGCGAACGCGGCGCGGCCGGGCGCGACAACGCCGCGCTGGGCGCCGACATCGGCTTCGACCATATCGAGACCATGCCCATCGTGGACGAGGGCTTCAAGGAAGGGGAGGTGGAGCGCGCCTGGCAGGATGGCGCCGGGGACGGCAATGCGCGCGACGCCGATGGCGCCGACCCCGAGGAATACGAGGACGAGGAAAGCCGCGACGCCGCGCGCGGCGCCTGAGCCGCCGGCTAGGCGGCGGCCGACATGACGTCGCTGAGCCAGTCCACGAAAGCGCGCACCCGCGGCGACAGCTGGCGCTGCTGCGGGTAGAGCACCGACACCGGCATGGGCGCCGGCCGCCACTGTGCCAGCACCTCGCGCAGGCTGCCGTCGGCCAGCTGGCGCAGCGCGTGGTAGCGCGGCATCTGCACCAGCCCCATGTGCTGTTCGCAGCAAGCCATGTAGGCTTCCGCGCTGTTGACCGAGACCTTGCCGGGCAGGTTGATGCTATGCAGTTCGCCATCGACCAGGAAGTCGAAGGGGAACATCTTGCCGCTGGACTGGGAAAAGAAGTTCACCGCCTGGTGGCGGCGCAAATCCTCCAGTGTTTCAGGCACGCCATGGCGCTCCAGGTAGACGGCGCTGGCGCAGGTGACCTGCTCCAGCAGCGCCACGCGGCGCGCCACCATGCTGGAGTCGCGCAGCTCGCCGCTGCGCAGCACGCAGTCGACGCCGTCGCGCACCAGGTCCACCAGACGGTCGCCCATGCCGATGTCCAGCTCCATGTCCGGATAGCGGGCAAAGAATTCGGACAGGCGCGGCAGCACGAAATGCATGGCGATGGTGCCCTGCAAGTCCACCCGCAGCTTGCCGCGCGGCGCCACGCCGCTGTTGCCGAAGCCGGCCTCGGTTTCCTCGACATCGGCCAGGATGCGCACGCAGCGCTGGTAATAGGCCTGGCCGTCCAGCGTGGTGCTGACGTGGCGCGTGGTTCGCTGCAGCAGGCGCACGCCCAGATGCGCCTCCAGCTGCTTGATGGTGTAGGTGGCGGTGGCGGCCGGGATCTGCATGTCCTCGGCGGCCTTGCTGAAGCTGCCCAGCTCCACGATACGCGTGAAGATGCGCATGGCGTTGAAACGGTCCACAGACACTCCGGTGATTGGTCCAGCCTGCATGATAAGCCACGCTCGCGCCGTGCGATGTCTGGCACTGCGCTCCACTGGCGCCTGCATGAAAAAAGCCGGCCGTCCTGGCGGACGCCGGCTTGGTGTTCAGCGCACCGGAGTGCGCCGGATTCAGGCGAAGTTGGCGGCTGCGAAGTCCCAGTTGGCCAGCTTCCAGAAGGTTTCCACGTACTTGGCGCGGGCGTTGCGGTAGTCGACGTAGTAGGCGTGCTCCCATACGTCCACGGTCAGCAGGGCCTTGTCGGCGGTGGTCAGCGGGGTGGCGGCGTTCGAGGTGTTGACGATGTCCACGGTGCCGTCGGTTTTCTTCACCAGCCAGGTCCAGCCCGAACCGAAGTTGCCCAGCGAGGACTTGGTGAATTCTTCCTTGAACTTGTCGAAGGAACCCCATTTGGCGTTGATGGCGTCGGCCAGCGCGCCGCTCGGAGCGCCGCTGCCGTTCGGGGTCAGGCTGTTCCAGTAGAAAGTGTGGTTCCACACCTGGGCGGCGTTGTTGAAGATGCCGCCCGACGATTTCTTGGTGATCTCTTCCAGCGACAGGTTCTCGAACTCGGTGCCCTTGATCAGGTTGTTCAGGTTGGTCACATAGGTCTGGTGGTGCTTGCCGTAGTGGTATTCCAGGGTCTCTTGCGAGATGTGCGGCGCCAGGGCGTCGATGGCATACGGCAGGGGTGGCAGAGTGTGTTCCATTGTTATTCCTTGTGAGGGGTGGTTGATGTCGGAAGATGATTTTTGCCGAAACGACCACCATTGTAAAGCGGATGCCGTTAGCCTGCTTGCTTTGTCGCGCGCGCAAAACCCTGCTGCTGCAAGGGTTTAACGCGGGTTTAACGGGATTTGAGACGTTTTAACGGAGGCGCCGCGTGGTCTCGCGCACCACCAGTTCCAGCGGCGGAATCTCGGGCTGCACCAGTTCGCCGTTGATGATGCGCAGCAGCGCGTGGGTGGCGATGCGGCCGATGTCGTACAGCGGCTGGCGGATGGTGGTCAGCGGCGGCGTGGTGTAAGACGATCCCGGCAAATCGTCGAAACCCACCAGCGAGATATCGTCCGGCACCCGTATGCCTTTGCGGTACAGGGCCAGGCGCGCGCCATAGGCGCTCAGGTCGTTGGCCGCGAACACGGCGGTAAACACCTGATGGGTGTCGAACAGGCGGTTCATGGCCAGCATGCCGCTCGATTCGTGGTAATTGCCTTCCACGATGAGGTTGGGATCGAGGGGGATCTGGGCCTCGGCCAGGGCGCGCTGGTAGCCGGCCAGGCGCTCGGCGGCGTCGATGTTGTTGGCGGGGCCGGAAATGAAGGCGATGTTGCGGTGGCCCAGTTCGATCAGGTGGTGCACCGCCAGGTAGGCGCCGTATTCATTGTCCAGCTTGAAGCCGAGCGCGCTGCCGGTGCGCAGCGCGCGGCCGGTGGAGACGATGGGGCGCTGGGCCGAGAAACTGAGCACGGTGGCGTCCGACATGCGGCCCGAGAGCAGGATGATGCCGTCCACCTTGCGCGCCAGCAGCAGGCGGATGCGGTCGGCTTCCTCGTCCGCGTTCCAGTGGCCGGACACGATCACCGACGCATAGCCCGTGCCTTTCAGGCCATCGTCCACCCCGCGCAGGGTTTCGTCGAAGAAGGGCGAGGAAATATCCTGCACCACGATGCCGATGGTCATGGAGCGACCTTTTTTCAAGCCCTGCGCCATCTGGTTGGGCGCGTAGTTCATGCTTGAGATGGCGCTCAGCACGGCCTGGCGCTTGTCGTCCGAGACGCGCGCCGTGCCATTGAGGATGCGGGAAACCGTGCTGGGCGAGACGCCGGCCGCGCGGGCCACGTCCATCAGGGTGGAGGGGGAGCTGGTATCGGCCATGTCGTGGTCGGTGTGAAAACCTTTTCTTGTGTAAGGAAGAAAGATACCACATCACCCACATTGACTTGAAGGCCCTGGGGGTATTTAATGAAGACATGGTGTGAAAACGATTTCACCCTGGGTCGGGGGTAGAATCACCAGGCCAGACTATAAGAAGGATACGAGACATGAAACGCGAATCGTTTGCGCAGTACGGCCACGGCCCGCGCCTGCTGGCCGACATCGGCGGCAGCAGCGCCAGCTTCGGCCTGGAGACGGCGCCGGGCCAGATCGAGGCGCTGTGGGTGTGCGACTGCGCCGATTTCCCCACCCTGGGGGCGGCCATCGTGCGCTACCTGGCGCAGCCGGCCAGTGTGGCGGCCGGCGGCTACCAGGCGCGCTACGCCGGCATCGCCATTGCCAATCCCATCGACGGCGACTGGGTCACCATGACCAACCACCACTGGTCCTTTTCGGTGGAAGCGGTGTGCTCGCAATTCAGCCTGAAATCGCTGGTGGTGGTGAACGACTTCAAGGCCCTGGCCAGCGCCCTGCCTTACCTGGCGCCGGAGCACAAGCGCCAGATCGGCGGCGGCGCGGCGCGGCCGGACGCTACCATCGGCCTGGTGGGGGCGGACGCCGGGCTGGGGGTGTCGGCCCTGGTGCCGGCCGGCGAGCGCTGGATCGCCATCGACAGCGAAGGCGGCCACAGTACCTTCGCCCCCATGAACGAGCGCGAGATCGACATCCTGCGCTATGCGCGCCGCCACCACGAGCATGTGTCCAGTGAACGGCTGGTGTCCGGCATCGGCATGGTGCTGGTGTACCGCGCCCTGGCCGAGCGCGCCGGCGCCGTGGCCCAGGACCTGGGCACGGCCGCCATCGTGCAGCGCGGCAGGGAAGGGAGTTGTCCGGTGTGCGTGGAGACGCTGGAGGCGTTCTGCGAGATGCTGGGCACCGTGGCCGGCAACGTGGCGCTGACCCTGGGCGCCAAGGGCGGCATCTACATCGGCGGGCGGGTGGTGCCGCCCATGTGCGACGTGGTGGAGCGCTCCGGCTTCCGGGCCCGCTTTGAGCAGAAGGGCCGGTTGTCGGACTACCTGGCGCACGTCCCGACCTTTGTCATCACCGAGCCCTATCCGGCGCTGGTGGGCATGTCGGCCATGCTGGGCAGCGCCGCGTAAAGGACAAAGGGCAGCCCATGCTGCGCATCAGCCGTGCGCGGCTTATAACTCGGGCTGCACCGACTCGACGCCGATCTGCGCCGTGCCCTCGGCCAGCCGCAAGGTCAGCGCGCTGTGCGGCTGCAGCTGTGCCGGGGCGCGCACGATGGCGCCCCGGGCGTCGGTGACGATGGCGTAGCCGCGTTCCAGCGTGCGCTGGGGATTGAGCAGTTCCAGCTGGGCCGCCAGCGCCGCCAGCGCATCGCGCCGCTGGCCCAGCTGCTGCGCCACGGCGCGTGCGCCGCGATGGCGCAAGTCCTGCACGCGGGCGCGCAGGGGAGCGGCGTCCGGGCGGCGCGCCGCCAGCCTGTGTCCCAGCCGGTCCAGCTCATGGCGCGAGCGCGTCAGCGGCGCGCGGGTGGCGTGCATCATGGCGGTCGACAGGGCCAACAGCTTGAGGCGCTGCTGGCGGATTTGCGCGCCCGGATTGAGCAGGCGGCGCGCGTGGCTGTCCAGGGTCTGCGCCGCTTCGTCCAGGCTGCGCCGCATGGCGCGCCGCAAATCGGTGGCGTCGGCGCGCAAGGAACCCAGCCAGTCGGCGCGCGGGGTGGCCGCCAGTTCCGCCGCCGCCGTGGGCGTGGCGGCGCGCAGGTCGGCCGCGAAATCACAGATGGTGAAATCGGTCTCGTGGCCCACGCCGGAAATCACCGGCATGCGGCAGTTAGCGATGGCGTAGGCCACGCCCTCGTCATTGAAGCTCCATAGATCCTCGATGCTGCCGCCGCCCCGGCACACGATCAGCACATCGCACTCATTGCGCACGGACGCGATATCGATGGCGGCGGCGATGCGCTCGGGCGCCTGCTGGCCCTGCACCGGGGTCGGGTACAGGACCACCGCCACATGCGGCGCGCGCCGCCGCAGCGCCGTCAGCACATCGCGCAGGGCGGCCGCCTGCGGGCTGGTGACGATGCCTATGGTGCGCGGGAACATGGGCAGGGCGCGTTTGCGCTCCTGGTCGAACAGCCCGGCGGCGCCCAGCTTTTCCTTGAGCCGTAAAAACGCCTCGTACAGCGCGCCCACGCCGGCGCGGCGTATCGCCTCCACATTGATCTGGTAGTCGCCGCGCGCGCCGTACAGCGTGACCAGGGCGCGCACCTCGACCTTGTCGCCCTCGCGCGGCACGAAGCCGGCGTACTGGGCGCGGCCACGGAACATCACGGCGCGCACCTGGGCCGCATCATCCTTGAGCGTGAAGTACCAGTGGCCGGACGCGGCGCGGGTGAAGTTGGATACTTCGCCCGCAATCCAGCTGAGCGGAAAGGAGCGTTCCAGCAGGCGGGCGACAGCCTGGTTGAGGGCGCTGACCGTCATCACGGCGGGTTGTACCAGGGTGGTTTCGGGATTCATCAGGGTTTCAAAAAGGGAAAGTATCCACAGTGGGCGGACGCGGTCATGCTTATGTCACACATCAGGCGCTGTGGCAAGCCTTAGCGCCAGATGGTTGATTTTAAACGGTAATTGACGCTGCCGCATTTACGTGCACGGTGAAAATATCCTTATGGATCAAGCACTTTAGCCTGGGCCACGGCGGTTACGCACAAAGTTATCCACAAAAGATGTGTGAAACTTGGGTGAGCGATAGCGTTTTGCCGCATGCAGCTTGCCATGCTTAAATTTTACGCATGGAAATTAATTCATGACAAATCAATGACTTAGTATGGAATCCGGCCGATTGCGCACATTTTTATCCACAGAATATGTGCAGAACCTCGAACTTGCCCACATGGACCAGGAGGGGCGGGACGGCTTAGGCGGGGCGCCGCTGTGCATAAAAAACGCCTGCCTGTTTTTCGTGCAGATTAAATTTTTTATTTTAATTCAATGGCTTGCAACGCCGCTGCCACCCTTGCGCACAATCTTATCCACACAAAATGTGCAGAACTGCGGGCTGGCGCTCGATAGCCTGTGTGTATCGTTGGCGCCGCGTGGCAAAGTGGTGTTTTGATATCGAAAAACCTGTTCAGAACCCTGCTGCCAACTTTTTACGCATGGCAAAAAAAACCTTGCGAATCAATGGTGTTAGCTGTTAACAAGTTCCTTGCTCACAATCTTATCCACACTAAATGTGCAGAAGTCCGCCTGCCTGTGGGCTTTTGATGGTGCCTGAAATTTAACCAGGAAAACTTAATCCTTAAAAATCAATCACTTGGATGCCGGTTTACTTGCTTGCGCACAATCTTATCAACAGAATATGTGCAGAAGTGTGCGGAACTCCCGTGCAGGCCGCTACTTGCCCCGGGCCGCCCAACACGCTACATTGCTGCGGCACGCCGATTTATTCACACAGGAGTTTGTTTTGCTCGCCATACTACAAGCCGCAGGCTGGCCTATCTGGCTGCTGCTGATCGCTTCCATCGTCGCCACCGCGCTGATCATCGAGCGCCTGCTGTACCTGCGCCGCGGCAAGCTGCTGCCCAAGCGGCTGCTGGACGAGGTGGTGCAGGTTTACCGCAGCGGCAACATCACGCCCGACATCATCGACAAGCTGGAAAGCAGCTCGCCGCTGGGCGTGGTGCTGTCGGCCGCGCTGCGCAACATCGATTCGCCGCGCGAAGTCATGAAGGAATCCATCGAGGAAGCCGGAAGCGGGGTGGCCCACATGCTGGAGCGCTTCCTGACCACCCTGGGCACCATCGCCACCCTGGCTCCGCTGATGGGCCTGTTCGGCACCGTGGTCGGCATGATAGAAATCTTCGGCTCGCAGAACGGGGCCGGCTCCAATCCTGCCCAGCTGGCGCACGGCATCTCGGTGGCCCTGTACAACACCGGCTTCGGACTGGCCATCGCCATGCCCACCCTGGTGTTCTATCGCCATTTCCGCGCCCTGGTGGACAGCTTCGTGATCGATATGGAGCAGCAGGCCGTCAAGTTCGTCGACATCGTGCATAGCAAACGCAAATAAGGGCGCCGCATGAACTTCCGCAAAGGCCAGCGCCGCGAGGATCCGGAAATCAACCTGATCCCCTTCATTGACGTGCTGCTGGTGATTTTGATCTTCCTGATGGTGTCCACCACCTACAGCAAGTTCACCGAACTGCAGATTACCCTGCCCACGGCGGACGCCGACAAGGCGCAGGACAAGCCCTTCGAACTGAACGTGACGGTGGACGCCAAGGGCAGCTACACCATCAACGGCGAGCCGGTCTCGTTCCGCGACCCGGCCGGCCTGGCCGCCAGCCTGAAGGCCGCCGCGGCCGCCCAGCCCGGCCAGGCCGGCAAGACCCCGGTGGTGATCGTCAACGCCGACCAGTTCGCCATGCACCAGATGGTGGTCAACGTGATGGAGGCGGCCCGCATCGCCGGCTACGACAAGCTCACCTTCGCCGCCCAGACCGGCGCCGCCAAGTGAGTTCCGCCCCTGCCGCGCCGCCAGGCCATGGCGGCGCGCCCGCCCGTGCTTCCTCCCAGCCGTCCGCGCTGGAACGCATCCTTACCCGCAGCTGGCAGCGGCGCGGCCCGCTGGCCTGCGCCCTGTGGCCGCTGTCGCTGCTGTTCCGCGCCCTGTCGGCCGTGCGCGCCGCGCTGTACCGGCTGGGCGTCTATCGCTCGGCGCGGCTGCCGGTGCCGGTGGTGGTGGTGGGCAATATCTACATCGGCGGCACCGGCAAGACCCCGCTCACCATCTGGCTGGTGCAGGCCCTGCGCGCGGCAGGGTTGCGCCCGGGCGTGGTCTCGCGCGGCTTTGGCGGCCAGGGTGGGGCGGCGACGGAGGTGATGGATGGCTCGGCCGCGCGGCAAGTGGGCGACGAGCCGCTGCTGATACGCCAGCGCACCGGCTGTCCGGTGGTGGTGGGGCGCGACCGCGCCGCCGCCGGCCGCGCGCTGCTGGCGGCCCATCCCGAGGTCGATGTGCTGGTCACCGACGACGGTTTGCAGCACTACGCCCTGGCGCGCGACGTGGAAATCATCCTGTTCGACGGCCGTGGTGCCGGCAATGGCTGGCTGCTGCCGGCCGGTCCGCTGCGCGAGCCGCGTTCTCGGCGGCGCGACTACACCGTGGTCAACACGCCCGAGCTGACGCCGCAGCTGGCCGCCGCCGTGGCCGGCCCCGGCCCGGCCCCATTCCAGATGATGCTGGCCGGCGGCCACGCCGAACAGCTGTGCGACCGCGTCCGCCGCTTGCCGCTGGCGGACCTGGCCGGTCCCGGGTTGCGCATCGTGGCGGCCGCCGGGATAGGCAATCCGGGCCGTTTCTTCAGCATGCTGCGGGCGGCCGGACTGGCATTCGAGGAGCTGCCACTGCCCGACCATCACGACTTCCTGGACCGCCCGTTTGCCCATGTGCGCGCCGACTTGATCTTGATGACGGAGAAGGATGCAGTAAAATGTGCGCAAATTGAAGAAATCAGCAACGATCCGCGCTTGTGGGTCGTGCCGGTCGAGGCGCAGCTCGATGCCGCCCTGGCCGCCCAAATTGTGGAGAAATGTCGTGGATACCCGCCTGCTTGATATCCTGGTTTGCCCGGTCTGCAAAGGCCCCCTGGAATACGATAAGAAAGCCCAGGAAATGATCTGCAAGGCCGACCGCCTCGCCTATCCCATCCGCGACGGCATCCCCATCATGTGGGCCGACGAAGCGCGCACCCTGAGCGACGGGGCGGCGGCGATGGCGGAATAAGCGTGTCTTTCACCGTCATCATCCCGGCCCGCCTGGCCTCGACCCGGCTGCCCAACAAGCCGCTGGCCGACCTGGGCGGCAAGCCCATGGTGGTGCGGGTGGCCGAGCGCGCCGCGCTGGCGGGCGCAGCCCGCGTCATCGTCGCCACCGATCATGCCGACATCCTGGCCGCCTGCGCCGCGCACGGCGTGCAAGCCATGCTGACGCGCGCCGACCATCCGTCCGGCACCGACCGCATCGCCGAGGTGGCGCGCGCGCTGGACTTGCCGCCGCAGGCCGTGGTGGTCAACCTCCAGGGCGACGAGCCGCTGATCGATCCCGCGCTGCTGGCCGCATCCGCCGCCCTGATCGGTCCCGAGGTTCCGATGTCCACCTGCGCCCATCCGCTGCACGAGGTGGCGGACGCCTTCAACCCCAACGTGGTGAAGGTGGTGCTGGACAAGCACGGGCGCGCACTGTATTTCTCGCGCGCCACCATCCCCTGGCACCGCGACGGCTACGCCAAGTCGCGCGAGGCCTTTCCCTCCGGCTACGTACCGCTGCGCCACATCGGACTGTACGCCTACCGCAACGATTTCCTGCAAGCTTACCCGCAACTGGAAGTGTCGCCGCTGGAGACCATAGAGGCGCTGGAGCAGCTGCGCGTGCTGTGGCACGGCCATGCCATCGCCGTCCATGTGACGGACTCGGCGCCCGCCGCCGGGGTCGATACCCCGGAAGACCTGGAGCGCGTCCGCAATCATTTTTAGGATTGTTTGCGCCCGATCAACCACGAGGTCAGCTACCCGTAAGTAAAACGCGATATAACAATTACAAATAGTGTGATATTCATACGGAATATCTCTGCGGGGCGCCATTTCGGCGGGCTCAGCCCTTCCAGATTGGCGTAAAGGCTATGTTTTGTGGTAAGTTCCGTACCAGGATAGTCCCCACTTTCACCAAGATCCCAATCTAGTTTTAGGAAATTTCATGCGTCTCATTCTGTTAGGAGCACCAGGAGCCGGCAAGGGCACCCAGGCTAATTTCATCAAGGAAAAGTACAACATCCCGCAAATTTCCACAGGTGACATGCTGCGCGCCGCCATCAAGGCCGGCACGGAACTGGGCCTGGCCGCCAAGAAAGTGATGGACGCCGGCGCCCTGGTGTCGGACGACATCATCATCGGCCTGGTGAAGGACCGCCTGACCCAGCCCGACTGCGCCAACGGCTACCTGTTCGACGGCTTCCCGCGCACCATCGCCCAGGCCGACGCCATGAAGGATGCCGGCGTGGGCGTGGACTATGTGCTGGAAATTGCCGTGCCCGACGAATCCATCATCGAGCGCCTGGACGGCCGCCGCAGCCACCCGGCCTCGGGCCGCGTCTACCACGTCAAGTTCAATCCGCCCAAGGTGGAAGGCAAGGACGACGTAACCGGCGAAGACCTGGTGCAGCGCGACGACGACAAGGCCGAGACCGTCAAAAAGCGCCTGGATGTCTACCACAACCAGACCGAAGTCCTGCTGGGCTACTACAACGACTGGGCCCAGTCCGGCCAGCCGGGAGCGCCCAAATACCGGCGCATCGAGGGCGTCGGCCCGGTCGACCAGATCCGCGAGAGCGTGTTTGCAGCACTGTCGCAATAAGCTGTAAAGTAAGCGGACCAAGCGTCCGCTTTTTTTATCCCCGTTTGGTGTTGTAAGTCAGTGCAGTTCGCAGGTGGACGGCTTTGCCGTCCGATTGTGGTTCGTGGCTTTGATCTTATAAGAACTAAGGGGACTTTATGGCAGCCTATCTGTGGTTTATCGTCGCATGCGGCGTGATCGCCGTTGTCTATGGCCTGTGGGCGCGCAGCTGGATCTTGCGCCAGGATGCGGGCAACCCTCGTATGCAGGAAATCGCGCTGGCCATCCAGCAGGGCGCAGGCGCCTACCTGGCGCGCCAGTACCGCACCATCGCCCTGGTCGGCGTGGTGCTGCTGGTGCTGATCTTCGCCGGCCTCGGCATGCCGACCGCGCTCGGCTTCCTGATTGGCGCCGTGCTGTCCGGCGCCTGCGGCTTCATCGGCATGAATGTCTCGGTGCGCGCCAATGTGCGCACCGCCCAGGCCGCAACGAAGGGCATGAACCAGGCGCTGGACGTGGCCTTCAGGGGCGGCGCCATCACCGGCATGCTGGTGGTGGGGCTGGGCCTCCTGGGCGTGGCGCTGTTCTATGTGCTGCTGGGCTGGTTCGCCTCCGGCGCCTATCCGAATCCCTCCCTTAGTCCCCACGACGTCATCAAGCCGCTGATCGGGCTGGCCTTCGGCGCCTCGCTGATTTCCATTTTCGCGCGCCTGGGCGGCGGCATCTTCACCAAGGGCGCCGACGTGGGCGCCGACCTGGTTGGCAAGGTCGAAGCCGGCATCCCGGAAGACGATCCGCGCAACCCGGCCGTGATTGCCGACAACGTGGGCGACAACGTGGGGGACTGCGCCGGCATGGCGGCCGACCTGTTCGAGACCTATGTGGTGACCCTGATCGCCACCATGCTGCTAGGCGCGCTGCTGGTGACGGCCGCGCCCACCACGGCCATCATTTATCCGCTGCTGCTGGGGGCGGTGTCCATCCTGGCTTCCATTGTCGGCTGCTCCATGGTCAAGGCCAAACCGGGCAAGAAGATCATGTCGGCCCTGTACACCGGGCTGTGGTGGGCGGCCGGACTCTCGATGCTGGGCTTTGCCGTGGTCACCTGGCTGCTGTGGCAGGACGCCGTGCGCTGGCAGATGATGGGCTGCGCCGTGGTCGGCATCGTGCTGACCGGGCTGATGGTCTACATCACCGAATACTACACCGGCACCGACTTCGGCCCGGTCAAGCACATTGCCGAAGCCTCCACCACCGGCCATGGCACCAACATCATTGCCGGGCTGGGGGTGTCGATGAAGTCCACCGCCTGGCCGGTGCTGGCGGTATGCGCGGCCATCCTGGTGTCCTACCAGCTGGGCCAGCTGTACGGCATCGCCATAGCCGCCACCTCCATGCTGTCCATGGCCGGCATCGTGGTGGCGCTGGACGCCTATGGCCCGATTACCGACAATGCCGGCGGCATTGCCGAGATGTCCGGCATGCCGGACTCGGTGCGCGCCATCACCGATCCGCTGGACGCGGTGGGCAACACCACCAAGGCTGTCACCAAGGGCTATGCGATCGGCTCGGCCGGGCTGGCGGCGCTGGTGCTGTTTGCCGACTATACCCACGCGCTGGAGTCGGTGGGGCGCAGCATCACCTTCGACCTGTCCAATCCCATGGTGATCGTGGGCCTGATCGTGGGCGGGCTGGTGCCCTACCTGTTCGGCGCCATGGCCATGGAGGCGGTGGGGCGGGCGGCGGGCGCCGTGGTGGTCGAGGTGCGGCGCCAGTTCCGCGACATCAAGGGCATCATGGACGGCAGCGGCAAGCCGGAATACGACAAGGCGGTCGACATGCTGACCGCGTCCGCCATCCGCGAAATGATCTTGCCCTCGCTGCTGCCGGTGGTGGTGCCGGTGCTGGTCGGCATGCTGCTGGGTCCGGCCGCGCTGGGCGGCATGCTGATGGGGACCATCATCACCGGGCTGTTCGTGGCCATCTCCATGACCACCGGCGGCGGCGCCTGGGACAACGCCAAGAAGTACATCGAGGATGGGCACCACGGCGGCAAGGGCTCGGACGCCCACAAGGCGGCCGTCACCGGCGACACCGTGGGCGACCCCTACAAGGACACGGCCGGCCCGGCCGTCAACCCGCTGATCAAGATCATCAACATCGTGGCCCTGCTGCTGGTGCCGCTGCTGCCGGCGACGGGGTGGCTGTCGGTGACGGCGCCGGGGCCGATGGCCGTGCACACGCAAGCGCCCATGCCGGCGCCGGCCATGTCGGCGGCAGGCGCGCCGCCGCTGGACAGCGCGCCTGCCGCCCAGGCGTATGCCGGCTGGACGGCGCCGGGCGCGGCGGTCGAGGTGGTGACCCCCAGCGCCCCGGCAGCATCCACGCCTGCGGCCACGGCTGCGCCGGCCGCGTCCTCGGAATATGCGGTGCCCGGCATCACCGCTCCCGTGCAGTCTGCGGAACAAAGCGCCCGCTAGCCCGGGCGTTACCAATTGTTACGGCGCCTGTTCCCGCAATCGTGCATGGCCAATAATGGAAGCGGGAGGATGCCATGAACCGTACAGCCTTGTTCGTGATGGGAATGCTGGCGCTGCGCACTGCGGCCGCCGCCACGGTGGGCGCCGCTACGGCGGCTGTCCCTGCGGCGCGCGCCGATACGCCGGACCAGCTGCGCGCGTATGCCCGGCTGCCGGTCTGCACCCTGGGCGCGGATGGTAAGAGCCTGGCCGTTGAGCCTTGCCGCACCGCGCCGCCGCGCCAGCCCATGCCGCGCCGCCCGGTGCCGCAGATCATGGACAGCGCGCCCGCGCCGGAGACGCCGCGCACCGCCACCGCGCCTGTGGCCACGCTGCCCGCGCCCGGCGCGAAGGGCGCCGCTGCTCCCGGCGCTCCGCTGGGCGCTCCCTTGCCCGGCTACACACTGCCGCGCGGCGCGCCATTGCCGACTGCCGGCTGCGATGCCACCGGCTGCCTGGGTGCAGACGGCCGCCGCTACAATGGCGCCGGTTCCGGCACGGTGATCGGTCCCGGCGGCCGCGTGTGCAGCCGCAATGGCGCGGTCGTGCAATGCTGACCGGCCGGGCATACCGCTAAAAAACGCATCGCCGCCTCAAACGCGCTACAATGATTGACGTTTACGTAAACGTCACAATGGAGACAGGCATGCAGATCAAGGACCACGTATTCATCATCACCGGCGGCGCCTCGGGGCTGGGCGCGGCCACGGCGCGCATGATCGCGGCGGCCGGAGGCAAGCCGGTGCTCGCCGACCTGCAGGCCGAGGCCGGACAGGCGCTGGCGGCCGAACTGGGCGGCGTGTTCGTGCGCTGTGACGTGACTTCCGAGGCCGACGCGCGGGCCGTGGTGGCGGCCGCCGTGGGGCAGGGCAGCCTGCGCGGCCTGGTCAACTGCGCCGGCGTGGCGCCGGCCGCCAAGACCGTGGGCAAGGATGGCCCGCACGCGCTGGACCTGTTCCAGAGCGTGGTCGGCATCAACCTGGTGGGCACCTTCAACATGGCGCGCCTGGCGGCCGAGGCCATCGCCAGGGAAGCGCCGCTGGAGCACGGCGAGCGCGGCGTGATCATCAATACGGCCTCGGTGGCCGCCTACGACGGCCAGGTGGGGCAGGCCGCCTACGCCGCCTCCAAGGCCGGGGTGGCGGGGCTCACGCTGCCCATGGCGCGCGACCTGTCGCGCAGCAGCATCCGCGTGATGACCATCGCCCCCGGCATCTTCGAAACCCCCATGCTGCTGGGTATGCCGCAGGAAGTGCAGGATGCGCTGGGCGCCATGGTGCCGTTCCCGCCGCGCCTGGGCAAGCCGGACGAGTACGCCCAGCTGGCGCGCGCCGTCATCGAGAACGTGATGCTGAACGGTGAAACCATACGCCTGGATGGCGCCATCCGCATGCAGCCGAAGTAGGGCCGAATTTTGCAGGACAGCGCCGGACCGTCCGCCAGCCGTTACAATACTGCCTTTATCTCATTCCAGGACGGCCGCCGCGCGGCCGCCGCTACCACCATGGCAGTCATATCCCTCACTTCGGCCCAACTGGCCTTCGGCCACGTGGCCTTGCTCGACCACGCGGAATTCTCGCTGGAGACGGGCGAACGGGTCGGCCTGATTGGCCGCAACGGCACCGGCAAGTCGTCCCTGCTGAAAATCATTTCGGGCCGTTTCAAGCTGGACGACGGCCTGCTGGTCATGCAGCAGGGCCTGAAGATCGCCTACGTCGAGCAGGAGCCTGTGTTCGATCCGGAGATGACGGTACACGACGCGGTCGCCTCCGGCCTGGGCGAGCTGCAGGCGCTGCTCAAGGAATACGATGCGCTTACCGGCCAGTTCGGCCAGGGCAACGACGACGCCGTCATGGAGCGCATGCACGACATCCAGGTCAAGCTGGACGCGGCCGACGCCTGGAGCCTGCCCAACAAGGTCGAAACCGTGCTGGACCGCCTCAACCTGAGCGGCGACATGCTGATGAAGACCCTGTCCGGCGGCATGCAGAAGCGGGTGGCCCTGGCGCGGGCGCTGGTGTCGGCGCCCGACGTGCTGCTGCTGGACGAACCCACCAACCACCTGGACTTCAGCTCCATCCTGTGGCTGGAAGGCTTGCTGCGCGACTTCAAGGGCAGCGTGCTGTTCATTACCCACGACCGCTCCTTCCTGGACAACGTGGCCACCCGCATCATCGAACTGGACCGCGGCAAGCTGCTGTCCTTCCCCGGCAATTTCAGCGCCTACCAGGTGCGCAAGGCCGAGCAGCTGGCCATCGAGGAGGTGGAAAACGCCAAGTTCGACAAGGTGCTGGCCCAGGAGGAAATCTGGATACGCAAGGGCGTCAAGGCGCGCCGCGTGCGCGACGAGGGCCGGGTGCGCCGGCTGGAAGCGCTGCGCCTGCAGCGCGCCGCGCGCCGCGAGCAGCAGGGCCAGGTCAAGCTGGAAGTGTCGTCCGGCGAACGCTCCGGCAAGATCGTGGCCGAGCTGGAAAACATCAGCAAGCGCTTCGGGGAGCGCACCATCGTGCGCGATTTCACCGGCACCATCCTGCGCGGCGACAAGGTCGGCCTGATCGGCGCCAACGGCGCCGGCAAGACCACGCTGCTGAAAATGATACTGGGCGAACTGGCGCCGGACAGCGGCGTGGCCAAGCTGGGCACCAAGCTGCAGGTGGCGTACTTCGACCAGATGCGCACCCAGCTCAACGAGGAAGCCAGCCTGGCCGACACCATCTCCCCCGGCAGTGACTGGGTCGAGATCAACGGCCAGAAAAAGCACGTGATGAGCTACCTGGGCGACTTCCTGTTCGCCCCCGAGCGCGCCCGTTCGCCGGTCAAGTCGCTGTCCGGCGGCGAACGCAACCGCCTGCTGCTGGCGCGGCTGTTCGCCAAGCCGGCCAACTGCCTGGTGCTGGACGAACCCACCAACGACCTCGACATCGACACCCTGGAGCTGCTGGAGGAACTGCTGGAAGAGTACAGCGGCACCGTATTCCTGGTCAGCCACGACCGCACCTTCCTGGACAATGTGGTGACCCAGGTCATCGTGGCTGAGGGCGATGGCCAGTGGCGCGAATTCGTGGGCGGCTACAGCGATTGGGAACGGGTGCGCGACACCGTAGCTACGCCGGCCAAGGCGGCCAAGCCGGCCGGGAAGGGCGAGACCAAGGCCGAGCCCGCGCCTGCGCCGGCGACTCCACCGGCCGCCAAGCCGAAAAAGCTCAGCTTCAAGGAGCAGCGCGAGCTGGACGAGCTGCCGGCCCGCATCGCCCAGCTGGAAAACGAGCAGACCGCGCTGACCCTGCAGCTGTCCGAACCGGACTTCTACAAGCGCACCCCGGCCGAGGCCAAGCGCGTCAATGCGCGCATTGCCGAGATCGAGGAAGAGCTGCTGGCGGCCCTGGAACGGTGGGAGCAGATCGAATCCGGTAATAAAGCCTGATCGGCCGGCGCGCCGCCTGCGGGCCAGCGCGCCATGCTGTACTATCTCCGGGTACCTTATCCTGGAGAGTCCATGTTACGCTTGAAGACGCTGGCCTACAGCCTGGCCTTGCTGGGTGCGCTGTCCGCGCCCCTCGTTCCCGTTCATGCCCAGCGCGCCACCCCGGACGCGGCGCCCGAAATCGCCACTGGCTACGCCGAGAAATCCGCCATCACGGCCAGGAAGTACATGATGGCGGCCGCCAATCCGCTGGCCAGCGACGCCGGCTACCAGATGCTCAAGCGCGGCGGCGCCGCCATCGACGCCGCCATCGCCACCCAGCTGGTGCTGACCCTGGTGGAGCCGCAATCGTCCGGCATAGGCGGCGGCGCCTTCCTGCTGTACTTCGACGGCAAGCAGGTGCACGCCTACGACGGCCGCGAAACGGCGCCCGCCAGCGCCGACGAGCATTTGTTCCAGGACGCCAGCGGCAAGCCGGTGTCGCGCGAGGTGGGCGTGATCGGCGGCCGCTCGGTGGGCGCGCCGGGCGTGCTGCGCATGCTGGAGCTGGCCCACAAGCAGCACGGCAAGCTGCCCTGGAAAACCCTGTTCGAACCGGCCATCCAGCTGGCCGAGAATGGCTTCGCGGTCAGCCCGCGCCTGAACGCGTTGCTCAAGTACGACCGCTACCTGGCGCGCGACCCGGTGGCGCGCGCCTACTTCTTCGACGCCGAAGGCCAGCCCTGGCAGGTCGGGCACATCCTGAAAAATCCCGAGCTGGCACGCACCCTGCGCGAGATCGCCGCCGGCGGCGCCGACGCCTTCTACAACGGCCGCATCGCGCGCGACATCGCCGCCAAGGTGGCCGGCCACGCCACCAATCCGGGCAAGCTGACGGCGGCCGACATTGCCGGCTACCGCGCCAAGGAGCGCGATCCGGTGTGCAGCGATTACAAGAAGTGGACCGTGTGCGGCATGCCGCCGCCATCCTCGGGCGGCATTGCCATCGCCCAGATGCTGGGCATCCTGGAAGTGAAGGACATCAGCCCCTACAAGCCGGTCAAAGGCGTGCCGGGCGTGGATGCGGTGCACCTGTTCAGCGAGGCCGGCCGCCTGGCCTACGCCGACCGCAACCGCTATGTGGCCGACACCGATTTCGTACCGCTGCCGGGCAGGGGCATCGCCTCCCTGCTGGACAAGGGCTATCTGGCGCAGCGCGCGGCCCTGATCACGGAGCGTTCGCTGGGCCGCGCCCCGTACGGCGTCCCGCAGGGCATGCAGGTGGCCTGGGGCGCCGACACCGCCATCGACAAGCCGTCCACCTCGCACCTGGTGGCGGTGGACGGCTTTGGCGGCGGGCTGTCCATGACCACTTCGGTGGAAGACGCCTTCGGCTCGCGCCAGATGGTGGACGGTTTCCTCCTGAATAACCAGCTGACCGATTTCTCCTTCGACTCGGTGGACCAGGACGGCCCCATCGCCAACCGGGTCCAGGCCGGCAAGCGGCCGCGCAGCGCCATGTCGCCCACCCTGGTGTTCGACAAGGCCAGCCGCGAGTTGGTGCTGGCCACCGGTTCGCCGGGAGGTTCTGCCATCATCAACTACGTGGCCAAGGTGCTGGTCGGCACCCTGGACTGGAACCTGGACGTGCAGCAGGCCATCAGCCTGCCCAACCTGGGCAGCCGCAACGGTCCCACCGAGCTGGAGGCGGGCCGCTTCCCGGCCGAGGAGGTGGCGCAGCTCAAGGCGCGCGGCCACGACGTGAAGGAATTCGACCAGAACTCCGGCCTGCAGGGCATACAGCGCGTGCGCGTGGGCGGCCAGCCGGTGTGGCTGGGCGGCGCCGATCCGCGCCGCGAGGGCGCCGTGCGCGGCGATTGACCTTCCCCCCGCCGGCCGACCCTGTTACCCTAGGCGGAATGGGAATACAGAAGAAAACCGGCTTGATACTGACCGGCGGAGGAGCGCGCGCCGCCTACCAGGTGGGGGTGCTGCAGGCAATCTCGCAGATCCTGTGGGAAGAGGGCTGGCCGCCGGCCCGTAATCCCTTTGAGATCATTTGCGGCACCTCGGCCGGCGCCATCAACGCCACCGCGCTGGCTTGCCGCGCTGATAACTTCGGCGAGGGCGTGCAAAAACTGCTGGACGTGTGGCAGCACATCGAAGTCGGGCAGGTCTACCGCGCCGACTCGCTGGGCGTGCTGCGCTCGGGCGCGCGCTGGCTGTCGCTGCTGTCGTTCGGCTGGCTGCTGCGCAAATGGCGCGCCGCGCCGCCCACCTCGCTGCTCGACAATACCCCGCTGGTGGGCCTGCTGCACCGCATGCTGGACCTGCCGCGCCTGGACATGGCGCTGTCCGAGGGACTGCTGCATGCGCTGGCCGTGACCGCCTCCTCCTACACCAACGGCGAGCACCTGACCTTTTACCAGACCCTGGCCGACATCCAGCCCTGGGTGCGCACCCAGCGCCTGGCCCTGGCCGACCAGATCGGGGTCGAGCACCTGCTGGCTTCCTCGGCCATCCCCTTCATCTTCCCGGCCACGCCCCTGTACCTGGGCGGCCACCGCGAATACTGCGGCGACGGCTCCATGCGCCAGCTGGCGCCGATCTCGCCCGCCATCCACCTGGGCGCGGACAAGGTGCTGGTGGTGGGGGCGGGCCGCCTGACCGAGCCGGCGCGCAGCGCCAGCGACCGCGCGGCGGCGCGCTATCCCAGCCTGGCGCAGATCGCCGGCCATGCGCTGTCGTCCATCTTCCTGGACGGCCTGGCGGTGGACATCGAGCGCCTGGAGCGTATCAACCGGACCTTGTCCATGCTGCCGCCGGAATACCTGCGCCAGACCCCGCTCAAGCCCATACAACTGCTGGTGATCGCCCCGTCCGAGCGGCTGGACGACATAGCCAGCCGCCATATCGCCAGCCTGCCGGCGCCCATCCGCACCATGCTGTCGGGCATAGGCGCGACCGAGGCGCGCGGCGCCGCGCTGGCGTCCTACCTGCTGTTCGAGTCCACCTACACCTGCGAACTGATACGCCTGGGGCAGCGCGATACCCAGGCCCGGCGCGCCGACGTGCTGGCCTTTTTCTCCTCGTGAGGCGCGGGGCGGCCGCCGGCTCCTGCGGATATGCGGTAAGATGAAGCCGGTGCCGTCTTGACATGGGGTCAATGGGCACTGGAGAGAGGCATGAAAGTTTTGGTGGTGGATGACGACGTGGTCTCGCGCATGGTGCTGATGCACCTGATCGACGGCTGCGGCAAATTCGATATCGTGGAAGCGGAGGATGGCGCCGACGCCTGGCGGCAGCTGGAGGGCGGCTTGCGTCCGGCAATCTGCTTTTGCGACCTGCGCATGCCGCATTTGTCCGGCATGGAGCTGCTGCAGCGCGTCAAGGCCGACCCCGAACTGGCCGGCGCGCCTTTCGTGCTGGTGACCTCGGCCAACGACCAGGACACGGTGGACGCGGCCATTGCCGCCGGCGCTGCCGGCTACGTGGTCAAGCCCTTCCAGGCGCCGCAGGTGCGCGAGCAGCTGGCCGCCCTGCTGGACGCGCCGCCCGCCCTATCGCTGGCGGGCCCCACGCCGGAGGCGGAAACGCCGCAGGCGACCCTGGCGCGGCTGGGGATCAAGCCGGACCGCCTGCTGGTCTACCTGAACGGCTTCCACAACCAGCTGGACGCGGCGGCGGCCGACCTGGCCGCCATGCTGGCGGCGAACCAGCAGCCCGAGGCCCAGGCCCGCCTGGAGCGCCTGTACACTGGCTGCATCACCCTGGGCCTGCACGGCGCTGCCGATGCCCTGCGCGGTCTGGCCCCGGCTGCGCTGTCGGCCGGCGCCGTGCAGCTGGTGCTGGACGGCGTGCGGCGCGCCGTGCAGCACCAGGCGGAACTGGTACGCCAGGGCGGCGCCGCCTGAGTGGGTCCTTCCTTGCCAGTACCTTCTGTGGCCAGCACGAACCGGGCAAGCGCCCACACCGACGGCTTTGCGCGCGAGCGCCTGCCGCCCGCCGCGCTGTGGCCCGAGCTGTGTTTCGACCTGCCCGAACTGCACTATCCGCAGCGCCTGAACTGCGCCGCCGCGCTGCTGGACGCCGCCGTGGCGCGCGGGCAGGGCGATCGCATTGCCATCCGTGGCCAGGGCGTGGCCTGGAGCTACGCCGAACTGCAGCGCCAGGTGGACCGCATCGCCCATGTGCTGCGCGGGCCGCTGGCGCTGGAGAGCGGCAACCGGGTGCTGCTGCGCGGCGCCAATTCGCCCATGATGGCGGCCTGCCTCCTGGCCGTGTTGAAGGCCGGGCTGATCGCAGTACCGACCATGCCGCTGCTGCGCGCGGGCGAGCTGGGCGCCATCATGGAGCGCGCGCGCGTCAACGCCGTGCTGTGCGAGCACGGCCTGCGCGGCGAGCTGGAGGCGGCGCCCGGCGTGCCGCCCAAGCTCCTGTGGTTCGGCGGCGCCGGGCCGGGCATCGATACGCTGGAATACTGGAGCGCGCGCCAGCCGGACCGCTATGACGCGGTGGACACGGCGCTGGACGATATCTGCCTGATCAGTTTTACCTCCGGCACCACCGGCGTCCCCAAGGGAACCATGCACTTCCACCGCGACCTGATGGCGATCTGCGACTGCTTCCCGCGCTCGGTGCTCAAGACGCAGGCCGACGACGTGTTTGCCGGCACGCCGCCGCTGGCCTTTACCTTCGGCCTGGGCGGCCTGCTGCTGTTTCCGCTGCGGGTGGGCGGCTGCGCCGTGCTGGAACAGCTCACCCCGGAAACCCTGCTGCAGGCGGTGCAGGACTACCGCGCCACCATCACCTTCACGGCCCCCACCGCCTACCGGCAAATGGCGGCGCTGGCGCCGCGCTACGACCTGTCCAGCCTGCGCAAGTCGGTGTCGGCCGGCGAAGCGCTGCCGGTGGCCACGCGCGACGCCTGGCGCCACGCCACCGGCATCGAACTGATAGACGGCATAGGCGCCACCGAGCTGCTGCACATCTTCATTGCGGCGGCCGACGGCCAGGTGCGGCCCGGCGCGACCGGCAAGCCGGTGCCGGGCTACCAGGCCTGTGTGCTTGATGGCGAGGGCAGGCCGGTGGGGCCGGGCGTGGTCGGCCGGCTGGCCGTCAAGGGCCCGACCGGCTGCCGCTACCTGGACGATGCGCGCCAGCGCGACTACGTGCTGGACGGCTGGAACCTGACCGGCGACGCCTACGAGATGGATGCGGACGGCTATTTCTACTATCGTGCGCGCACCGACGACATGATCGTCTCGGCCGGCTACAACATCGCCGGACCCGAGGTGGAGGACGCGCTGCTGGGTCATCCGGCGGTGGCCGAATGCGGCGTGACCGGCGTGCCGGACCAGGAACGCGGCCAGCTGGTGCAGGCCCACGTGGTGCTGCGCACCGGCTTCCAGCCCTCGGCCGCGCTGGTGCGCGAGCTGCAGGACTTCGTCAAGCGCCGCATCGCGCCCTACAAGTATCCGCGCTCGCTGCGCTTCGTGGCGGCCCTGCCGCGCACCGAGACCGGCAAGCTGCAGCGCTTCCGGCTGCGGAGCGGCGCATGAACATCGTGTGCCTGGGCGGCGGTCCGGCCGGCCTGTATTTCGCGCTGCTGATGAAACAGCAAGACCGCGCCCACCGCGTCACGGTCGTGGAGCGCAACCAGCCCGACGCCGCCTACGGCTGGGGCGTGGTGTTTTCCGACCAGGCCCTGGAGCGCCTGCTGCAGGCCGATCCGCCCAGCGCGCAGGCGATCCAGGCCGCCTTGCACCACTGGGACGATATCGAGATCCACTTCAAGGGGGAATGCGTGCGCTCAGGCGGCCACGGTTTCAGCGGCATAGGCCGGCGCCGCCTGCTGCAAATCCTGCAGGCCCGCTGCCGCGAGCTGGGAGTGGAACTGGTGTACGGCAGCGAGGGCGACGATCGCGAACTGGCCGCGCGCCACCAGGCCCATCTAGTGGTCGCAGCCGACGGCCTGCACAGCCGCACCCGCGCGCGCTACGCCGACAGCTACCAGCCGCGCATCGAAAGCCGCCACTGCCGCTACATCTGGCTGGGCACGCGCCGGCGCTTCGACGCCTTCACCTTTGCCTTCCGCCAGACCGCCTACGGCTGGTTCCAGGCCCATATCTACCAGTTCGACGGAGATACCTCGACCTTCATTGTCGAGACGCCGGAAACGGTATGGCGCGCGGCCGGCCTGGACCGCATGGAGCCGGCCCAGGCCATCGCCTTTTGCGAACGGCTGTACGCCGACCTGCTGGACGGCCATGCGCTGCTGGCCAACGGCCCACCGCAGTGGAGCACCTTCACGCAGCTGGTGTGCGGCCGGTGGGTGCACTGGAACGGCGCCGTCCCGGTGGTGCTGATGGGCGACGCCGCCCATTCGGCGCATTATTCGATAGGCTCGGGCACCCGGCTGGCGCTGGAGGATGCGATAGCATTGGCGGACTGCCTGCAGCACATGGATGACGGCGCCCAGGACGCGGCGCAGGGCGGCCTGCGCGGCGCGCTGGACGCCTACCAGGCAGCGCGCGCCGTGGAAGTGCTCAAGCTGCAGAGCGCCGCCCGCAATTCCATGGAATGGTTCGAGAACGTCGAACGCTATGGAAGTCTGGAGGCGCCGCAGTTCGCCTACTCCATGCTGGCGCGCAGCCAGCGCCTGTCGCACGAGAACCTGCGCCTGCGCGACGCCCGCTACGTGGCCGGTTACGAGGCCTGGCTGGCGCGGCGCGCCTTCGAACACGCCGGCCTGCCGATGCCGTCCGCTCCCGCGCCGGAAGGCTTGCCCATCCCGCCCATGTTCACGCCGTTCCGTGCGCGCGGGGTGCTGCTCAGGAACCGCATCGCAGTCGCGCCCATGGCGCAGTACAGCGCGGTGGACGGCGTGGTGGGCGACTACCACCTGGCGCACCTGGGCGCGCGCGCGCTGGGCGGGGCCGGCCTGGTGTTCACGGAAATGACCGGCGTCTCGGCCGAGGCGCGCATCACGCCCGGCTGCCCCGGCATGTATGCGCCCGCGCATACGCTGGCGTGGAAGCGCATCGTCGACTTCGTCCATGCGCACAGCGACGCCAAGATCGCCCTGCAGCTGGGCCATGCGGGCGCCAAGGGTTCCACCCGGCCCATGTGGGAAGGCATGGACCAGCCGCTGGCGCGCGATAACTGGCCGCTGGTGTCGGCCTCGCCGCAGCAATACCTGGAAGGCGTGTCGCAATGGGCGCGCGAGCTGGACGAGGCAGGCATGGCGCGCATCGTGGACGATTTCGTGCGCGCCACCCTGGCGGCGCAGGAAGCGGGCTTCGACTGGCTGGAGCTGCACTGCGCGCATGGCTACCTGCTGTCGTCCTTCATTTCGCCGCTGACCAACCGGCGCACCGACGCTTATGGCGGCAGCCTGGAGCTGCGCTGCCGCTTCCCGCTGTGGGTGTTCGCCGCCGTGCGCGCCGCCTGGCCCCAGGACAAGCCGATCAGCGTGCGCATCTCGGCCCACGACTGGGTCGAAGGCGGCATCACGCCGGACGATGCGGTGGCCGTCGCGCGCCTGTTCCAGCAGGGCGGGGCCGACCTGATCGACTGCTCTTCCGGCCAGGTCAGCAAGCGCGAGCAGCCGCGTTATGGCCGCATGTACCAGGCCCCGTTCGCCGACCGCATCCGCAACGAGGCCGGCATCGCCACCATCGCGGTGGGCGCCATCACCTCCGCCGACCAGGCCAACGGCATTATCGCGGCCGGCCGCGCCGACCTATGCGCGGTGGGCCGGCCGCACCTGGGCAATCCGGCCTGGACCCTGCTGGAAGCGGCTACAATCGGCTATGCCGGCGCGCGCTGGCCGCTGCCGTACTTGCCCGGCAAGCAGCAGTTGGAGCGTGCGCGCCGCGCCGGCAACGACATCAATGGCCCATCCCCCGATTGAGCGGGCGGGCCAGCAACCACCAAGGACAGTCCCATGCGTTACCTGACAGGGGAGTCCGGCCAGCTGCCGGGCACCCGCACTGCGCTGGCCGGATACCGGGCCAGCCATTTCCTGTTCGAGGCCAGTGATGGCGTCGCCACCGTGACCCTGAACCGCCCCGAGCGCAAGAACCCGCTCACCTTCGATTCCTACGCCGAATTGCGCGACCTGTTCCGCGCCCTGGCGCGCGCCGACGACATCCACGCCGTGGTGCTGACCGGCGCCGGCGACAACTTCTGCTCCGGCGGCGACGTGCACGACATCATCGGCCCGCTGACCAGGCTGGACATGCCCGGCCTGCTGGCCTTCACCCGCCTGACCGGCGACGTGGTGAAGGCCATGCTGGCCTGCCCGCAGCCCATCGTGGCGGCGGTGGACGGCGTGTGCGTGGGCGCCGGCGCCATGCTGGCGCTGGGTTCCGACCTGCGCCTGGGCACGGCGCGCAGCAAGACCGCCTTCCTGTTCACCCGGGTCGGCCTGGCGGGCTGCGACATGGGCGCCTGCGCGCTGCTGCCGCGCGTGATCGGCCAGGGCCGCGCCGCCGAGCTGCTGTACACAGGACGTTCCATGTCCGGCGAGGAGGGTGAACGCTGGGGCTTCTTCAACAGCCTGCACGCGCCGGACGCGCTGCCGGCCGCGGCCCAGGCGCTGGCGCGCAGCCTGGCGGACGGCCCCACTTTCGCCCACGGCATGACCAAGACCATGCTGCAGCAGGAATGGAGCATGGACGTGTCCCGCGCCATCGAGGCCGAGGCCCAGGCCCAGGCCATCTGCATGGCCACCAATGATTTCCACCGCGCCTACCACGCCTTCGTGGCGAAACAGAAGCCGGTGTTCGAGGGCGATTGACATGAGCGACAAGACTTACCTGGACTGGCCGTTCTTTGAAGCGCGCCATGCGGTGCTGGAGCGGGAGCTCGATGCGTGGGCCGGGGCGCAGCTGGCGCAGCACCATGACGACGTGGACGCCGCCTGCCGCCGCCTGGTGCGCCAGCTGGGCGACGCCGGCTGGCTGCGCCACGCAGTGGCCGGCGTGCGGCATGGCGGCAGCGCCGAGGCCATCGACACGCGCGCCATCTGCCTGCTGCGCGAAACGCTGGCGCGGCACGACGGCCTGGCCGATTTCGCCTTCGCCATGCAGGGCCTGGGCGCAGGCGCCATCAGCCTGTTCGGCGATGCGGCGCAGCGCGCGCGCTACCTGCCGGCAGTGGCGCGCGGCGAGGCCATCGCGGCGTTCGCCCTGTCCGAACCGGAAGCCGGATCCGATGTGGCTGCCATGCGCTGCGCCGCCGTGCGCGACGGCGACGGCTATGTGATCGATGGCGAAAAGACCTGGATTTCCAACGGCGGCATCGCCGATTTCTACACCGTGTTCGTGCGCACCGGGGAGCAGCCCGGCGCGCGCGGCATCAGCGCCTTCATTGTCGATGCGGATACCCCGGGGCTGGAGATTGCCGAACGCATTGCCGTCATGGCGCCGCACCCGCTGGCGCGCCTGCGCTTCCGTGGCTGCCGGGTGCCGGCCAGCCAGCGCATCGGCGAGGCCGGGCAGGGCTTCAAGGTGGCCATGGCCACGCTGGATGTGTTCCGTACCTCGGTGGCCGCCGCCGCGCTGGGTTTTGCGCGGCGCGCCCTGGACGAAGGCATGGCGCGGGCCGCCTCGCGTCCCATGTTCGGCCAGCTGCTGTCGGACTTCCAGCTGACCCAGGCCAAACTGGCTCAGATGGCCACCGGCATCGACGGCGCTGCCCTGCTGACCTACCGCGCCGCCTGGCTGCGCGACCAGGGACGCAATGTGACGAAAGAGGCGGCCATGGCCAAGCTGAGTGCCACCGAGACTGCCCAGCAGGTGATCGACGCCGCCCTGCAGCTGTTCGGCGGCCAGGGCGTGGTCAGCGGCCACGTGGTGGAGCGCCTGTACCGCGAGATCCGCGCGCTGCGCATCTACGAGGGCGCCAGCGAGGTGCAGCAACTGATCATCGCGCGCGAGCTGTTGCGCGGGCTGCAGTCCGGGGAGGGATAATGGAGATTTTGCAACCGCCGGGCTGGGCCCGGCCGCGCGGCTATTCCAACGGGGTGGCGGCCAGCGGCCGCATGGTGTTCGTCAGCGGCATGGTGGGCTGGGACGGGCAGGGCGTGTTCCACAGCGATGATTTTGCCGCCCAGACCCGTCAGGCCCTGCTCAATATCGTGGCCGTGCTGGCCGAAGCCGGGGCCCGTCCCGAGCACATCGTACGCATGACCTGGTACGTTTTGGACAAGGAAGAATACGTAGCGGCATACCGCGTTATTGGCGAGGCCTACCGGGAGATTATCGGTCGGCATTACCCAGCCATGACGGCAGTGCAGGTTTCAGGGCTGATCGAAGCACGGGCGCGGGTTGAAATCGAAGCCGTCGCAATAATACCTCCTGCTTATAAAAACCGACAGCTAAACTGTTGACTTTTTTGCAAAAAAATGATATACAACAACGCTAGGGTATCTACATCAACTTTGCTCGGAATAAAGAATGAAAAAATATTATGGCGTCCAAATTTTAAGATTTATCGCCGCGACACTAGTCGTAATTGATCATTTTGTAGGAAATATACTTCAGAATTGGAAAAATTCTGAAAGCTATTATGAACCGTACTTCGGCGCTGTGGGAGTGATGGTTTTTTTTGCCATTAGCGGCTTTGTAATGGTTAAGAGTCAATATAATACATTTGGCTCAATTGGGTCTGCGGGTGATTTTTTCATTCGCCGATTAATAAGAATACTTCCCTTGTACGCGATTGCAACCACGTTGCAGTATATTAATAAAATCAACGGTGGGCCCGATTTTCGGTTTTTAAACTTTCTCAAATCAATATTTTTTATTCCTTTTCAAATGTCTGGAGGGCAATATAGACCTATATTGGGTCAGGGATGGACTTTGAATTTGGAAATGTTTTTCTACCTCGTATTTGCCGCATCCTTGTGTCTTCCGAGAATAAAAGGATTGTTACTCAGTGTTCTGACTTTTTTGATACTGGCGCTCTGTAGTTTTCATGCTGAAAAGTTAAATGTTATCTTCCGTTTCTATGCGTCGACCATTTTGTTGTTTTTTGTCTGTGGAATGCTGGTAGCACTACTTCCTGTAAATGCGTTGCGCCCAAAAAAATCGGGAATGAGTACACTAGGAGTGGCCGTTATTATAATAATTTTCATGACATCGATATCTCATTCATTCGATTATCAGGTGTGGCTCTGTATAATGTTGCCTTTAGTTTGTGTGGTGCTCTACTTGGCTTTAGCTTATCAACCTGTGTCACAAGGGTGGTGGGTGAGGATAATGTCAAAACTTGGCGATGCTTCATATAGCACTTATCTCTTCCATACTTTTGTGTTAGGCGGCATGAAAATTCTCTCAAATTCTGTAACAGAGGGCCAATATGGCAACTTGGTTGCCCTGACGTTGCTTTGTTGTGTTGCTGCTAACCTTCTTGGGCTTGTGGTCTATCGTTTTATTGAAATGCCATTGACCAACACGGTCAAGGATATGGCATTAAGTTGGATCGACCGATGGATGGGAGTCAAACCTTCGGCCTGAGTTGGTGCTGGTATCGATGGTTCCACAAATCCCGCTGTAAAAGCCGGATTTTACTACTCTAAGATCACTGGAATAATTAGTGCTTGCGCCTTATCATCGTAAGTGTAAAGCCAGCGCCGTCTTGAGCCGAGGGACGAATTGATTGATGATGGCATCACACCGCTGGGAAGCGGCGTGTTTTTTAAGCCAAGGGAAGCTGCGCTGCGCAGTTCGAGGGCAGGAAGTCATCGACCCGGTTGACGGGATGCTCGGCGATGTTGGCCAGCGCATGTCGTAGCCAGGCTTCCGGATCGCGAGCACCGCGATGTTTAAGGCCGATCGCGGCCGCCAGATCCGCTCTGGCCGGCACCAGTCTATGCCTTCGAGCAGCATCGACAGCTGCGCCTGGGTCAGCGCCACGGTGCCGTCAGCAGCCTAGGGCCAGACGAAGCGGCCGCGCTCAAGGCGTTTGGCGAGTGAGCACATGCTGTCGCCACTCCACTTTTGCATCCCAAATTCAATCATGGCGACGTGCTGCACTCAATTAAAGACGGTGTTGTTGAGACGCTTACTTATCATCTTGCGGTCCGTCTCCATCCCCGCTACCGATGCAAACTCATCGGGTCGGGCTTCGCGCAGATTTTTTTTTGAGCAGATTTTCCAAGGAAAATCTGGGCGAAGGTTCCAGCATCCTTTCGATCCCCAAGGGACGTAGAAAGTGATACGCCAACAGCGGGATCGTGATCCCTGCGAAGGTTCCCAAGCTGATATGCATAGGGTAGTTCTGAACATGCAGAAACGATTTCAGAACGATACGGATGCCGCTCGCCACCAGCGTGTGCATCACATAAATTACCATCGACGACGTGCCAAGAAATGCAAGCCATTTCATCTCGTATCGGCTTTTAGAGAGAGCCATGCAGCAGAGGCATATGGCAAATATACAAAGCAAGGCAATTGCAATTTCGACGGGGCCGCGCGTAGCCCAACTCATGCGATAAACGAATGTATAAAGGTATTGTGCGAGTATGGCGATACAGGCGGCGGGCCAGAGGAGTTTTTTATGATGGCGCCATATCAAGGCCTCGATTTCTTTGAAATATACGCCTACCGCAAAGTAGATGAAGTAGTACATCACAAAGTCAATAGCCTTGATGGCTGTATAGGGAGCGCCTATCAGCATTGGAATTGAGCTGGCGCCAGCAATCCAGATGTAGGTCCGCGGGTTGGCATGGCGGTAGATGGGCACCGCAGTCAGCATGATGAAAAACATCGCATACAGGAACCAAAATTGCGCCCGTGGCAACCATAATACAGATAAGACCTGGCTCGGCGTCACATGCCCGTTTGTCCACCGACTCATGGTGACTTCGACAAATCCCTGCAGCAAGGACCATATCAAATAAGGATATACAATGTTATCTAGCTTATTTGCAATAAATTGCATGCTTCCACGCCGATCCAGAGACGCCTTGAAGAAGAGACCGGATAAAAAGAAGAACAACGGCATGTGGAAGGAGTAGATGACATTGTCGATTAAAGTGTATGTTTCAGCATCCATAGGTATGCGGGCATTGAACAATCCATTCGCAACATGGCCGTACACCACCAAGCAGATGCCAACTCCCTTGGCATAGTCCACCCACAAATTTCGCATGCAAAATCCTTGTCGAGAAGCGTAGAGCGCCCACCGTAGTGCGGGTGCCACCCATTATAAGTTGAAAACTTGTCACTTGGTAAGCGACATTGTACGCATCCTACCCTGACCGTCCCTGAATCGCTCCGGATTTGAAGGAGGCTCCGACTTTTGAGAAAATGGAACCACCATGAGAAATCAGTCCGAGATTTCCCCAAAGTGATGGAGCGCGCCCTGCGCATCGTCTAAGAGGCCGGCAGCGAGTACGAGTCACAGTGGACAGCCAACATGTCCATCGCAGCCAAAATAGGCTGTACAGCCGAAACCCTGCGCCGCTGGGTACGCCAGCGAGAGATCGGGAACACAGGCCAGCGTGAAGCCGTCGAGCTGGCGACGCTGGCGTGGATTACTTGGTTCAATCATCATCGCTTACTCGAACCACTGGACTATATACCGCCGGCCGAATCTGAGGCAAACTACTATCGACGACTTCCCGAGCAGGCTAAGTCGGCTGACTCACAGTGCCCTCTCAGGGTGCTCGGATCGAAGCGGTTTTCAATTCCTTGCTTTCCGCACCGGACAGCGTGCCTGCTTGATTCTCCGATAAATTTCGTGAGTCTGGTTTATCCCAGGGGTTTCAATAAACCGGTGCGTGAGATAGCACAGAGCTATCAACAGGGGAGTTAATGCCCAGACCAGCAGCCAATGTGCTGAAGGCGCTAATTCTCTGGCCCGCTCAGGGCCCATCCATAGATTAAAAGAAATGTACAAAAGTATTCCATGCAGTAAATAGATGCTGTATGCCATGTCTCCCAGTACGCGTGAACTGGGCGTGGTCAGAGCGCCAAACAATGTGTTGCCGGAGCTGATGATGGAGAACGTGATGGTCAGCAGTACAATGGAAATTACTTGGTCCGGAAAATGCGAGTAGATGACCGTGGCGACCACGCAAAGTACTGCGATTACGGACGCAACCGGCGTCCCAGCCCAGTGTTTGAACCAGCTTTGGCGATATAGCAGAGATGCTATCAATCCCCCCAAAAAATAAAGATAGGGAAAGGGAAAATAGTGGCTATGGAGCGCATTTGCTACGATAAATAGCAATGCAAGGAGGCTGAACACAATATAGCTCAAGGGCACCGTACGACGGGTCAAGGCGGCAAGCAGGGGGAGCAAGAAATAAAACCCCCACTCATAAGGTAAAGACCATGTCACCCCCGCAGTAATCAGATACGTATCGCGTATCCCATTCAGGTCAGGCATGCGTAGCGCAGTGAAGGCCAACCAATGGATGAGGGCTGCCATGTTGGTGCGAAAAGAGCTGTTTTGCTGCCCTTGGGACAGCGTCGCAACTATGATGCACATGACTGCCACTGCGAACAAGTACAGCGGCGTGATCCGCATGAAACGGGACAGATATAGTCGGGACCAATCGATGGGGCGGTCTGCGGAGTCTAAAACCTTGTTAAAGAACAAGAATGCCGTGAGCATGAAGAAGAGTGCCACGCTGCTCTTCCCCATGTGGGTGTAGACATGCGATTCCGAAGCGACCCAATGGCCGTTCAGAAGGTAAAAGCGCCAATAGCTGGCGTGGTGGATGAAGACAAAGAAGGCAAGATATCCGCGTAGCCCATCAAGGGAGCTCGTGCCTCCGTGATCAGGCGGAGCGCTACCCCAACGGGCTATGCAATAGCCGCTCAGTACGGCAAGCATGATGGCTACTATGGCGGGGATGATGCTCAGGGTATCCATGCAGTTCGCTCAAGAAATAAGCTTCTCTAAACCGGTAATCCCGGACGAGGCAAAACTGCAAAGTTATCGCAACATTAATGATTGTGGCGCGCGCTTGGCTGGCTCAAGGCTGCCCTCCGCATCATGTTCATAGTACAATTATTTATAAACCCTTAACTTGTCAAAAAGGAACTGCGCGTGGATAGATTAGTGGTATTTGTGACCGACATCGGCTTTCTTGTGCCGTCCTTGGTAGCTGCACGGCAACTGGTGAAGCAGGGCATACACGCGATTGCAGATATCGTCATCTACACGGTCAATATCGAGCCAGAGTTGATCGAATACTTGGTGCTGCAGCCTGGCAACGCCCACATCAAGTTCGAGTCGCTGCCCTATGAGCTGTTCGCGCCGCCGGAAAACATCAGCTTCCACAAGAACCATGTCCCGGTCACGTCGCTGGCGCGGCTATCGTTGCATGAAGTGATCGATGCGCGCTATGAGAACATCATATATATCGATGGTGACGTGCAGGTCGTGGGCGATGTCAGCGGGCTGGTGAAATATACCGTACCTGAGCACATGATCATGGCTGGCCGAGGAAGCGCATGGCTGGATCTTGATGACGGCAGTACTAATATCACGCCAGACGACTATCTGCGCAATCTGGGGGGCTTGACGTCCGAGACTTACTTCAATGCCGGAGTGCTGGCATTCAGGCGCAGTACGTGGGTGGAAGCCGCGCCGCGGGCACTGAAGTTCTTCTTTGATAATTCCGAAATTTGCATCCGGCACGACCAAAGCGCGCTGAATGCGACCTTCAAGGATAAGGTGCTCAGTTTCGCACCCCGTTACAATTTCCACTCGGTGTATGCCGATCTGCACGTGCAGCGGGATTATCCGCCGGCAATCATACACTTTACCGGGCCTAAGAAGCCCTGGGGCGCCGCGCTGGCGCCGTGGGGCGCGCGCTTCAAGCCATCCTATGAAGAAATCATGCGTGAGCAGCCCAAGTTGCAGCCTTATCTGAAAGTGGTGGAGCGCAGCAGTCTGCGTGCGCATCTGCGCCTGGCGAAGTCGTGGCTGCAGGAGTGGCGCCGGCTGAGTCGCGATCGCGCCGCGATCTCATCCCAGCGGAGCAAGTTTTTCGATTATGTCCGGGGTGCAAGCTTCCCGTTTTAGCCGCTGCCGCAGTGATGGTCCCCCCGACTGGAATCGAACCAGTATCCCACGCTTAGGAGGCATGTGCACTATCCATTGTGCTACGGGGAGGGGGCAGCCGAGCCGCATTATAGCGGAGAGCGGCCGCCGTGGTGTCAAAACTGTAGCGTGGCTAGCAGAGCGACCCCGCCGATGGTAAGGCCAATCAGGAGGCTCTGCCAGTCCTTGGCCGCGAACACCACCGGGTCGTCGTGCATCTCGCCGCGGTGCGTCTTGAGCCAGATGCGGGCGATCCAGTACGCCATCACCGGCATGATCAGCCACAGCAGTTGCGGTTGGCGGTACAGCGCGCGGACCTCGGGGCTGTTGAGATACAGCGCCAGTACCTGGATCGCGCTGAAGCCGCTGGCGGCGCCCAGCGCCAGCAGCACCGGCAGGTCGTCAGCGGTGTAGCCACGTCCCGAGGCCTTGCCGACGGTCAACCGCAGCTCGGCGTAGCGCTTCACCAGCGCCAGGCTGAGGAAGATGAAGATGGAAAACGCCAGCAGCCAGAACGACGGGGTGATGCCGGTGGCGGCGGCGCCGGCCAGAATCCGGATGGTGTACAAGCCTGACAGCATCATGATGTCAACCACCACTTGCCGCTTCAGCCGGAACGAATAGGCCAGCGTGCTGGCGTAGTAGATCGCCATGATCAGCCCGAACAGCGGCGGCAGCAGCGCCAGCAGCGTCACCGCTAGGCCTAGGGTCAGCAGTAGCAGCAGCACGCCGGCCGGTATCGGCAGCGCGCCGCTGGCGAACGGCCGGTGTTTCTTGCGGTGGTGAGCACGGTCGGCGTCGATGTCGAGCAGGTCGTTGAGGACGTACACGCTGGACGCGCACAGACCGAAGCACAGGAAGGCCAGTAACGCCTGTCCCAGCCGGGCGCTGTCGCCGAGCGCGTGCGCCATCACCAGCGGCACGAAAATGAGCAGGTTCTTCAGCCACTGGTGCGGCCGCAGTGATTTTACGGCGGCGCGCGCCAGCTTGTGCGGCGCGCGCGCCACTTCCTGCGCCGGACCCAGCGCGCGGGCGCCGCGCAGCACGGCGGCGGGGGCGTTAGCCACGGCGATCTGGCCGGCGTCGCGCCAGACCGGCAGGTCGTCGCGGCTATTGCCCACGTACTCGTAGCCGCCGCGTCCGAACAGGCGGTTCAGTTCGCTAGCCTTGCCCTCGCCCGACAGGTTGCGGTGGTCGGCCGGGTTGGTGGCCAGTACCTGGTCGAACACGCCAAGGTGGGCGGCGATGGCGTCTGCGTAGCGCTGGGCACTGGCGGTGGCCAGCACGACGTGGCGGCCGGCGGCGCGGCCGCGCGCGATGTAGTCCAGTACCTCGCGGCTGTAAGGCAGCAGGCTGGCGTCGATCTCGACCAGCGCGGCTATCCGCAGCTTGGTGCCGGCCTTCCCATACTTGATGAACCAGAACGGCACGCGCAGCGCTTGCCAGAAGTGGGCCTTGAGCAGCAACAGGAAGGACTCGAACAGCAGGTCGGTGTGGATCAACGTGCCGTCGCAGTCGACGCACAGCGGCAGGGCCTGGGGGATGGGGGTCTCGGATTGCATCACGGTCGGCCTCTTACGGCATGGTTCGATAGGCGCGGCCCGGTGGCAGCGGTGTCTTGTCGTAGCGGCTCATGGTGCCGGTTTGGACGTAGATCGGGTAGTCGGCCACCTCGGGCATGGCGAGCATCACGGCCAGTGCGTCTCCCGGCCACTGGAAGCGCTTGTCGACCAGGTATAGCTGGCGCTTGCCTGCGCTGAGCAACCAGGCATCAAAGGTGCCGAGCTTGACCGTGCGCAGGCGCAGCGCCGGGTCGGCCGCCAGCAGGGCGGTCACCACATATTCCTTGGTGTCGCCCATGAAGACCAGGCGCTCGGGGGCACTGGCGGCCAGCCGCCGCGCTTCCTCGTGGAAGCGCTGCTGGGTGGTCCAGTTTGCGCGCTGGTCCAGTGGGAACAGGCCCATCGGCACTTGCTGGGTGGCGCGGCGGATGCCGCCGCTGTCGTAGGCCCACTGGTAGCGCGACACGATCAGCGGGCGCGTAGCCTCGGCCAGCAACTGGTTGGCCAGCACCAGCAGCACCGCCAGGCCGAGCGCGCGCCGCATGGTGCGCAGCTGGTCGGCCCACAGCAGGCCGATCAGGATAAACAGCGCCAGCAGCGGGAACAGGAAGTGGCGGGCCGGCTGCGGGTTGGGCAGCCAGAACAGGAATGACGGCAGGAACAGCGCCGCCAGCGCACACAGCAGCGGCGCCGCCGGCACCGCAGTGCGCTTGCGCGCCAGGCGTGCGGCGCCTGCCAGCAGGCCGGCGATCGTGCCCAGGCCCAGCACCATCACGAACACCACCACGCCGCGGCCCACGCGGTCGAGCGCGACAAATTTATTCACAAAGCCCATCAGCGAACCGCCGGCGCCGCCGTGCGTGCTCACATAGGGATGCTGCAGCAGCAGGAACGCGCCGAACGCGAGCACGGGCACCAGGGCGACCAGGATCACTTGCCGCCAGCAGTCGCGCAACGGGCGCTGCCGCACTGCCCACCAGGTCGCCGGGACAAAGGGCAGCGCCAGCGCGATGTCCCCGCGCAGCGTCATGCTGGCCACCAGCGCGGACAACGCCAGTGCACCGAGGCCCAGCGCGCGCGCCGGCGACGGCGCGTCCGCTGTCAGCAGCAACAGCCAGGTGCCGAGGAACAGCAGGCCGCAGGCGCCGATGAAGGGGTGGCCCGAGGCCAGGAACGGCATGGCCAGCGGCGAGAACAGGAAGGCAATGCTGACGAACAGCGCGACCGGGCGCGCCAGCACGCGGCCCAGCAACAGGGCCAGGCTCACCGCGAACAGCAGCGAAAACGCGAGGCCGACAAGATTGATGACCTGTGTGACGTGGTCGGGCGAGCGCAGAAGGTCAAGCGGGATCAGCGCATACAGCAACTGGTAGAAACCGAAGCTGAAGGACAAGCCATACTGCCAATCCACCGCGTGCGGGTCGCCGCTGACCGCGCCGTAGACGATGCCGGTCACCATGCTGCCCATGTCGGGCTCGCCGAAGGTGAGGCGATAGCCCATGAGGGCAGTCAGCCCGGTGGACAGTAGCGCGACGGCCGCGATCCACAATAAATTGTTTTTCTTCAACTTGAACCTCGGGGAATAAAGGGGAAAGCCGTGCCGGGCACGGTGCTGGCCGAGCGGCATCATTGGTATATTACTATCGAATACTGCAAGAATGATAGCGAAATTTTGCAATTATGCTTCACTGCAGCATGCCGGACGCGTTCATGCGGTGGTAGATGTACTGGAGCTGCAGGACCAGCACCAGGGCTTCGAATTGGGCGTCCCGTGCAGGTTTGCACTTCTATGATATCGTGCTGCTTTGCAGCATGAAGTGCTCTCCGACGGCGAGATGTAACTTAAAATTCAGGCGGTACTATTGTTGAGGTGATATTATTCTGCTTTAGTTGTTACACTATGGCTGGCGTGCATGCTGGCGCTTTTGACGTTGCGTCCCGTGCACTAGCCAGGATCCGCCTCCTCTTCATCGAAGATAAGAATAATGCTCAGTACTGTGCACGTGTTTCCTCCCCTGCGATTGTCATCTCGTTCATCCCGAGCCATGGTCCGCGCCGGTAACGGTAAGCGTTCTTTACGTCCGCTGGCTGCCATAGTGTTGAGTCTGGTGGCTGGAGGCGCCTGGGCGCAAAGCGAAGACACGCTGCAACCGTATGCCGGGTTGGCTTATTCATACGAGGATAACCTGCTGCGGGTCCAGAATACAGCTGCCGTCGCGGAGCCTTCCGACCTGCTGCGCAGCGTGTTTGCCGGCCTGCGCGTGCAAGGGCAGCTGGGGCGGCAGTCCCTGTCCGCCAGTGCCAGGGTGACCAGAGTGAATTTTGACAATCATCCTGAATACAACTACAACGGCAAAACCGCAGACTTGAATTGGGGGTGGGTGCTGGGTAACCACCTAAGCGGGGCGGCCAGCGCCAGCTATGTGCAGACGCTGATGCCATTTACAGACCTGCGTACCACGGAGCGCAATTTGCGGAGCCAGACTGGCGCCGGCTTTGACGGAGGTTGGACCTTTTATCCCAGCTGGCGCGTGCGCGCCGGCGTTCGACGGGATAAATACGATTATGAGCAGGCTTCTCAGAAAAATCTGAACCGCGATGTCGATGCCGGCGTCCTAGGATTGGATTACACCCCCACTACGGGCAGCAGCATCGGTTTGCAGTTGCGCCGTGAGCAAGGCAAGTATGACGTGTTGCAATACTCTGGCAATGTCCCATACCGCCAGGATTACACCCAGGATGAGGTCAAGCTCAAGCTGCTATGGCAAGTGTCAGGCTTGACCCGGCTGGAATTCCTGGGTGGTCGTGCGTCGCGCAAGCATGATGAGTTCGCCATAAGCGATGCCAGCGGTTTTAATGCTCGCGGTAAGGCCACTTGGCAAGCCACGCGTACCGTGCGGCTGGACGGTGAGTTGTGGCGCGAATTCGGCGCCTTTGAGGGCGATATCATCAACTATTCGCTGGACCGCGGTGCCAGTGTTAGCGCCAACTGGGTAGCGACGGCCAAGATCCAGGCCGAGGCCGAAGTGCATCGCCTGCACCGCACGCTCAGCGGCAGCACGCCGCGCAGCGCAATTCTCGGCGGTGATGATACGGGCGTTGGCGCTTCGGCTTCAGTGAGCTACCAGCCCCACCGCCGGGTCTCGCTGAGCCTGCGCGCCTTCCGCGAGACGCGCAAGGCGAATTCGCTCTTTAGCAGTAGCTACCATGCCAACGGCGCGACGGTCAGCGCCTCGGTCCAGTTCTAGTTGTGTGCCTGCGATGGTAAATAACATTCCCCTCATATCCTTTTTTCAGCGTGTCCTCGATCCCATACTCATCATGGGTGGCCTGTATGTCGTTGCGCAGCTTTATGGCGCCCCCTTCACCGGCCATGAGTTGGTACTGGTGATACTGGCTTTCTTTATTTCCTCGGCTGTGTACTACCACGTCGATCCCTATCGCGCCTGGCGTGGCGGACGCATGGGCGCCTATGCGCGCGACGTCGTGGTGGGCTGGGCCATCACCGTCGCCATCCTGTACCAGCTGGGCGGCGTCAGCGGCATGCGCGGCTACTTCCGATCTGAAGTGGTCCTGACCTGGTTCCTGCTCACGCCGCTGTTGATCCTCGCCAGCCACCTGATGGTGAGTAAACTCGGGGTGCTGGGCGGGGCTGGCGAGGAGGTCCGGTCGGCCATCATCGTCGGCGCCAATGACGTCGGCATCAAGTTCGCGCACAAGATTGAAAGCCAGCCCAACCTGTTCATGTCCGTGGCCGGTTTCTTCGACGATCGCATGGCCGACCGCCATCCGGCCAGCTTGGCCCATCCGGTGCTGGGCGTGATGGACGCGATCCCTGCTTACGTGCGCCAGCACCAGATCAAAATGATTTTTATCAGCCAGCCAATTTCTGCCCAGCCTCGCGTGCGCAAGCTGCTCGATGAGCTGGAGGATACCACCGCCTCGGTTTACTTCCTGCCCGACATTTACGTGTTTGACTTGATGCAGGCCCGCTTCGATAGCGTCGGCGGAATGCCGGTGATCGCCATCCGTGAAACACCGTTCACCGGCATCAATGGCGTGGTCAAGCGCGTCAGCGACATTGTGCTGGCGGTGCTGATACAGATCATGCTGCTGCCCATCATGCTGGTTATTGCGATCGCCGTCAAAGCCACTTCCCCGGGGCCGGTGATCTTCCGCCAGCGCCGCTATGGCCTGTATGGAGAAGAAATCATTGTCTACAAGTTCCGCTCCATGACCGTGGCGGAGGATGGCGACAAGGTAACCCAGGCCACCAAGAACGACGCGCGGGTTACCCGCGTCGGCGGCTTCCTGCGCCGCACCTCGCTGGACGAGCTGCCGCAGTTCTTCAACGTGATCCAGGGCCGCATGAGCATCGTCGGGCCGCGCCCGCACGCGGTGGCCCACAACGAGCAGTATCGTAAGCTGATCAAGGGATACATGCTGCGCCACAAGGTGAAGCCGGGTATCACCGGCTGGGCCCAGGTGAATGGCTTCCGCGGCGAAACCGAATCGCTGGACAAGATGGAGGCGAGAATCCGTTATGATCTGGACTATTTGCGGAATTGGTCGCTGTGGCTGGACTTGTGGATCGTGCTGCGCACCGTGGGCGTCGTGACGGGACACAAGAACGCTCACTGACCAAGCTTAAGACATGCTTAAGGGCATGATGCACTGCAAGAAATCATGGTGATAGCCGGGGTAAGCCGGTAGAATGCCTTAGTAGAAGAATATCTCTGTGGTTTTTTGCTTAACACTCGGCACCTGTCGATTTTAGCTAAGGAAATTATTTTGAACCAAGTACATCAGCATCCCCCCCGTGTTTCGGGCCACTGGCCGGCGCGTGCCGCACTGGCCTTGCTGGTGCTGGCCGCCGTCAGCGGCTGCGGTGAAAAGGAGAAAAAGCCCGGGCAGACGCTGGCTCGCGTCAACGGTGAGGAAATCACTGTATTGCAGCTCAACGAGGAATTACAGCGCGCCAACGTGCAGGCCGGCCAGCAAGCCGCCGCCAGCCAGCAAATCCTGGAGTCCCTGATCGATCGCCAACTGCTGCTGGAAGCCGCTGCCAAGGAAAAACTGGACCGCGATCCCAAGGTAGTGCAGGCCATCGAGCGCGCCAAGGCGCTGATCGTGGCCCAGGCTTACCTGCAGAAACAGGTGGGGGCGCCGACCAAGCCCAGCGCGGCCGAGGTGGCCGATTTTTACCAGAAAAATCCTTTGGCGTTCAGCGGCCGCAAGGTATTCGAGATGCGTCAATTGCTGCTGGCCACCAAGGATCTGACGCCAGAGCTGAAAGCTGCGGTGGATGGCGCCAAGTCCCTGGACGAGGTGGCGGCCTGGATGGATGGCCACAAGGTCGCCTATGGCCGCGCCCAGTTGGCGCGCAGCAGCGCCGACCTGCCCCCGGAGCTGTCGTCCAAGATGCTGTCCATGAACAAGGGCCAGCTGTTCATCGTGCGCGAAGGCGAGCGTTCGCTGCTCATGACCATTACCGACATCAAGGACGCGCCAGTACCTCAGGATGCGGCCGCCCCGCAGATCGAACAGCTGTTGGCCAACAAGCATGCCAAGGATGCGGCTGCGGCGCAGGTCAAGCAATTGCGGGCCAGCGCCAAGATCGAGTACCTGAACGGCGCCAGCGCGCCGGCTGCGCAGCCTGGCGCCGCTGCCCCCGCTGCCCCAGTCGCTGCGCCCGATTCGGCCCCGGCTGCCAGCGCCTCTGATGCCAGCGGGGATGCCGCTGCGCGTGGTGTTGCTGGTATGAAATGAGTGATCCCATTTTCTGCATGGAGCGATGAGTATGATGAAGCAAATATTGGTGTGGATGGTGGGACTGATGCTGATGGTGTCGCTGTCGGCGGCACGCGCCGACGATGCCGTATTGGGTGCGGGCGACGTGGTCAGGATGTCGGTGTATGGCAGCCCTGACCTGGCAATCGAAACCAAGATCAGCGATGCAGGAGTGATGACGCTGCCGCTGATCGGCCAGGTGCAGGTAAGCGGCCTGACCCCGGCAGCTGCGGAGAAAAAGATCGCCGGCCTGCTGGAGAGCGGCGGTTTCGTGCGCAAGCCCCAGGTCAACCTGCTGGTGACGGTGCAGAACAGCCAGCAGGTTTCCGTGCTCGGACAAGTCAACCGTCCGGGCCGCTATCCCATAGACAGCAAGCGAACCGTGATGGATCTGTTGGCGCAGGCTGGCGGTATTGCAGCCGAAGGTGGCGACGTCATTTCGCTGATTCGCAAGCGCAACGGAAGCACTACCAAGGAAACCATCGACGTGGTGGGCATGGTGCGCTCCGGCGCCCTGGAGCGCGATCTGGAAGTGCGCGCCAACGACATCATCTATGTCGAGCGTGCGCCGCGCATCTACATCTATGGTGAGGTGCAGCGTCCAGGTTTCTTCCGTCTTGAGCGCAACATGACGGTGGTGCAGGCACTGTCGGCCGGTGGCGGCCTGACCGCCCGTGGCACGGAGCGCGACATCCGCATCAAGCGCCGCGGCCCGGACGGCGTGCTGCATGTCATTAAGGCCAAGCATGATGACGAGCTGCAAAATGACGATGTCGTGTATGTCAGCGAAAGCTGGTTCTAAGCCGCTGCGTCCTTGAAAGAGAAATTGCCATGAACTTGTCCCAATTCCTGTTGATCTTGCGCGCACGCCGCATGATCGTGCTGGCCACGCTGGTACTGACGGTGCTCACCACTTTCGTGCTTAGCCTGCTGCAGCCCAAGACTTACCAGGCCTCTGCCGCAGTGCTGCTCAATTCCAAGGGCATCGATACGGTGACCGGCATGTCGGTCCCCGGCCAGTTGTTGCCCGGATATATGGCGACCCAGATTGATATTATTACCAGTAAGAACCTTGCCTTGCGGGTGGTTGACCGGCTGAAGTTGGCCGATAGTCCGGCCGTGCAAAGCCAGTTCAATGCGGCCACTGGCGGCCGCGGCACGGTACGCGAATGGCTCGCCGAACTCTTGCAGAAAAAAGTCGAGGCCGTGCCTTCGCGCGAGAGCAGCTTGATTGAAATCGGCTTCAAGGGCGCCGACCCGCAATTCGTGGCCGCCGTTGCCAATGCCTTCGCCGAGGAATACCAGCGCCTGAATATCACGCTCAAGGTTGATCCGATCAAGAAAGTGTCGGTCTATTTTGCGGACCAGTTGAAGACCTCGCGTGACGACCTGGAAGCAGCACAAAGCCGCCTGTCCAAATACCAGCAGGAGCACGGCATCGTCAGCGTGGACAACCGCCTCGACGTGGAATCGTCGCGGCTGAACGATCTGTCGGCACAACTGGTGGCGGCGCAAGGCCAGGCCATCGAGGCCGGTTCCCGCCAGCGCATGGCCAATGGAGCTGCCGGTGAGGCGCCGGATGTGGCCACCAACTCCGTGGTGCAGAGTCTGCGGCTGCAACTGGCGACGGCCGAGTCCAAGCTGGCCGAGGTGGCCCAGCGGCTGGACCGTAACCATCCGCAGTACCAGAGTGCCAAGGCCGAGGTCGACAAATTGCGTAGTGAGCTCGCAGCCCAGGTCAAGACCATTTCCACCACTGTGGGCAACAATGCGCAAATCATGCGTCAGCGCGAGGCGGAAATCCGCGCCGCGCTGCAGGAGCAGCGCAACAAGGTGCTGGAACTGAACCGCACGCGCGACGAAATGGGCGTTCTGATCAAGGATGTGGAAAGCGCCCAGCGGGCTTTTGACGCCGTGGCGCAGCGCGCATCCCAGACCCGTCTCGAAGGCCAGGCCGAACAGACTGATGTTTCTATCCTGAATCCGGCATCCGTCCCGCTGGAACCCTCCGGCCCCAAGGTGGTCCTGAACACCCTGATTGCCGTATTCCTCGGTGGCGTCCTGGGCGTGGCGCTGGGGCTGGTGGTGGAAATGCTGAACCGCCGCATCCGCTCCGAAAGCGACCTCAGCGATACGCTAGGCGTGCCGGTGCTGGCCGTGATCAATTGGCAGCCGCCCAAGAAGCGACTGGGTCTGCAAAAAGCGCTGCTGCCGAGCCGGCCGCGCCTGAACTAAAGAGGATATCCAATGAACGCTCCTTCCACGATTCATCCGTCGCAGTTATCGTCGTCCGGTGATTCCAGCATAGGCGGCATCCTTCTGGCCAGTGGCAAGATCACGCCGGAAAACGCCGAGCGTGTTCTGCGCATGCAAAAAGAACTGGGGATACGCTTCGGGGAAGCGGCCCAGCGTCTGGGGCTGATCACCGAGGCCGATATCCAACAGGTACTGGCGCGCCAGTTTGACTATCCCTACTTGCAGGCTGGGGAGCACAAGTATTCCGAAAAACTGCTGGCGGCGTATCAGCCGTTCAGCCCGCAGGTAGAGCAGTTGCGCGCCGCCCGCAGCCAGCTGATGCTGCGCTGGATGGCCCGTGGCCGCAAGGCCCTCGCTGTGGTGGCGGTAGGGGCGGACGATGGGTCCGACCTGCTGGCAGCCAATCTGGCCGTGGTGTTTTCCCAGCTGGGCGAACGTACCCTGCTGGTCGACGCCAACCTGCGCCAGCCCAGCCTGCATGGCGTGTTCGGCTTGCCGGCCGGTCCCGGCCTGTCGGATGTGCTGGCCGGCCGTGCCGCGCCCACCGTGGCCAGCCGCATCGATGGCCTGCTGTCGCTGTCGGTACTCACGGCGGGCACGCTGCCGCCCAACCCGCTGGAGCTGCTGTCGCGGCCCCAGTTCGCCCAGCTCAATCAGGAGCTCGAAGCTGCCTACGACGTGGTGCTCTATCATGCTGCACCATTTACGTTGGGCTCTGACGCCCTGGCGGTGGGTGCGCGTGCCGGCGGCGTGCTGCTGGTGGCACGCAGCAACCAGACATTGCTGGCAGATGCCGGTTTGGTCACCGATGAACTCAAGCAAGCCGGCGCCGAGGTAGTGGGTGCCGTAATGGTCGATTTCTGATGGCTGTCACCATGACCGTGAAAGGAGCCGCGCCGCCGGCCTGGCGCGTGACGCTGGCGGCCGACTGGGGCATGGCGCTGGGGCTGCTGGTGCTGTACCTGCCCACCCTGTACACCCTGTTTACCGGCATCTGGAGTACCGAGGGCTATGCCCACGGCCCCATCATCCTGGCTTTGTCCCTGTGGCTGCTGGGTCGCCAATGGCCCGCCATGCTGGCTGCGTCCAAGGGGCAGGGCGGCAACCGCCTGGGATGGGTGGTGTTCGCCTTCGGCCTGCTGCTGTACAGCATTGGTCGTTCGCAAGAGATCCTGATGGCGGAAATGGGTTCCTTCATCGTGATCGTGTTTGCCTGGATTCTCATGACCTATGGCGGCAGCGCATTGCGGATACAGTGGTTCCCATTCTTTTTCATGCTGTTCATGGTGCCGCTGCCCGGTCTGATAGTGGATTCGCTGACGCTGCCCATGAAAATGGCGGTGTCGTACGTGACCGAGCACCTGCTGTATTGGGTTGGTTATCCCATCGCCCGTACCGGGGTTATCCTGCAAGTTGGCCAATACCAGCTGATGGTGGCGGATGCCTGTGCCGGTCTCCAGACCCTGCTTACACTGGAGTCCCTCGGGCTGTTCTACCTGAACGTGGTTCGCCATACCGCGCCGCTGCGCAATATCACGCTGGCCCTGCTGATCATTCCGATTTCATTTACGGCCAATGTGATCCGCGTGATCACGCTGACCTTGATCACTTACCATTTCGGTGACGCGGCCGGGCAGGGCTTCCTGCACGGCTTCGCCGGCATGGTGCTGTTTGTGAGTGCGCTATTGCTCATCATCAGCCTCGACAGCCTGCTGCAGTATATAGTCAAACGCCGCGCCAGCCGTGCCGGCCAGGAGGTGCAACCATGACCCGCGCGTTGCGTAATGTAGTCTTGTTGGCGTCCATGCTGGCTGCCTCCGGCTTGGCGGTGGCGCTGCGGCCCACCGAGCGCTTGGCCGATCACGGCGCCAAGGTGGACCTGGAGCGCATGATTCCGCGGCAATTCGGCGAATGGCAGGTGGATGACAAGGTGGTGTATCAGCAGGTCAGCCCGGAGACCACGGCGGCCTTGAACAAGATCTACACCCAGGTGCTGACGCGCACCTACGTGAATGGCAGCGGCTATCGCATCATGCTCAGCGTTCCCTACGGCGCCAACCAGTCCGACGGCCTGGCCGCGCACGATCCCGAGGGATGCTACCCTGCCCAAGGCTTTCAAATTCTCTCCAAGAGTAAGGCTGATTTGCCCACCGCGCGTGGCCCATTGCCTGTACGCCGCATGGAGGCCCAGGCTGGTAATCGACATGAGTTGGTTACCTATTGGTTTACTGTGGGCGCTTATGCGGTGAACAACGACTGGGCGCGCAAGAAAGCGCAATTTCACTACGCCTTGCAGCGGCAAGTCGCCGATGGCTTGCTGATACGCGCTTCGTCTATTGATCCCGATAATAACAATGCGTACGTTGTCCAGCAGCAGTTTATTGGCCAGTTGCTTGATGCCCTGACCCCGGCCGACCGTGCCCGCGTTGGCGGGCGCGAGTTGGCGGCGCGCTGAAGGGCCATCGTCTTTTTTATCAGAACATGCCCATGTTTATTTCTTTACTGCGTCCAATCAGGGAGGCGCAATGACAGCTACGCCTCGCTGCATACTGGTGACCTGTTTTGCTGAAGGGCAGCCGGGCTTCCTAGATTTTTCCTATCGCATCCGGGCATTGGCAGCTGTCTACGACCTGACTGTGATTAGTATGGCGCCGCTGAGCCAAGCGGAACTGTTATTGCCACAGGTACGATATGTCTCGCTGTCTGCGCGTTCCGGGCGCCTGGGCTGGCTGGACTATTTGCGGCGCTGCGCGCGCCTGATCCGCGCCGAACGTCCATCCGTGGCGGTGCTGTTGCATTCACTGGCTGCGCCAGTGGCACTGGGCCTAGGCGGCATTCCCAGCTTGACATACTGGAACGAGCATCCAACCCATGTAGCGCCTCCGCCCGCCGGCGCCGCGCCGCTTAAAGCGGCATGGCGGGCGCTGTTGCGCGGCCTGATGTTCTGGGGCGCGCGTCGTTCCAGCCGGGTTCTGCCGATAGGTGAGGCCCATCGTGATGACTTGCTGGCGCACGGCTGCTCCCCGCAACGGGTGCAATTGCAGTACATGGGAGTTGACCCTGGCTTTCAGGTAGCTGAACGTCCGTTGCCTGCGCGGCCGGTACAACTGCTTTACATCGGCTCGGTGCATCCTGAGCGTGGGCGCGACGTTATGCTAGAAGCCATGGTTGCGGTTCGCCAAGCGGGTGCCTCTGCTCATCTGACCATTGTGGGGGCCTCCACCGAGCAACTTGCATACTGCCGTCGCAGGGTAATCGAACTAGGCGTGGCGGACTACGTTACTGTGTACGGCCGCGTGCCAGGCCACGAAGTGCCGCAGTACTGCGCGCGCGCCGACGTCGGCCTTTGCCTATGGGACGATCTGCCGTGGTACCGCTTCAACCCCCCTACCAAGTTGTTCGAATATTTGGTAGCTGGTTTGCCTGTGTTGGCGAGTAATATCCGTACCCACACGGCTTACATCAGCCATGGTGACAACGGCTGGATATTCGATTACGACGCCGCCAGCCTCGCGAAAGCTATCGTGGACCTGTGCCAGGACGACGCTGGGTTGGCTGCTATGCAGAAACGGGCCAGGGCATCCAGTAAGATTTACTTGTGGCCGCAACTGGAGCCGGCTTTCCTACAGCATGTGCAGGAGGTGCTGCCGTGACAAATCGCATAGCCCTAAGGCGAAACAGTAATCCAATTTGGCACTGGCTGACGATAGCTGTTGTGGTATTAGGAGGGTCACTGTTTTTTGGTCTGCTGGCGCAGTCCGGTAGTATGGTGTTGATCGGCTTGGGCATGGCAATGGTCCTGGGACCGGTATTGCTGCTTCTGCCGGAATTAACGGTCTGGCTAGTACTTATTGGAGCATTTTTCTTCGGCCTGCTCGCCGAAAGCGCACAATTTGCAAAACTCACATGGGCCGTATCACTGCTGAGCATGATGTTGTTTATTCCCGTGGCTATCAGCGTAGGTTGGAACCGCGAACGCAAATTGCCCGGCTTTCTGGTGGTCGCAATAGTCTTTTTGCTCTTCAGCATATTATGCTCGGCATTAAGGGGGTATTCATTTCAAGAAGCTGCCGCGGGATTTAAACGCTATTTTCAATCCTTTGGTGTGATGCTGGCGATCGGAGCTTTGGCATTCTCTCCAGCGGCCATCAATCGTTGGCGGCGCCTGATGGTTTTTCTAGGTCTTTTGCAATTTCCGTTTGCGTTATATGAATTGTTAATTCTGGTTCCGAAGCGGGGTGGACTTGCCAGCGGGAGTGATTCTACCGATGTGGTGGCAGGCACGTTTGGAGCGAATCTGGGGGGCGGAAGTCCAAACGCCGTAATGGTATTTTTCGTGCTCCTGATTATTGCGTTTCTAGTGGCGCGGTGGCGTGCGGGACTACTGTCCGGCAGGACGTTAGCTTGCTTGGGTAGTATTTGTGCGCTTCCGTTGTTTATGGGGGAAACCAAGGTCGCGGTCATCATGCTGCCACTGGTTGGTGCTAGCCTGCTGCGAAAGGATTTTCTCCGTAATCCAGTCCGCCATATACCGGCCGTCTTGGTTCTTGTCCTGCTGACGATTGGGTTGGGCTATGTTTATATAGCGTTGATCATGCATAGTAATCTGTCTGACGTACTGCAGGCGACCGCCCGATATAACGTTGGCGATCAAGGTTACTCCAAAGGACAAATTCTGAACCGCTTGACTGCGCTGACTTTCTGGTTCCAGCAGCAAACTGCATATGATCCCATAGGTTTTTTAATGGGTAATGGCCTCGGCAGTTCTTTTATGTCGGCTGGCAGCCTCGGGGGACATTTGGGGAACAAATATTCGCAATATGGCATAGCATTAACCGCCGCATCAACCTTACTTTGGGATACAGGCGTGATAGGTCTTGCGCTTTTTGTTGCCATATTTGTGATGGCTTGGTTCGCTGCTGAACGCTTATACCGTGCCACTGATAATCCGGAAGTACGCGCCGATGCGTTAGCAATCCAGGCATCTATTGTTTTATTAATAATGTTTGTCGTCTATTCGGCTGAGATAGTCAATATCATGGGCCTGCAAATTATTTACGCCGTAGTGTTAGGTTATCTGGCATACCTGATGAATTTGCATGGATTGTTAGGGCGCCGCGGAATCGTACGCACAGGAGCTCGGTAGTATGCGGCTGCTATATCTTACGGCCGAACAGTGGCCGACTTTTCGCCCCGACGTGCTGGCCCTGTTTGGCAGCTATCTGCCGCGCCATGGCGTGCAGGCCGACTTGGCCACCGAGCATGATCGCGCAGCGGGTTCCAAAGCACCGGCTTGGCAGGGCGGGCGCAGCCTGCTGTGCCAGGTGCCAGCCAGCCGTGCCGGCCAGTATTTGGTCAAGTTGTGGCATAGCTTGCGCGTGCTGGCGGGAGCGGACCCGCGCCAGTACGACGCGATCCAGGTGCGCGACATGTCCGTCACGGCGCTGGCGGGATTGCTGTGCGCCCGCTTGAAGGGCCTGCAATTTTTCTACTGGCTCTCCTATCCGCAATCAGAGGGCCAGGTCGACCGCGCCCGCCAGCGCGGACCGAAGGCCGGCATGCGCTATTGGTTCCCCCTGGTGCAGGGCCTGTTCGGCCAGTGGCTGCTGTATCGCGTGGTGTTGCCGCGTGCCAACCACGTATTTGTGCAAAGCCGCCAGATGCAACTGGACTTGGCCGCCAAGGGCATTCCCATGGAAAAAATGACGCCGGTACCGATGGGGGTGGACACAGCAGTGGCCAGTCCGGAACACATTGCCCCCAGCGACGACCCGCGCCTGCGCGGCAAGCGTGTGGTGGTGTACCTGGGCACCATGGACCCGGTGCGCCGCGTTGACATCTTGTTCGACATGCTGGCCCGGGCTATGCCGCGCATGCCGGACCTGCTGCTGGTGCTGGCAGGAGACACCGAGGATGCACACCATCGGTCCTGGCTGCGCGAACGCGCCGCCGCCGCTGGCGTGGCCGACCACGTGCTCTGGCTGGGCTGGCGTCCGGCCGCCGAGGCTTGGGCCTATGTGCGCGCCGCCGAATTGGGGCTGTCGCCATTCCCCCGCAGCTTCCTGCTCGACAGTGCTTCGCCCACCAAGGCCGTAGAATACATGGGACTGGGACTGCCGGTGCTGGTCAACGATAATCCCGACCAGCGCCAGGTGATAGAGGAAAGCGGGGCCGGTTTGTGCGTACCGCTGGAAGGCGATGCCTTTGCGGATGCGGTGGTCGAATTGCTGGGGGCTCCCGAGCGGCTGCGCGCCATGGGGGAGCGCGGCCGTGCCTACGTGGCCAGCCAGCGCAGCTATGCCCGCATCGCGGCCGACGTGGCCGCTGTCTACCAGGATCTGGCGCGCGTCGCGCCGGCGCCGGCCCGATGAGGGGCCGGGCACTGGCGGCTTGCCTGGCATGGCTGCCGCTGGCGGCATCGGCCGCCGATGGCTGGGCCACTTTGCGCGATGTGTCGTTGCGTATCGAAGCGGGGAGCGTACTCGACTTTTCCAAGCTGCTGCCGGTTGCGGGCCCCGTAACCGCGCCGCTGACGGTGACCAGCGACGGTCATCTTGCGCGCGCCGACCAGCCCGGACGCGCACAGCGGTTCCTGACTGCTACATTGCCGTTCTCGGCCGGCAGCGGTGGCTTCCCTAGCCATGACGTCGCGGATCAGTACGTAAGGCAGCTGATTGCACACGGTTACAACATGGCTCGGCTGGACTTCATCGAAGACATGTTGATGACCGGACGAGCCGCAGATTTCGATTTCAATCCTGATCAGCTGGACCGCATGCACTACCTGCTGGCGGCGCTGGGCCGGGCTGGTATTTATTATGTGGTCAACGGACTCAGCTCCGAGAACGGCGGCTATGGCGGAGTGGCCGACCGCTGGCAGGGAAAGCACCAGCTGAAATTGCGCCTGTATTGGGATCCGGAGGCGCGCCAGCATTGGAAAACCTTGATAGACCGCATGCTTGGCGCCCGCAATCCCTACACGGGACGAGCGACGCTGGCCGACCCGGCGCTGGCCTGCATCATGCTGGTCAACGAGGATAGCCTGGTATTTGGGTTGCGTGGTGGCCGCCCGGCCCCGGCGCCGTTGCTGCGCCGCTATGCTGATTGGCTGCGCGCGCGTTACGGCAACCAGTCAGGGCTGCAGGCCAAGTGGCGCTCGGAATTGAAATCCGGGGAAACCCTGGATGCCGCCAACGTGGCGCTGGCTGCACCCGGCCAGCCGGCCAGCCCGCGCATGGCTGATACCCAGCGCTTTTACCATGAGCTGGAACGCGAGGCCGCCACATGGATGGAGGCGCACGTGCGCAAGGCAGGCTACCGGGGTATGGTTACTGCCTACAATAACTGGCTGTCGCCGGCCGCCAGCGCTTCGCGATCCCAGTTCCGCTGGGTTGACATGCATAACTATTTCGGTGAAACCAGTGCCTATATCTCCCCCGGGTCGGTGTTGAGCCAGGACAGCATGCTGGCCAGCGCCGCATCGTACATCGGCGCGCTGGCCGGCGCACGCCAGGTCGGGCGCGCATATACCGTGTCGGAATACGGGCAGCTATTCTGGAATCGCTACCGGCGCGAATCGGCGCTGGCCGTGCCTGGCTATGCCAGCCTGCAGGGCTGGGATATGATCGCCCAGCACGGTGGTGATTTGATACTCGGTTACGATGAACCAGGCTACGGAGCCTTGCGGCCCTACATAGTCGCCACCGACCCGGTGGCGCGGGCCGGCGAGACGCTGGCGGCGCTGCTGTTCCGGCGCGGGGACGTGGCTGCCGCGCGCCGCCAGTACGATATCGCGCTGGACGACGATTATGTATTCGAGAACGGCACGCATTACAGCTCGGTTCCTGCAGATCTGACGCGGCTGGCGCTGGTGTCGCGCATAGGCGTGCGCTGGGATCAGGGCAAACCCGCCGAAGGCTCAGGCCAGTGGCGCCCGGCCGACAGCGTGCTGCGCACCGCCAGCGCCAGCGTAGGCGGCGGCGCCCTGTCCGGCGCCGACGAGGTCTTGCGCCGCGCCGCGCCGCAATCCGCCAAGGTCGGCACAGTGCGCGACTGGCGCCTGGGCCAGCGCCTGGACGCCATGCGCAAGGCCGGCTTGCTGCCGGCGGACAACGCCAGCGATGCAGGACAGGGCGTGTTCCAGAGCGACACCGGCCAACTGCTGCTCGATAGCGGTCGCCGCAGCATGACGGTCGTCACGCCCAATACCGAGGCGATGGTGTTCGACACTCCTGCGCCGCGCACGCTCAAGCAGCTCAGCCTTGACCAGGCCGACGGGCCAACCCTGCTGGCCGTGTCCACGGTCGATCCCCAGCCGCTCGCCAGCAGCCGCCGCATGCTGGTGGTGCTGGCCACCGACGCCCGCAACAGCGGCATGCGTTTTGCTAACGATGATGAGAGCGAACTGCGCGACATCGGGCGCTCACCGATCCTGCTGCAGACGCGCAAGCTACGCTTTACGCTGCGCAACCGCAACGCCGCCGCGCTCAAAGTGTATGCGACCGACCTGCGCGGCGTACGTACCGAGCAGTTGCAGGTGCAGCGCCAAGGCGACAGCATCAGTGTGACGCTGGACACGGCGGCACTGGCCAAGGGGCCCACCACCTATTTTGAAATCACCGCAGACTGAGCCACATGACTTCCATAGCAATTGTAGTGCCCGAACTCCTGCCTGTGCCGCCGGTGCAGGGCGGCGCTGTCGAGCACTGGGTAGACGAGGCTTCGGCCCGCATGGCCGGGCCGCAACGCAAGATCACCGTGGTCTCGCGCCCGGCCGGCCAGGCGGGCCGCGAGGGCATAGGCTATATCGGTATTCCCTGGACCACGGCCGAGCGCTGGTTCCAGCGCATCAAGGACAAGGTCAGCTGGCGTAACCCGCTGCGCTACGTGGCCAAGATCCAGAACGTATGGTCGTATGGGCGCCGCGTGGCGGCCGCAGTTACTCCCTTCGATGTGGTGATCGTCCACAACGAACCCAACATATTGCTGTTCTTGCGCCGCCGGCCGGGCCAGAAGCTGGTGCTGCACATGCATAACGAGCACTTGGGCATACGCCTGTTTCGGCCGCTGTACCGGCGCGCGCTACACAAGGTCGACCTCATACTGTGCGTCAGCGACTACATCCGGCGCCAGGCGGTTGCCATCTTCCCGGAGCATGCGCATCGCTTCCAGGTGCTGTTCAACTCCACCGACCCCGCCGTGTTCCAGCCGTATGCGGATGCGGCAGAGGTGGTGCGCGATGCAGTGACACTGGATCCCGCCCAACGCTATTTGCTGTATGTGGGCCGCCTGACCGCGCTCAAGGGAGTGCATGTCCTGATCGAAGCCTTCAGCGCCGTGCGCCGCACCCACCCCGACGTCAAGCTCATTATTACCGGCTCCTCCTTCTTCGGCGGGGCGGCCCGCACCGACTACGAGCGTCAACTGGAAGAACTGGCCAAACCGGTCAACGACGGTATCGTGTTTACGGGATATTTGCCGCATCAGAAGCTGCGCTACCTGTACGCGGCGGTCGACATGATCGTGCTGCCTTCCGTGTGGCAAGACCCTTGCCCGCTAGTGGTACTGGAAGCGATGGCCTCTGGCACGCTGCTGTTGAGTTCGGCGGTAGGCGGCATACCCGAAGTGGTTGAGCATCGGGTCAATGGCTTGCTGGTGCCGCCCAATGACGCGCCTGCCCTGGCGGCCGCCATAGGCGCCGCCCTGGACGACCCCGAGGCCCGCTCCCGCATGTCCACGGCGGCACGCGCCAAGATCGTCCAAGGCTACACCTGGGAGCGGCTCGTGAACGAACTCAACGACTCTTTAGACACATTGAAATGATAGCCATAGTTTATCCCCAGTTTTACGGCGTGGGCGGGATCGCGCGCTACCTGGAATCTTTCCTGGCCAATTTGCCGCCGGATCATCCGGGGCTGGTGCTGATCACCGGTGACGAGCACGCCGACGGCCGCGCCTTTCCTCGGGTACGCATTATCCAGGTGCCATTCCGATCCAGCCGCTTCAATTTGTTCAACTGGGGGATGGCAGTACGCCGCCTGCTACTGCAACTGCACCGCGAGGGCGTTATCAGCAGCGTCAACTTCCATTGGCCGCCGCTGATCCCGGGCCTGTTCCTGCCGGCCGGACTACCGGTCACGCTGACCGCCCACACCACTTATCTGGGCATGTCAGGCCGCTTCTACGCCGAGCGGCATTTCAACAGCCAGTGGAGCAACTTGTCGCTGAGCATCAAGATGGCCATGGAGCGGTTCATATTCAAGCGCGCAAATAAAGTCGTGGCACTGACCGAGCAGGGGCGCCAGGAAGTGCTGCGCTACGGCTATCCTGGCCCCGTCACGGTAATCCCCAACGGCGCGGACGTGCGCAAATTCACGCCCAACCCGGACCGCGCCAAGGATATCGACGTGCTTTTCTGCGGGCGTATCGAGCGCCGCAAGGGCAGCGCCGCCATGGTTGAGCTGTGCCGCCACCTGGTGCGGCGCCGCCCCGAGGTACGCATTTGCATCGTGGGCTATGGCGACGACGATGCCGAGGTGGCGCGCGAGTTGGCGCCCTTGCAGGCCAATGTGACCATGACCGGCAAGGTGCCGTTCGAGCGCATGGTGGATTACTACCAGCGCAGCCACGTGTATGCTTCCGGCTCCTATTACGAAGGCCTTCCCGGCACCTGCCTGGAAGCCATGGCCATGCAGCTGCCGGCTGTGGTGTGGGACTTCCTGTTCTATCGTGGACTGGTGATCGATGGCGAAACCGGCTATGTTGCCGCACCCAATGATTATGAGGCCATGACTGCGCGCATCCTGTCGTTGCTGGATGATCCGGTCCGCGCCGCCGCCATGGGCCGCCAAGGCCGTGTGATTCTGGAACGCGATTACAACTGGCAGGGCCTGGCACGACAGCTGCTGGATGTCATGGAGGCGCCATGACCCGCCCGCTGCGGGTGATGATGCTGGGTCTGCGCGGCTTTCCCGGTGTACAGGGCGGAGTCGAAACCCATGCCGAGCACCTGTGCCTGCGCCTGGCCGAGCTGGGCTGCGAAGTTACCGTATTGGTGCGCAAGCCTTACCAGCCAGCGGCCGTCGGCCGCGAATGGCGCGGCGTGCGTTTCGTACCGCTCTGGTCGCCACGTTCCAAGGGGCTGGAAGCCATACTGCACAGCCTGCTCGGGGTGGCCTACGCGGCTGTCGCCAGGCCCGACATCCTGCATATCCAGGCCATTGGGCCGGCCATCGTCACGCTGCCGGCCCGCCTGGCTGGCCTGCGCGTGGTGGTCACCCATCATGGCCCCGACTATGACCGGCAGAAATGGGGACGCTTCGCGCGCTTCGCCCTGCGCACCGGCGAGCGCTGGGGCATGCGGCTGTCGCATGGGCCCATCGTGATCTCGCGCGTGATTGCCAACCTTGTGGAAAAAGCGCACCGGCGCCAGGCCAGCATCGTGCCCAACGGCGTGGTGCTGCCTGTCATACCAGCCACCCATGCCGCGCCTGAGCGCTTCGGTCTGCAACCCGGCAAATATGTGTTGCTGGTAAGCCGGCTGGTGCCGGAAAAACGACACCTGGACCTGATCGGCGCCTTTGCCGCCGCCGCGCTGCCGGGTTGGGGGCTGGCCATCGTTGGGGCCGCCGACCATCCGGACGCCTATACCACCGAGGTACTGGAAACCGCCGCGCGCACCCCGGGCGTGGTGTGCACCGGTCTGCAGACCGGGACCGCGCTGGCCGAGTTGTATGCGCACGCCGGCATGTTCGTGCTGCCGTCATCGCACGAAGGCCTGCCGATCGCCATGCTGGAGGCGCTCTCTTATGGTCTGCCGGTGCTGGCCAGCGACATCCCTGCCAATCTGGAAGTAGGTCTGCCTGCCGAGCATTATTTCCCGCTAGGCGACACGACGGCGCTGGCAGCCCGTTTGCGCCAATTTGCTGCCAATTCCAAGTCTTCTGAACTGGTGGCCGAGCGGCGCGCCTGGGTGGCCGAGCGTTATGACTGGGGCCAAATCGCAAGGCGTACCAAAGCAATCTACGATTCAATTGCGCAAACTTGACTTTGCGCAAAATCAGAGTAATTTAGAACGGCCTGTGCTGATGAAACTTTGTGCACACAGGGAATTAGTGTATCCTTGAGGAATCAGATGGCCCCTGTGCCCCTTAGGGGGCTTTCCGCCATTGTCTTTTGCTGGCTGCAGGTTTCCTAACGCTGCGGCCTTACTGTTCACACAAGGAGTAGTCATGAAGTCTCTCGCCCGATGGATGCTGGCCCTGCTGCCGCTGACCGCCGCCGCCGCCGATACCTGGCTGCCGGTCAAGGATGTTTCGCTGCGCGTAGTGCCCGGCAGTATATTGGACTTTAGTTCGCTGGCGTCGCCTGCTACGACGATCACCTCGCCTCTGATTGTGACTGCCACGGGTGACTTCGCAGTCAAGAGTGCGCCTACCGTGCCGCGGCGATTCCTGATGATGTCGATGGCGGTCGGGTCGGCGAATGGAGGCATCCCCGACAAGCCGGTGTTGGATGATTACGTGACGCAGATTAGGCTGCACGGCTACAACATGGTGCGCCTGCATTATATCGACGATACCTTGATGACCGACCAGACGGTTGATTTCAATTTCAAGGCCGTCCAACTGGACCGGTTCTACTATTTGCTGGCCGCCCTGAAGAAAAACGGTATCTATTATCTGCTCGATGGGATGAGTTCCGATAACGGTGCATACGGTGTGACCGAGCGCTGGATCAATAAGCTCGACCTGAAACCCAAGCTGTACTACGACGCCGCCACGCAGCAGCACTGGAAGACCTTGGTAAGCAAGCTCTACGGCTCAGTCAACCCGTACACAGGTATCAGTACCCTTGCGGATCCCGCCTTGGCCGGGTTGATACTGGTCAATGAAGGGGGCTTGGCATATATCTTGCGTGGTAACAACCCGCCCACGCAGATCCAGGCCTTGTTTGCCGCTTGGCTGAAGAAAAAGTACGTAACCGATACGGCTTTGAAAGCAGCTTGGGGAAGCGATCTCAAGTCGACCGAGTCAGTTTCCTCCGCCGCCATCGCGCTGGCAAAGAATTACGACCCGGGTGGGAAGCGCATGGGCGACACCCAACGCTTCTTCGTTGACCTTGAGAAGAGCACGGGCGATTGGATGACCAGCTATCTGCGCTCCATTGGTTATCAGGGGCTGGTTACCTCGTATGATAACTGGTCTTCACCGGCAGCCAGCATTTCACGAGGCACCTTCAATTGGGTGGATATGCACAGTTATTTTGCGGAGCCCACCGGTTGGGTGGATAGCGGTTCCGTCATGCCTCAAACCAGCATGCTCAGTGGGGGATTGACTTACATTACCGAGCTATCCCTGAGCCGCTTGCACAACAAAGCATTCACGGTATCGGAATATGGCCAAGTGTTTTGGAACAAATACCGGCGTGAATCGGCTCTCGCCATGCCCTCATACGCCAGTTTTCAGAATTGGAGCATGATTGCCCAGCACGCTGGGGGCTTGACTTTGGCATACGATGAGGCCGGTGGCCGCAAGGATCGCATTTACCCATTCATGGTCGGCCCCGACCCGGTGGCGCGTGCAGGGGAGACTTTGTCGGCGCTGTTGTATCTGCGTGGCGACGTCAAGCGCGCGGCCAAGCAGGTGCGTCTGAAAATGGAGGACTGGTATACATTCGAGGGCAATGGCTTGTACGGCGGTGTCGGCCAGGACATCAAGCGCCTGACCATGGTGCATGGCGTGGGATTGGACTGGCAGGGGGCGAGTACCAGCTACGACGCTCAATTGATGCCTTATAACAGCGACACCAAGGTGTTCAGTGCCACCAGCAAGCTGGCCACCGCGTCGTCGGCGGCGCCGGTGACAGTGGCCGCTCCCATCGTGGAAGTCAATCTCACGGTAGACCAGATGTTTAGCGACCGCGTCACCGTGCTGCGCAATGCTGGCCTGCTTGGCGATAGTTCGCGCGATAACACTGCCGCCGGCGTGTTCCTGAGCGATACCAATGAACTGGCGGTGGATCGCAGCCGCCGGCGCATGACCGTTATCACGCCCAAGACCGAGGCGGCCGTATTCGATGTGCTGGAAAGTGTACCGCTCAGCAATGTGCGCATCGATGCCCCGACCGGTCCTGCCCTGCTGGCAGTGTCGGCCATGGATGGTTCCACAGTGAACGCCAGCAAGCGGCTGCTGGTGGTGCTGGCCACCGATGCCCGCAACACTGGCATGACGTTCTCCGACCCTGGTACCGACACCACCCTGGCATCGTTTGGGACGGGACCGGTAACCATCAAGACGGTGGCGCTGCGGGTGACCCTTACCACCGCCAACGCGTCCACCTTGAAGGTTTACTCCGTCAAGCTCACCGGCGCCCGCGGCGATTCGATCCCTGTGGTGCGCACGGCCAATACCATCACGTTCACGCTGAACACCGCGACGCTGAGCCACGGCCCGACCACCTACTTCGAAATCGCTACCAATTAATCATTCCGGGGCGGCTGCTGCCGCCCCGCGTCTTTCCGCTTGCAGCGGTCCAGGTCCACTCCGGCTCCGGCGGTGGCGTCCTGTAGTTCCAGGTTTGCAACATTTCCTCCAGATCAGGTTCCAGTTGACCGCGGCTACTGCAGCGGCGATACTTGCATCCGTGTTATTTTTTTAGCCGGCCTGGCGGCCGGTGACAGCAAACGGTGGCCGGTGACTTCAACTTGATACAGGCACGGCGGGGATGATCAAGACTGGGGTTCGATGGCAACTAACAAAGTAATCAGCAGTGTGCTGTGGTCAGTGGCGAAAAACTGGGGCGGACGCTTCACCTCGCTGGTGGTGTTTGCCGTCCTTACCCGGCTGTTGGACGCCCACGCCGTAGGCGCTGTGGCCTTTGTCAGCGCCATCCTTGCGGTGCTCACGTCGCTGGCTGAAATGGGGCTGGCAGAATATCTGATCTACCGCAACGATACTCCCCAGGCGCGGCGTCAGATTTTCTGGTTCCAGGTCTATGTGACCGGCACCATTTTTGTGCTGGCAGCCGTGATCGGTCCGCCAGTCCTGCGCGCCGTGGGACAGGACGACGCCGCCCGGGTATTCCCCTGGCTGTGCCTGATCCTGCCCATGACCGCCCTGATGTCGGTGCAGGACGCCATCCAGCGGCGCCTGCTCCAGTTCCGCGGCGTGGCCATGCGCACCCTGGCCGGGATGGTGGTCGGAGGAGTACTGGGGGTGGCCACCGCCCTGGCTGGTGGCGGCATGTGGAGCCTGGTGGTCAAGCAGGTGGCGGAAACCGCCGTGGGCGCCGCGCTGCTGTGGCGCATGAGCGACTGGCGTCCAGGCTGGCGTACCGACTGGACCGGTTTCCGCGAAATCTTCGATTACGGGCGCTACCTGGCGGGCGGCCGCCTGCTGGACGTCATCACCACCAATATCGACGACCTGATCGTGGGTCTGGCCATCGGTCAGCGCGAACTGGGCATGTACTCGATCGGCAAGAAACTCTATGTGATCAGTTCGGAACTGCTGGGCGGGGTGGCGCAGCAAATCGCTGGACCTTTCTTCGCCAGGGCCAAGGGCGACAGCCAGGTATTGTGGCAAATGCTGGTCAAGGTGATGGGCTATACCGCCTGGCTGATAATCCCCCTCTATGCGGCCCTGCATGCGGTAGCCTTCGATGTCATCGTGCTGCTGTTCGGGCAAAAATGGGCCGGGGCGGTGTGGGTACTGCAATGCTACTGTTTCGTCGGCATGATAATGCCGCTGTTCCTGTTCCACTGGCCGCTGCTGATGGCCAGCGGTAGTGCCGCACGCAGCTTCCGCTACTCGCTGGTGCGCAACCTGGGCGGTATTACCATCATCTCGCTTGCCAGCCTGGGCGGCTGGGGGGTATTCGTGTACGGCCAGGTGGCGCGCGTGCTGTTCAATGTCGGGGTGGGGGAGACGCTACTGCGCGGCTTCCTGCCGTTCAGCCGCATGCGGCTGTGGCGAGCGCTGTTGCCCGGCCTGGCCACCGCTGCGGCTGTCACCGCCGTGGCCGCTGCACTGCGCTGGCTGGGCTTCGGTGCGCTGCCTTGGCTGGCCATGGGCATGGCGCCTGTGCTGGGGCTATCCTACTTGCTCATGTTTAAGAAATTCAAAATCGACAGGCAATCCCAGCGAGCCGCCTGAGTCGGCCCCTGTACGCCCCATCTGTGGCGCGCCGGTGACGGTGGCACTACTGCGATACCAATGGTTGCCAATTCTGTAATTTTTGGTTGACCTACGGGCCTTAACGGCTCATACTTTCTACTGCGCCATAAAATTGCAGCTGTGCTATATAGTTGCATTTGTGTTATATTTATTCCCGTACTATCCGTTAGCGGCGAGCCCCCGATCCCCGTCTTGCCGCTGCGTTCCCGCACCGCCGACTCGTGTCTGCACCCTGGCTTTCTACGCCGGCGTCGCCATGACTGACCTCGGGCTGTAATGTCGGCACAAGCTCGCGCCGACCTTGTCTTCTACGCCGGTGCCTCGCCTTCGCCCGACGTGAATCAAACGCAATAGCTCCCTGCTGAACCGTCTTGCGACGCCAGCTGCTATGCCGATATTGTTATAAAAAATATAACCACATCTCCATCAGCCTTGATGCCTGCTCTCTGGCGAAGTGGGGCGGATGAAAGCCAAAACGATTAGGGTAGGAACATGAACAACAAGGTGATCAGCAGCTTGCTGTGGTCGGTGGCGAAGAATTGGGGCGGGCGGGTCACATCGCTATTGGTATTTATGATACTGACCAGGATGTTGGACGTCCACGAACTGGGCGCCGTGGCCTTTGTCAACGCCATCCTGGCGGTGCTGGTGTCGCTGGCTGAAATGGGCTTGGCCGAGTATCTGATCTACCGGGCCGACACACCGCGCGCCAGGACCCAGATATTCTGGTTCCAGATCTATGTAACGGGGGGCATCTTCGTGCTGGCCTCCCTGCTGGGGCCGTCCATTCTGCGTGCGCTCGGTCACCAAGATGCGGCCCTCATCTTCCCGTCCGTATGTCTGGTCCTGCCGCTGGCGGCGATGGTGTCTGTACAGGACGCCATCCAGCGCCGCGAGTTGCAGTTTCGTGGCGTAGCGTTGCGCTCGCTGGCCGGCATCGTGGTGGGGGGGATTGTCGGAGTCGCCACTGCCGCCTGCGGCGGCGGCATGTGGAGCCTGGTGGCCAAGCAGCTGGCCGAGACAGTTGTGAGCGCCGTCCTGTTGTGGCACATGAGCGAGTGGAGGCCCGGCTGGCGCACCGACTGGACCGGCTTCCGCGAGATATTCCAATACGGGCGCTACCTGGCAGGTGGGCGCATGCTGGACGTCATCGCTGCCAATGTGGACGACCTGATCGTAGGTCTTTTCATTGGGCAGCGCGAGCTGGGCATTTATTCGATAGGCAAGAAGTTGTATACCATCAGCGCCGACCTGTTGGCCGGCGTGGCCCAGCAAATTGCCGGCCCATTTTTCGCCAGGGCGCGCAATCAGGGCGCTACGCTATGGGAAATGTACGTGAAGGTCATTACTTATACCGCCTGGCTCGTTATTCCCTTGTACGCGGCGCTCCATGCCGTTGCGTTTGATATAATATTACTGTTGTTCGGCCCGAAACTGGTCGGCGCCGTATGGGTGCTGCGTTGTTACTGCCTGGTTGGCATGATCATGCCGCTGTTCCTGTTCCATTGGTCGCTGTTGATGGCAAGCGGCGGCGGCGCCCGTAGTTTCCGCTATTCGCTGTTGCGTAATGTGGGCGGTATCGCCATCATTGCGCTGGCCAGTATGGGCGGCTGGACAATCTTTGTGTACGGACAGGTGGCGCTGGTAATATTTAACGTGTGGGTGGGGGAGGCGCTGCTACGGGACTTTATGCCGTTCAGCCGGTCTCGGTTGTGGCGTGCGCTGTTGCCTGGCCTGGTCACCGCGGTGGCGGTGACTGCTGCATTGTCGCTGCTGCGTGGCGTGGGAGGCGAAGGCTTGCCGTTCCAGCTGGCGGGCATGCTGCCAGTATTGGCCGCGTCTTACCTGCTTATGTTCAAAAAATTCAAATTTGATCGACAGAGTGAATGAATACGGCTGACCTGATTTCGCAGTTGCAAGCACGGGCCGAGGCTGAGTTAAGCCCCTACATCCGCCGCGGCCAGAAGGTGGCCATTATTGATTTTCCCCATCATGCCAATGCCGGCGATTCCTATATCTGGCTGGGGGAAACAGCTTACTTGCGGCGCGCCGGGGCCGACCTGGTCTACGTTTGCTGGGACCAGGCATATGACCCGGAGCGCATCAAGGAAGTGCTGGGGCGGGACGGCCTGATCCTGTTCCACGGCGGCGGCAATTTCGGCGACCGCTGGCCGGCGCCGCATGAGCTGCGCCTGAAGGTGCTGCGCGACTTCCGCGGGCACCGCGTGCTTCAATTCCCCCAGACCGTGCATTTCGACCATGCCGCAAATGTCGAGGAAACCGCGCGCGCCATCGCCGAGCATGGTGACTTCATCGTGTTGGTACGCGACCAGACCTCGCTCGAGTTTGTGCGCAAGCACTTCGACTGCCCGGTTGCCCTGAGCCCGGACATGGCGTTCTTTATCGGCCCATGCCAGATGCAAGCGCCATCGTTGGACGGCTATGTGCTGGCGCGCAGCGATATCGAGTCGGCGGGCCCGCGCGCCGTCGTCAACCTGCCGCTGGCGTCGCTGCCCGGCCGCTGGGAGCGTGGTGACTGGCTGGGTTCGGACTGGCTGGAAACCAAATTGGCCAACCGTTTCTGTCGTCATAATCTGGAATGGAACCGGTCCGCGGTGGGCGCGCGCATGATGGTCTGGTTGTCCGATCAGGCGGCTGCTACGCGGCTGCGGCGCGGCATCCGCCAGCTGTCTCAAGGCAAACTCATCCTGACCGACCGGCTGCACGTGCATATCCTGTGCTTATTGCTGAACAAGCCTCACGTGGTGCTCGACAACGACTACGGCAAGATTTCATCGTTCTACCGGGCCTGGACCCATCCGACCAACCTGGCCTCGTTTGCCAGCGATTTCGATGATGCCATCGCCAAGGTCAGTGGGGCGGCGTTGGTCGCCACCTGAGGATCGATCTGTGCATATCGTTATCTGCAGCTGGTTTTACGAAGGCCAGCCAGGGTACCTGGACTTCAAGTACCGTATCCGGGCCCTGGCCGAACGCTATCAGGTCACCTTGCTGCTGCGCCATGCGGTTTTTCAGGCCGAGTTTGCCGATCTGCCATTGCAGACCGAGGTGATCCACACCGATGGCACGGGCGCGCCGCACCAGCTCTCGTTCATGCTGCGCAGCGCGCGCTACTGCCGCCGCCAGCGCCCCGACCTGGTGGTGCTGTTGGGTTCCCAGCTGGCCATGACAGCCATGCTGCTGGGCGGCCTGCCGTCGCTGCTGTACTGGAACGAGCATCCGACCCACTTTTTTTACCCCGATTACCGCAACCCGTTCAAGCGCCTGGCCTACCGCAGTCTGCTGTGGCTCAATTACCGCGCCGCACGCCATGCCGGCAAGGTAATGCCGATCGGCGAGGCGCACCTGGAAGATCTGCTGGCGCACGGCCTGGCGCCGTCCTCGGCCAAGCTGATCTATATGGGCGTGGAAGACCGTTTCGGTTTCCTGGCGCGGGTCAATGAGGCCCCCGCGCTGCGGCTGGTCTACACGGGCACCGTAATGCGTGAGCGCGGCCGGGATGTCATGCTTGATGGGCTGGCGCTGGCGCGCCAGCAAGGCGCCAACGTGACCCTGACCATGGTGGGCGCCAGCCCCGAGGAGCTGGCGTATTGCCAGCGCCGCGTGGCGGAACTGGGGCTGGAGGGCGCCTGCACCGTGGTCGGCCGTGTGCCGGGCAGTGCCATTCCCGGCTACCTGGCGGATGCCGACCTCGGGATCTGCATCTGGGAAGACCGGGTCTGGTGGCGCTTCAATCCACCCACGAAGCTGTTCGAGTATCTGGTGGCCGGCCTGCCGGTGCTGGGCAGCCGCATCCGCACTCATTCCGACTACATACGCGATGGCGTGAACGGCTGGATATTCGATTACGACGCGGCGGCCTTCGCCCGCGCGCTGCTGCATGCCTGCCGGGAGCGCGATGCGCTGCCGGCCATGTCCGCTGCCGCCCATGCGGCCGGCCAGCAGTATTTGTGGTCGGCTATCGAGCCGCGCTTCCTGCAGCTGGTGCGGGAAACGGCTGCAGTCACCCTTCCAATCTCAGCATAACCCTAGGAGAGCATGATGAAAATTTTGGTTACTGGCGGCACCGGCTACATCGGCTCGCACACCGTGGTGGAACTGGTCCAGGCTGGCCACGACGTCGTCATCGTCGACAACCTGTGCAACAGCAAGCGCTCGGTGCTGGAACGGCTGGAGCGCATCACCGGCGTGGCGGTGCCGTTTGCGGAAGTCGATATCCGCGACCGGGCCGGCCTGGAGGCCGTGTTCGCAGCACACGCCTTCGACTCGGTCATCCATTTTGCTGGATTGAAAGCGGTGGGCGAATCGGTGGCTGAACCGCTGCGTTACTACGACAACAATTTTGCCGGCAGCGTGGTCCTGTTCGAGACCATGGCCAAGTTCGGCGTGAAATCGCTGGTGTTCAGCTCTTCCGCGACTGTCTACGGGGATCCTGCGTCGGTGCCGATTTTCGAAACCTTCGACCTGCACGCCACCAATCCTTATGGGCGTAGCAAGCTGATGATCGAGGACATGCTGCGCGACCTGGCGATCGCCCAACCCGACTGGCGCATTGCCTTGCTACGCTACTTTAACCCGGTGGGCGCACACGAGAGCGGCCTGATCGGCGAGGATCCCAATGGCATTCCCAATAACCTGATGCCGTTCATTGCCCAGGTGGCGGTGGGCCGCAGGCCGCAGTTGTCGGTTTACGGCAGTGATTACCCGACCGTGGATGGCACTGGCGTGCGTGACTATATCCATGTCGTGGACCTGGCCGTGGGCCACGTCAAGACCTTGGACAAACTGGCCGCCGGTCCCGGCATCCACACCTACAACTTGGGCACTGGCCGCGGCACCAGTGTACTGGAAATGGTGCGCGCTTTCGAAGCCGCCAGCGGCCGTACTATTCCTTTCCAGATCGTGGCCCGCCGCCCTGGCGACATCGCGGCCTGCTACGCCGATGCCGCGCTGGCGGAACGCGAGCTGGGCTGGAGGGCCGAGCGCGATGTGGTGCGCATGTGCGCCGACACTTGGCGCTGGCAATCGTCGGGAATGTGAGTGGCAGACACGGAATCTTGTGTTATGATTAATTATGCTGCGGCGCAGCATCCCGTCTTCCTTTCACGTTTAATTTGCAGGAGTACTATTGTATGAAAGCTATGATATTGGCAGCAGGCAAGGGCACCCGTGTCCGTCCCCTGACCTACGACTTGCCCAAGCCCATGATTCCTATCCTGGGCAAACCCGTCATGGCTTACCTGATCGAGCACTTGGCCAAGTATGGGGTCAAGGAGATCATGGTCAATGTCAGCTACCTGCACGAGAAAATCGAGGATTACTTTGGTGAAGGCCATCAGTACGGCGTTCAGATCGGTTATTCCTTCGAGGGCTACACCAATGACGCGGGCGAAGTCGTACCGCAGCCTATCGGCTCGGCCGGCGGCATGAAGAAAATCCAGGCCTTTGGCGGTTTCTTCGACGAGACCACCATCGTGCTGTGTGGCGATGCGCTTATCGACCTGGACATCAAATCGGCCTTGTTCGAACACAAGCGCAAAGGTGCGCTGGCTTCGGTGGTGACCAAGGAGGTGCCGTGGGACAAGGTATCGAGCTATGGCGTGGTGGTGGCGGACAAGGAGGGCAGGATACAGGCTTTCCAGGAAAAGCCGTCTCCCGAGGAAGCCAAGTCCAACTTTGCCAGCACCGGCATCTACCTGTTCGAGCCGGAAGTGATCGACCTGATACCCAAGGACCGTGCTTTCGACATAGGCTCCGAACTGTTCCCGCTGCTGGCTGAAAAAGGATTGCCGTTCTATGCCCAGACCCGCGCCTTCAACTGGATCGACATCGGCACCGTGACCGACTACTGGCAAGTCTGCCAGAGCGTGCTGATGGGTGAGGTGGCGCACCTTGACGTGCCTGGCATACAAATCGCCGACGGCGTCTGGGTCGGTCTTAACACCCACATCGACTGGAACGGCACCCGCATCGAAGGTCCTGTCTACATCGGCTCCGGCACCTGCATCGAGGAGGGCGTGACCATCGTCGGTCCGACCTGGATCGGCCATGGCAGCCGTGTCTGCAAAGGCGCGCGGGTGGAGCGCAGCGTACTGTTCGAGTACACCCGAGTGTTACCGGATGTTACCTTGGAGGAAATGATAGTATTTAAAGACTATAGTGTGGACCGCGAAGGCGAAATGCGCCATATCTCGGAGTATGATTCCGAGGCATGGGCCAACGCCCGCGACCGGCGCAACAAGCGCCGGACCGAGGTTACCAGTCCGAATTTAATTGCGAAATAGTTTATGAATATATATCCAGTAATCCTGTCCGGTGGCGCGGGGACGCGCCTGTGGCCGCTGTCGCGCGCCGCGCTGCCCAAGCAGTTGCTGCCGCTGGTATCGGACAAGTCCATGCTCCAGGAAACCCTGCTGCGCCTGCGCGGCGCAGCCCGGCTGTGTGCGCCGTTGGTGGTGTGCGGCCAGGAACACCGTTTCCTGGTAGCGGAGCAGCTGCGCGAAATCGCGGTGGAGCCGCATGCCATCCTGCTGGAACCTGTGGGGCGCAACACGGCCCCGGCGGTGGCGGCGGCTGCCGCATACCTGCGTGCCAGCGACCCTGGCGCCCTGATGCTGGTCCTGCCGGCCGACCATGTGATCACGGACACCGCTGCATTCCTGGGTGTGATTGCCCAAGCTGCGCCGCTGGCGCAGGAGGGCGCCTTGGCGACTTTCGGCATCGTACCCACGGCGCCCGAGACTGGCTATGGCTACATCCAGGGCGGCGCGGCGCGCGGCGCAGGCTACCGGGTCGACCGTTTTGTTGAAAAGCCCGACCAAGCCACTGCTCGCCAGTTTCTGGAGGCCGGCAATTTCCTGTGGAATAGCGGAATGTTCTTGTTTCGTGCCGACCGCTATCTGGACGAACTGGGGCGCTTGCAGCCAGTCATGGCCGAGCGGGCCACGACGGCGGTGTCGGCAGGCTACCGTGACCTGGATTTCTGCCGGCTGAACGAGGAAGCCTTCTCGGCCTGCCCATCGGATTCCATCGATTACGCCGTCATGGAGCATACCGGCGATGCGGTCGTGGTACCGGCGGATATAGGCTGGAGCGATGTCGGATCCTGGTCGGCGCTGCGCGAGGTATTGCCGGCGGATGCCAATGGCAACGTTACTCGCGGTGATGTCTACCTGGACCAGGTGTCCGGCTCGCTGGTGCGCGCCGAGAGCCGTATCGTGGCCGTGGTCGGCCTGCAGGACGTGGTGGTGGTGGAAACCAGCGATGCGGTGCTGGTGGCCCACAAGGACCAGGTGCAGCGCGTCAAGCAGGTGGTCGAACATCTCAAGACCGAAGACCGCACCGAGCACTTGCACCATACCAAGGTTTACCGTCCCTGGGGCAGCTACGAAGGCATCGACCTGGGGGAGCGCTTTCAGGTCAAGCGCATCACGGTCAACCCTGGCGGCAAGCTGTCGCTGCAGATGCACCACCATCGCGCCGAGCACTGGATCGTGGTCAGTGGTACCGCCCGCGTCACCTGCGGCGACACCGTGACCCTGCTGACGGAAAACGAGTCGACCTACATTCCTATCGGCATGAACCACCGCCTTGAAAACCCCGGTAAACTGCCGCTGCATTTGATCGAGGTACAGTCCGGCAGCTATCTGGGCGAAGACGATATCGTCCGCTTCGAAGACGTCTACCAGCGCGCCTGAGCGTTGCGCCGGCCCATCACGAGCCGGTAAATTTCTCCTGTATTTGTGTAGGCCTAGTCCTACTTCATGTTTCCCCTACGGGCCGGCCATGCCGGCCCGTTTGTTTTTCCCTCTGTAGAGCAGTGTTGCGGCGCATAGCGCGTGCATGAGTTCTTATTGCGCTGCAATATTTCATTATTGAAATGTCAACTGTGCCACTTAAGCCAGTGCTAAGCTACTCCTGTAGTGATCGAGCAACCGCCGGTTGCACCGGCACTTTTTTAGGAGGAGTAATATGAAGCGTTTCCAACGTACCATCGCCGCACTGGCCGTGAGCGCCGCCTGCCTGCCTGCCTTTGCTGCTGACATCAGCAAGACCGAGACCGTGACGGGCGACCATAGTCTGATCTTCCACGCCCTCAGCACCCCGGCAGTGGGTGATACCTTCACCGATATGTATGACTTCACGGCGGCTGCCGGCAGCTCGCTGAGCGTCAAGGTCGGTGAATGGGCCCTGGTGGACATCACCGGTATCAGCCTGGTGAACTCGGCCGGCCTGTCGCTGGCCGGCACGGCGGCGCCTGCCAGCGGGTATACCGAGTGGAGCATCCTTGCCTCACCGCTGGCGGCGGACACCTACCACCTGCTGATCAATGGAAAGGTGACGAATGCTGCCGCGCCGTTTGCCTATTTTGGCTCGGTGTCGGTGGCAGCGCCCGTGCCTGAACCCGAGACCTATGGCATGCTGCTGGCCGGCATGGGCGTGCTGGGTGTGATCGCCCGCCGCCGGCGCCGCCCGGAATGAGCTGGGGGACGCTATAATCAAAAAACGGGGGCTGCGGCCGCCGTTTTTTTTATATCGTCCAGAGAGGGGTAGTGTCTGTTGCAACGCATAACGCTATTGCTGGCCGGCTTGCTCTTGCCGGCCACGGGGGAAGCCCAATTCGTCAAGCCTGTCGGCCTGCAGGCCGCACAACTGGCCCTGATCATCAACGATGAGGATGCTGCCAGCGTGGCGGCCGCCGAGTACTATCAAAAAGTGTACGCAGTGCCGGCCAGGAACCTGGTCCATGTACGCATCCCGGACCGTCCGCGCAAGCTCAGCGTGGAACAGTTTGCGCCGCTCAAAGAGCAGATCGACAGCAAGCTGGGACCCGATGTGCAGGCCGTGCTGATGGTCTGGACGGCTCCGTATGCGGTGGACTGCAACTCGATCACCTCAGCCTATACCTTGGGCGTGGACAGCGCATTGTGCGCCAAGCCCTGCGATCCATCCCAGCCCAGCCGCTACTACAACTCCGGCAGCCGACAGCCATTCAAGGATCTGGGGCTGCGCCCGTCCATGCTGCTGCCTGCCGAGTCGTTGGAGCAGGCCAAAGCCCTGATAGACCGGGGCCACGTGAGTAGTTTCCGGCCGCCAGCCGCCACGGCCTGGTTCTTGGTGACTAGCGACAAGCTGCGCAGCAGCCGCGCGCCATTTTTCCCGCGCAGCGGTCTGGTGGCGCAGAAAAAATTGACCATCAAGACTGTGTATGCCGATAGCCTGGAGAACGAGAAGGACATCATGGTCTACCAGACGGGCCGGGATTTCGTGCCCAAGCTGGACACACTGCACTTTGTGCCGGGCGCCCTGGCCGACCACCTGACCTCGGTGGGAGGCGACCTGCTCAGCGATAAACAGATGAGCGCACTGCGTTGGCTGGAGGCGGGCGCCACGGCCAGCTATGGCAGTGTTTCGGAACCCTGCAACTATTGGCAAAAATTCCCTAATTCATCGGTCCTGCTACGGCACTACCTGTCCGGCAACACCGCCATCGAAGCCTACTGGAAAAGCGTGGCCTGGCCCGCCCAGGGCCTGTTCATCGGCGATCCGCTGGCGGCTCCCTACCGTAATTAAGGGCGCAGAGTATCAGCCTTGGGTTAGGGAAGCCTGGCCATGGAGCCTGCAATAGGCAACCGGGGCAGAATGATTTGACGTACCACGAAGTCGGATCCTTCCGCTGACAGGTGTCCGTAGTCCACGGCCATCAAAGCGTGTCCTTCAGGCACGCGCGCTCTGCAGCCGCTGGCGCCACAAAGCACGTCCATCAAGGGGATATAACTGAAATTGGGGTGCTTCATATGCCCCAGCAATTCATTGGTGCGCACGACGACGTGATCGAGTGCTGCGTCCTGGATATATTCGCCCGGCTGCCCCCAATGACGGGCCACGATTACCAGAGGCAGTGACGGCTGCCATTGCGGCACAGGCCCTACCAGCACAACATGCCGCGCTCCGAGCGCCTGCAGATGTGCGGCCAGCTGCTGCCAGTCGGTTTGCTCGTGCCGCATGCGCTGGGCAACCAACACCACATCGGGCTGAAGCCGGGCGATGGATTCAAGCGCGAATTTGTTCGAATAGTCGCAGGCGGTGCGGGCCAGGCCTTTTAGCGTAGGCTCCTCGCTCAATCGCGGGCGGCATCCTGCCGAAGTGGCCTGGTAAAACGGCACTTCGCGCGGCAAGCTGGCGCGTAGCCCGTGCGATAAGGCTTCCGCATGGGAGTCGCCCCAAAGGAATACTCCACCACTGCCGCTCTTGGTGGTGCACACCGGATCCGTCCTGAGCTGGCCGGTTGCCGAGTAGCGGTCATACATATTGCATTTATTGATCCAATGTACATCCCGCAATTGGCGGTATTTTTCATCGTACTCTGCAACGAACCTGGCACGGTCGGACACACTGATGGGGCGGTAAGCTGACACTACGCCATGGGCAACAAACACCGCCATGCCGCCGGCGCATAGCAGCGCTGCGCTGGCTGACCAGCGCCAAGTCCAGGCTGGCGTCGTTCGGCTACGCAGCTTCTGCTCCACCAGGCTATAGGATAATTGGGCCATTAGCAGCGACGCTGCTACGCCGCCTGCCTGCCAGCGCCAGTCGGACAAGAATCCGAGATAGCTGAACAGCACCACGATAGGCCAATGCCACAGATACAGCGAGTAAGAGATATCACCCAGCCACTGGCTTGGTGCCGAGCCGGTGAGCCATGAGTGTTGCCGGTTGGCGCACAATACCAGACATGCTCCCGCCACGGGCAGCAGAGCCAGCCCGCCGGGCCAAGTGTCTCCCTCTGACAAAAACACATAGCTTGCAAAGATGAGCAGCGCGCCTGCCAGTTCTGCGACGCCGGCTGACCTGCTGGACAGGACGGTGGGGTAGAGCAGAACAAGGCCACCGGCCATCATTTCCCAAGCACGGGTGGGAAGTAAGAAAAATGCCGCCTCGGGGAAACGGCCCGATGCAGCGATGGACAACCCCAGGCTGAGTATGGCTCCTACCGCGACAAAGCCACGTAATGCCTTCAGCCCGAATGTTCGCCGCAACAGCAGCAGCACGATAGGATAGAGGATATAGAATTGCCACTCTACCGACAAGGACCAGGTGTGCAGCAGCCATTTTTCGTGGGCCCCGGGGGCGAAGTATCCCGCCTCAGTCCAGTACACGATATTGGAAACGAACCCCAGGCTGGACGCAACATGCTTGGCCAACCCCATATATGTGGCAGGCAACAGAAAATACCAGCCGGCTACCAGTAACAGCAGGCACACGGGAAGCAACGCCGGGATGATGCGACGGCCTCGTGCAAGATAGAATTTCAGCAGGCTGAGCTGGTCCGTTTGTAAGCCTCGATAGATGATCGAGGTCATCAGATATCCGGAAATGACAAAAAATACGTCTACGCCTGCGAAGCCTCCCGGCAATATTGCCGGATTAAAATGAAAAATGATGACGGCCACGACGGCCAGGGCACGCAACCCATTAATGTCTTTTCTGAAATTCATGTGCAAGGCACTGTAATTAATAATATAGATACGGCAAGTATTATGCCTGCGTTAGCGCACTCTGTGTGCGCTGCAGCATCCTGAATTTTAGTCCAATCGGATCAATCCCCTGTCATCAAGCCGTCACCCCCGTCTTTTAATATGGAAGTTGCAATTTTCCAAGACATTTTGTCAACGGGGGCGCGGCGTTCCTGATCGCGGCGGCCCGGTAGACGCAGTTTGTTAATCCAACTTCGATCGGGAAAGCCCATGAAAAACATCCCCATGCCAGGACGCCGCACCGTGCTGGCCACGCTGCTGGCCAGCCTTAGCGCCTCGGCCTGCGCCACTTCCGATGTCGTCATCAGCCAGGTGTACGGCGGCGGCGGCAACTCGGGCGCCGTGTTCCGCTCCGACTTCATCGAGATCTTCAACCGCAGCGCGTCCGACGTCGCTATCGGCGGCTGGAGCGTGCAGTACGCCAGCACTTCCGGCACCACCTGGCAGGCCACCGCGATCCCGGCCGGCACCGTGCTCAAGGCGGGCCAATACTACCTGATCCAGGAAGCCACCGGCAGCAACACCAGCCAGACCGCGCTGACGCCCGACCTGACCGGCACCCTGGCCCTGAGCGGCACCAACGGCAAGGTGGCCCTGTCGAGCAGCACCACTGCGCTCAGCGGCAGCCAGCCCACCAGCAGCGCCCTGCGCGACCTGGTCAGCTTCGGCAGCGCGGCCGGCTGGGAAGGCGCGGCCGGCCCGGTCCTGGCCAACAACCTGGCCGCCCTGCGCGCCGATGAGGGCTGCATCGACACCGACAACAACGCCAGCGACTTTACCGCCGTGACCCCGGCACCGCGCAACACCAGCAGCGCGTTGCGCGACTGCCGCCTGCCGGCCGCCAAGCCCATCGTTGCGACTTGTCCTGCCACGCTGCCGCTGGCGCGCGGCACCAGCGGCGGCGCCACCCTGAGCGCCACCGACGCCGACGGCATCGTCAGCCGTGCCTCCATCACGGCCGGCGCCATTGCCGGCATCACCCTGACTGGCTTCCAGAACGACGGCCTGACCGGCGGCACCGCCACCGTCAGCCTGAGCGTGGCCAGCACCCTGGCCGTGGGCAGCTATCCGGTCACAGTCCAGTTCGGCAATGACCAGTCGCAGACCGTGTCCTGCAGCATCGCTGTCAGCGTCCAGGAACCGGCCGCCGTGACGCTCAGCATTCCGAAGATCCAGGGTAGCGGCGCCACCAGCGCGTATGCCAACACCATCCAGACCACCGAAGGCGTAGTGACCCTGAAAGTCCCTACCGGCTTCTTCCTGCAGGACGCCGCCGGCGACGGCGACCCGGCCACATCGGACGGCATCTTTGTCTACACCGGCAGCGCCACCAACTCGGTCAAGGCCGGCGACAAGGTGCGCGTCACCGGCACCGTGCAGGAATACACCCCGACCGGCGGCACCCGCTCCATGACGGAACTATCCAGCGTGACCGCCATCGTGCCCCAGGGCACAGGCAGCGTCAGCCCGACCATCATCAGCCTGCCGGCCGACCTGGCCCCGTACGAAGGCATGCTGGTGCAGTTCAGCCAGCCGTTGACCGTGTCGCAGCTGGAGTATGTGGGCGAGCGTGGCGAAGTCAGCCTGTCGTCCGGCCGCCTGGAAATCCCGACCAACCGCTACCCGGCACGCTCGGCCGAGGCCATCGCCCTGGCCGCCGAGAATGCCCGCAACCTGATCGTGCTGGATGACGGCACCACCGCCACTCCCAACCCCATCCCCTACATCGGCGCCGGCGACGGCTCGCTGCGCGTGGGCGACACCACCAGCGGCGTCACCGGCGTGGTCGACTACGCTACCGGCGGCGGCAACGTGGGCGTGTTCAAGCTGCAGCCTACCGTGGCGCCCGTGTTCTCGCAGGATAACCAGCGTACCAGCGCGCCGTCCCTGGCGGCCGGCAACGTCAAGGTGGCCAGCGCCAACGTCCTGAACTTCTTCACCACCTTCACCAACGGCAGCGACGACACAGGCGCCACCGGCCAGGGGTGCTCGCTGGGCAGCGTCGTGTCCAAGAGCAATTGCCGCGGCGCCGACAATATGGCCGAGTTCATCCGCCAGCGCGACAAGATCGTCAACGAGCTCAAAGCCATGGACGCCGATGTCTACGGCCTGATGGAAATCCAGAACAGCGTCAAGGACAATGGCGAGTACACGGTCAAGTACCTGGTCAAGGCGCTCAACGACGCTGTGGGCGTGCCCGGCACCTACGCCTACGTGCCGCGCCCGGCCAGCACCGGCACCGACGCCATCCGCGTGGCCATGATCTACAAGCCGGCCAAGCTGACCCTGGTGGGCGGCGCCCTGAGCGACGCCGATGACATCAACAACCGTCCGCCCATGGCCCAGACTTTCCGCACCGCCGACGGCGGCAAGTTCAGCCTGATCGTCAACCACCTGAAGTCCAAGGGCAGCTGCTCCACCAGCAGCAGCACTGATCCGCTCGACAAGGACCAGGGCGACAGCCAGAGCTGCTGGAACGCCACCCGCGTCAAGCAGGCGCAGCGCCTGGTCAACACCTTCGTGCCGCAGGTGGCGGCCGCCGCCGGCGACAACCGCGTGCTGCTGATCGGTGACTTCAATTCCTACGGCATGGAAGACCCGATCGCCGCCATCACCGCCAAGGGCTACGTCAACCAGCTGGAGCGCTTCGTGCGTCCGCGCGGCATGCCGTACTCCTTCGTGTTCGGCAGCACCTCGGGCTACCTGGACCACGCCCTGGCCAGCGCCGCCCTGAGCCCGGAAGTGGCCGACGTGACCGAATGGCACGTCAACGCCGACGAGCCGACCGTGATCGACTACAACACCGACGGCAAGGCCGTGGACCTGTACACGGCCTTGCCGTACCGCGCCTCAGACCATGACCCGGTGGTGATCAGCCTGAACCTGAAAGGCAGCTACACCGACATCGCCGCCAGCGTGCGCACCGCCGCCTCCGGCCTGGTGTACAACCGCGCCACCGGCAAGTTCACCGGCACCTTCAGCTTCACCAACACCAGCGGCGGCGTGCTGAACGGCCCGTTCCAGGTGCAGTTCGACGGCCTGACCGCGGGCGTCACCCTGGACAACGCCAGCGGCACCCACAACGGTGCGCCCTACATCACCGTGGGCAGCGGCCAGCTGGCGGCGGGCGCCACCGCCACCGTGACGCTGACCTTCACCAATCCGGCCAAGGCGGGCGTCAGCTACGCGGCCAAGATCTACAGCGGTACTTTCTAAGGAATCGAAGACATGAACGCGATCAACACCCGTTTCCGCCGCGGCCTGCTGGCCCTGGCCATGCTGGCCGCCAGCGCCGCCGCCTCGGCCGAGACCCTGCACGTGACCCTGGACACCAGCGCCTTTGGCTCCGGCCTGGGCTGGCTGGACCTGCAGTTCAATCCGGCCAACACCAGCGCGGCTGCCGCCTCCGTCACCCTGAGCAACTTCGTCGGCTTCAACAGCGGCGTGGCGCCCGAGGTGTGGGGCGACGTCAGCGGTTCGCTGGCCAGCGGCTATGTGATTTCCAACAGCGAGGCCTATAACGACCTGTTCCACTCGGTCTACCTGGGCAGCACGGTCAGCTTCGATGTCAGCTACAGCGGCGCCCTGGACAGCGCCGCCAATGGCTACCAGTCGGTGCTGGGGGTGAGCTTGTACGACGCCAGCTACAACCAGCTGGGCGCCACGGCCGCCAACGGCACCCTGGCGGAAATCTCCTACGCCGCGCCGGTGACGGCCGGCCAGAGCGTGACCGTGAACGCGGTCACCTATGACAGCAGCACCGTCAAGTCGGTGACCGCCGTGCCGGAACCGGAAAGCTGGCTGATGCTGGGCGCCGGCCTGGCCGTGCTGGGCTTCCTGCGCCGCCGCAAGGCTGCCTGAGCGGCACCCGCTGCACACCAAAACGGCACCTGGTCCGCCCTGCGCGGCCCGAGTGTCGTTTTTTCCCTACGGCGTACGCACGCCGGCCGCATAGCATACGGCTTCCGATTCGATAGTTATCCTGCGATATACCGTATATATATGCTCAGGATATAAATCCTCCAAAGAAATCATATTAGTAATGCATGTTTGCTTGATGCATAGTGAATCCGTCTTTCACTGCACCAGCTCACGGATAAGCCATGCATGCCCACATCCTCGTCGTCGAAAACGAGCCTGCGATACAGGAACTCATCGCCCACAACCTCGGCCTGGCCGGGCACCGCGTCAGCCGTGCCCCGGACGCCGAAAGCGCGCTGCTGATGATGGAGGAGGGCTTGCCCGACATGCTGCTGCTGGACTGGACCCTGCGCGGACAAAGCGGCATCGCCCTGATACGGCGCCTGCGTGCCCAGGCGCGCACGCGTGACCTGCCCATCATCATGCTGACGGCGCGCTGCGGCGAGGCCGACAAGATCCTGGCCCTGGAAAGCGGGGCCGACGATTACATGACCAAGCCCTTCAGCCCGCGCGAGATGGTGGCCCGGGTGCACGCGCTGCTGCGCCGCCGCCATCCGCACGCGGCGCCGGACACGGTGCAGATGGCCGGCCTGCGGCTGGACCCCAGCACCCAGCGCGTCACGGCCGGCAGCCGCGAGCTGGCCATGGGCCGGGTCGAATTCCGCCTGCTCAATTTCCTCATGCACCACCCGGAGCGCGTGCACAGCCGGGCCCAGCTGCTGGACCAGGTCTGGGGCCGCCAGGCCATCCTGGACGAGCGCACCGTGGACGCCCACGTGGGCCGCCTGCGCAGCGCGCTGCAGCCCAGCGGCCACCAGGAGCACATCGAAACCGTGCGTGGCAGCGGCTACCGCTTTGCCGTCAGCCATGGGGTGCTGGTATGAGCGTGGAAACGCTGGTGATCCTGAGCAAGCTGGAGCAGGAGTATCTGCTGCACGCCATCGAAGCGGCGCTGCCGGTGCGCGACTGCCGCCAGTTCTTCCTGTGGAGCCAGGGCCAGCTGCAGGCCCTGCTGCCGCACCAGGTGCTGGTGTGCCTGCAATTCGGCCCGGCGGACGAGCTGCTGCATGTGGAATGCCTGCACAGCACGGTGCTGGACGCCCGTCTGCTGAGCCGCCTCAGCCACGCCGAGGATGGCCTGGCGCTGCGCCTGGCGCGCCACTGCCGCGACGGCGTGCGCCTGCCGGCCATGCTGGACGCCGCCGGCCGGGGAGCGGACCAGGGGAGCGGCGCCGCGCCCCCGCTGGCCGCTTCGTTGGCCCCCTTCGCCGCCGAGCTGGCCGAGCTGGGGCTGGACAATGCGCTGCTGCACGGTACCGAGCGGCTGGCTGGCGGCTCCAGCGTGTTCGCGCTGTTTGGCCTGCCTTTCCGGCCGCGCGCGCGCCACGCCTATTTCCTCGAGCTGCTGCTGCCGCATTTGCATCTGGCCCTGCAACGAGTAGGCAGGCCGGGCGTCCAAACCGCCGCCGTGCGGCTGGCACGCCCGGTCAGCGCGCGTGAAGCGGAGATCCTGCACTGGGTGCGCGAAGGCAAGAGCAACGATGAGATCGGCCTGATCCTGGGCATCAGCGGCCTGACCGTGAAGAACCATTTGCAGCGCCTGTACCGGCTGCTGGGTGTCAGCAACCGCGCTCACGCCATCGCCCGCTGCATGGCGCTGAGGCTGTTCGAGCGCACGCCCGGCCAGCTGGCCAGGGCGGCATAGACAGCAATGTAAAAAAGATTGTCGGCATGGCAAACTGCATGGTAGCCTCTGCACTCGCACAGCCTGCGTGGGCGCCGATAAGGAGTGGTTGGAAATGCAAGTGGTAAAGTCGTTGAAGGGCGGGGCGCGTGGGTTCACCCTGCTGGAGCTGCTGGTGGTGATCGTGATCATCGGCTTGCTGGCGGCCTACGTGGGTCCCAAGTATTTTTCCCAGCTGGGCAAGTCCGAGGTGACCATCGCCAAGGCCCAGATCGAGGCCTTTGAAAAATCGCTCGACACCTACCGGCTGGACGTGGGCCGCTATCCGACCACGGACGAAGGCCTGGCCGCGCTGTTGACGGCGCCGCCCACGGCTGGCGCCAAGTGGAACGGTCCCTACCTGAAGAAAGGCGTGCCGCCCGATCCCTGGGGCCACCCTTACCAGTACAAATCGCCGGGCGCCAAGGGCGAGTTCGAGATCATCTCCCTAGGCCGCGACGGCCAGCCCGGCGGCGCCGGCGAGGATGCCGATATCAGCAATTCACAGTAACGTCGCCAGCAAGCCTTCCGTATGCAGTTCGATGTCCGCACCCTGTCGCCCGAGATGGTGATCAGCCATCTGGTGATCGACGGCCGCGATGAAGCCGACGCGCGCCGCCAGGCGGAGGCGCGCGGGCTGTTCGTGAGCGCCATCACGCCGGTGCGCGGGCTGCGGGCGCGCGCCGGAAAGCGCGGTGCGCTTTCCCTGGTGCTGTTCAGCCAGGAGCTGCTGGCGCTGCTGACGGCCGGCCTGGGCATCGTCGAGGCGCTGGAAGCCTTGCTGGAAAAGGAAGCCAGCCCCGCCACGCGCGGCGTGCTGGAGCGCCTGCTGGCCGGACTGCGCGAGGGCCAGCGCTTTTCCGCCGTGCTGGCCGATCAGCCGGAATTGTTCCCGCCCCTGTACGTGGGCATCGTGCGCGCGGCCGAGGGCACCTCGGACTTGCCGCGCTCGCTGTCCCGCTTCATCGATTACCAGCAGCGCATCGACCTGGTGCGCGGCAAGCTGGTGTCGGCCGCCATCTATCCCTGCATATTGCTGCTGGTGGGCGGCGGCGTGTCGCTGTTCCTGATCGGCTACGTGGTGCCGCGCTTTGCCGAAGTGTACCAGGGCGCCGGACGCAACCTGCCGTGGCTGTCGCAGCAAATGCTGAACTGGGGCCAGTTCGCCAGCCGCCACACGGTGCTGCTGCTGGCCGCCATCGCAGGCGTGCTGGCCGCGCTGGCGCTCGGCGTGCGCCACCTGCTGGCCCAGGGCGGCGTGGCCAGCCTGCTGGGGCGGCTGCCCGGCATTGGCGAGCGGGTGCGTATCTACGAACTGTCGCGTTTATATCTGACGCTGGGCATGCTGAGCGAGGGCGGCATCACCATCGTGCACGCCATCGAGACGGTGCAGGGCATGGTGTCGCCGGCCGTGCGCCAGGGCCTGCGCTCGGCGCGCGCCGCCATCGAGTCCGGCCTGCCGCTGTCGACCGCGTTCGAGGCCAGCCGGCTGACCACGCCCATCTCGCTGCGCATGCTGCGCGTGGGTGAGCGCACCGGCGACATGGGCCCCATGCTGACCCAATCGGCCGCCTTCTACGACGGCGAGATCGCGCGCTGGATAGACCGCTTCACGCGCACCTTCGAACCGCTGCTGATGGCCGCCATCGGCCTGGTGGTGGGCGCCATCGTGGTGCTGCTGTACATGCCGATATTCGACCTGGCCGGAGACATGGGATGAGCGCCACCGTGATAGACGCATCGGTGCTGGCCCGCGCGCGCGGCCTGCGGGCCCAGTCCAAGCGCACCCTGGTGGAGGAAGTGTCGGACCTGAACGGCATGGAGCCGCGCCAGGTGGTGCAGGCCCTGGCGGCGCCCTTCGGCCTGGCCGTGATGGAGACGGCCGACATGCTGGCCTGCACCCCGGCCTTCGACCTGCTGCCGCTGTCGCAGGCCATGGCGCGCCACACAGTGCTGCTGCGCGAGGGCGGCGGCAACGGGGCGTTAATTGGCGTGATCGCCGACCCCTTCGACCTCGACCTGCAGACCTGGCTGGGCACCCAGGCGCGCGCCAGCGCGCAGGCGCCGCTGCAACTGCGGCTGGCGCTGCAGGCCGACATCCAGGCCTATTTGTCCAAACAGGAGGAATCGGTGCGCGCCACCGACAGCCTGCTGCCCGGTGGCGGCGAGGGCCGGCGCGACGGCAAGACCGCCGCCGTGCTGTCGTTCGCCTCGGTGTCGGAAGCGGCCAGTCCGGCGGTGCGGCTGGTGAACTCCACCCTGTACGACGCGCTCAAGGCCGGCGCCTCCGACATCCACCTGGAAAGCACGGCCGGCGGCCTGGCCGTCAAGTACCGGGTGGACGGCGTGCTCGATCACGCCACCGCCGTCAACGGGGTGGACGTGGCCGAGCAGATCATCTCGCGCATCAAGGTGCTGGGCGAACTCGATATCGCCGAGCGCCGCATCCCGCAGGACGGCAGCTTCCGCGTGGAGGCGGGCGGACGCGAGATCGACTTGCGGGTCTCCATCATGCCCAGCATCCATGGCGAGGACGCCGTGATCCGTATCCTCGACAAGCGCGCCATGATAGAAGCCTACGGTTCGCTGACCCTGGAGGCGCTGGGCTTCGACGCGCCTTCGCTGGCCACCTTGCGCACCCTGGCGCAGGAAGCCTACGGCATGCTGCTGGTGACCGGCCCCACCGGCTCCGGCAAGACCACCACCCTGTATGCGGCCCTGACCGAAATCCACAACGGCCGCGAGAAAATCATCACCATCGAGGATCCGGTCGAGTACCAGCTGCCCGGCATCCTGCAGATTCCGGTCAACGAAAAGAAGGGGCTGACCTTCGCCAAAGGCCTGCGCTCCATCCTGCGCCACGACCCGGACAAGATCATGGTGGGCGAGATCCGCGACCGCGAGACGGCCGAAATTGCCGTGCAGTCGGCGCTGACCGGCCACCTGGTGCTGACCACGGTGCACGCCAATAACGTGTTCGATGTGTTCGGCCGCTTCACCCACATGGGCATAGACCCCTACGCCTTCGTGTCGGCCCTGAACGGCATCTGGGCCCAGCGCCTGATCCGCATCAACTGCCCGCACTGCGCGGCCGAGGTCACGCCCGACGCGCAGGAGCTGGCCAGCGTGGGCCTGACGCGTGAACAGGCCAGTGCATACCGCTTCATGGCCGGCAAGGGCTGCGGCGACTGCCGCGGCACCGGCTACAAGGGGCGCCGTTCCATTGCCGAGATACTGACCCTGAACGACGAGATACGTGAACTGATCGTGGACAAGCGGCCCATCCGCCAGATCAAGCAGGCCGCCTACGACAACGGCACCCGCAGCCTGCGCCAGGCGGCGCTGGAGCTGGTCAGGCGCGGCGGCACCACGCTGGCCGAAATCAAGCGGGTGACCCTGCATGCGTAGGGCGATAGGACAGGCGCTGCGCATCGGCGTCGCGCCGCAAGCCGTGAGCCTGGTGCGCACCAGCCGCTGGCGCGGCGCACCCTGGACCGTGCTGGCCGAACAGGCCATCGCGCCGTCCACGCTCGATCCCCACGCAGCGGTGGCCCAGGCGCTGCGGGTGCTGCTGGATGAGCACCAGCTGCAGGGCTGGCCCGCCAGCGTGGTGCTGGACCAGGGCTGGAGCCGCATGTGGCGCGTGACGCCGCCGGCCGGCGCCGGCCGCCTGGCCGACCTGGAGGGGGCGGCCGGACTGCGCTTCCAGGCCCTGTACGGCGAGCCGCCGTCCGCCTGGCGGATCAGCGCCGACTGGGATGCGCAGCGCCCGTTCTTCGCCGCCGCCGTGCCGCGCGTGCTGCTGGAACACCTGGAGCTGGTGGCGCGCGAACGCAGGCTGGCGCTGGTCGCCATCGAGCCGCACTTCGTCGCGGCCTGGAACCGCTGGCGGCGCGGCCTCCAGCCGGGCGCCTGGTTCGGCCTGGTGCACGGACAGCTGCTGACCCTGGCCGTGATGAACGGGGACGGCATGCTGGCCTTGCGCCCGCTGCCGGTGCCGGTGGGGGCCGGCCATGACTGGCTGGCCCAGGCCGTGGCGCGCGAGGCGCTGCTGCAGGATGTGGAGGCGCCGCGCATGCTGCAGCTGTGCGGCGCGGTGCCTGGCGACTGGCTGCGCGCGGATGGCGCTACGCTGCAATGCGCGGCCCTGGAGCCGGCGCGCGGCGGCGCCGATGCGCGCAGCGACGCCGTCCTGCTGGCCTGCATGGGAGGGAGGGTATGAGGCGCATGCAGATCGACTTCGCCGCGTCCGGCGTGCGGCGCAGCCTGTACCGTTTGCATCCGGCGCTGGGCGCGGCCGCTGTGCTGGGCCTGCTGCTGTGCGTGGGCGCGGCGGTGGGCGGCTGGAAGCTGCTGGAGCAGCAGCGCGAACGGGAGCGCCAGCTGCGCCACCAGATGGAACGCTACACGCGCCTGGCCGCCGCGCCGGCGCCGGTGGCCAGGACTGTCATCCCGCAGGCGCAGGCTGTATTTGTCAACGCCGCCATTGGCCAGCTCAACCTGCCGTGGCGCGAACTGATGGACGCGGTGGCGGCCGCCACGCCGCGTTCCGTGGCGCTGCTGGCCCTGGAACCGGACGCCCGCAAGCAGGTGCTCAAGATCACGGCCGAGGCCAGGGGCAGCGACGAGATGGTGGCCTATATCGAGGAGCTCAAGCAGCAGGACGTGTTCAGCAGCGTGCTGCTGACACGGCATGAGATCGGCGAGCAGGACCCCAACCACCCGCTGCGTTTCCAGCTGGAAGCCGCGTGGAGCGCGCGATGAAGGCAGCGATGGAAAACCTCAACCTGGGGCCGCAGCTGCTGCGCGCGCGCCTGCTGCTGCAACGGGCCGGCGCTGCGCCCTGCATCGCGGCCGGCGTGTCCGTGCTGGGTATTGCTGCCTGGGCCTGGCTGCTGCCGCAGCGCGCCGAGCAGGCGCGCGTGATGGCGCAGCCGCTGCCGGCGCCGTCCACGCTGGTGGTGGCGCCGCCTCCGCCGACAGCCAACCAGAACCTGGCCGCCTTCTACGAGGTGCTGGGCGAGCAGCGCTACGCCGAGCAGCAGGTCAAGCTGCTGTTCGACCTGGCCGCCAAATCCGGACTCGTGTTGAGCCAAGGTGAGTACAAGGCCGGCTACGACAAGGCCAGCCAGGTCGCCACCTACCAGATCCTGTTGCCGGTCAAGGGGCAGTACAACGCCATCTGGCAATTCAGCATGCAGGCCCTGCGCGCCATGCCGTTCGCAGCCCTGGACGAGATCAGCCTGCGGCGCGACGCCATTGCCGATCCGGCCGTCGAAGCGCGGCTGCGTTTCACGCTGTATCTCAAGCCCCCGGCGGCGGCGGTGCCGCCATGAAGCCGCTGCACATCGCCATGGGCGTGGCGCTGCTGGCGGCGGCCGGGCTGGCCCTGTTCGGCGACAAGACGCCATCCACCGAGGTGGCGGAAGCCGTGGTGCGGACGGAAACTCCGCGCCCCGCGCCGCGCGTCCGCGAGGATGGCGCGCAGGCCGGCAAGCCGGCCGCCGGCGCCGATACCGCCATCCTGCAGCTGCGCCCGCGCGCCGAGCTGGTCGGGGAGGCCGGCGAGGCCGCCTTCGCCTCGGGCGAGGGCATCTTCCTGGGCCAGAATTTCAACCCGCCGCCGCCCACCGCCGCCCAGCTGCAGGCCGCGACGCCGCCGCCTCCACCGCCGCAGGCGCCGCCGCTGCCGTTCACCTACATAGGCAAGGCGGCCCAGGCGGGCGCCTGGGAAGTCTACCTGGCGCGCGGCGACAAGGTGTATGTGGCGCGCCTGCAGGCCGTGATCGACGGCGTGTACCGGGTGGACGCCATCGCGCCGCCGTTTCTTACCCTGACCTACCTGCCCATGAACCAGGTACAACAGCTCAATATTGGAGTCCTAGAGTGATGTCCCGTCCACCACGAGTGCTGGCCCGCCTGGGCCGCCGCGCCGCCCTGCCGGCCCTGATTGCGCTGGCGCTGTCCGGCTGCGCCGCGCAAATGGCCTACCGCGACGGCCGCGACCTGGTGGCCAGGGACCAGGTCGAGGCCGGGCTGGCCAAGTACCAGCAGGCCATTGCGGCCGATCCCGGCAATGCAGAATACCGCGCCGCCTACCTGCAGGCGCGCGACCGCGCCATCAAGCGCTACCTGGACCTGGCCGAGCGCCAGATGGCCGACGGCCAGCCCGAACTGGCGGAACAGAATCTGCGCCGGGCGCTGGCGCTCGATGGCCTCAACGAACGCGCGCGCGCCGACCTGCGCCAGCTGGACGCCGACCAGCGCATCAACAAGCTCGTTGCCGATGCCGCCGCCCACGCCGAGCGCGCCGAGTACGACCTGGCCAGGCAAAAGCTGAACGCGGTGCTGACCGAGCGCCCCACCGACGAGAAGGCGCGCAAGCTGCTGCGCGAGGTGCAGGACAAGAGCGCGCCGCCGGCCCAGGAAACCGGGCTGGCGAAAGCCTACAAGCAGCCCATCACCATCGAGTTCCGCGACGCCCCGCTCAAGCAGGTGTTCGAGGTGATCTCGCGCCGCTCGGGCCTGAACTTCGTGTTCGACAAGGACGTCAAGACCGACCAGCGCGCCTCCATCTTCCTGAAGAACAGCACGGTGGAATCGGCCATCTACTTCCTGCTGGTGACCAACCAGCTGGAGCAGCAAGTCATGGACGGCAACACCATCCTGATCTACCCCAACGTGGCGGCCAAGATCAAGGAATACCAGGAGATGACCATCAAGACCTTCTTCCTCGCCAACGCCGAGGCCAAGCTGGTCGCCAACACCCTCAAGACCATCCTCAAGACGCGCGACGTGGTGGTCGATGAAAAGCTGAATCTGCTGATCGTGCGCGACAGCCCGGAAGGCATACGCCTGGCCGAGCGCCTGATCGCCACCCAGGACCTGCCGGAGGCGGAGGTCATGCTGGACGTGGAAATCCTGGAGGTCAAGCGCTCCCGTTTGATGGACCTGGGTGTGCTGTGGCCGACGTCGGTAAGCCTGTCGCCCATCGCCACCAGCAGCGGCACGCTGACCATCAACGACCTGCGCAACCTGAACGGCAACACCATCGGCGTGAGCAGTCTCACCGCCAAGATCAACGCCAACGCCACCGACAGCGACAGCAACCTGCTGGCCAATCCGCGCATCCGCGTGCGCAACAAGGAAAAGGCCAAGGTGGTCATCGGCGACAAGGTGCCGGTGATTACCACCACGGTGTCGTCCGGCGTGGGCGGCTTCGCCAGCGACTCGGTCAACTACGTGGACGTGGGCCTGACCCTGAACGCCGAGCCCACCATCTACCTGAACAACGAGGTGGCGATCCGCGTCCAGCTGGAGGTCAGCAACCTGGTCTCCACCATCACCACCAAGAATGGCAGCACGGCCTACCAGATCGGTACCCGCCAGGCGTCCACCATGCTGCAGCTCAAGGATGGCGAGAACCAGGTGCTGGCCGGCCTGATCAACAGCGAGGAGCGCGGCTCGGCCGACAAGATCCCCGGCGCCGGCGATTTGCCGCTGATCGGCCGCCTGTTCGGCAGCAAGCATGACGACAACCAGAAGACCGAGATCGTGCTGTCGATCACGCCGCACCTGATCCGCAATGTGCAGCGTCCGGAAGCCTCGGCCTCGGAATTCTCGGCCGGCACGGAATCGAGCTTCCGGCGCCGTCCCGACCTGAGCGCGCGGCCGCCGGCCCAGCTGCCGCCAGCCGGCGGCGCCCGTCCGGCCGCGCTGCCCGCGCCAGCCGCCAGCGCCACCCCGGCCACACCAGCGAGCGGAGCGGAAACGGCGCCGGTCAGCGCGCCGGTCACCGTCATGCCGGTGCTGAACGCGCCCATGCAAGCGTCGCCGCCGCCACAGTCCAACGTGCAGCCCGGACCGCTGCCGCCATCCGACACCCAACCGCAGCCGGTGGCGCCGGCGCCGCCAGCCGCGCCGCCGAAAGGACAGTAATGGCCAGCGCCGGGCGCCCCAGCGGTTTCACGCTGATCGAACTGCTGGTCACGCTGGCCGTCATGGGCCTGCTGGGCGCCCTGGTGGTGCCGGCGGCCCAGGTAGTGGTGCAGCGCCGCCAGGAGCAGGAGCTGCGCGAAGGGCTGCGCGAGATCCGCCAGGCCATCGACGCCTACAAGCTGGCCTATGACCAGGGCCGCATCGTCAAGACCCTGGGCGCCAGCGGCTATCCCAAGTCGCTGGAGGTGCTGGTGCAGGGCGTGCCGGACCAGCAGCATCCCAGGCATGTGAAGATGTACTTCCTGCGGCGCGTGCCGCGCGATCCCTTCAACCCCGACACCACGATCAGCGAGGCCGCGTCCTGGGGCAAGCGCAGCTACGCCAGCGAAGCGGACGACCCGCGCGAGGGCGAGGATGTCTACGACGTCTACAGCACCAGCGACAAGCCGGGCCTGAATGGCGTCCCTTACCGCAGGTGGTGACCATGCGCTCCCGTGGCTTTACCCTGATCGAACTGCTGGTGGTGCTGGGCATCGTGGCCCTGATGCTGACCTTGGCCGTGCCGCGCTACTTCCCCAGCATAGACCGCTCGAAGGAGATCGTCCTGGCCGACAATCTGCGCAGCCTGCGCCACGTGATCGACCAGTACTATGGCGACACCGGCCGCTATCCGGACTCGCTGGACCAGCTGGTGGAGAAAAAATACCTGCGCGAGCTGCCGGTCGATCCGGTCACGGACAGCAGCACCAGCTGGATCATCGTGCCGCCCGAGGATGGCGCCAAGGGCGGCGTCTACAACGTGCGCAGCGGCGCGCCCGGCAATGACCGCAACGGCAAGCCTTACGCGGAATGGTAGCGCGGTCCGCACGGCGCGCCGGCGCCGGCTTCACCTATGTCAGCGTGATGGTGCTGGTGGCCGTGATCGCGCTGGCGGGGGCGGCCACGCTCAAGCTGGGCTCCGTGCTGCAGCGCAGCCGGCTGGAGGCCGAGCTGCTGGCCATAGGCGCGGAATACGCCGATGCGCTGCAAAGCTATGCCGACGCCACCCCTGCCGGCCAGCCTACCCAGCCGCGTTCATTCAAGGAATTGCTGCGCGATCCGCGCAGCAGCACGCTCAAGCGCCATTTGCGCCGCATCTATGTCGATCCGCTGACCGGCAGCGCAGAGTGGGGCATCGTGTACGCGGGCGACAAGACGGGCATCGTGGCCATCTACAGCCTGTCGGATGCGAAGGCCGTCAAGATAGGTAACTTCCCCGAGCGTTTCCGCGCCTTCGAGGGCCGTACCAAGGTGTCGGACTGGAAGTTCACCGCCGCTGGCAAGCCGGCCGGCACGGCGCAGCAGCAGGCCGCCAACGCTGGCGCAAACCAGGGGACGGCCAATCCGGGGACGGCCAATCCGGGGACGGCCAACCCGGGGACGGCCAATCCGGCGCTGCAGCAGCCGGGCTCGCTATTCCCCGCCACGCCCGCCACGCCGCCCGTCCCGCAGCAGGACGGCCCCGCACCGGAACCGGCGCCGCCTCCCGACGCGCCGCCGCCGGATGCCCCGCAGCCGGAGAAACCGGCATCCCAGCCGGACCAGCCGCCGCAGGAGCCGCCCGACCCGGCCAGGGACGTGGAAAACGCGCCCCCAACTGCCAAGCCCCAGCAGCGCTGACCACCGGCTCGGAACGGCTTCAACATGACCATGGCGTGGTTGGCCTTGCCGCGCATGCGCACTGCTTGCGGTGTCCCGGCCCTGGCCGGCGCCTCGTCCAGCAGGGCTTGAATCGGGTCCTCAGCGCGCAATGCGCTTGAAGTCGCGCAGGCGGAAGCCCATGGCCAGCAGGGCGGCAAAGTACACCCCGGCGCAGGCGCCGACCAGCAGCAGCAGGGCGCCCAGGCGCAGGAAGGCATGCTCGCGCAGGCCCAGCCAGTCGATCTGGCTGTTGCCGAACCAGGCTGCCGCGCCCATCACGGCGCTGGCCAGCAGCACCTTGGTGAAGAAGCCGGTCCAGCCCGGACGGGGACGGTAGGTGCCGTTGCGGCGCAGGCCGCGGTACAGGAAGGCCGCGTTGATGGAGGCGCCGATACCGATGGACAGGGCCAGCCCGGCCACCTGCAGCAAGGGCACGAACACCAGGTTCATCAGCTGTGTCACCAGCAGCACCATGATGGCGATGCGCACCGGGGTGCGGATATCCTGCTTGGCGTAAAAGGCCGGCGCCAGGATCTTGACCAGGATGATGCCCAGCAGGCCGGCCGCATAGGCGATCAGCGGGCGCGCCGATTGGGTGGCTGCTTCATCGGTGAATTTACCGTAATGGAACAGGGTGGCGATCATGGGCTCGGCCAGGGTGGCGATGCCGACCGCCGCCGGCAGGGCCAGCAGGAAAGTCAGGCGCAGGCCCCAGTCCAGCAGGTCGGAGTATTCTTCGTGGTCGCCCTCGCTGTTGGCCTTGGACAGGCTGGGCAGCAGGATGGTGCCCAGCGCCACGCCCAGCAGGGCGGTGGGGAATTCCATCAGGCGGTCGGCGTAGGACAGCCAGGAAATGCTGCCCTCGGGCAGGTGGGAGGCGATGCTCATGTTGATCAGCAGGCTGAGCTGGGCCGCCGAGACGGCAAACACGGCCGGTCCCATCTTGCGCAGCACGCGCCGCACGCCGGGATCGTTGAGGCCGCCCAGCGGATTGATCGACAGGCGCGGCAGCATGCCGATGCGCACCAGGGCCGGTATCTGTATCGCCACCTGCAGCACGCCGCCCACGAACACGGCAATCGCCATGGCGTAGATGGGCTGCTCCAGGTGCTGCTGCAGGAACAGCGAAGCCAGGATGGAACTGATGTTCAGCAGCACCGGCGTGAAGGCCGGGACCTTGAATTCGCGCCAGGTGTTGAGGATGCCCCCGGCCAGGGCCACGAAGGCCATGAAGCTAATATAAGGGAACATCACGCGCGTCATCCAGACGGCGGCCTCGAAGTCGTGCGGATTCTTTTCCAGGCCGCCGGCCACCAGGTACAGGAAGGCTGGCGCGGCAATGATGCCCAGCGCCGTGACCGCCAGCGTGGCCCAGATCAGGATGTTGCCCACATGGTCGGCCAGGCGCTTGCTGGCCGCTTGCCCCTGCTTGTTCTTGTACTCGGCCAGGATGGGCACGAAGGCTTGCGAGAAAGCGCCTTCGGCAAACAGGCGGCGCAGCAGGTTGGGGATGCGGAACGCCACGATGTAGGCGTCGGTCAGCCCGTCGGCGCCAAAGGCGCGGGCGATCAGGGTTTCGCGCAGAAGGCCGGTGATGCGCGACAGCATGGTCATGCTGGAAATGGCCGACAGGGTTCTAAGCAGGTTCATGGGCGGTGATTATAGCGGCGTGCCCCGCCTCGCGGCTGGCATGGCAAAAGTTTATCGAAATTTATCTTTCGCCACGCCGTTGCCCTTCCGCGAATTTTGCAATTGATCCTGGCACGGAACTTGGTTATAATCGCAGGCTGTACAGAATTCTGCTATGCAGACAACAATTGTTTGGCATGCAGCAGTTTGACTCACAAGGTCGGCATCTACCGGCCGGACTTGTTTGACAAACAATTATGTTTGCAAACGCACCTTTACACTGTTCTAGGAAATTTCATGGCAAATACCGCACAAGCGCGCAAACGCGCTCGCCAGGCTGTTAAGCAAAACGCCCACAACTCGGCCCAGCGCTCGACCCTGCGCACCGCTATCAAAGCTGCCCGCAAAGCCATCCAGGCTGGCGACAAGGCCGCTGCTACCGCAATCTTCCAGGCTTCCGTGTCGACCATCGACAGCATCGCCGACAAGAAGATCATCCACAAAAACAAGGCCGCTCGCCACAAGAGCCGCCTGGCAGCTGCCCTGAAAGCACTGTCCGCTTAATTGATGTAATGCGGCCCAGGCCGCATTAATCGATACAGCAAGAACCCGCCCGGCCATGGCCCGGCGGGTTTTGTCGTTTGGGTCAGCGTAATTCAGAAGGGGCGACTTCCATCCACTCGCCCGGCATCAAGGGATGGCTGGCCAGCGAGATGGCGCCTATGCTGCTGCGTACCAGGCGCAGGGTGGGCAGGCCGACGGCCGCCGTCATGCGGCGAACCTGGCGGTTTTTCCCTTCCTGCAGGGTGATGGCCAGCCAACTGGTGGGCTGGCTGGCGCGCTGGCGTATGGGGGGATTGCGCGGCCACAGCCAGTCTGGCTCGGCGATGCGGACGGCCTGGCAGGGCAGGGTGGTGAAGTCGCCCAGGTCGATGGGGGCCTGCAGGCGCGCCAGCGTGGCCGCGTCGGGCACGCCGTCGACCTGCACCAGGTAGGTCTTGGGCTGCTTGTGGTCCGGGTGGGCGATGTCGTGCTGCAGCTTGCCGTCGTCGGTCAGCAGCAGCAGGCCTTCGCTGTCGGCGTCCAGGCGTCCGGCCGGGTAAATGTTGGGGATATCGAGGTAGTCGGCCAGGGTCTGGCGTTCGCCGTCGCCGGAAAACTGGCACAGTACCTGGAAGGGCTTGTTGAAGAGTATGAGTGACATGCCGATATGGTACTCTGCCAGGCGCCTGGCCGGTTCAAAAACCTTGGCGGCTTGTAAAATAGTCGTGCATAATAAGACAGCGTCTTATGTCTTATACAAGACTGATCCCTATCGGAGAACATGATGTACCAACATATCCAAGTCCCTGCCGGCGGCCAGAAAATCACCGCCAACGCCGATTGCAGCCTGAACGTGCCGCTCAACCCCATCATCCCCTACATCGAGGGCGACGGGGTAGGCGCCGACATCAGCCCGGTGATGCTGAAGGTGATCGACGCGGCGGTGGACAAGGCCTATGGCGGCGAGCGCAAGATACACTGGATGGAGATCTACGCAGGCGAGAAGGCCACCCGCCTGTATGGCGCCGACGTGTGGCTGCCGCAGGAAACCCTGGAAGTGGTGCGCGATTACCTGGTCTCCATCAAGGGCCCGCTGACCACGCCGGTGGGCGGCGGCATCCGTTCCCTCAACGTACAGCTGCGCCAGGAACTGGACCTGTACGTGTGCCTGCGCCCGGTGCGCTATTTCCGCGGCGTGCCGTCGCCGCTGAAGGAGCCGGAAAAGACCAATATGGTGATCTTCCGTGAGAACTCGGAAGACATCTACGCCGGCATCGAATACGCGGCCGGTTCGGACGGCGCGCGCAAGCTGATACGCTTCCTCACCGAGGACATGGGCGTCAAGAAAATCCGCTTCCCGGACAGTTCCGGCATTGGCGTCAAGCCGGTCTCGCGCGAGGGTACCGAGCGCCTGGTGCGCAAGGCGATACAGTACGCCATCGACAACGACAAGCCCTCGGTGACCATTGTCCACAAGGGCAACATCATGAAATTCACCGAAGGCGGCTTCCGCGACTGGGCCTACGCGCTGGCGCAGAAGGAATTCGGAGCCCAGCTGATCGACGGCGGCCCATGGTGCAAGTTCAAGAACCCCAAGACCGGGCGCGATATCACCATCAAGGATTCCATTGCCGACGCCTTCCTGCAGCAGATCCTCATGCGTCCGGCCGAGTACAGCGTGATCGCCACCCTGAACCTGAATGGCGACTACATCTCGGACGCGCTGGCGGCCCAGGTGGGCGGCATCGGCATTGCGCCGGGCGCCAACATGTCGGACTCGGTGGCCATGTTCGAGGCGACCCACGGCACCGCGCCCAAGTACGCGGGCAAGGATTACGTGAATCCGGGTTCCATGATCTTGTCAGCCGAGATGATGCTGCGCCACATGGGCTGGACCGAAGCGGCCGACCTGATCATCCGCTCCATGGAAAAAGCCATCACCTCGAAACAGGTCACCTACGACTTCGCCCGCTTGCTGGAAGGCGCCAACCAGCTGTCCTGCTCCGGCTTCGGCAATGTGATGATCGAGCAGATGTAAGGCCAGGTGTCACTGTATTCCCCTGTTCCTGTCGGGACAGGGGATGATGGAGAAGTTTGATACGCCAAGCCGCTTTCAACGGAAGCCATGGGCCTCACTTGCCCACGTATTACTTTTCGATGTGTGTTGGCTCGACAGGATCCTTGTTTACTCGGCGCTCGAACTCGCCTATTAGTTCGCTGTAGCGGTCCGCTGCAGCGCGATCAAGGGTAACCTCGCCGCAGTGGGCGCAATGATAGCCGCTGACGGCTGGAATAATGGTGGTTTTTCCCCTGTAGGTGTAAGGCAGATTGCGGGTCGCGTATTCTGGGAACGGTGCACCGCATACGGGACAGTTTTTCATGTCACAGCTCCTTGAACGAAACGATCAGTACATCATTGATGACCGTCACCTTGATGTAGAGCGCTATCCCGTCTGCCGTCATTCCATGATAGACATCCTGCCATATCCGATGGTCCAGATGGCTTGTCATGCTCTTGTAGAAATCCGCAGGCGTCAGGGATAAAAGAATTTCGCACATCCCCTGTAGGGTGGTGATGCCGACACCGCGTGCGTCGCGCATAGCCGTGTTCGTTGCGAGGACTCTGCCGGCCGTCACCAATGCCTTCACCTTGCTCAGTTTGCAGTGTGGCGTGTGCTTTTCCATGATCATACTAGCCTAAAAGGCCAATGTAACCAAATGGGGTGGAGTGGTATTGACGGGGATTAGAAGCGGGCGCCAGGGTGGCGCCCGCTGGTGGGTGTCAGCCCGCGCGGCGCTGGCCTGCCAGGCGCCGCACGACGGCGACCAGGCGGTCGATTTCGTCGTACGTGTTGTAGAACGCCAGCGAGGGGCGCACCGTCGTTTCCACGCCGAAGCGGCGCAGGATGGGCTGGGCGCAGTGGTGGCCCGTGCGTACCGCGATGCCTTCGTCGTTCAGCGCATGGCCCACTTCTTCCGTGCTGTAGCCTGCCAGTACGAAGGACATCACGCTGGCCTTGTCGGCCGCCGTGCCGATCAGGCGCAGGCCCTGGATCGCGCCCAGCTCGCGCATGCCGTACAACAGCAGTTCATGCTCGTAGCGGGCGATGTTCTCCATTCCGATGCGGTTCACGTAGTCGATGGCGGCGCCCAGGCCCACGGCGTCGGCGATGTTGCCGGTGCCGGCTTCGAACTTGTTGGGGATGGGCTGGAACACCGTTTTCTCGAACGTGACGTCGGCGATCATGTTGCCGCCGCCCTGCCAGGGCGGCATGTCTTCCAGCACTTCGCGCTTGCCCCACACCACGCCGATGCCGGTGGGACCGAACACCTTGTGGCCGGAGAACACGAAGAAATCGGCGCCGATATCCTGCACGTCGACCCGCATGTGCGACACCGATTGCGCGCCATCGACCAGCGCCCTGGCGCCGGCGCGGTGCGCCAGTTCGACGATTTCCTTGACCGGCACCACCGTGCCCAGCGCGTTCGACACTTGTGTGACTGCCACGATTTTGGTGCGGTCGTTGAGCAGCTTGCGGTATTCGTCCAGCAGCACCTGGCCGCTGTCGTCCACCGGGATCACGCGCAGCCTGGCGCCCTTGGCGGCGGCCAGCTGCTGCCAGGGCACGATGTTGGCGTGGTGCTCCAGGTTGGAGACGATGATCTCGTCGCCTTCGCCCACGTGCTGGCCGCCCCAGCTCTTGGCCACCAGGTTGATGGCCTCGGTGGTGCCGCGCACGAAGATCACCTCGTTCACGTCCGGTGCGTTGATGAAGCTTTTTACGCGCTGGCGCGCGCCTTCGTAGGCGTCGGTGGCGCGCGCCGCCAGTTCGTGCGCGGCGCGGTGGATGTTGGAGTTCTCGTGCTCGTAAAAGTGGCTGATGCGGTCTATCACCGGCTGCGGCTTGTGGGTGGTGGCGGCGTTGTCGAACCACACCAGCTGGCGGCCGTTGACGCGCTCCTGCAGGATGGGGAAGTCGCGCCGCACGGCATGCACGTCGAACGGTGGGTGGCGGCCGGCCCCGGCCAGCGGCACGGTGCCGTGCGGCGCCGTCTTGGCGGGTGTGACGTAGCCGCTGGGCAGCACCACGGCATCGACGAAGTAGTACTGCGGCGATGGTGCTGCAGTAGCGGCGCCGGGCAGGACCGGCGCCGCCGGACCATGCAGCGTGCCAGGCTGCGGCTGCGGCACGTCCAGCCAGGGCGCATGGAGTGCGGACAGCCCTGGCGCCGCGCCTGTTACGCCTGTCACCGGAACACCTGCAGCAGCTGTGCTGGCTACTGGAGTCCCGGCTGAGGGAGCACGGTGCGCCCAAAGGCCGGCCGCCGGAGCGCCGGCCGCCGGAACGCCGGCCGCCGGAGCGCCGGCCGCCGGAGCGCCCGCCGCCGGAGCGCCCGCCGCCCCAGGCGCTGCGGTCTGTATGCCGGTCGGACGGCCGGCCAGCCCCTGCGCCTCATTGACGAAGTAGTAGGGCGATGCGGCCGCCGGCGCCTGGCCGGCCTCCACCGATTCCGGCACGCCCAGCAGCGCGCCGCAGCTGCGCGGCTCGTAGGCGGGGATGGACGCGAACAGCTTGTCCGGCACGCCGTTGCCGGCCTGTGCGGCCGGCGCCAGCGCCGGTGCGCGGTTGCCCAGTGACAGCACCGGGCCGGGCGAGGCCGGTATCAAATTGGTGCCGGGGATTTGTCCCTGGGGGATGGGCGTGCCCGGCACGCCGGGGCCCAAGCCGGCCGGACTGGACAGTGGCGAACCGGCCGGCGCCATGTTACCGGGCGCCTGCACGCCATGCGGCGCGAACGGCGGGGCGGCGAACAGCTCGGTGGCCAGGCGCGCCAGCAGGCCCGGGTCGATCGGGGCTGCAGCGGCGTCCGGCACGGTGGGGGGAGTGGTCAGCGAGCTCACGGCATCCCTTTATTTGTAGACGTCCGGGTAGTCGTGGTATTTGCCGATCTCGACATCGTCCAGCACGGCCAGCGCATCCTTGGTCAGCACCGCCAGCGAGCAGTACAGCGAGATCAGGTAGGACGAAATGGCATGGTTGTTGATGCCCATGAAGCGCACCGACAGCCCCGGGCTTTGCTCGCCCGGCAGGCCGGGCTGCAACAGGCCCACCACGCCCTGGCGCTTTTCGCCCACGCGCAGCAGGATGATCTTGGATTTGCCGTCGGCCACGGGCACCTTGTCCGAGGGGATCAGCGGGATGCCGCGCCAGGTGATGAACTGCGAGCCGAACAGGCTGATGGTGGGCGGTGGCGTGCCGCGCCGCGTGGCTTCGCGCCCGAAGGCGGCAATCGCCAGCGGGTGGGTCAGGAAGAAGGCGGGCTCCTTCCACACCTTGGTCAGCAGCTCGTCCAGGTCGTCCGGGGTGGGCGCGCCAGTCAGCGGGAAGATGCGTTGCTCGTCCGCGACCTGGGCCAGCAGGCCGTAGTCAGGATTGTTGATCAGTTCGCTTTCCTGGTTTTCCTTGATGGTCTCGATGGTGAGGCGCAGCTGTTCCTTGATCTGGTCGTGCGGGCTGCTGTACAGGTCGGAGACGCGGGTGTGCACGTCCAGGATGGTGGAAACGGCGTTCAGGAAGTATTCGCGCGGATGCTCCTCGTAGTCCACATAGGTGCGCGGCAGTTGGTTCTCTTCCTCGCGCGCGGTGCAGGTCACCTTGATGGCTTCCGGATTCTTCACCTTGTTGAGGCGGTAGATGCCGGCTTCCACCGGTACCCATTGCAGCAGGTGGGTCAGCCAGCGCGGGCTGATGGTTTCAAGCTGCGGTGCGGTCTTGGTCGCATTGGCTAGTTGCCGTGCTGCATTATCGCCCAGCGCAGTGGTGCCGCCTACGGTTGCCGTCATCGTTATTCCTTTTCCAAATAAATAAAGTTGAAAAATAAGCTAAGCAGTTCGTAGTGTGCGGCGGCGCACAAAACAGCTCAACATGCTATAGCCATCAAAACGGCGAGCCGTCGTCAGGCTTCTTGCTGGCGGCTGATGTTTTCGCCGCGCGTGAGCAGGGCCGAGGGAGTGAGCTGCAGGGCGGCGGCCAGCTTTTCCACCGTCACCAGGGAGGCGATCACGCGGCCGCGTTCGATCTCGCCGATGTAGGAACGGTTGAGGTTGGAATTTTCGGCCAGGCGCTCCTGTGACCAGCCCTGGGCTTCGCGCAGCTGGCGCACGCCGATGCCGAAGCCGCGCACCAGCCCGCTGGGTATGCCGTCCCGGTCTTCGCCCTGGCGCGCCGTGTCCGCGCGCTGTTTGCCGTCAGTTCGTTTGTCTGCCATGAAGCGCTCCAACAGGACTAGCTGGCCGCGAGGGCGCCGACGCGCGATTCCGCCTGGGCGATGCGGCCTCCCGGCGGTACATCGTGCGTGACCCAGACATTGCCGCCGATGACGGCTCCCTTGCCGATGGTGATGCGGCCCAGGATGGTGGCGCCTGCATAGATGACCACATCGTCCTCCACCAGCGGGTGGCGCGGCCAGCCTTTTTGCAGATTGCCGTCGGCATCGGTGGGGAAGCGCTTGGCGCCCAGGGTGACGGCCTGGTAGACCCGCACCCGCTGGCCGATGATGGCGGTCTCGCCTATCACCACGCCAGTGCCGTGGTCGATGAAGAAGCCGGCGCCTATGCTGGCGCCGGGATGGATGTCGATGCCGGTGGCGGCGTGGGCCAGCTCGGCCACGATGCGCGCCAGCAGCGGCAGCTCCAGCCGGTATAGCTGGTGCGCCAGGCGGTAATGGATCATGGCCAGCACGCCCGGATAGCACAGCAGCACCTCGTCCACGCTGCGCGCGGCGGGATCGCCCTGGTAGGCGGCCAGCACATCGCTGTCCAGCAGCGAGCGGATGGCGGGCAGGGCGGCGGCGAAGCGGCGCACCGCGTCCAGGGCGGCCTGTTCGATGTCACCGGTGCTTTGTTCGGCCAGGGTGGCGTTGTACTTCAGTTCGCGCCGCACCTGCTTGAGCAGGGCGTGCAGGGCGGCGTCCAGGGCGTGGGCGACGTGGAAGTCCTCGCTTTCCTGGCGCAGGTCGGGCGGGCCCAGGCGCATGGGGAACAGCACCCCTTTCAGGCTCTCGATGATGGCCGCCAGCGCATCACGCGAGGGGAATTCGCGGCCGCCCGCTTCCGTCACGGCGCGGCTCTGGGCCTGGCGCCAGGCTTGGCGGGTGTGATGCAATTGCTGGACGATGCCGGCGATGTCGAAGGTGGCGCTCATGGCTTGCTCAGTCCTGGACCCAGGGCAGGCCGTGGAAGCGCCAGCCGTCGGCCTTGCCGCGCTGCTGGCTGGCGTCGATCTCGCCCTCGAAGCCTTCCAGCACGTTGAAGATGCAGCTCAGGCCTGCCTTGGTGGCTGCCTCGGCCGCCAGCGCCGAGCGCTTGCCGCTGCGGCACAGCAGCAGGGCCACCACGTCCTTGCCGCCGATTTTCGCTTCCAGTTCGCGCGCGAAGCGCGGGTTGCGGGTCAGCGCGGTGCCGGTGGCCCAGGCCACGTGCAGGCTGCCGGGCACGTGGCCGACGAATGTGCGCTCCTCGGCGGAGCGCACGTCCACCAGCACGGCGCGCCGGGTGGAAAACAGTTCCCAGGCCACGGCGGGCGGCACCCCGCCGGCATACGGCAGGCCGGCGGCTTCGGCGGCGGCCTTGACAGCGGCCAGTTCGGGCGGGAGGGTAGGAATGGCGTCAACTTGCATGTTCAGAACCTTCACGTTGGATGGCGATAGGCGGCATCGCCGTTGACGTGAATATACGATTTCCCGACCAGCGGTAAAACGAATAAAAACAACTTCCCTCAGCAGGAAAAGTTATAAAGCGCAGGACAGTAGCGGGCGTCCCCAGGCGATGGCGCTGGGGAGTGCGGGAGGCAATAAAGGGGAGAAGTGCGGCGATGCAGGAGGCAATGCGGAGAAACGAAGAACGGCCCGGTCTACGGTGCGACCGGGCCGTCAGAGCCGGCCGGGCAGTGCTGCCCGGGGCCGGCTACCGGACAGTGATTAGCTGGCCTGGATGTTGGAAGCTTGCTTGCCTTTCGGGCCTTGCGTGACTTCGAATTGAACTTTCTGACCTTCCTTGAGGGTCTTGAAACCGTTCATGTTGATTGCGGAGAAGTGAGCGAACAAATCCTCGCCGCCATCATCAGGAGTGATGAAGCCAAAACCTTTGGAGTCATTGAACCACTTAACAGTACCTGTTGCCATAAAAGAACTTTCAATTTAAAAACGGATCACACGAGCCATAAAAGCAAGAAGCTTCCTGCCCCCTCCTCACGCCTCACTTTGCTTATCAACATGTACATTACTGCACGAGCCGATAACGCATTGTTAGCGGACCAATTTTGAAAGTCAAGCGGTTTTGTGGGCATTTTGCTACTTTCCAGAAAATTGGCTGATATGCAACTCTTGATTTTGGCGAACGCGCCTGCATCTGCAGCCCAACGAGAAGTGGCGTAAGATGGAAAGCAATTGGCAGTGCGGCACGAAATGGGCATTGCAGGAACCGCGAAAGCATTAGAATATAAGCGTATGGCAACCAAGCATGACACAGACGCCGTCCTGGAGCGGCAAGCGCTGAAACCGCCACCCCTGTACCAGGTGGCGTTGTTAAATGACGACTATACCCCGATGGAATTTGTCGTCGCCATCATCCAGGAGTATTTCAACAAGGACCGCGAAACCGCGACGCAAATCATGCTGAGCGTGCATCGCTACGGTAAGGGCGTGTGCGGCGTGTTTTCCAAAGACATCGCCTGTACCAAAGTGGAGTTTGTATTAACGCATGCGCGCAAGGCAGGCCATCCCCTGCAGTGCGTGATGGAGGAAGTATGATTGCGCAGGAATTAGAAGTGAGTTTGCACATGGCTTTCGTCGAGGCGCGCCAGGCCCGTCACGAATTCATCACGGTCGAGCATTTGCTGCTGGCGCTGCTGGACAATCCATCAGCGGCCGAGGTGTTGCGCGCCTGCGCCGTCAATATTGAAGATCTGCGCAAGACCCTGACCAATTTCATCGGCGATAACACGCCCACCGTGCCAGGGACCACCGAGGTGGATACCCAGCCCACACTGGGCTTCCAGCGCGTGATACAGCGCGCCATCATGCACGTGCAGTCGGCTTCCAACGGCAAGAAGGAAGTCACCGGCGCCAACGTGCTGGTGGCCATCTTCGGCGAGAAGGATTCGCATGCGGTCTACTACCTGCACCAGCAGGGCGTGACCCGCCTGGACGTGGTCAACTTCATCTCGCACGGCGTGCGCAAGGACCAGCAGGCCGACGCCGCCAAGGCGTCCGAAGGCGGGGAAGAAGGCGCGCCGGGCGGCGAGGGCCAGACCAAGGAAAGCCCGCTGGACCAGTTCACCCAGAACCTGAACAAGCAGGCCGCCGACGGCAAGATCGATCCCCTGATCGGCCGCGAGGACGAGGTCGACCGCGTGATCCAGATCCTGTGCCGCCGGCGCAAGAACAACCCGCTGCTGGTGGGCGAAGCCGGCGTGGGCAAGACCGCCATTGCCGAAGGCCTGGCCTACCGCATCACCCAGGGCGACGTGCCCGAGATCCTGCAGAACGCCGTGGTCTATTCGCTGGACATGGGCGCGCTGCTGGCCGGCACCAAGTACCGCGGCGACTTCGAGCAGCGCCTCAAGGCCGTACTCAAGCAGCTCAAGGACAATCCGAACGGCATCCTGTTCATCGACGAGATCCACACCATCATCGGCGCCGGCTCGGCCTCGGGCGGCACGCTGGACGCGTCCAACCTGCTGAAACCGGCCCTGGCCAACGGCCAGCTGAAATGCGTGGGCGCCACCACCTACACCGAGTTCCGCGGCGTGTTCGAGAAAGACCACGCCCTGAGCCGCCGCTTCCAGAAAGTGGACGTGAACGAGCCCACCGTGGAGCAGACCGTGCAGATCCTGCGCGGCCTGAAGTCGCGCTTCGAGGAACACCATGGCGTGAAATACTCGTCGTCGGCGCTGTCCACGGCGGCCGAGCTGGCGGCCCGCTTCATCAATGACCGCCACCTGCCGGACAAGGCCATCGACGTGATCGACGAGGCCGGCGCGGCCCAGCGCATCCTGCCCAAGTCCAAGCAGAAGAAGACCATAGGCAAGACCGAGATCGAGGACATCATTTCCAAGATCGCGCGCATCCCGCCCCAGACCGTCAACCAGGACGACCGCAGCAAGCTGCAGACCATAGACCGCGACCTGCGCAACGTGGTGTTCGGCCAGGATCCCGCCATCGAGGCGCTGTCGTCGGCCATCAAGATGGCGCGCGCCGGCCTGGGCAAGACCGACAAGCCTATCGGCTCCTTCCTGTTCTCCGGTCCCACCGGCGTCGGCAAGACCGAGGTGGCCAAGCAGCTGGCCTTCATCCTGGGCATCGAACTGATCCGCTTCGACATGTCGGAGTACATGGAGCGCCACGCCGTGTCGCGCCTGATCGGCGCGCCGCCGGGTTATGTCGGCTTCGACCAGGGCGGCTTGCTGACCGAGGCCATCACCAAGAAGCCGCACGCCGTGCTGCTGCTGGACGAGATCGAGAAGGCCCATCCGGACATCTTCAACATCCTGCTGCAGGTGATGGACCATGGCACCCTGACCGACAACAATGGCCGCAAGGCGGACTTCCGCAACGTGATCATCATCATGACCACCAATGCGGGCGCGGAAAGCCTGCAGAAGGCCTCGATCGGCTTCACCACGGCCAAGCAGGCCGGCGACGAAATGGGCGACATCAAGCGCATGTTCACGCCGGAGTTCCGCAACCGTATCGACGCCATCATCAGCTTCCGCGCGCTGGACGAGGAAATCATCCTGCGCGTGGTGGACAAGTTCTTGATGCAGCTGGAAGAGCAGCTGCACGAGAAGAAGGTGGAAGCCATCTTCAGCGAGAAGCTGCGCAAGTTCCTCGCCAAGAAAGGTTTCGACCCGCTCATGGGCGCGCGTCCGATGTCCCGTCTGATACAGGACATGATACGCAAGGCGCTGGCCGACGAGCTGCTGTTCGGCCGCCTGGTCGCCGGCGGCAAGGTGACCGTGGACCTGGACGAGAAAGACCAGATCAAGCTGGAGTTCCCGGAATCCGATCCGGCGCCGACCATCCCGCCCGAGACGGTGGAAGTGGATTAAGCGTTTCCTCTCCCAAACAAAACCGCGTTCGCCGAACGCGGTTTTTTTACGTCGAAAAAATGGTATTGCCGGATAAAAAGCTGTGACAAAATCAATGTCTTGATTCATCTCACAGCCCGCTCCGTCCATGACCATTTCCCGTACTCTCGCCGTCTTGCTGGCTTCGGCCGGCCTGTTCCCCGCTGTCCACGCCGCCGACGCTTATTACCGCTTTCCCGCCATCCGTGGCGACAATATCGTGTTCACGGCCGAGGGCGATTTGTGGCGCGCCAGCGCGCGCGGCGGCCAGGCCCAGCGCCTGACCACCCATCCGGCCGCCGAAACCAATGCCGCCATTTCGCGCGACGGCCACTGGATCGCGTTCTCGGCCTCCTACGAAGGCCCGCAGGAAGCGTACCTGATGCCGATAGGCGGCGGCCTGCCCAAGCGCCTGACCTTCGAGAACGGCGCCGTCACGGTGCTGGGCTGGACCGCCCAGGGCGAGGTGCTGGTCAGCACCCTGGACAGCAAGGGACCGTCGGCGCACCGCATCGTGGCCGCCGTCAAGCCGGACAGCCTGCAGCGCCGCGTATTCGCCGTGGCCGACGCCAACGATGCCGTGCTGGACGACGATGGCAAGACCCTGTACTTCACCCGCTTCGGCCTGGCCCTGACCAACGATAACGTCAAGGGCTACCGCGGCGGCGCCCATGCCCGCCTGTGGCGCTACACCCTGGGTGCGCAGGAAGCCGAACCGCTGCTGGCGTCCGACCCGGGCAACAACAAGCGCCCCATGTGGTGGCAGGGCCGCTTGTATTTCATCAGCGACCGCAGCGGCGCCGACAACCTGTGGTCTTCCGCGCCGGACGGCAGCGACCTGCGCCAGCTGACCACCCATGTGGACTGGGACGTGCGCAACGCCCAGCTGGGCGACGGCCGCATCGTCTACCAGCTGGGCGCCGACCTGCACGTGCTGGACTTGTCCAAACAGGGTGCGGCGGCCGACCAGGCGCTGCACTTCAACCTGGTGTCCGATTTCGACCAGACCCGCGCGCGCCAGATCCGCTCGCCGCTGGACAACCTGACCAATGTGCAGCTGGCCGGCAAGGACGAACGCATCGTGCTGACCGCGCGCGGCCGCGTGACGGTGGCCGGCACCGGCCAGCGCCGCCGCGTCGAGATCGCGGTGCCGGAAGGCGCGCGCGCCCGCGAGGCCGTGTTCAGCGCCGATGACAAGTGGGTGTATGCCATCGTGGACAGCACTGGCGAGAACGAGATCTGGAAGTTCGCCGCCGACGGTTCCGGCCATGGCGAACAGCTCACCCGCGACGGCAACAGCCACCGCTGGCAGCTCTATCCTTCGCCGGACGGCAAATGGCTGGGCCATACGGACAAGAAAGGCCGCTTCTGGCTGCTGGACCTGGCCACCAAGGCCAACACCCTGATCGACGATGCCGGCAAGTCCGGCGTCGACAAGCACGATGAAATCCTGTGGTCGCCCGACTCGCGCAACCTGGCCATCGTGCGCGCCGCCAGTACGGAGCAGCGCGAGCAGATCGGCCTGTACAACCTGGACAGCAAGCAGCTGGCCTTCGTCACCAGCGACCGCTACACCTCGCGCTCGCCCGTGTTCTCGCCGGACGGGCGCTGGCTGTATTTCCTCTCCGCGCGCAACTTCAACCTGGCCAACGGCTCGCCCTGGGGCGACCGCAACATGGGCCCCGTGTTCGACAAGCGTACCGGCATCTACGCGCTGGCGCTACAGCCGGGCAACCGCTTCCCGTTCAAGCCGGACGATGAGCTGAACAAGCCGGGCGAGAAGCCGGCCGAGGATGCGGTGGAAAAAGTGGCGGAAAAGGCGGCGGAAAAAGCGGTGGAGAAGGCCGCCGAAAAGGCTGGCGAAAAAGCGGGCGACAAGGCTGCGGACAAGAAGCCCGCTGCCAGGGGCCTGCCACCCATCGTGTACGCGGGCCTCAAGGAGCGCCTGTATGAAGTGCCTGTCGCGCCCGGCAATTACCGCGCCCTGAACGTGGACGACAAGCGCCTGTACTTCCTGGACAGCGAAGGCGAGGGCAAGAGCAGCCTGAAGACGCTGGCCATTGCCGGCAACGGTCCCCAGCCCGAGGTGTTTGCGGCTGGTGTGCGCGAGTACGACCTGGCCTTGAATAAGAAGCACATCTACTACCGCACCGGCCCGGCCGGCAGCCCGGGCGGCGACATGGTCATCGTGGAAGCGGCGGCCAAGGCGCCGCAGGATGTCAGCAAGGCCAAGGTCAAGGTGGACGACTGGACCTTCACCTCCAATCCGCGCCTGGAATGGAAGCAGATGTTCAACGACGCCTGGCGCATGCACCGCGACTTCCTGTATGACGCGAAAATGCGCGGCGTGAACTGGAGCGGCGTGCGCGACAAGTATGCGCCGCTGGTCGAGCGCGTGACCGACCGCGCCGAGCTCAATGACCTGCTGGGCATGATGGTCAGCGAAGTGGGCGCGTTGCACTCGCAGATCCGGCCCGGCGACCTGCGCCGCGCCAATCCGGAAGGCACGCCGTCCGGCCTGGGCGCGGTGCTGAGCCGCACGGCGGAAGGCTACCGCGTGGACCGCATCTACCGCAGCGAAGCGGAGCTGCCGTCCGAGCGCGCGCCGCTGGCGCAGCCGGAAGTGAATGTGCAGGAAGGCGACATCATCACGGCCGTCAACGGCAAGTCCGTGCTGGAGGCGCGCGACATTTCCGACCTGCTGCTGAACCAGGCCGACAAGCAGGTGCTGCTGCAGGTCAAGCATGGCGCGGCCGCGCCCCGTTCCGTGATCGTGATCCCGGTCAGCATGGCCAAGCAGACTTCGCTGCGCTACGGCGACTGGGAACTGGGCCGCGCCGCGCAGGTCGAGCAGGCGTCCAGGGGCCGCATCGGCTACCTGCACCTGCGCGCCATGGGCCCGCGCGACATCGCCTCGTTCGCGCGTGACTTCTACGCCAACGTCAACCGCGACGGCCTGATCATCGACGTGCGCCGCAACAACGGCGGCAATATCGACAGCTGGGTGATCGAAAAGCTGCTGCGCCGCTCGTGGGCCTTCTGGTCGTCGCCCGGCGTGCAGCCGGCCGGGAACATGCAGAACACCTTCCGCGGCCACCTGGTGGTGCTGGTCGACGAGCTGACCTATTCGGACGGCGAAACCTTCGCGGCCGGCGTCAAGGCCCTGGGCCTGGGGCCGCTGGTGGGCAAGCGCACGGCCGGCGCCGGGGTCTGGCTCAGCGATAACACTTCGCTGAGCGACAACGGCATGGCGCGCGTGGCCGAGAACGGCCAGTTCAGCACCGCCGACGGCCAATGGCTGATCGAAGGCGTGGGCGTGACACCGGACGTGGAAGTGGACAACCTGCCGCACGCCACCTTCGAAGGGCGCGACCGCCAGCTGGAAGTGGCGATCGAGCTGCTGGAGAAAAAGCTCAAGGACCAGCCGGTCAAGCCTTACCAGCCGCAGGCCATACCGTCGCTGAAAAAATAAGGTGGACCCGCAAGCCGGTGTCCGGGAATGGACAGTGTCAGCGTTCATTCCCGCACACGTCAGGCCGGATGGCGCGTGCGCAGCGCGGATTTCCCGTGGCATGGAGATTGCAGAGACGGGAAAACTTTCGCTTTACGGACGCAGACCATGGAATTGAAGGATATACGCACCGGCTGGCGCATGCTGGCCCAGGAACCGGGTTATACGGCGGCGGCGCTGCTGGGACTGAGCCTGGGGCTGGCCGCCTGCTTGCTGCTGCTCGGCTATGCGCGCCACGCATGGCAGTACAACGCCCACATCCCGCAAGTGGAGCGGCTGTATGTGGTGGCGCAGCGCTACAACGCCGATCCCGTCCGCCCCAGCTACGATGCGGCGCCGCTGCTGCTGCGCGCCGCCGCGCTCAAGCTGCCGGGCGTGGCGGACGCCACCAGCTACGTGCCCTCGCGCCCCGAGCAGCGGCCGCTGGCGGTGCGCATCGAGGGCCGGCTGCACGAGCTGCGCGGCCTGGCCGTGCTGCCCGGCTTTGCCGCCATGCTGGGACTGCAGGCGCGCCACGGCGACCTGCAGGCGGCCCTGGAGCGCCCGGAGAGCATCGCCATCACCGAGCAGGCCGCGCTGCGCCTGTACGGCCGCGCCGACGCTGTCGGCAGCACCCTGCAGGCCGAGGGCCAGGTGCTGCGGGTAGGCGCCGTGGTGCGCCAGCCGCCGGCCAGCACCACCATCCCGTTCGAACTGCTGATAGGGACCGCGTCGGTGCTGCTGGAAGCGCAGCTGCGCAGCGAGATGCTGACCGGGGAGCAGGGCTGGGTGGGCCGGGTGCTGGTGAAGGTCCGCCCGGAAGCGCGGCTGGCCGATATCGCAACCGGACTGCAGCGCGCCGTGGACGCCGCCCCCAGCGTGCAGAACATCCCGCCCGAGGCGCGCGCCCTGCTGGCCGGGCGCAAGGTGATGGATATCGAACTGCGGCCGCTGCGCGAGGCTTATTTTGACCACCAGCTGGCCAGCCACGGCCCGGTGCTGCCAGGCCCGCGCGCCGATCCCGCCGTGCCGGCGGCGCTGGCCGCGCTGGCGCTGCTGATACTGGCGCTGGCGGCCGTCAACTACGTCAACCTGGCCACCGTGCGGGTGCTGCGGCGCCAGCGCGAGGTGGCCATGCGCAAGGTGCTGGGCGCCGGTGCCGGCCGCGTCGCGCTGCGCTTCGTGGCCGAGTCCCTGCTGCTGTCGCTGCTGGCCAGCGTGCTCGGGCTGCTGCTGGCCTGGCTGGTGCTGCCGCTGTTCTCGCAGCTGATGGAGCGCGACTTGTCGGATCTCGTGTCCTGGTCCGGCGTGGCTGCCGCGCTGGCGCTGGGCGTGGCGCTGGGATTGCTGACGGCCGCGAGTCCCGTGCTGGCGGCGCTGCGCGTGCACCCCTCGCGTGTGCTGGCTGGCCGCCCGGAGACCGAATCGCGCCTCAGCGCACGCCTGCGGCGGCTGCTGACCGTGCTGCAGGTGGGCGCCGCCATGGGGCTGGCCGGCGTGACGCTGGCCATCGCCTGGCAAACCGGGTACGCCATGCGCGCCGCGCCCGGCTTCGATCCGGCGCCGCTGCTGGTGGTGGACTTGCCGGAGCCGGTGCGGTCCAGCGCCAAGGCGCGCGCCTTGCTGGCGGCGCTCAAGGCCCAACCGGGCGTACAGGGCGTGGCGGTGTCCGAGGATGCCGTGGGGCGCCAGGACGGCGGCTGGAGCCGCGAGCTGACCCGGCCCGGCGGCCCCGCCGTGTCCATGGACATGAAATCGGTCAGCGCCAATTTCTTCCAGCTGTACCGCATTGGCCCCCTGGGCGGACGCCTGTTCGATGCGTCCATCGACCAGGAGGACGACCAGATACCGGTGGTGCTCAACGCCCTGGCCGCGCGGCAGCTGGGCTGGCCCGCGCCGCAGCAAGCGGTGGGCCAGACAGTGCTGTTCACTAACTTTGACGGCAAGGTGGTCCACAAGCGCATCGTGGGCATCGCGCCTGAGCTGCGCTTCCGTTCCCTGCGCGAGGCGCCGCGCACCACGGCCTACGAACTATGGACGGCAGGCGCCACCCTCACGGTGCGCGCCGGCGTGCCGCTGGAACAGGCCGAGGACATGGTACGCCAGCTGTGGCCGCGCTACTTCCCGGATGCCATCCTCAAGATGCAGCGCGCCTCCGCCATCCTGGCGGCCAATTACGCCGACGATGCGCGCCTGGCCAGGCTGCTGGCCATCGCCAGCGGCATCGCGCTGCTGATCGCTGCTTGCGGCACCTATGCGCTGTCGGCCCACACGGTGCAGCGGCGCGCCAGGGAAATCGTGCTGCGCAAGCTGCACGGCGCCGGACGCGCGGCAGTCGGCCTGCTGCTGGCGCGCGAGGCCGCCATGCTGTTGCTGCTGGCGGCGCTGGCAGGCTTGCCGGTGGCGGCCGTGGCCATCCAGCGCTACCTGGGCGGCTATGTGGAGCGCGCGCCCATAGGCGGCTGGACCCTGTTGCTGGCGGCGGTGCTGACCGCGGTTATATCGGCGGCCGCCATCGCGCGCCATGCCTGGATCGCCATGCGCATACCGCCGGCCCGCGTGCTGCACGGCTAGCCGTTTGTTACAGGCTGGCCAGCTGCTTGAACTGGGCGGCGCGGCGGCGCGAGACTTCCACCGCCAGCTCCGTTTCCAGCAGCAGGTCCAGGCCGCCTGCCTCGTTGGGCGTCACGCTGCGCACGAAGTCCAGGTTGACGATGTGCTTGCGGCTGGCGCGGAAGAAGCGCCGCGGGTCCAGTTTTTCTTCCAGCTGGTTGAGGGAGCGCAGCATCAGCGGCCGGTGCTGGTCGAAGTAGACGCGGGTGTAATTGCCATCCGACTCGAACAGGCGGATATCCTTGAGGCCCACGAACCAGCAGCGTTCGCCGTCCTTGATGAACAGCTTTTGCGCGCCGTCGGCCAGGGCGGGCGGGCGCGCGCTGGCAATGCGGGTGCCGCAGCGCTGCAGCGCGGCAGCCATGCGGGCGGCCTGTATCGGTTTTTGCAGGTAGTCCAGGGCATTGACTTCGAAGGCTTGCAGGGCGTAGCGGTCGAAGGCGGTGGTGAAGATCACTTCCGGCACGTGTTCCAGCGCGTCCAGCACGTCGAAGCCGCTGCCGCCCGGCATTTGCACGTCGAGGAAGATCAGGTCCGGCTTGAGGGCGGCGATCTGCTGTACGGCGTCGGCCGCGTTGACGGCCTCGCCCACGATCTCCACTTGCGGATGGGCGGCCAGCAAGCGGCGCAGCTCGGCGCGCGCCAGGCGCTCGTCGTCGACCAGCAGCGCGCGGATGGCGCCGCTGGCGGCGCCGCCGTGATCCATGCCGGCGGTGGTCATCGCGCCGCTCATGCCGCCTCCGGAAGGGTCAGTGTGGCGCGCACCCAGCCGCTGTTTTCGCTCAGGTCCAGGCGCGCCTGCTCGCCCAGGGCCAGGGCCAGGCGCTTGCGGGTGTTGACCAGGCCGACCTTGGTGGAGTTGGCGAAGGGGACGATGGCGCCCGCGTTGGCGATTTCGATGTAGATCTGGCTGTCCTGGCGGTAGGCGCGGATGCGGATCTCGCTGCCGCTGGGGCTGGCCTCGACGCCGTACTTGACCGCGTTTTCCACCAGCGTTTGCAGCGACATGGGCGGAATGCGCACCCGTTCCAGCCCGGGGCCGATCTCCACGCTCACGCGCATGCGCTCCTCGAAGCGTATCTTCTCGATCTCCAGGTAGGACTGCACGGCTTCCATCTCGGCCTCCAGCGGCACCGTGTCGTGCTGGCCGGACTGCAGCGCGTAGCGCATCACGCTGGCCAGCTGGTCTATCATGCGGGCCGCCGCGTCCTGGTCCTCGTACACCAGGGCGCGCACGCTGTTCATGCTGTTGAAAAAGAAGTGCGGGTTGACCTGGGCCTGCAGGGCGCGCAGCTCGGCGTCCTTGGCGCTGACTTCCAGGCGCAGCGCCTCGGCCTCGAAGCGGTTGGCGCGGCGCAGCGACAGCACCGAGTTGTAGAGGATGGTCCAGACGCTGTCCACCAGCAGCCAGTAGAAAATGGAGCCGGGCAGCCAGTCCAGGCTCTTGACCGGTCCGTGCGGCTGCAGGACCAGGTAGCCCAGCGCCACGCTGAAGGTCTGCAGGCAGGCCAGCACCAGCATGGCAGGGGCCAGCGAATTCCATTGCGGCCTGGCGCCCAGCCAGCCGCGCCGTTTGAGCAGGCGCCGCCAGGCATGGCTCCACAGCAGGCCGGCCAACCCGGCCCAGCTGGCGATGGCGGCGATGCGCCAGGTGAGCTCGCCGACCGCATTGAACATCAGCTGCATCAGGGCGAAGAGTGTCCAGCCCAGGACCTGGAGTATCCAGTACCAGTTCAAACGGGCCAGCAGGGGAGGGCGGGTTTGCATGGTCTTGCTCAGTTCAGGAAGTTATCGATGCGAGCATACATCCAAGCCGGGTCGTCGACCATGATGAAGTGCTTGGCGGTGTCGCTGATGTCGATTTTTACCCCTGGCAGTTTTGCGTACTGGTCGGTGTAGACGCTGACCAGCGCGTCGCGCGGCGCAAAGGCCTGGAACGCGATCCAGCTGCCCAGCACCAGGGTCGGAGCCTGGATGCGCGGCATGGCGGGGCGCAGGTCTTCCGACATCATGTCGGCCATGGAGTCGATCACGGTGTTGCGGTCGGACTGCTTGACCCATGCCGCGACGCGTTCGATGTTGGCCTCTCCGCTGACCATGGTGGCGGCGTTGCGCCGGGCGTTGTCGTCAAAACTTTGCGCGGGTGCGGCTTTGATCTGGACGCGCATGCCATCCGCGATCTGTTTGAGCTGGGCGCCGGTGATGTTGGGCACCTGGCGCGCGCCCAGCGCCGGCAGGGCGTCGACGATGATGAGGCGTCCCACCTGCTCCGGGTGGTCGGCGGCCAGCTTCATGCCGAGGAAGCCGCCCATGCTGTGGCCGATGATGACCGGCTTGCCCAGCTTGTTGTCGCGGATGTAGTCGCTCAGCTGCTGTTCGACCTGCGGCAGCAGTGGACCTTCGATGGCGGGCTGGCCGGGGAAGCCGGCCAGCGTCAGCACATGGCACTGGCGGGTGGCGCCGCACAGGTGCTGGACCGTGCCGTCCCACACGCTGCCCGGCGAGGCCAGGCCGGGGATCATGATGACGGGCTGGCCCTGGCCGGTCACTTCGGCCTTGAAGGCGGGGTGGCCGGCGGCGCGGGCCGCCGGGGCGACCGCCAGCAGCAGAGTGGTGGCAATGGCGGCAACGGTGGCGAGGCGTTGGGTAATGGTGTTCATGGCTGCTCTCCTGATTTGGGTTGTCGATGGAGACATCCTAGGGCCGCCAGGGGGCGGCATGCCAGCGCGCCGGGATGAACGGTGCTAGGCCGTGATGAGCGGCGCCGCCGCACCGGTGTACACGGCCACGCTGGCATGCAGCCATGCGGTGATGGTGTCCAAAAGATGCGGCCGATGGCGTGGCCCTGTCCAGCCAGTGGTACAAGGATGGGGGCGGCAAAAGCAGGCGCTTGCTCCCCCAGCACACGCCATCGCTCCGCTGCCTGGGAAAACTCCCAAGCAGCGTGGATCATTCAGTGCCTTCCTCGCGCAGGCGCCGCCACAGCGTGGTCCGGCTGATGCCGAGGTACTGGGCCGCCGCATCGCGCCGGCCGCCGAAGCGGGCCAGCACCTGCGCCGCGCTTTCCCGCAACACCGGGGTGGATGCAGGAACAGCCGCCAGCTCAGGCGCCACGCCCAGCACAAAGGCAGGCGTCAAGGCTTGCAGCGGCTCGGCCGCCAGGAACAGCGCCAGCCGCTCGGCCAGGTTGCGCAACTCACGCACATTGCCCGGCCAGGCATGGCGCTGCAGCAGCGGCGCGCACGCCGCCAGCTCGGCCGACAAATCCGGATGCGCGCGGGCGCCCAGCGCCGCCATGGCATTCCTCAAGGACCACTCCAGCAAGGGCACGATATCCTGCGCCCGTTCGCGCAGCGGCGGCAGGGACAAACGCAGCACGGCCAGGCGGTAAAACAGGTCGGCCCGGAAGCGCCCCTCGCGCACGCGCTGCTCCAGGTCGCAATGGGTGGCGCTGATGATGCGCACATGGACCGGCACCGGCCGCGTGCCGCCCACCCGCACCACCTCGCGCTCCTCCAGCACCCGCAGCAAGCGGGTTTGCAGGGGCAGCGGCATCTCGCCTATCTCGTCGAGGAACAGGGTGCCGTGGTTGGCCGCCTCGAACAGCCCCGCATGGCCGCCGCGCCGCGCGCCCGTGAACGCGCCTTCCTCGTGCCCGAACAGTTCCGATTCCAGCAGCGATTCCGCGATGGCCCCGCAATTGACGGCCACGAAGGGCCGGTTCTGCCCCAGGCTGCGCGGCCCCTCGCGGTGGATGGCCTGCGCCACCAGTTCCTTGCCGCAGCCGGTCTCGCCCTGCAGCAGCACGGTGGCGGGGGAGCGCGCATACAGCAGCACGGCCTGGCGCAGCTTTTCCATGGCGTCCGATTCGCCGCGCAAGTCGTTCAGCCCATGCCGGGCGCGCAGGGTGCTGGCCACCGCCACGCGCTGGTGGCGGCCGGCCTCCAGCTGGGTCAGGCGCGCCACCTCCAGCGCATCGTCGAAGGCCTGGCGTATCGAGGTGGCGGAATACACGAACACGCCGGCCAGTCCGGCTTCCTCGGCCAGGTCCGTGATCAGGCCGGCGCCCACCACGGCCTGTATGCCGGCCGCTTTCAGTTCGGCGATCTGGGCCCGGGCATCGGCCTCGGTGACGTAGGTGCGCTGTTCCAGTTCCAGCCCGAAGGTGCGGGCGAAATCGTTCAGCTCCGGCATGCGGTGCTGGTAGGTCACCACGGCGATGCGCGCGGACAGGCGGCGCGCGCGCGCCAGCGCCTGCATCATGTCGTAGCCGCTGGCCTTGGCCACCACCACCGGCACCGGCAGCCGTCCCTTCAGGTAGGCCGCGTTGGAGCCGGCCGCGATCACGGCGTCGCAGCGCTCGGTGGCCAGGCGTTCGCGGATATGGCGCGCGGCTTCGTCGAAGCCCAGGTGTATGGGTTCGATGTTGGCCAGGGCGTCGTATTCCAGCGTGATGTGGCGGAACAGGTCGGACAGGCGCGACACGGACACGGTCCAGATGACCGGCTTGTCCTGATCAGGTGTAGGGGAAGGGCGCATGTTTCAATTGTAGTTCACAATGTTACGATGTTTCAAATTGAAACAGCAGGCAATATCTAAGTGCTTGATTTGAAAGATTCCGGGGCTTGGCACAGGCTTTGCACTAAATTGGCCACGCAAACCAGAAAGGCCACACCATGACCCTGCATTCCGCCGGCGCCGCTTTCCGCAAAGCCGTACTAGAAGAATCCCCACTCCAGGTGGTGGGCGCCATCAACGCCAACCACGCCCTGCTGGCGCAGCGCGCCGGCTTCAAGGCCATCTACTTGTCCGGCGGCGGTGTCGCGGCCGGCTCGCTGGGCCTGCCCGACCTGGGCATCTCCAACCTGGACGACGTGCTGACCGACGTGCGCCGCATCACCGACGTGTGCGAGCTGCCGCTGCTGGTCGATGCCGACACCGGCTTCGGCGCCTCCGCCTTCAACGTGGCGCGCACCGTCAAGTCGCTGATCAAGTTCGGCGCAGCGGCCACCCATATCGAGGACCAGGTCGGCGCCAAGCGCTGCGGCCACCGTCCCGGCAAGGAAATCGTCAGCCAGCAGGAGATGGTGGACCGCATCAAGGCCGCCGTCGACGCCCGCACCGACGAGAACTTCGTCATCATGGCCCGCACCGACGCGCTGGCGGTGGAAGGCCTGGACGCCGCCATCGCGCGCGCCGTGGCCTGCGTGGAGGCGGGCGCCGACATGATCTTCCCCGAGGCCATGACCAGCCTGGAGATGTACAAGCAGTTCGCCGCCGCCGTGCAGGTGCCCATCCTGGCCAACATCACCGAGTTCGGCTCCACGCCGCTGTTCACCGTGGACGAGCTGCGCGGCGCCGACGTCGGCCTGGTGCTGTACCCGCTGTCGGCCTTCCGCGCCATGAACAAGGCGGCCGAGAATGTGTACGGCGCCATCCGCCGCGACGGCACCCAGCAGAACGTGGTGGACACCATGCAGACCCGCGCCGAACTGTACGAGCGCATCAACTACCACAGCTACGAACAAAAACTGGATGCGCTGTTTGCAGCCCAGAACGCAGCCCAGAAAAAATAAGGAGATTCCCATGAACGAGACCACCTTCAAACCGAAAAAATCCGTGGCCCTGTCCGGCGTGGCGGCCGGTAACACGGCCCTGTGCTCGGTCGGCAAGAGCGGCAATGACCTGCACTACCGCGGCTACGACATCCTGGACGTGGCCACCACCTGCGAGTTCGAGGAAATCGCCTACCTGCTGGTGCACGGCAAGCTGCCGGCCGAGGCCGAGCTGCGCGGCTACAAGGCCAAGCTGCGTTCCCTGCGCGGCCTGCCGCAAGCGGTGAAGACGGCGCTGGAGGCGCTGCCCGCGTCGGCCCACCCCATGGACGTGATGCGCACCGGCGCCTCGGTGCTGGGCTGCGTGCTGCCCGAGAAGGATGACCACAACGTCCCCGGCGCGCGCGACATCGCCGACCGCCTGATGGCTTCCTTCGGCTCCATCCTGCTGTACTGGTACCACTACAGCCACAATGGCAAGCGCATCGAGGTCGAGACCGACGACGACTCCATCGGCGGCCACTTCCTGCACCTGCTGCACGGCCAGCAGCCGCGCGAGAGCTGGGTGCGCGCCATGCACACTTCGCTGATACTGTACGCCGAACACGAGTTCAACGCCTCCACCTTCACCGGCCGCGTGATTGCCGGCACCGGCTCCGACATCCACTCGGCCATCACCGGCGCCATCGGCGCGCTGCGCGGTCCCAAGCACGGCGGCGCCAACGAATTCGCCTTCGAGATCCAGAAGCGCTACGAGAATCCGGACGAGGCGGAAGCCGACATCCGCAGCCGGGTCGCCAACAAGGAAGTGGTGATCGGCTTCGGCCACCCGGTGTACACCATCTCCGACCCGCGCAACGTGGTGATCAAGGAAGTGGCGCGCAGCCTGTCCGAGGAAGCGGGATCGATGAAGATGTACGACATCGCCGAACGGCTGGAATCGGTGATGTGGGAAGTGAAGAAGATGTTCCCCAACCTGGACTGGTTCTCGGCCGTGTCCTACCACATGATGGGCGTGCCGACCGCCATGTTCACCCCGCTGTTCGTGATCTCGCGCACCTCGGGCTGGGCCGCCCACATCATCGAGCAGCGCATCGACAACAAGATCATCCGCCCCAGCGCCAACTACGTGGGACCGGAAGACCTGCCCTTCGTGCCGCTCAAGGACCGCAAATGAACACGCTCTACCGCAAGAACCTGCCCGGCACCGCGCTGGATTATTACGATGCGCGCGAGGCCGTGGACAGCATCGCCCCCGGCGCTTACGACAAGCTGCCCTATACCTCGCGCGTGCTGGCCGAGAACCTGGTGCGCCGCTGCGGCCCGGCCGCGCTGGACGCCTCGCTGTCGCAGCTGATCGAGCGCCGCCGCGACCTCGACTTCCCCTGGTTTCCGGCGCGCGTCGTATGCCACGACATCCTGGGCCAGACTGCGCTGGTGGACCTGGCCGGCCTGCGCGACGCCATCGCGGCCCAGGGCGGCGATCCGTCCCTGGTCAATCCGGTGGTGCCGACCCAGCTGGTGGTGGACCACTCGCTGGCGGTGGAGTGCGGCGGCTACGACCCCGACGCCTTTGCCAAGAACCGCGCCATCGAGGAACGCCGCAACGAGGACCGCTTCGATTTCATCAACTGGACCAAGAAGGCGTTCAAGAACGTGGACGTGATCCCGCCCGGGAACGGCATCCTGCACCAGATCAACCTGGAGCGCATGTCGCCCGTGATCCAGGTCAGCGAGGGCGTGGCCTATCCGGACACCCTGGTCGGCACCGACTCGCACACGCCCATGGTGGATGCGCTGGGCGTGATCGCCATTGGCGTCGGCGGCCTGGAGGCGGAAAGCGTGATGCTGGGCCGCGCCTCCTGGATGCGCCTGCCCGACATCATAGGCGTGGAGCTGACCGGCAAGCCCGGTCCCGGCATCACCGCCACCGACACCGTGCTGGCCCTGACCGAATTCCTGCGCAAGGAAAAAGTGGTGTCGTCCTACCTGGAGTTCTACGGCGAAGGCGCGGCCCACCTGACCCTGGGCGACCGCGCCACCATCGCCAACATGGCGCCCGAATTCGGCTCCACCGCCGCCATGTTCTACATCGACGAGCAAACCATCAAGTATTTGCGCCTGACCGGCCGCGACGAAGAGCAGGTGCAACTGGTCGAACGCTACGCCCGCCACACGGGCCTGTGGGCCGACAGCCTGCGCGGCGCCGAGTATGAGCGCGTGCTGCGCTTCGACCTGTCCACCGTGGTGCGCAACATCGCCGGCCCATCCAATCCGCACAAGCGGGTGCCGACCAGCGAACTGGCCGCGCGCGGCATCAGCGGCCCGGTCGAGCGCCAGCCCGGCCTGATGCCGGACGGCGCCGTCATCATTGCCGCCATCACCAGCTGCACCAACACCAACAACCCGCGCAACATGATCGCGGCCGGCCTGCTGGCGCGTAACGCCAACCGCCGCGGCCTGCTGCGCCAGCCCTGGGTCAAGACTTCGCTGGCGCCCGGTTCCAAGGCCGTCACCCTGTACCTGGAGGAAGCCGGCCTCCTGCCGGAGCTGGAGCAGCTCGGCTTCGGCGTGGTGGCCTATGCCTGCACCACCTGCAACGGCATGTCTGGCGCGCTCGACCCGGCCATCCAGCGGGAAGTGGTGGAGCGCGACCTGTACGCCACCGCCGTCCTGTCCGGCAACCGCAATTTCGACGGCCGCATCCACCCCTACGCCAAGCAGGCCTTCCTGGCCTCGCCGCCGCTGGTGGTGGCCTACGCCATCGCCGGCACCATCCGCGTCGATATCGAGAAGGACCCGCTGGGCCTGGATGCCGATGGCCGGCCGGTGCTGCTGGCCGATATCTGGCCGTCCGATGAGGAAATCGACGCCATCGTGGCGGCCAGCGTCAAGCCGGCCCATTTCAACAAGGTCTACATCCCCATGTTCGCGCGCCAGGCCGACGATGGCGAGGCCGCCAGCCCGCTGTACGACTGGCGTCCGCACACCACCTACATCCGCCGCCCGCCGTACTGGGAAGGCGCGCTGGCAGGCGAGCGCACCCTGCGCGGCATGCGCGCGCTGGCTGTCCTGGGCGACAACATCACCACCGACCACCTGTCGCCCTCGAACGCCATCCTGCCGGACAGCGCGGCCGGCGAATACCTGGCCAAAATGGGCTTGCCGGAGGAAGACTTCAATTCCTACGCCACCCACCGTGGCGACCACCTGACCGCGCAGCGCGCCACCTTCGCCAACCCCACCCTGAAGAACGAGATGGTGCGCGATGCCGACGGCAAGGTGATTGCCGGTTCGCTGGCCCGCATCGAGCCGGAAGGCACGGTCACGCGCATGTGGGAAGCCATCGAGACCTATATGGAGCGCAAGCAGCCGCTGATCGTGATTGCCGGCGCCGACTACGGCCAGGGTTCCTCGCGCGACTGGGCCGCCAAGGGGGTGCGCCTGGCCGGGGTGGAAGCCATCGTGGCCGAGGGCTTCGAGCGCATCCACCGCACCAACCTGGTCGGCATGGGCGTGCTGCCGCTGGAGTTCCCGCCCGGCGTGAACCGGTTGACGCTGGGCCTGGACGGCAGCGAGACCTACGACGTGCTGGGCCAGCGCACCCCGCGCGCCACGCTGACGCTGGTGGTGCACCGCCGCAGCGGAGAGCGGGCCGAGGTGCCCGTCACCTGCCGCCTGGACACGGCGGAAGAAGTCTCCATCTACGAAGCGGGCGGCGTGCTGCAGCGCTTCGCCCAGGACTTCCTGGAATCGGCCCAAGCGGCCTAACCCTGTCATTCCCGCGTACGCGGGAATCCATGCTGAGCATGCGATCACGCACCCTCAAACTCGGCATAGGCTCCCGCGTTCGCGGGAGCGACGCGCGTGACGGATAACACTACGATGACCTATCTACCCCAAATCAAGATTCCCGCCACCTATATGCGCGGCGGCACCAGCAAGGGCGTGTTCTTCCGGCTGCAGGACTTGCCGGCCGCCGCGCAAACGCCAGGTCCGGCGCGCGACGCCCTGCTGCTGCGTGTGATCGGCAGCCCCGACCCCTACGGCAAACAGATAGACGGCATGGGCGGCGCCACCTCCAGCACCAGCAAGGCCGTGATCGTGGCGCCCAGCACACGGCCCGATCACGATGTTGATTATTTGTTTGGCCAGGTGTCCATAGACAGCGCCTTCGTCGACTGGAGCGGCAACTGCGGCAACCTGTCGGCCGCCGTGGGGCCGTTCGCCATCGCGGGCGGCATGCTGGACCCATCCCGCGTGCCGCACGACGGCGCGGCCGTGGTGCGCATCTGGCAGGCCAACATCGCCAAGACCATCATCGCCCACGTGCCCATCACGGGCGGCCAGGTGCAGGAAACCGGCGGCTTCGAACTCGATGGCGTGACCTTCCCCGCCGCCGAAGTGCAGCTGGAGTTCATGGACCCGGCGGCAGAGGAAGAGGGCGGCGGGGCGCAGGTAAGCTCGGCGATGTTCCCCACCGGCCAACTGGTCGATATGCTGGAGGTGCCCGGCGTGGGCACGCTGCGCGCCACCATGATCAACGCCGGCATCCCCACCATTTTCCTGGACGCCGCCCAGCTGGGCTACAGCGGGACCGAGCTGCAGGACGCCATCAACGGCGACCCGGCCGCACTGGCGCGCTTTGAAACCATACGGGCCCACGGCGCGGTGCGCATGGGCCTGATCGCAACGCCGGAACAGGCCGAGCAGCGCCAGCACACGCCCAAGGTGGCCTTCGTGGCGCCGCCGGCCGCCTACACTGCCTCCAGCGGCAAGCAGGTGGCGGCCGGGGATATCGACCTGCTGGTGCGCGCGCTCTCGATGGGCAAGCTGCACCACGCCATGATGGGCACGGCGGCGGTGGCGATCGGCGCCGCCGCCGCCATTCCAGGCACCCTGGTCAACCTGGCGGCGGGCGGCGGCGCGCGCGAGGCGGTGCGCTTCGGCCATCCCTCCGGCACCCTGCGGGTGGGCGCCGCCGCGCTGCAGCAGGATGGCCAGTGGCGCGTGACCAAGGCCGTCATGAGCCGCAGCGCGCGCGTATTGATGGAAGGCTGGGTAAGGATTCCAGTCCTGGACTAGGCCGGGTGTGGCGTGGCGGAGATGGCCAAGCGGATGAATGTGGTTTATGATCCGTCAACTACGTTGCTGATCCATCATGAAGGGCAGCGTGCTTTCCTGGGTGCTGCCGTGTACATGAGTCAAGTCCTGATCCATCCCGAGCGCATGGCCGAGGCCCTGCGCCTGATCGGCCTGCCCGCCTGCATCTGCGATGCGCAAGGTAGGGTCATGGCCGCCAACGCCGAGCTGGACGAGCTGCTGGGCGCCAGCCCGCTGGGCGGCTCGGTCGCCGACCTGTTCGTGCGCCACGTGCGCTCCGAGATCCGGCTGCAGCTGGACCAGGTGTGCGGCCCGGCCGGCGCGGCGCGCCATTGGGACAGCTTCCTGGCGCGCGCCGGCGGGCAGTACCTGGCGGTCCAGGTGTGGGCCAAGCCGGCCGGCGAGGGCGCCGCCCTGGTGTTCAACGACACCACCAGCCTGCAGCGCGACCAGCGCGCGCTGCGCAAGGCCCTGCTGGAGCAGCAGGCCATCCTGGAAAACGCCGCCATGGGCATCCTGTTCACGCGCGACGAACGCATCCAGGAATGCAATATCCGCGCCGCCGAAATGCTGGGCTACCAGCGCCACGAGCTGGAGGGGGAGGCCAGCCGCATCGTGCACCTGTCCGACCAGGAGTTCGACCGTTTCGGGCAGGACTGCGTGCCGCCGCTGTCGCGCGGCCAGTCCTTCAGCTGCGAGTGGCAGCTGCGGCGCCGCGATGGCTCACTGTTCTGGGCCCGCCTGTTCGGGCGCGCCATCGATCCCTCGCAGCCGGACGACGGCACCGTGTGGATCATCGAGGATATCCACGAGCAGCGCATGGCGGCCGACGCCGCGCGCCAGCTGCTGCTGGAGCAGCAGGCCATCCTGGACAACGTCTCGGACGGCATCCTGTTCAGCAAGGATGGCGTCATGGTCAGCTGTAACGCGCGCATGGCCGGGATGTTCGGCTACCTGCCGGAGCAGATGGCCGGCCTGCCGGCCGTCACCGTGTTCCTCTCGCCGGAGGAGCACGCCGCCTTCATGCGCGAGGCGGCGCCGCTGCTCGACGCCGGCCAGCCGTTCGAAAAGCAGGAACACCAGTTCCGCCGCCAGGATGGCTCGCTGTTCTGGTGCCGGGTGCGCGCCCACGCGGTGGACCATCGCCGCGACGACGGCGGCACCATCTGGATACTGGAGGACGTCAGCCAGAGCCGCATCACCCGCATGGAAATCGAGGCCATCATGGTCAACGCCTCGATCAGCATCCTGTTCACCAAGAATCGCGTGCTGACCCGCTATAACCGCGGCTTTGCCGAAATGTTCGGCTACGACGGCGACTCCGGCCTGGGCCTATCGGCCGCCGCCCTGTACCCGACCCGGGACGCCTATGAACGCCTGGGCGCCGAAGCGCAGGTGTTCCTGGTGGCCGGCAAGCCGTTCCAGACCGAGCTGGAAATGCAGCGCCGCGACGGCAGCCGCCTGTGGGCGCAGCTGATCGGCTACCAAGTCAATCCGGCCGAGCCGGCCCAGGGCACCATCTGGATCGTCGAGGACCGCACCGAGCAAAGGCGCGACGAGGAAATGCTGCGCAACGCGCTGCTGGAAAACCAGGCCATCCTGGATAGCGCGGTGCTGGGCATCTCGATGGTCGAGCATGGCCGCAACCTGCGCGCCAATGCCCGCATGGAGGAATTGTTCGGCTATGCGCCGGGCGAGATGAACCAGCTCAGCGTGCAGGCCTTCTACGCCGACAAGGACGCCTGGTGCGTGGCGCGCGCCGAGACCGCCCGCGATTTCGAGGCCGGGCGCGTCAACGTGTCCGAATATGAGCTGGTGCGCAAGGATGGCAGCACCTTCTGGGCGCGACTGTCGGGCCGCCCCATCGATTTGAACAATCCGCGCGGGCGCTCGGTATGGTTGGTGGACGACATCACCGCGCGGCGCGAGGCGCACGAGGCGGTGGCGCGTGCCCGCGACGAGCTGGAACGCCGGGTGCAGGAGCGCACGGCCGAACTGGCCGGGGCCAACGCCCAGCTGCAGGGCGAGATCGTGGAGCGGCGCCAGGCCGAGGCGCGGGTGCACCACATGGCCTACCACGACACCCTGACCGGCCTGCCCAACCGCGCCCTGCTGGCGGACCGCCTGGACCGCGCCATGGCGGCCGCCGCCCGCGGCCAGCGCCGCCTGGCCGTGATGTTCATCGACCTGGACCGCTTCAAGACCATCAACGATTCGCTGGGCCACATGATGGGCGACCAGCTGTTGAAAGAGGTGGCGAGCCGGCTGTGCGCGGCCGTGCGCGTCAGCGACACCGTGGCGCGCCTGGGCGGCGACGAATTCGTGGTGCTGGCGCCGGGACTGCGCCACACCGAGGAGGCGGCCCAGGTGGCCGAGAAAATCCTGGAATCCCTGTCCAGCAGTTTCGCGCTCGATGAACACAACCTGCACATCACGCCCTCGATAGGCATCTGTTTGTACCCGGATGACGGCGCCGACGTCGACACCCTGATGCGCCAGGCCGACGCCGCCATGTACCACGCCAAGGGCGCCGGCCGCAACAACTACCAGTTCTACACGCGCTCCATGAACCAGGCGGCGGCGGCCCACTTCGAGCTGGAAAACAGCCTGCGCGCGGCGCTGGCGGGGGAGCAGTTCGAGCTGCACTACCAGCCCATCATGGACATCGGCACGCGCCGCCTGCACGCCATGGAAGTGCTGCTGCGCTGGCGCCGCGACGACGGCCAACTGGTGCGGCCGGACCGCTTCATCCCCATCATGGAGGAGACCGGGCTGATCGTGCCGGTGGGCGAGTGGGTGATACGGGCCGCATGCCGCCAGCTGGTCGCGTGGCGCGGCCAGGGCATGCAGCCGGTGCCGCTGGCGGTCAACCTGTCGGCGCGCCAGTTCATGCACCGGGGGCTGACGGGCGCCATCCGTTCCATCCTCGAAGAGACCGGCATAGCTCCGGGCCTGCTGGAACTGGAGATCACGGAAACGGCGCTGATGCACCATGGCGAGCAGACCCTGGACATCCTGGGCCAGATCAACGCGATGGGCATACGCCTGTCGATAGACGATTTCGGCACCGGCTATTCCAGCCTGGCCTATCTGAAGCGCTTCCCGGTCCACAAGATCAAGATAGACCGGGCCTTCATCAAGGACCTGGAGCACAGCGCCGAGGACCGCGCCATCGTGGCGGCCATCACGGCGCTGGCGGACAGCCTGCAGCTGTCGGTGGTGGCGGAGGGCGTGGAGACCGAAGCCCAGTACGCGCTGCTGCAGCGCCAGGGCTGCCAGTACGCGCAGGGCTACCTGTTCTCGCAGCCGGTGCCGCACCAGACCGCCCAGCTGCTGCTGCCGAGGGACTAGTCCAGCGTGGCCACCACCGGCGCGTGGTCGGACGGCTGTTCCCATTTGCGCGGCGCGCGGTCGATGTGGCACGCGCTGCAGCGCGCCGCCAGCGCTGGCGACAGCAGGATGTGGTCGATGCGCAGGCCTTTGTTGAGGCGGAAGCCCAGGCCACGGTAGTCCCACCAGCTGTAGGACTTGTCGGCCTGCTCGAACAGGCGGAACGCATCCTTCAAACCGAGATCGATCAAGCGCGCCAGCGCCGCGCGCTCCTGCGGCGACACGTGCACCATGCCCTCCCATGCGGCCGGGTCGTGCACGTCGCGGTCTTCCGGCGCGATATTGTAGTCGCCCATCACGGCCAACTGTGGATGCCGCGCGGCTTCCTCCTGTATCCATTCGTGGAAGGCGGACAGCCAGGCCATCTTGTACTGGAATTTTTCGGAATCGGGCGCCTGGCCGTTCGGGACATAGGCGCACACCACGCGCACGCCGCCCACGGTGGCGGCCAGGATGCGCTGCTGCGCGTCCTCGTAGCGCGGATTGTTTTTCACCACGTCGGCCAGCGGCTGGCGCGCCAGGATGGCGACGCCGTTGTAGGTCTTCTGGCCGCTGTAGGCCACGTGGTAGCCGGCCGCCTCGATGGCGGCCACCGGGAACTTGTCGTCGGTCAGCTTGGTCTCCTGGATGCACAGCACGTCGACCGGGTTCTCGTCCAGCCACTTGAGCAGGTGGGGCAGTCGCACATTGAGGGAATTGACGTTCCAGGTAGCTAGTTTCATGTTCGGTTCCGGAGCAAAGGCGGCATTCTACCGCAGCGCCAGTAGTAGTCCGCCTCCTACTCATACACTGCATGCGCGCCGATATGGGCGGACGCTGCGGACCGCTACGCTGTAGCGATCAGAGAAGGACTTCAGCCCATGAACAAGCTCACCGTACCCGATCCTAACCACCATCCTGCCGGCGGCTGGGGCTCCGTCAAGGCCGTCGGCAGCGCCCTGCTGCGCGAACACGTGCTGTTCGAGGGCAGCGCCATCCTGTCCCACCAGAACAAGCCGGACGGCTTTGCCTGCGTGGGCTGCGCCTGGGCCAAGCCGGCCAACCCGCATCCGTTCGAATTCTGCGAGAGCGGGGCCCGCGCCACCGCCTGGGAGGTGACCCGAAAGCACATCGGCGCGGACTTCTTCCGCCAGCATTCGGTCACCGAGTTACAAACCTGGAGCGACCATGAGTTGGAAGCGGCCGGACGCCTGACCGTGCCGCTGCGCTGGGACGCGGCCAGCGACCGCTATGTGGAAACCAGCTGGGAGCAGGCCATCGCGCACATTGCCGCCGAGCTGCGCGCGCTGGCGCCGCCTTCGGTGGTGTTCTACAGCTCCGGGCGCGCCTCGCTGGAGGCATCCTATATGTACCAGCTGCTGGCCCGCATGTACGGCAATAACAACTTGCCGGACAGTTCCAACATGTGCCACGAGAGCACCTCGGTGGCGCTGCCGGAAAGCATAGGCGTCCCTATCGGCACCGTGGTGCTGGACGATTTCGAGCACACCGATTGCATCTTCTTTTTCGGCCAGAACGTCGGCACCAACAGCCCGCGCATGCTGCACCAGCTGCAGGATGCGCGCCGGCGCGGCATCGAAGTCATCACCTTCAATCCGCTGCGCGAGACCGGCCTGGTGCATTTCGCCAATCCGCAGTCTCCCACCGAAATGCTGAGCAGCGCCGAAACCGCGATCAGCACCCAGTACCACCAGCTGATGGCGGGCGGCGACAGCGCGGCGCTCATGGGCTTGTGCAAGGCTGTGCTGGCGCTGGATGACGCAGCGCAGGCGTCCGGTGCGGCGCGGGCGCTGGACCAGCCTTTCATCGCCGCGCACACCAGCGGCTTCGAGGAGTTCAAGGACGCCGTGCGCGCCGCGCCGTGGAGCGAGATCGAGCGCATCAGCGGCCTGGCGCGCGCCGACATTGAAAAGGCCGCCGCCGTCTACGCCAGGGCGGAGAAAGTGATCGGCATCTTCGGCATGGGCCTGACCCAGCACCGCAATGGTGTGCAGGCGATACAGATGCTGGTCAACTTCCTGCTCCTGCGGGGGAACATGGGCCGCACCGGGGCCGGCATCTGCCCGGTGCGCGGCCACTCCAACGTGCAGGGCCAGCGCACGGTCGGCATCACCGAGAAGCCGGAGCTGGCGCCACTGGACCAGTTGGAGCGCCAGTTCCACTTTACGCCGCCGCGTGAGAAGGGTCTGGATACCGTCGGCACCTGCGAGGGCGTGATAGCCGGTTCGGTGCGCGCCTTCATCGGCCTGGGCGGCAATTTCGTGCGCGCCGTGCCGGACACCGAACGGCTGGAGCAGGCCTGGCGCCGTTTGCGCCTGACGGTGCAAGTCTCCACCAAGCTCAATCGCAGCCACTTGGTGCATGGCGAAGTGGCTTACATCCTGCCCTGCCTGGGCCGCATCGAAATCGACCGCCAGGCCGGCGGCGAGCAATCGGTCTCGGTCGAGGACAGCACCGGCTGCATGCATGGATCGCGCGGCCGCGCCGAACCGGCCGGGCCGCAGCTGCGCTCCGAGCCTGCCATCATCGGCGCGTTGGCGCAGGCGCTGCTGCCGCACACTCCGGCCGTGCCGTGGCAAGCCTGGGTCGATGACTACAGCCGCATCCGCGACGCCATCGCCGAAACCTGGCCTGAGATTTTCCACGATTTCAATGCGCGCATGTGGCAGCCGGGCGGTTTCCGCCGCCCGGTGCCGGCCTCGGAACGGATCTGGAAAACGGAAACCGGGCGCGCCCGTTTCATCCTGCCGGACACGCTGGAGGAGGATCCCGACCAGGCGCCCGTGGGCGGCGATGTGCTGCGTTTGTTCACGCTGCGCAGCGACAGCCAGTTCAACACCACCGTGTACGACCTGGACGACCGCTTCCGCGGCATCAAGGGCGACCGCCGCGTGCTGCTGATGGCGCCCGAGGACATGCAGCGCCTCGGTCTTGCCGAGGGCGACAAGGTCGATGCGCTGGGTGTGGCCAGCGACGGCGTGGCGCGCCGCGTCGACGGCCTGCGGCTGGTGGCCTACAACACGCCGCCCGGCTGCGTGGGCGGCTACTACCCCGAATGCAATCCGCTGCTGCCGCTGTCGCATCATGCGAAGCGCAGCCACGTGCCGGCCGCCAAGTCGATTTCCATCCGGCTGGCCAGGTCACATGCGGCTTGAGGCTGCCGCCGGGAGCGTGCCGGCATGGACCAGGCGGCATACTTGTTAGCAGTGCGGTTGGCAGCGGCCAGCGCCGCAATGCTGGCTGCCGCCGCGCGCGGCGTGTCTGCCGCCACCGCGCCGGTGGCGCAGGCGCCCGTACACCAGGATGCGTTGCGTCCTGCCGGACTGCAGGCGCAGCACATCCTCGACCTGTGGCATGTCACGCTGACCCTGTGCGCGGTGGTGTTCGTGGCCGTGCTGGGCGCCTGCCTGCTGGCGCTGTGGCGGGCGCCGCGCGCCAGCGAGCAGACGGCGCCCGACCTCGCCGGCCTGAAGACACCGGAGCGGCGCCTGCACCGCAGCGTGGCCTGGGCCACCGCGCTGTCCTTCGCCGGACTGGTGTTCCTGCTGGTGGCCGACCTGCTGGCCGGCCGCGCCCTGGCCCAGCTGCCGGCTGCCGGCGCGGTGCGCATCGAACTGACCGGCCACCAGTGGTGGTGGGAAGCGCGCTACCTGGACGAGGACCTGGCGCGCAGCTTCAGCACCGCCAACGAGCTGCACCTGCCGGTGGGCCGCGCCGCCATCATCACCCTGCGCAGCGATGACGTGATCCACACCTTCTGGGTGCCCGGCCTGCACGGGAAAAAGGACATGATCCCCGGCCGCAGCGCCGAGCTGCGCCTGCGCGCCGACCAGCCGGGGGTATATCGCGGCCAGTGCGCCGAATTCTGCGGCCTGGAACACGCGCAAATGGCCATGCTGGTGGTGGCTGAATCCCCGGAAGCTTATGGGCGCTGGGCCGCCGGCCAGCGTGCACCGGCCGCGCCGCCATCCGATGCCGGCAGCCAGCGCGGCCTGCGCGTGTTCATGGACAGCGGCTGCGCCAGCTGCCACGCCATCGCCGGCACCGAAGCGCGCGGCAGGCTGGGACCGGACCTGAGCCACCTGGCCAGCCGCCAGACCATCGCCGCCGGCGCGCTGCCCAACCAGCGCGGCCACCTGGGCGGCTGGATAGTCGACGCACCCAGGATCAAGCGCGGCGCCGCCATGCCGCCCAACGTGCTGCATCCGGACGACCTGCAGGCGCTGCTGGACTACCTGGAGGACCTGCAATGAGCCAGCAAGACGACGCCCGCCTGCTGGAACAGGCCTGGAGCGATCCGCCCGGCTGGCGTGGCCACATCAGCGCCATCAACCACAAGACCATCAGCCGCCGCTTCATGCTGGCCACCTTCGCCTTTTTTGTGGCGGGTGGCATCCTGGCGCTGCTGATGCGGCTGCAGCTGGCCCAGCCGTCCTCCACCCTGGTGGGCCCGCGCCTGTACAACCAGCTGTTCACCATGCACGGCACCACCATGATGTTCCTGTTCGCGGTGCCGGTGATGCAGGCGGTGGCGGTCTACCTGACGCCGCTGATGATAGGCGCCCGCAGCATCGCCTTCCCGCGCTTGAACGCCTATGCCTACTGGATTTTCGTGTTCGGCGGCGTGATGCTGTATGCGGCCTTCCTGGCGCAATACGGCCCGGACGTGGGCTGGTTCGCCTATGTGCCGCTGGCCGGCAAGGCCTATTCGCCCGACAAGGGCACGGATTTCTGGGCCCAGATGATCACGTTCACCGAGCTGTCCGGGCTGATGGAGGCGGTGGTGTTGATCGTCACCATCCTCAAGATGCGCGCGCCCGGCATGCACCTGAACCGCATGCCGCTGATGGTGTGGGGTGTGCTGGTGACCTCGGTGATGATCCTGTTTGCCATGCCGGCCGTGATGCTGGCCAGTACCGCGCTGATTACCGACCGCCTGGTGCAGACGCGCTTCTACACGCCGGAATACGGCGGCGATGCGCTGCTGTGGCAGCACCTGTTCTGGTTCTTCGGCCATCCGGAGGTGTACATGATCTTTATCCCGCCGCTGGGCTACATCTCCACCATCATCGCCACGTTCGCGCGCAGGCCCATCGTCGGTTATCCGGCCATGGTGCTGTCGCTGATCGCCACCGCCTTCCTGGCCTTCGGCCTGTGGGTGCACCACATGTTCGCCACCAATTTGCCGGAGCTGGGCAAGACCTTCTTCACGGCCGCCAGCCTGCTGATCGCGGTGCCGACGGCGGTGCAGATCTTCTGCTGGATCGCCACCCTGTGGACGGGACGCCTGCACATGCGCACGCCGCTGCTGTTCGTGCTGGCCTTCTTCGCCATCCTGCTGCTGGGTGGCCTGACCGGCTTGATGCTGGCCAGCGTGCCGCTGGACCTGCAGCTGCACGACACGTATTTCGTGGTGGCGCACCTGCACTACGTGCTGCTGGGCGGGGCGATCTTCCCCCTGTTTGGCGCCTTTTATTACTGGTTCCCCAAATTCAGTGGGCGCATGCTGGACGAGACCCTGGGGCGCTGGAACTTCTGGCTGTTTTTCATTGGCTTCAATGTGACCTTCTTCCCCATGCACGTGCTGGGATTGCAGGGCATGCCGCGCCGGGTCTACACCTATGGCGCGGAGATGGGATGGAGCGGCATGAACCTGGCCGCCAGCTGCGGCGCGCTGATGATCGCCGCCAGTGTGCTGCTGTTCATCGTGAACGTGGCGCGGGCGCTGCGCCGGGGCGGGCAGGCGCCGGCCGATCCCTGGGGCGCAGGCACGCTGGAGTGGAGCGTGGCATCGCCGCCGCCGGCCGCCAACTTCGAGCGGGTGCCGGTGGTGCACGGCCAGTATCCGTTGTGGGAGGGGCAGGGCGCACCTGCGTACGTGAGCGGGCTGGCGGCGTCGCGGCGCGAGGTGCTGCTGACTTCCGTGGTGGAGGCGGCGCCGGAGACGCGCATGGAATTGCCGTCGCCCTCGCCGTGGCCGTTCTGGAGCGCGGTCGCCACCACAGTGATGTTCGTCGGCTCCATCTATACGCCGTGGGCCGTGGTGTGGGGCACGGTGCCCATCGCTATTGCGGCCACCATCTGGTTCTGGCCCGGCAGGGCCGGGACCGAGCGGCGCCACAGTACGGAGCAAGCGCCATGAACGTCCAGGCTCCCAAGACCCTGGAGGTGTCCCGGCTGCCCACCTTTGGCTTCGGCACGCGCAGTCCGATGTGGTGGGGCACGCTGGGCCTGATCGCCATCGAGGGCATGGTCTTCGCGCTGGCGGTCATGTCGTATTTCTATCTGCGCGGGCAGGCGCCATCCTGGCCGGATGGCGGACCGGCGCCCGACCTGTTGTGGGGCACGCTCAACACGGCCGTGATGCTGGCCAGCGGCCTGCCGAACTGGTGGACCAAACGCGCTGCCGAGCGCCTGGACCTGCATCAGGTGCGGCTGGGCATGATAGTCTGCGTGGCGTTCGCGCTGGTCATGCTGGCGCTGCGCTGGCTGGAGTTCGGCGCGCTCAACGTGCGCTGGGATACCAGCGCCTACGGCTCCATCGTGTGGATGCTGATGGGATTGCACACCACGCATCTGCTGACCGACGCCTACGACAGCATCGTGCTGGCCGTGCTGCTGCATACCGGGCCGGTGGAGGGCAAGCGCTATGCCGACGCCAGCGAGAATGCGGCCTATTGGTACTTCGTGCTGGTCAGCTGGATGGCGGTGTATGCAGTGGTCTATTGGGGGGCGCGGTTCTAGCCGCGAACAGGGATGAGGATGCCATTGCGCCCAACCGTGCCGTCGGGCCTGCCGCTGCCGTCGATGCTGTTGCAGCCGCAGTCTCCGCCCGTGCCGCGTCAGCCTGCCTTGGCGCTGCGGACAATCACGCTATTGATATCGCTGACGCTGGCTGGCCGGGCGGGTGCGCACGGCCTGCAGGCGGCGGGCGATGCGCCCGGCTGGGGCGCCGAGCCGTGGGTGCTGGCCTGCCTGCTGCTGTCGGTGCTCCTGTATGCGGCGGGCTGGCTACGCCTGAAATCGCGCTCGCGGCGCGGGCAGCCGCTGCGCCGCGCGCAGGCGGCCTGGTTCGCTGTCGGCTCGCTGTCGCTGGCTGTCGCGCTGGCCTCGCCGCTCGATGGCGCAGGCGGCGTCTCGTTTGCCGCCCACATGGTGCAGCACGAAGTGCTCATGATCGTTGCAGCGCCGCTGCTGGTGCAGGGCCGCCCCCTGGGCGTATGGGCCTGGGGCCTGCCGCGCGGGCTGGTGCGGCGGCTGGGCGCGGGACTGCGCAGCCGGCCGTGGCAGTTGGCCTGGCGCCAGCTGACCCGCCCCCTGCACGCCTGGCTGCTGCACTTTGCCGCCTTGTGGCTGTGGCATGTGCCGGCCCTGTTCCAGGCCGCGCTGCTGCATCCGGCCGTGCACGCGATGCAGCATGCCAGTTTCCTGTTTTCCGCGCTGCTGTTCTGGTGGGCCGTGCTCGACAACCACCACGGACGCGGCGCCGCGCTGGCCTTCCTGTTTACCACCATGCTGCACACCGGCGCGCTGGGCGCGCTGTTTGCCGTGTCCGGCCAAGTCTGGTATCCGGCCTACGGCGGCAGCGCAGCGCAGTATGGCTTGTCCGCGCTGGAGGACCAGCAGCTGGGCGGATTGATCATGTGGGTGCCGGGCGGCCTGGCCTACGTGATCGCAGGCTTGATGCTGTGCGCGGACTGGCTCGCGCCGCGCGCGCGGGGAGCCGCGCCATGAAAGTCCGGTGCCTGCTGGCCTGCGCTGCGGCTTGCGCCTGCGTGGCCGCCTGCGATCCTGCCGGCCGCAGGGTGCCGGGCGCCGACGCCGCACGCGGCAGGGCGCTGCTGGCCAGCTACGGCTGCGTGGCCTGCCACCGCATCCAGGGCATGGCGCCGTCCGGCAGCCTGGTGGGGCCGCCGCTGGAGCATATCGCCGGCGCCAGCTATGTGGGGGGGGTGCTGCCCAATACCACCGAGGGCATGGTGCGCTGGATCATGCACCCGCGCCAGGCCAGCCCGGGCACCGCCATGCCCGAGCTGGGCGTATCGGAAGGCGAGGCCCGCGACATGGCGGCTTACCTGTACAGCCAATGAGGCCAACCATGAAGCCTGTCATGCACGCCCTGCACACCCTGAAGCCACAGCTGAAGACCCGCATCAGGACCGTGCTGGCGACGCTGCTGGCCGCAGCCGGACTGGCAGCGGGCACTGCCGTCGTGGCCATCCTGGGGGGATGGTATGACGTGGCCGCACTGGGCCCGCACTGGCAGCCGGTGTTCAGCGTGATCGAGCTGGCCATGCGCCGCTCGGTGCGCTACCACGCCAGCGGTATCGCGGCGCCGCCGCGCACGGGGGCGATGGCGCGGCGCGGCCTGGCCGTGTACCGCGAGCGCTGCCTGGTGTGTCACGGCGCTCCCGGCGTGGCGCCCGATGCTGCCGGCCTGGCCATGCAGCCGCAGCCCGGGCCGCTGGTGCACATGACGCAGCGCTGGCAGGCCAATGAGCTGTACTGGATCATCCAGAATGGCGTCAAGATGAGCGGCATGCCGGCCTGGCGCCAGCATTTGAGCGCTGGCGATATGTGGGCGCTGGTGGCCTTCATCGAACAGCTGCCGGGCCTGTCGCCGCGCGATTATGCGGCGCTGGCGGCCGCCACGCCACCGTCTTCGGCCTTGCCCGCGCTGGAACCGCCGCATTTCCAGCTGCCTTATACACACATGCCGGCCAGCGCCGAGCGCGGCAAGCTGGCGCTGGCGCAGTACGGCTGCCAGTCCTGCCACGTCATACCTGGCATCACCGGGTCGCAAGTCGATGTCGGACCGCGCCTGGACAGTCTGCCGGGACAGCGCTACATCGCAGGCCGGCTACCCAACGATGCGGCCAGCCTGGCGCACTGGCTGCGCCATCCGCAGCAGGTCAAGCCGGGGTCGGCCATGCCGGACCTGGGCGTGAGCGCGCGCGATGCCGATGACATGGCCGCCTATCTGCTGTCGCAGCCCTAGTGTCCGGCCGATTCCTGCGGTACTCAGCGGGTGGGCTGGTTCGTGTTAGTGTTACCGCTGTTGCCCGCGCCGGAATTGCCGGTGCCTGACGTCCCTGTACCGGAGGTGCCGCTTGCGGAGGTGCCGCTTCCGGAGGTGCCGCTTCCGGAGGTGCCGCTGCCGGATGTGCCGCTGCCGGAACTACCGCCGGCGCCGGTAGTCCCGCTGCCGGTTCCGGTCCCGCTGCCCGAGGTGCCGGTCCCGCCGGACATGCCGCCAGCGCCCGAGGTGCCGCCAGTCCCCGTCGGGCCGCCCGAGGTCCCGCCCGCGCCGGTGGTGCCTGCGCCGGCCGCTCCGGTGGCGCCACTGCCGCCCGCAGTGCTGTTGCCGGCGCCGGTGTTCGGGCTGTCGTTAGCAACCGGCTGGCCGTTGTTTTGCCGGCACCCTCCCAATGCAGCCGCCGCCAGCATGGTGATCAATAACGCTTTGCCGATGGATGAGGTATTCATGTCTGCTCCTTTATCAAGGTTGAGGCACCGTATCAGCCAGTGCATGCCTGCCATCCTATGCCGGGGCGGGGGCGACTCGTATCGGCGTACCCGCGCCCTGGGTGTAGGACTGCTCTCGCGCCGCTTGAAACAAGGACTGCCGCCATGCTGCTAGACCGCCGCGCCACGTCCCGCGCGCCCCAGCACGGCGCCGCCAGGCCCGGCCTGTGGCGCTTTGTCGGCCCCGGCTTCCTGGTGGCGGTGGGCTACCTCGATCCCGGCAACTGGGCCACCGACCTGGCGGCCGGATCCGGCTACGGCTACCAGCTGCTGTGGGTGGTGGTGCTGTCCAGCGCCATGGCCATGCTGCTGCAGACCCTGTCCGCGCGGCTGGGCATCGTGACCGGCATGGACCTGGCCCAGGCCAGCCGGCGCTACGCGCCGCGCGGCACGCTCACGCTGCAATGGCTGCTGTGCGAGCTGGCCATCTGCGCCTGCGACTTCGCGGAAGTGGTGGGCACCGCCATCGCCCTGCAGCTGCTGTTCGGACTACCGCTGATGTGGGGCGTGCTGGTCACCGTGGCCGACGTGCTGCTGATCCTGCTGTTGCAGCAGCGCGGCTGGCGCTACCTGGAGGCACTGGTGGCCAGCCTGTTCGCGCTGGTGCTGGGCTGCTTCATCGTGACCGTGGCGCTGGCCGCGCCGGACTGGGGCGCGGTGGCCGGCGGCCTGCTGCCGCGCACGGAGATCCTGGCCAACCACGGCCAGCTGTACGTCGCCATCGGCATCATCGGCGCCACCGTGATGCCGCACAACCTGTACCTGCACTCGGCAGCCGTGCGCCGCCACCCGGCCGGCGCGGAAGGGCCGCGCCAGGCCATGCGTTACGCCACCATCGACGTGATGCTGGCCCTGAGCCTGGCGCTGCTGGTCAACGCCGCCATCCTGGTCACGGCCGGCGCGGTGTTCCACGCCCACGGCCACCATGCCGTGGCCGAGCTGCAGGAAGCGTATCACCTGATCGGACCGGCCACCGGCGCTGCCGTCGCCAGCGTACTGTTCGGGGTGGCGCTGCTGGCGGCCGGACAAAGCTCGTCCCTGACCGCCACCTTGGCCGGACAAGTCATCATGGAAGGCTTCGTGCGGCTGGCCTGGCCGCCCTGGGCGCGCCGCTTGATCACGCGCCTGATCGTGGTGCTGCCGACGGTGGCGGTGATCCACTGGCAGGGCGACGGCGGCATCGCCCGGCTGCTGGTGCTGAGCCAGGTCGTGCTCAGCCTGCAGCTGCCGTTCGCCATGCTGCCGCTGATCGCCTTTACCTCCAGCCGCCGCGTGATGGGCGGGCATGCCAACGGCCGCGCCGTCACCGTGATCGCCGCCGTCATGCTGGTGCTGATCACCGCCCTGAACGTGCGGCTTGCGTGGCAGGCGCTGGGCGGCGGCTAGCCAGGCGCCAGGATCTGCTCGCACACATCGCGGGTGACGCTGTCGCCGGCCATGTCGGCCGCCGCGATCAGCACCGTGTAGCTGGCGATCTCCATGTTCTCGAACACATAGGCCGACATCGAGCCTTTCACCACCTCGTCATCGACCATCATGCCGCTGACAGCCTGGCCGAAAGCCATCAGCTTGCCGCCCACGTCCTTCATGGTGGAGGCGCTGCTGCCCAGGCGCTGCAGGCATAGTTCCAGCTGGGCGCGCTGCCAGCGGTTTTCATCGATGTGCTGCACGATGCGCTCGCGCAGCACCGGGTAGTTGTCCAGGCGTTCGGCCTGCGATTCCAGCATGCTCTCGGCCTGCTGTTCCATGGCGTGCGCATCGCGCAGCCAGTCGGTCAAGTGTTCCTTGCTGTTGGTGGCCATGGCGCTCTCCTTCGCATCAACGGGCGGCGGGCGGCGCCAGGCCGTCCTGCTGCAGGGAGCTGCGCGCGCCCAGTTCAGCGCCCGTCACCGGCTCGGCGGCCGGATCGGACATGGTGCGTAGCGCCATCCGGTTCAGCAATTCCTCTTCCTCGGCGCTGACGGCCACCGTGGCGCTGCCGTCGCCGCCGTCCACGCCCACCTGCCGCTCGCGGTCGCTTTCGACCTGCCAGTCGCCGCCCGAATTCCAGGGGCCGTGCAGCTCCGGCCCGCCCTGCGACATGTTGTAGTACACGCTGGTAAAGGCCGGCACGCCGTCCAGTTTCCCGGGCGGGAAGTTGGGCTGGATGGCGTATAGCGCTTTCTCGAGCGATTTCTGGTGCGCGATCTCGCGCGTCATCAGGAAGCCCAGCGCCTCGCGCACGCCGGGATCGTCGGTCAGGCTGATCAGGCGTTCGTACACCAGCTTGGCCCTGGCCTCGGCCGCGATGTCGGAGCGCAGGTCGGCCGTGGGTTCGCCGATGGTGTCGATGTAGGCCGCAGTCCACGGCACCCCGGCCGAGTTGACCAGCGGCGCGCCGCCGCCGTACAGCACCTGGGTGACGTGGCTGTCGTTGCCGCCCGCCGTGATGCTGCGATACAGCTCGGCTTCCCCGTCCACGCCCTCGGCCAGCCGGCCGCGCGCGCCCTTGTTCAACATCACCACGATGCTGCCGATCACTTCCAGGTGGCTGAGTTCCTCGGTGGCGATGTCGAACAGCATGTCCTTGCGGCCCGGGTCATCGTCGGCCAGCGCTTGGGTGAAGTAGCGGCAGGCCGCTGCCAGTTCTCCCTGGGGGCCGCCGAATTGTTCCAGCATGAGGTTGGCCAGGCCCGGGTTGGGCTGGGACACGCGCACGGTGTACTGCAGCCGTTTGTTGTGAGCAAACATAAGTCCTCCATTTCATGGTTGAGCCGGCCGAAAAGCAAGTGCCGTACGGCCGATGGACCATGTTGCGCGCGCCCGCGCACCAGTGATATAGGGGCCGGCTGCAGGGGGCTGTAGGAGGATGGCGTGGGACGGATTTTACAGTTGCTAGCAAAGCACTAGCCGCGCCAGTCTCGGCGGGACGAGAAATTTACACATCTTTATACAGTTTTGTATAAAAAAACATCAGAATGGGGTAGGCGTGTTGCTTTCCAGGCTCTAAAATGTTGCAAAAACTGTTAAATGCAAAAAAAATTGCTGAAATAGCTTTATTGTTGTCACATTGGTACTAAAATGGGTTAACAAGCAAACAAAATCGCAATATACTTACAGAAAAAGGCGTACAGAATGCTTGTTTCTGTTTCGCAACTAAAACTGGGGCAATACTGTGTAGTGTTACGTTGTAACCTGTAAATAAGTGGTACCATTTGGAAACACTTTTTATTAACAGCGGTATATGCTGAAAGCTTTCAAAAAGGAATAAGATGCGTGCTGCATTTGAAGCATGGGCGCAACGCGACGGTCATATCGTGCGTCGGCGCGAGGACAAGCCAGATGAGTATCTGGTCTTCGAAACCCAACGCCGCTGGGTAATCTGGCAAGCGGCGCTGGAACACGGCAAATCGCCTGCCGGCCGCAAGTCCGCCGCGCAGAAGGAAGCCGCCAAGGCCGCCGTGCAGCGTGCGCCGGCCATCACCGCCGACGAGGCGTCGGTGCGTAACCAGGTCCTGAACGAAGTGCTGGATGCCTTCTCGTCCCTGGGTGGCCAGGGCGGCATGGATGACATCCTCAAGGTCGTCCAGAGCCTCAAGAAAAAGCAGGACCAGGTCGAGGAGCGCGCGCCGGCCGCCAAGGTGGCGGCCACCGCCCGCCAGTAAGCCGGCCGTGCGCTACCGCCACTACAAGGGTGGCCTGTACGAGGTCTTGTACGAGGCCACCCTGGAGTCGGACCTGAGTCCGATGATAGTCTACCGTGCCGAAGCGAACGGCACGGTATGGGTGCGGCCGCGCGAAGTTTTCTTCGAGATGGTGGAAGTGGACGGCGTGCGCGTGCCGCGTTTCGCGCCGGCCGACTGAGGGAGCCGCCATGGCATACCGCTACGCTTGCGGCGCGCCGGCGGTCCTGGTCGCGCTGCTGCTGTCTGGCTGCGCCACCGTGACCGAACCGGTGGACCAGAACCTGCTGGTGCAGACCGTGCTCGACCACCGCGAGATCGAGGGCGTGGGTTGCGTGCTGGCCAACGACGTGGGACGCTGGTTCGTGACCACGCCGGCCCGCGTCACGGTGCGCAAGAGCGCCGGCCCGCTGCGGGTCGACTGCAAGAAGGAAGGCGCGGCCTGGGCCTATGAAAAAGTGGACTCCAGGAGCAACGCCACGCTGTGGGGCAACCTGGTGCTGACGGCCGGTGTCGGCTACTTCGTCGACAGGAACACCGGCGCCGGCTACGACTATCCTTCCACGCTGACGGTGCTGATGCGGCCCGCGCAGGAGCCCGACAACGGGCCGCCGCCCGTTCCTGGCGTCACGCTGTATTGAAAAAGGGCGATCTTCGGATCGCCCTTTTTGTTATCCGCCGGGGCGGCTTACATACCGCGGCTTACGCGGCCCGACCTACGCGGCCCGACCTACGCGGCCCGACCGATCAAGAAATTGCTCAGCAGCGGCACCGGGCGGCCGGTGGCGCCCTTGGCGCCGCCCGATTTCCAGGCGGTGCCGGCGATGTCCAGGTGGGCCCAGGTGTACTTGCGGGTGAAGTTCTCCAGGAAGGCCGCCGCCGTGCACGAGGCGCCGCCGGGCGAGCCGATGTTGGCCAGGTCGGCGAAGTTGGATTTCAGCTGCTCGTTATACAGCTCGCCGATCGGCAGGCGCCAGGCGGTGTCGCTGGCGGCGCGGCCGGCGGCCAGCAGTTCCTCGGCCAGGGCGTTGTGGGCGTCGTCGTCGCGCGTGAACAGGCCGCTGTTGTGGTGGCCCAGGGCCACGATGCAGGCGCCGGTCAGGGTGGCGACGTCGATCACGGCGGCCGGCTTGAAGCGTTCGGCGTAGGTCAGGGCGTCGCACAGGATCAGTCGGCCCTCGGCGTCGGTGTTGAGGATCTCGATGGTCAGGCCGTTCATCGAGGTGACGATGTCGCCCGGCTTGGTGGCGCGGCCGGACGGCATGTTCTCGCACGAAGCGATCACGCCGATCACGTTCAGCTTCAGGCCCATCTCGCCGATGGCGCGGAAGGTGCCCAGCACCGAGGCGGCGCCGCCCATGTCGTACTTCATTTCATCCATGCCGGGGCCGGGTTTGAGCGAGATGCCGCCGGTGTCGAAAGTGATGCCCTTGCCCACCAGGACCACGGGCGCCTCCTTGGCCTTGCCGCCCATGTGCTTGATGACGATGAACTTGGGCGGCTGTTCGCTGCCGTTGGTGACCGACAGGAAGCTGTTCATCTTCAGCGCTTCGAGCTGCTTGCGGTCCAGGATCTCGACCTCGAACTTGTAATCCTTGCCCAGTTTTTTCGCGGTCTCGGCCAGGTAGGTCGGGGTGCACACATTGGCCGACAGGTTGCCCAGTTCCTTGGTCAGGTCCATGCCGCGCGCGATCGCCACCGCCTGGGCCAGGGCCAGCTTGTTGGCGGCATTGTTGGCCACGGCCAGCGCGACTTTCTTCACGCCGGTGGGCGCCGGATCCTTCTTGCTTTTCTGGCCGTCGGTACGGAACACGGCTTCGTGGCCGGCTTGCACCACGGCGCGGATAGCCCACGCCGTGTCGCGGCCTTTCACTTCATCCAGCGGTAATGCGATAATGGCGTCGCTCGCGCCCAGCGCGGCGAATGCCTTCAGTGCCGCGCCCACCGCGCTGGTATAGCCTTTCTCGCTGACCGCGTCATCGGCGCCCAGGCCGAGCAGCAGCACGCGTTCGGCCGCCACGCCGGGCACGCCGCGCAGCAGCAGGGCTGTGCCGGGTTTGCCGCTGATGTCGCCGGACTTGAGCGCAGCAGTGATGGCACCATTGCCGTCGAGCGCCTGGGCTGCCTGTGTCAGCTTCTGGTTCTCGAACACGCCGACGGCGATGACGCCGCTCTTGGCGGTGGCGATGGTGTTTTTTGTGTCGAATGCTTTTATGCTAAAGTCCATTGGATTCTCCGTGTTGTATACGAATTGCCAGCCACGGGCTTGATAGGCCGGGCTGCTGCTGCCGCTGCTGGTTAAATTTTATTATCGGCCTGTAAGGCCATAACTACCGAATTATAGCTTTCGAATGATTTTTCAACGTGCCCTTACACGCGAAATGACCGCTGCCGCAGGGGCGACCTTCACCATCCTGTTCAGCGTCTTCTTCACCTGGATCCTGATCGGCATCCTGGGCAAGGCGGCCGGCGGCCGCGTCGCCACGGGCGATGTGCTGGCCCTGATCCTGTTCGCCGCCCTGAAATATATTCCAACCATCCTCATTCTCACCAGCTTTATTTCGGTGCTGATGGTGGTCACGCGCAGCTACCGCGATTCGGAGATGGTGGTGTGGTTCGCCTCCGGCCAGAGCCTGACCGCCTGGCTGCGCCCGGTCATGGCCTTCGGCCTGCCCATGGTGCTGCTGACCGCCCTGGTGGCTTTCGTCGCCACGCCCTGGGCCGAGCGCAAAAGCGATGAATACGTCAAGCGCTTCGACAAGCGCGAGGATTTGCAGAAGGTCTCCCCCGGCCAGTTCCGCGAATCGGCCGGGGCCAACCGCATCTTTTTCGTCGAAGGCGTGAGCGGCAAGAGCGCCGTGGTGCAGAACGTGTTCGTCAACACAGTCGATGAAAAAGGCGGCACCGTGATCATCGTGGCCAAGGAAGGCGTGGTCACCAGCGGCGACAAGGGCGAGCGCTTCCTGGTGCTCAAGGAGGGCCGCCGCTACCAGGGCCTGCCCGGCCAGGCCGACTTCCAGACCATGGAGTTCGAACGCTACAGCATGCGCGTCACCAACCAGGCGCAGGACATGGACCCCAACCGCAATACCAATGGCATGAGCCTGGCCGAACTGCTGGCCGCGCGCGGCGATCCCTATGCGGACGCCGAACTGCTGTGGCGTATCGCTTCGCCGTTGACCTGCCTGGTGCTGCTGCTGCTGGCCGTGCCGCTGGGCTTTGTCAATCCGCGCGCCGGCAGCTCGGCCAACCTGATCATCGCGCTGCTGCTGTTCTTCAGCTATAACAACCTGGTGCAGCTGACCGAGGCCAGCGTGCAGCACGGCCGCATCAGCTTTGCCCTGTCGTGGTGGCCGCTGCACCTGCTGGCGGCCCTGGTGGCCGCCGCCATGTTCGCGTGGCGCCTGTACCTGAACCATCCGCGCCATCCGCAAGCGCTGCTGTCCGCGCTCAAGCGCAAGCGCAACGCCAACCACGCCGCACCATGAAGATACTCCAACGTTATTTCGCCGTCTCCATCCTGCAGGCCGTGGCCTTCGTGCTGGTGGCCTTCCTTGCGCTGCAAGCCTTCATCGACCTGACCGGCGAGCTGCGCGAGGTCGGCAAGAATGGCTACACCATCCAGTACGCGCTGCTGTATGTGCTGCTGCGCCTGCCGGGCAACATCACCCTGGCCATGCCGGTGGCGGCCCTGATCGGCACCATCTACATCATGGCGCAATTCGCGGCCACCTCGGAATTCACCATCATGCGCGCGGCCAGCATGACCACCCGCATGGCGCTGTGGATGCTGGCCAAGATAGGCCTGGTGCTGGTGGTGATCACCTTTATCGTCAGCGAGGTGGTGGCGCCGCGCACCTCGCCGCTGGCCGAGAAGATACGCCTGAGCGCGCGTGGCGCGGCGGTATCGGCCGAGTTCCGCTCCGGCCTGTGGACCAAGGATATCGTCAAGAGCAATGGCATGACCGGCGAGGTCACCGGGTCGCGCTTCTTCAACGTGCGCCAGGTCAGCCCTGACGGCCAGCTGGTCGGCGTCAAGCTGTACGAATTCGACACCAGCTTCCGCCTGCGCTCCATCACCCTGGCCAAGGGTGCCACCTTCCAGGGCGGGAATGTGTGGCGCCTGCAGGACGTGACGGAAAGCCTGTTCAGCAATCCGGCCCTGCTCAAGCCGGGCAGCCAGGCCAACCTGGAAAACAACTATGCGCAGGATACCGGCGTGGTGAGCACCACCACCAGCGCCACCAAGGACCTGATTTCGGAAATCACGCCCAAGATCATCTCGGTGGCCGGCTCCGATCCGGAGCGCATGTCGGCCAACGAGCTGGCGGCCTATACCCGCCACCTGCAGGAAAACAAGCAGGAGACGGAGCGCTTCAAGATCGCCTTCTGGAAGAAGCTGTTCGACCCGCTCTCCATCTTCGTGCTGATGGCGCTGGCGCTGCCCTTCGCCTATTTGCACACGCGCAGCGGCGGCGTGAGTCTGAAGATTTTCATTGGCATCATGATAGGGGTCAGCTTTATGCTGGTAAATACGCTGTTTTCGCACATCGGCATGCTGAGCACCCTGCCGGCCCTGCTGACGGTGATGATACCGAGCCTGTTATTCCTGCTGCTGGCGCTCGGCGCCCTGTGGTGGGTGGAGCGGCACTGATGGCGCGCGCACTGGTCCTGTTTGCCCACGGCGCCCGCGCCGCCTCCTGGGCCGCGCCCTTCGAGCGCCTGCGCGACCTGCTGCGCGCCCGCCAGCCGGAACTGCGGGTCGAGCTGGCCTTTTTGGAACTGATGGAGCCGCGCCTGCCGGCGCTGGCCGCGCAGCTGGCGGCCGAGGGGATAGCCAGTCTGACGGTGGTGCCCATCTTCCTGGGGCAGGGCGGCCACGTGCTGCGCGACCTGCCGCTGATGATAGAGCAGCTGCGCCTCGATCATCCGGCGCTGCAGGTCAGCGTGGCGCAAGCGGCCGGCGAGCAGGCCAGCGTGCTGAACGCGATTGCCGACTACTGCCTGGCCACGCTCTGATCACTTCCTGCGCGGCGCCAGCTTGATCTCGTACAGCTTGGGCCACATCTTCCCGGTCACGAACAGCCGCTTGCCGGCCGGGTCGTAGGCGATGCCGTTCAGGACATCCTCGCTGCTGGCGGTTTTGCCGTGCTGCGGATACAGCTTGCCCAGGTCTATCCAGCCCACCACTTTGCCGCTGGCTGGATCGATGCGGGCGATCAGGTCCGAGTGCCAGATGTTGGCGTAGATTTCCCCTTCCACCCATTCCAGTTCGTTGAGCTGGTCGACCGGCTTGCCGTCCGCCGTGACCTGGATGCGGCGCTGTTCCTTGAACGTGTCCGGATCGAGGAAGCGCAGCACCGAACTGCCGTCGCTCATGATCAGGCCCTGGCCGTTGTGGGTCAGGCCCCAGCCTTCGCCGGGATAGTAGAACTGGCGCTGGGTCTCGAAAGTGGCCTGGTCGAACACGAAGCCGGTGTTGGTCTGCCAGGTCAGGCCATACAGCTTGCCGTTCATGGAGGTCAGGCCTTCGCCGAAATACTGCGGCGGAATGTCCTTCGACTGCAGCACCTGGCCGGTTTCCAGCTTGACCTTGCGGATCGAGGACTTGCCGTTCAGGCCAGTGCTTTCATACAGCACCCCATCCTGGTAGATCAAGCCTTCGGTGAAGGCTTGCGGGTCGTGCGGATAGCTGCGCACCACGGTGGCATCGTAGACCGGGATGGCCGCCGCCGCCAGCGCGGGCAAGGCCGCAGCCATCAAGAGGGGAAATAAGAGTTTGCTCACTGTTGCCGTTCCTATGCGGGGAACGGCTATTCTAGTCCAAGCCGGCCTCAGTCGGCCACCGCGCCCTGCTCGCGCGCGATGATGGCGTCCAGGGTGGCGCCCGGGTTCTCCAGTTCGTTCTGCACCCAGGCGCGCAGCTCGTCCGATTCCACCAGTTCCAGCGTGCGCTGCCAGGCCTGGGCGTAGCCAGCCGTGTCACCCGCGGCTTCCAGCAGGTCCAGCACCAGCTTGGCCTCCTCGGCGTAGTTGTAGATGGCCGACAGCAGATCTTCCGGCGTCAGGCGCTCGTCCAGCGCGGCCGCATTCAGCAGCACGGCCTGGCTGGCCAGGTAGGCCAGCGGATCGGGCATGTACTGCCTGCCCAGCTGATGGCCGCCGCAGGCGATCACGGCCGGCAGCGCGCGCCGCGCGCACTGCTGGGCCAGCGCCGGCGCGGCCTGGGACAAATGCCGGAACAGTTCGTGGGTGATCACCAGGTCGCCCGTCTTTTCGTTGATGGCCTGGACGTTGTGGAACAGCTGCTCGTCGTGGCGGCCGTCCAGCAGCAGGTGCGCGTCGCGGTCGCGCGCCGCCAGCAGGGCGCGCCGGGCCGGCACGTATTCCTCGGCCAGCTTGGCCCAGCCGGACAGCACATAGCTCAGGCGCAGCGGCCCCGCTTCCGGATGGGTCGCCGGGGCCTCGTCATACAGCCAGAGATAGTCGCGCAGCGCATCCTCGAACTGGCCGGCGGCATGCGCCTGCCAGGCGCGTTCCAGCACATCGTGTACGGTTTCCATGGTGGTCCCTGCTACGTTGAATATTGATTCTAGTACGGAAACGGGACGCGGTGCGCACCGTCCGCACGCCTTGCCGGGGGAGGGGGAAATCAGGCGCGCTGGTGCGGGCGGCACTGCATGGCGTCGCCCAGCATGACCAGCACCGGTCCCTGGCTCTGCCCCAGGCCCCGGCCCTGCGCCAGTTCCGCCAGCGTCAGGCGCTGCACGCGCTGGTCGGCGCGGCTGCAGTTCTCGATCACCAGCACCGGCGTGTCCGGGCGGCGGCCCTGGGCCAGCATGCGCCCGGCGGTGGCGATGGCGATGCTGCCGCCCATGTACTGGATCAGGGTGTCGCTGTCGGGGATGACGTGATGGGCGCTGTGCTCGGGCGCGGTGCTGGAGGTGAAGAAAGCCACGCTGCGCGAGACCCCGCGCTTGGTCAGCGGCTGTTTGGTGGCGGCGGCCGCGGCCAGGGCGGTGGTAATGCCGGGCACCACCTCGACCTCGATGCCGGCTTCCTCCAGCGCGCTCAATTCCTCGTCGGCGCGGCCGAACAGCATGGGGTCGCCACCCTTCAGGCGCACCACCAGCGGCACCTTGCGGGCGTAGCCTATCAGCTGCTGGTTGATGAATTGCTGGGCCGCCGACAGCTGGCCATAGCGCTTGCCGACCAGGATTTTCTCGGCCTGCGGGCACAATTCCAGCATGTCCGCAGTGACCAGGGCGTCATGCAGCACCACGTCGGCCTGCGCCAGCAGGCGCGCGCCGCGTACCGTGATCAGGTCCTGGGCGCCGGGACCGGCGCCGATCAAATAGACTTTTCCGAGTGCTGCCATGGTCATTCCTCTGCGGCGGCGCCGTCGCTCCCGCGCGTGCGAGAGCCATGCCGGGCGCGCCGACCGGCCCGGCATGCATACCCGCATGCGCGGTGCTGCGCCGCTGCGGTATGGTGATGGTAACTTGGAACGAGGTTCTTAGCCCAGGCGTATCATGCCGGCCGCCACGGTCTGGTGCGTCACTTCATCGATCAGGATGAAGGCGCCCGTGGCGCGGATGTCGGCGTAGGCGTCGGCCGCCAGCGGCTGCTGAACGGTCAGGGCGATGCGCGCGATATCGTTCAGTTTCAGACCCTCGGCCGCGTGGCGCTGCTGGGTGTTGATGTCCAGCAGGGACTCGATGCCGGTGACCTTGGCGGCAGTTTGCCTGGTGCCGTGCTTGATCCAGTACTTGCGGCGCAGGTCCAGCGGCTCGTCCGACATCCAGCACACGTCGGCCTGCACCTGCTTGAGCAGGGTGGCCGGCTGGGCGGCGCCGGCCAGCAGGTCGCCGCGCGAGATGTCCAGGTACTCGTTCAGCAGCAGGGTCACCGACTGGCCGGCCACGGCGCTTTGCAGCGAACCGTCGAAGGTGACGATGTCCTTGACCGTGGCGCTCTGGCCCGAAGGCTGCACCACCAGCTGGTCGCCGACGCTGACCTTACCGGCCTCGATGCGGCCCATGTAGCCGCGGAAGTCGTTGGCTTCGTGGCCGTTGTGGCGCGCCACCAGCTGCACCGGGAAGCGGAACGGCGCCGCGTGCGATTCGTCGTACACGGTCAGCGATTCCAGCAGCTCGATCAGGGTCGGGCCCTTATACCAGGACAGCTTGTCGCTGGCTGCCACCACGTTGTCGCCGGACAGGGCTGACAGAGGAATCGGGGTCACGTCCTTCAAGCCCAGCGAGGCGGCGAATTCGCCGTAGGCCTTGACGATGCGGTCATACACATGCTGGTCGTAATTCACCAGGTCCATCTTGTTGACGGCCACGATCACGTGCTCGATCTGCAGTAAATGGGCGATGGTGGAATGGCGCTTGGTCTGTATCAGCAGGTCCACGCCGCCATCCTCGCGCAGCTTCACTTTCGACACGTCGATCAGGATGATGACGGCGTCGGCGGTGGAGGCGCCGGTCACCATGTTGCGGGTGTACTGCTCGTGGCCCGGGGTGTCGGCAATGATGAACTTGCGCTTGGGCGTGGCGAAATAGCGGTAGGCCACGTCGATGGTGATGCCCTGTTCGCGCTCGGCTTCCAGGCCGTCGGTCAGCAGCGACAGGTCGACCGTGTCGCCCACGGTGCGCTTGTGCTTGGAGCGCGACATGGCGTCCAGCTGGTCGGCAAAGATGCCTTTGCTGTCGAACAGCAAACGGCCGATCAGGGTGCTCTTGCCGTCGTCCACGGAGCCGGCCGTGATGAAACGCAGCAGGCCGCTGTCGGCGCTGTCGTTCAGGGTAGGGGAGGTGATTGCGTTCATCAGAAATATCCTGCTTTTTTGCGTTTTTCCATCGAGGCTTCGGAAGTCTGGTCATCCATGCGGGTGGCGCCGCGCTCGGTGATCTGGGTCACGGCCGTTTCGGCGATGATGGCTTGCACGTCGGCGGCGTCGGACGACACCGGGCAGGTGCAGGAAATGTCGCCCACGGTGCGGAAGCGCACCACCTGGGTTTCCACCGTCTCGCCTTCGCGCGCCGGGGTCAGCGGGGTCAGCGGCACCAGCAGGCCGTTGCGCGGGATGACCTGGCGCTCGTGCGCGAAGTAAATCGACGGCAGTTCCAGTTTTTCGCGGGCGATGTACTGCCACACGTCCAGCTCGGTCCAGTTGGAGATCGGGAACACGCGCATGTTCTCGCCCGGATGGACGCGGGTGTTATACAGGTCCCACAATTCGGGGCGCTGGTTTTTCGGATCCCACTGGCCGAATTCGTCGCGGAAGGAGAAGATGCGCTCCTTGGCGCGGGCTTTTTCCTCGTCGCGGCGGGCGCCGCCTATGCAAGCGTCGAAGCCGTGTTCGGCAATGGTTTCCAGCAGGGTCACGGCCTGGGCCGCGTTGCGCGAATCCGTTTGCGGATTGCGCAGGCGCACCGTGCCTTTCTTGATCGAGTCTTCCACCGAACCCACGATCAGGCGCTCGCCCAGCTCGGCCACGCGCTTGTCGCGGAAGGCGATCACTTCCTCGAAGTTGTGGCCGGTATCCACGTGCACCAGGGGGAAGGGGAATTTGCCGGGGCGGAAAGCCTTTTCCGCCAGGCGCAGCAGGACCACCGAGTCCTTGCCGCCCGAGAACAGTAGGGCCGGATTGCTGCACTCTGCCGCCACTTCGCGCATGATGTGGATGGCTTCCGACTCCAGGGCGTCGAGATGGCGCGCGTTGACCGACGCCAGGTGGTTATCTACAAAAGCATTCATCGTCTATCTTTCAGAAATGGCGTCAGGCCGCCACGGATTTGATGCGTATCAGTTTTCCGTCCACGACATGCAGGCCGCATTCCTTGGACTCGGGGTTTTCCCACCACCAGCGGCCGGCGCGCACGTCCTCGCCCGGCTCGATGGCGCGGGTGCAGGGCGCGCAGCCTATCGAGGGGTAGCCCTGGTCGTGCAGGGCGTTGTAGGGCACGTCGTTGGCGCGGATGTAATCCCACACGTCCTGCTCCGACCAGTCCGCCAGCGGATTGAACTTGGTCATGAAGTGGGCCGGATCGTCCTCCTCCACCATCAGCGAACTGCGGGTGGCCGACTGGGCGCGGCGTTGGCCCGTGATCCAGGCCTTGTTGCCGGCCAGGGCGCGGCCCAGCGGCTCGACCTTGCGGATGCGGCAGCATTCGCGGCGCATCTCGACGCTGTCGTAGAAGGCGTTCAGGCCGTTTTGCGCCACGTAGGCGTCCACCGCTTCCTGCTGCGGGCGGTACAGGGTGATGTCATGGCCGTAGTGCTGCTTGACCTTGCCCACCATGTCCAGGGTTTCCTGATTGAGGCGGCCGGTTTCCAGCGAGAAGATGCCGATCGGCAGCTGCGCTTTCAGGATCAAATCGGTCAGCACCATGTCTTCGGCCGCCAGGCTGGAGGCAAACACGGCCGGCGTGAAGTCGCGGGCGATGCGCGCCAGGGTCTGGCTGGTGGCGGCAACGAGGGTATCGAGATTGCTCATGATTCAGATACCGGAGCCCACGTGGGTGCCGGCGTCGGCCACCTGCACCGGACGGGCGGCGCGGCGGAACAGCGGCACTTGCTGGTCGACCGAGGCCTGGTAGGTTTCCGAGAAGTCGGACAATCCCTTCAGGGCGTCATGCACGTCGCGGTCGGCGCGCACGGCAAAGGCGTTGAAGCCCACGCGCTGCATGGAAAATAGCTGGTCGCGCAGCACGTCGCCGATGGCGCGCAGTTCGCCCCGATAGCCCAGGCGCACCCGCAGGTTGTAGGCGATGGAATAGCCGCGGCCATCGGTGAACTTGGGGAAGTCGACCGCCACCACGGGGAACTGGTCGAGTTCCCCTTTCAGCGCTTCCGGACGCTCGTCGCTGGCGAACCAGACGCCGATTTCGCCGGCCGCGCGGCGCGCCGCCAGGCGCTCGTGCTGCACCTGCCACACCTTGAGCGGCACAATGATCTTGCCTTCCGGGACGACAATGGTGGCAGGATCGTGGGCCGGCGCGCCTTCCACCGGCTCGGCCGGACGCAGCACCAGCCAGCCGTCCTCGACGACTTCGCGGTTCCTGATGATCAAATTCTTTACAGCGTCAGACATATTCATCCTCTCCCACCAGGCGACCGGATTCGATCGGCGTGGCATACACGAATTCCTTGAACGGGGCCACGCCCAGGCGCTGGGCGACGTCCACGAAGCGCTCGCCTTCGTGGCGTTCGCGCACATAGACCTGCAGCAGGCGGTCCACCACTTCCGGCATCTGCAGGGCGGAGAACGAGGGGCCGATGATCTTGCCGATGGCGGCGTTGTTGCCTTGCGCGCCGCCCACCGACACCTGGTACCATTCGCTGCCATCCTTGTCCACGCCCAGGATGCCGATATGGCCGATGTGGTGGTGGCCGCAGGCGTTGATGCAGCCCGAAATGTTCAGTTCGATCTCGCCGATGTCGTGCTGGTAATCGATATTGTCGAAGCGCTCGGCAATGGCGGCCGCGATCGGGATGGACTTGGCGTTGGCCAGCGAGCAGAAATCGCCGCCGGGGCAGCAGATCATGTCGTTCAGCAAGCCGATGTTGGGCGTGGCCAGGCCATGCGCCTTGGCTTCCTGCCACAGGGTGTACAGCTGGCTTTGCTCGACGTCGGCCAGCACGATGTTCTGCTCGTGGGTGACGCGCAGCTCGCCAAAGCTGTAGCGGTCGGCCAGGTCGGCCATGAAGTCCATTTGTTCGGCGGTGGCGTCGCCCGGCGGCACGCCGGTTTTCTTCAGCGACAGCACCACGACGGCGTAGCCGGCCTGCTTGTGCGGCTTGACGTTGCGCTGCAGCCAGTTGGCGTAGGCCTTGTCCGTCTCGCGCCCGGCGCGCACATCGATATTTTCCAGCGGCTTGTAGGCGTGCGGCTGGAAATAGGCGGTGACGCGCGCCAGTTCTTCCTCGGTCAGGGTTTCCGGGCCATCCTTCAGGTCTTGCCATTCTTCTTCGACCTGGCGCTTGAATTCCTCCACGCCGATGGCCTTGAGCAGGATCTTGATGCGGGCTTTGTACTTGTTGTCGCGGCGGCCGTACTGGTTGTACACGCGCATCACGGCTTCGGTATAGGTCAGCAGGTGGCGCCATGGCAGGAAGTCCTTGAGCACGCTGCCGATGATGGGGGTGCGGCCCATGCCGCCGCCGGCCATGAACTTGAAGCCGATCTCGCCGGCCTCGTTGTGGACCACGGTCAGGCCGATGTCATGGATGGCGATGGCGGCGCGGTCTTCCAGGGCGCCGTTGATGGCGACCTTGAACTTGCGCGGCAGGGCGATGAATTCGGGGTGGAAGGTGCTCCACTGGCGCAGGATCTCGGCAAACGGGCGCGGATCGATGATTTCGTCGGCGGCCACGCCGGCGTATTCGTCCGAGGTCACGTTGCGGATGCAGTTGCCGGAAGTCTGGATGGCGTGCATTTCCACCGAGGCCAGGTCGGTCAGGATGTCGGGGGTCTGCTCCAGCTCGACCCAGTTGAACTGTATGTTCTGGCGTGTGGTGAAGTGGCCGTAGCCGCGGTCGTACTTGCGCGCGATGTGGGCAAACATGCGCATTTGCTTGGAGGCCAGCAAGCCGTAGGGCACGGCAATGCGCAGCATGTAGGCGTGGCGCTGCATGTACAAGCCGTTCTGCAGGCGCAGCGGCAGGAATTCGGCTTCGGTCAGCTCACCGGACAGGCGGCGCCGTACCTGGTCGTGGTACTGGGCGATGCGCTCGCGTACGATAAGATGGTCGTATTGGTCGTATTGATACATATTCTTCCTAGGTGGTGGCTTGCTAGAATCCCCAAACTAGCCGCAATAGTAATAAACTTCAGCTTTATTCCAAACGACTAAGTCTTTATTTGCTTATATGCGTTACAGGTATAAGCTTGAGCATAATTCACATAGCAGCCGCCCTGATGAATCTTCACCAATTGCGCTTTGTGCGCGAAGCCGTACGCCAGAACTACAACCTGACCGACGCCGCCAAGGCCTTGTTCACTTCCCAGCCCGGTGTTTCCAAGGCCATCATCGAGCTGGAGGAAGAGCTCGGCGTCGATATCTTCACCCGCCACGGCAAGCGCATCCGCGGCTTGACGGAGCCGGGGCGGCTGGTGCTGGAGTCGGTCGAGCTGATCATGCAGGAGATCGACAGTCTCAAGCGCATCGGCAAGGAATACGCGGCCCAGGACAGCGGCAGCTTCACCATCGCCACCACCCATACCCAGGCGCGCTACACCCTGCCCAGGGTGGTGCAGGCCTTCATGCTGAAGTTTCCCAAGGTAAGATTGTCTTTATTGCAAGGAAATCCCCAGCAAATCGCGGAAATGGTGCAGCGCGACCAGGCCGACCTGGCCATTGCCACGGAATCGATTGCCGGCGTGAGCGGCCTGATCACGCTGCCGTGCTACCAGTGGGAACACGTGGTGGTGGTGCCGCCCGAGCACGCGCTGCTGCGCTCCAAATCGCTGACCCTGGAGGAAATCGCCGCCTTCCCGCTCATTACCTACGATAGCGCGTTTGCAGGCCGCAGCAAGATAGACCACGCGTTCGCCCTGCGCGGGCTGAAGCTGGACGTGCTGCTGGAAGCCATCGACGCCGACGTGATCAAGACTTACGTGGAGCTGGGCATGGGTATTGGTATCATAGCGGGCATGGCCTTCGATCCGGAGCGCGACAAGAACCTGCGCGCCATCCCGGTGGGCCATTTGTTCGGCATGAACGTCTCGCGCGTGGCCGTCAAGCAGGGCGCCTACCTGCGCAGCTATATCTATACCTTCATCGAGCTGCTGGCGCCCACCCTGAACCGCAAGCTGGTCGAGCAGGCCATGAGCGGCGAAAAAGAACACTACGAACTGTAAGTAATAAGAAAGCAAGAAACATGATCACCAATCAGCTGGCGCAATACTACGCCGTAAGCGCCCCCACCTATGAAGAGGTGTACCACCAGGAAGCCCGCGAAGACGACCTGGCGGACCTGGCCGACCTGCTCGATGAACTGCTGGACGGGCATAAAGTCCTGGAGCTTGGCTGCGGCACCGGTTACTGGACCGACATCATCTCGGAAGTGGCCGATTCCGTGCACGCCACCGACTTCAGCCCGGAAATGCTGGAGATGGCCGCCCTGCGCGAGCTGGACGAGGACGTCGTCCAGTTCAGCCTGCTGGACGCCTACGATCTGCCGGACGGCCTGGAAGGGCAGCACACGGCCATCTTCATGGCCGGCCTGTTGACGCACATCCCGCGCGAGCGCCAGGAGAAATTCATCAAGCAGCTGCGCGCCAAGGTCGGCAAGGACGTGCTGCTGGTGATACTGGACCAGGCTTATGTAGACGGCGTCAGCAACCCGACCGCGCGCACTGACCAGGAAGGCAACACCTACCAGATCGTGCAGGCGGCGGACGGCCAGCGCTATGAAATCCAGACCAATTATCCGACCGACAGCTACCTGCGCAAGCGCTTGTCGCCGCTGGCGCGCGAAATCCGCACGGAGCGGCTGGAGCATTACTTTCTCCTGAGTTGCCGCCTGAAATAAGATCAACTTCGCTTATCTGCACAAAGCCGCCGGCCCATCCGGCGGCTTTGTGCATTTATGACGCCGAAAAACAACAATATTGGCTATGTCACATTGTTGAAGTAATTGATAGGCATGATGCGCTGCGTGGAAGCAATACGGGCTTTTTCTTTCAACTCAAGTAGAGAACATCAAGTGAAAAAACTTACTCTGGCAGCAATGATCATCGGCGGCTTCGCTGCAACGGCTCAGGCACAATCGAACGTCACCATCTACGGTATCGCCGACGTCGGCATCGTGAGCGAGCGTGGCGGTGCTGCCGGCAATGTGACCAAGGTAACCAGCGGCGTGGGCAGCCAGTCGCGCCTGGGCTTCCGCGGCACCGAGGACCTGGGCGGTGGCCTGTCCGCCATCTTCCAGCTGGAAGCCGGCGTGAAACTGGACGACGGCGCGCTGGACAACACCAACAGCCAGCTGTTCAACCGCCAGGCCTTCGTCGGCCTGAAAAGCAAGGAAGCCGGCACCCTGACCCTGGGCCGCCAGTACACCATGTACTACAACGCCCTGAGCCAGGTGGGCGACCCGTTCGGCGCCGGCTACGCAGGCAGCGCCAAGAACCTGTTCCCGACCACCGGCGCCCAGACCCGCACCAGCAACGCCATCGTCTACGCCAGCCCGAACTTCGACGGTTTCTCGGGCGAAGCCCTGTACTCGCTGGGCGAGCAGGCTGGCGACAGCAGCGCCGGCCGCCAGTTCGGCCTGGGCCTGAACTACTCGCAGGGCAAGCTGAACACCCGCCTGGTGTACAACAACCGCAACAGCGACACCGTGGCCTCCGGCACCACCGCCGCCGTGTCGCGCGACATCGGCCGCAACACCCTGTTCGTGATCAACTACGATTTCGACGTGCTGAAAGCCTACTTCGCCTACGGTTCGGACAAGGGCTACAACAGCGCCGCCCTGCCGGTGGCCAACGCCTACAACTACAAGACCGCACCCAAGCCCAGCCTGGACAGCAGCGACATCCTGGTTGGCGTGCAGATCCCGGTGGCGCCGGCCGGCACCGTGGTGGCTTCCTACATCCGCAAGGATGACAAGTCCTTCAACCAGGACGCCGACCAGTGGGCCCTGGGCTACCTGCACGCCCTGTCCAAGCGTACCAACGCCTACGTCGCCTACGCCAAGATCAAGAACAAGAACGGCGCCGGCTACACCGTCGGTAACAACAATGAAGCCGGTAGCGGCGACAAAGCCTTCAACCTGGGCATACGCCACGCGTTCTAAGCGTTAGGCCCCGGGCTGGGCCGGCAGCGGCAGGCTGATCGTGATCAGCGTGCCGCCATTGCTGGCGATGGCAATGTCGCCATGCAGGGCCCAGACCCGCTCACGCATCCCGATCAGGCCGAACGAGGCCGCCTTGTTCATGTCCTGCTCGGCGATGCCGTGTCCGTCATCCTGGATTTCCAGCAGTAATCCCTCCGGGCCGCGCCGCAGGCGCAGGCTGACGTGCCGTGCGCCTGCATGACGTGCGATATTGGTCAAGGCTTCCTGCACGATGCGGTAGATGGCCGTGCTGTAGACCTCGTTCAGTTCCAGTTCCTCCTCGTCCGCCACCAGTTCGCAGGCGATGCCGTGCCGGTCGGCGAAATCCTGGCGCAGGCTTTCCAGCGCAAAATACAATCCCCCCTCGTCAAGCGCGCGCGGCCTCAGGTTACCGGCGATGCGGCGCAGCGAGGTGATGGCCGTCAGCAGCAGGCCATCCATGCTGTGCAGCAGGCGCTGGGTGGCCGGGCCGGCGCCCGGCTGCTGTTGCAGCAGGGTCAGGTCGACCCGCAGGGTGGCCAGCAGCTGGCCCAGGTCGTCGTGCAGTTCACGCGCGATGTGGGTGCGCTCCTCCTCCCGTATGGTCTGCAGCGCGGCCGACAGCTCGCGCAGCTGGGAATAAGATTGCTGCAGCTGTTCCTGGATCTGCTTGCGTTCGGTAATGTCGCGCAGTATCACCGTATAGATACTGCGTCCGTCCTCGCTGGCCGAGGAAATCGATCCCTCCAGCGGAAAATACTGGCCGTCCGCCTTGAGGCCGGTGACTGCGTAATCGGCGGCGCGCCGGCCCGTTACGCCCAGGCGGATGCCGGTGGCGCCGAAATAGCCTGTGGCGGCGCCGTCGGCCGGCATGCGCTGGTCGCGCGGCAGGAAGTCGCTGAGCGGCGCGCCCTGCATGGCCTCCAGCGTGGTGCCGAACATGGCGGCGGCGGCCGGGTTGGCCATCAGAATGCGCTGCTGATCGTCGGTGGAGATGATGGCCTCGCTGGCGTGCTGGATGATGCTGCGGCCGCGCTCCTGGGCGCTGGCGGCCGCCCGCCAGGAGGGCAGGGCCAGGCGCCAGGCCAGGCGCGCGGCCAGCAGCAGGCCGGCCCCGGCCAGGACGCGCAGCAGCTTGCGGGAGGTGGTGGTATCGGGCATGGATGGCCTGGCCGGAACGATCGGACGTCCGGCCAGACTATCGCGGGGCGGGGCGGGGTGGCTTGATGTGCCGCAGGAGTGAGAGGGCTTTCCTGGTGGATTACATTTGCTTGAACAGGTGCAGGAAGCTGCGGCTGACTTCCAGCTTGTCGCTGCGGCCCTTGATCATGACCAGGTGGCGGCCGCGTATGTCGCGCGTCACGCCCTCGATGGCGTTGACATTGACCAGCGTGGCGCGGTGTATCTGCCAGAACAGGGCGGGATCAAGTTCCTCGGCCAGGTCGCGCACGGGCTTGCGTATCAGGGCTTCGTAGCGCTCGGTCTGGACGCAGGTGTATTTCTCGTCCGAGCGGAAGAACAGGATTTCCTCGACCGGTATCATGCGCAGGTCCTGGCCTATGCTGGCCTGTATCCATTGCAGGTACTTGGGCTTGGGCGCGGCGATCTTTTCGGCCAGCTGCGACAGCATGGCCGTCACGCTGGCGTTGACATCGGCCGGCGCGGAAGGCTTGTCCAGCCGGGTCTTGAGGCGGTCCACCGTGATCTTCAGGCGTTCCGGCTCGGACGGCTTGAGCACATAGTCCACCGCGCCGCGCTCGAAGGCTTCCACGGCGTAGGCGTCATAGGCGGTAACGAACACGATATGGCTTTTGTTGCCGATCTCGGCAGCCGCTTCCATGCCGGTCTTGCCGGGCATGCGAATATCGAGGAAGGTAAAATCCGGCTTGAGCTGCTCGACCAGTGCGATGGCTTCGTCGCCATTCTTGGCTTCGCCCAGGATGTCCAGCTCGGGCCAGACTTGTTCCAGGCGCATGCGCAGCTGGTCGCGCATCAGGCGCTCGTCGTCTGCAATGATTGCGGTAGGCATGGGTGCGTTATGTGTTTGGTGAATTGGTTAATTATTCAACGAATCCGGGCGGCTGGCAACCGGCGGGCTTATTGCTTGGTCTTGGACAGCTGATACGGCACTTCGATGGTGGCAATCACGCCGCTGGGGCTGTTGGCGGCAATCAGCAACTGGGCCTGCTCGCCATGCAGCAGCTTGAGCCGCTCGCGGATATTCGACAGGCCCAGGCCGGTGCCGGTGCTGGGAATGGCGCCGAAACCCAGGCCGGTATCGGCCACGATCACGCGCAGCTTGCTGTGCGCCACCTCGGCGCGCACCGTCAGGGTGCCGCCTTCGGGCTTGGCTTCCAGCCCGTGCTTGATGGCGTTTTCCACCATGGATTGCAGCATCATCGGAGGGAAGGCCGCCGTGCGCAGGCCCTCTGGCACGTCGAAATCGACCGTGAGGCGCTCTTCCATGCGCATTTTCAGCAGGTTCAGATAGGCTTCCACCATGTCGGCCTCGCGGCCGAGGTTGGTCACCAGATTGCTGTCACGCATTTGCGGCAGCACGGCGCGCAGGTATTTGATCAGGCTGCGCTGCATGGCGGAGGCGCGCGGCGGATTGGTCTCGATCAGGTGTTCGACCGAGGCCAGGGTGTTGAACAGGAAATGGGGCTCGACCTGGGCTTGCATCATCTGCATCTTGGCTTCGCTGAGCTGGCGCTGCATGGATTCGCGCTCGGCGGCCGCGTTGGCGCTCTGGGTTTCCGCTTCGGCGCGCTTCTTGCCGCCCATCAGCGCCTTGGTGCCGAACAGGGCCAGCACCAGCAGCGAGACGAAACTCTTGAACCAGGTGGAGGCCTGGCCGTGATAGCGCTTGACCTTCTGTTCGGCGGCGTCGTCCACGGCTTCCTCTATGGCGTTGGACAATTCTTCACCGATTTGCGGCGGCAGTTCGATGTGGACTTCTTCGCCGGGCAAGGCGGGCAGGGCAGGTACCGAAGCTGAGCCCTTGGCGCCGCTGCCGCCTTTGCCATGGCTGGGCGTAGCCGGGGTTTCCGGTGTGGCGGGGGCTTCGGGCGGCTGCGGCGGTTCCGCAGGCTCGGCTGGCTCTACCGGATCACCGTGTTTGCTTCCTTGCTCGTCCTTGTTGCGCAGCCGGCCGCGGGGATTGAAGTGGATGCCGCTGTCGTCGATCAGGATGTTGGTGTCGGCGCCTTTCTTGTTGGCGCGCTTGCTGGTGACGATTTCCTCATCCGGGCTGGATGAAAACAGCTCCTCCTGCAGGATGGAGCCTGCAATCAGTGTCAGCACCGCGAACACGAGGAACTTCCACCATGACAACTCGGTAACCCAGGTGGCGACGGCGTCGAACCCCCTGTGCAGCCACGACAGCAGGGTTTTCAGCACTTCTTGAATCTTGGGCAGAGGGAACATATATCAGGTACTCGGAAGCCATATTGGAATGATGCAACTCTACCGGCTGCGGCCCTCGCACACCACAGGATTGCGACAGACGGCAAAAAGCTGGCGCTGGAAGGAAAAATCGGCTATAGTTCCGTCCCTCGCAAGACAACGCAGCAAAACGCGAAGTTGAACGGGGTTGACGAGATAAACAAAACGCTGCATAATCTCGCTTCTGTGCTGAGCGAACACAACGCTTCGTCAGCGACGCAGGACCGAAGTTCTTTAACAATTTACAGTCGATAAGTGTGGACGTTTGATG